>CAZQXK010000016.1:0-53676 GCA_964597345.1 uncultured Thermodesulfobacteriota bacterium | reverse complement strand
AGGCCCAGCAAATTCTCTTCGGATATGTCCGCGGGCTGCGTGTCCTGAATCGAATAGAAACCAAGTTCCTTGGCTGTTTGGGTCTTGGCGCGCACGTAACTCTGGGAAGCCGGATTCTCGCCCACCAGAATGGTGACAAGGCCCGGTTCGATTCCGTGCTTCTGTTTCAACTCCGCGACCTCGGTTTTGAGTTCCTCACGGATCTGTTTGGCGATTTCCGCGCCCTTGATGATCTTGGCCGCCATGCGTATCTCCTTTCTCCTCTCAGGATCGTTGGATATGCCCTCGGTGAGCTGATCAGTCCCCGGATTTCGGCTGAAGACGATACGTGAGAAATGTAACAAACCACTTTCCTATGAGTCAATCTTAAAAATCCTTTACTCGACCCCGCTTGACAAGCGCTTCTCCGATTCTCTACACTTCCACATTATAGCGGCCCCACACAGGGCCGATTCCATTTAACGAAAGGGATTGTTTCATGACGTCCGCGCGTACCATGTTTCTTGCCGGCCTTCTTGTGCTCGTGTGCTGGGTAATCCCGGCGGCGGCCGACGAAGAGCCTCATTTCCCGGAAATTCTGGCCATGGTCAATGGGGAACCCATCCGCTATTCCGCCGTGCATGACCTGCTGGCGGATGCCGTCCAGCAGTGGGAAGCCACCAACGGTAAGCAGGCCGATCGGGATGTGGTCTTCGAACTCGCCACACGAATCGTTCAAATGGAAATCCAGAACCGAGTCGTCGAACAGGAATGTCAGAAATTCATGATCGACGTGTCGGAAGAAGAAATGCAGCGCCAACTGGAGCAGATGATCGTGATGAGCGGAGGCCGAAAACAGTTTCAGGCGCAACTGGAGCAGATGAAGGTCTCCGAGGAAACTCTCAAGTCTCGGATCCTGAGATCCATGGCCGTCAAGAAACTCGTTCAGCAGCAGGTAGTGGACCAGATCACCGTCTCCGACGAAGAGATCCAAGCGTATTACACACACAATATGAAGCGGTTTGCGAGTCCGGCCTCCGTGGATATCAGCCACATCGTCATCGAGGTCAGGCCGGACGCCTCTCCTGAAGAACACTCCGAGGCGGAGAAAAAGGCGCGCCAGCTCCTGAAACAGCTTCAAGGAGGCGCCGACTTCGAAGCACTGGCCGAAGAGTTCTCGCAGGATCCCAGTCGCTTCGCGGGGGGAAAACTGGGAGTCTTGAAGAAAGGGTTCATGCCGCCGGAATTCGACGAAGTCGCATTCAACCTTCAGGAGGGGGAAATCAGCGACGTGGTGAAAACCCACTTCGGATATCATATCATCAAGGCGAATAAGGTTACCCGGGCGGATGTGGTCCCCCTGGAGCAGGCCAAGCCGGGGATCACCATGGTCCTCAAGAAGGGAAAGTTGGAAATGCAGGAACGGGAGTACCTTCGAAAACTCCTGGAAAACGCCAAAATTCACATGTTCATTTAGCGGACGGAACAAATAGAGCCGAGGGGTGTATCGCATCGGTTGCGCCTGTGTTTTCCGCTTGCGGGCGGAAACTATTGCGCTCCGCCTTATGCCCGGCTGAATCCCCGGAACGCTCAGAGGCTTCCCCTGATGGCTTTCTACTCCCGTACCGGCAAGCCTGTTTTTCGAGGGGCCGCCGGTACGGGCGCGCCCACCCTCCGGGGATTCCCATGGACATGGACCCTGTGCCGAAAGACCCACCGACGGAGAACGGAATCCGCACGGGCCCCGCGCGGTTTTCACTAGACCGTTTCCCGTCAACGCTTTTTCCTACCGCCCGTTGATAAACGGCATTGTAGGCAGGCCCGTGCAAAACGATGAGATGCAAGGCGGGCGAATCCTGAGAAATAAGGCTACCGTACTCCGCAACGACGAAAGGATTACGCCTCAGGCCGTTGGCGTGACCGCAGACCGCGTTTTTCAGCGGCCTGCTACCCGGCCGGAGCGGTCGACGGAGGTCTATGCTCACTTTTTCCAGAATTCGCGGGTGAACAGCAACACCACTGAAAACACTTCCAGTCTTCCCACCAACATCAAGAAACTCAGGATCCACTTGGCGGCCGGCGGGAAAGCGGCATAATTCCCGGTGGCTCCCACCAGGCCGAAACCGGGACCGATGTTGTTTAGAGTGGCCGCAACAGCCTCGACGCTCGTGATGAAATCGAAGCCGAACGCTCCAATGGCAGCGCATCCCACGGCGAACAGCGACAGGTACAGGACAAAGTACCCCACGACGGAATTGAGGATGCTTTCATCCATCACCTGCCCGCCCACCCGAACGCTCCGCACCAGCCTCGGGTGAATGGCCCGGAACATCTCCCGGTATGCCAATCTCGCCAACAGCAACACTCGTATGTGCTTCATCCCTCCGCCGGTGGAACCCGCGCACCCGCCCAAAAACATCAAGAGAGTCAGAAGAATCTTGGCATAGGTCGGCCAAGTGTCCGTGTCCGCGGTACAGAATCCCGTGGTCGTTCCTATGGAGACCACCTGAAATCCCGCGTAGCGGACCGCATCCGCCAGTTTCTCGTATACCCCCGCCCCCAGGAGATTCCACGTAAGCGTACTCCACGCGACCAAAAACACACCGCAATACAACAGAAACTCACTGTTCCTGAAGTAATCGAACTTACGCCGGAAGAAAAACCGATAGTGCAGGGCGAAGTTGGTTCCGGCGACAAACATGAAGAACAGGATCACCCAGTCTATATAAGCGCTGTCGAAGTGCGCGATACTGGAGTTCTTGGATGAGAAGCCCCCGGTGGCCATGGTCCCGAACGTGTGGATAGTCGCATCCAACAGATCCATTCCTCCCAAGAGCAAGAAAAGAGTCTGAGCCAGGGAGATGGCCAGATAAATGACCCAAAGCCATTGGGCGCTGCGCCGGATACGAGGCCCGAGTTTGTCCACCGAGGGACCGGGCACCTCCCCTTTGAGCATCTGCATCCCTCCCAGAGCAAGTCGGGGAAGAATGGCCACCATGAGCACGACGATGCCCATGCCGCCGAACCAGTGGGTAAGGCTTCGCCAGAATAGTATTCCCTTGGGCAGGACCTCGATATCTTGAAGAATACTCGCTCCCGTGGTGGTGTACCCGCTCATCATCTCGAAAAACGCGTCCGTGAACGTAAAATGCCCGCTGAACATGAGCGGCAACGTGGAAAACAAGGCTACGGCGCTCCAGCCCAAGGAGGCGATGGCATACCCTTCGCGGGTTCCGATCTTCTGATCTATGTCCGGTTCCTTGAAGAGGACATAGCCCGCTGTTCCCGCCATCAGTGTAATGATCATGGCATACAGGAAGGGACGGATGGCTTCGCCGTAATACAGGGACCACGCGATGCCGGTACCCATGGCGGCGGCGATAAAGACGAGGGAAAAGGAAACGAGATAGAGGACCGGCCGAATACTCATGCAGCGCCCGAAACAGATTTAGCCGAAAAGAAACAGGGAATTGTCCTTGCCGGTGAAGGCGGGCAATCCCGAATCCATTTACTCCATGAGGAGTCTTTCAATGGCTGGAATGGCCTCCCGGAGGGCAAAGATCAAAAGTCGGTCCTGGGACTGGATCACACTGTGACCGTCGGGGATGATGACGGAGTCCCCCCGGACGACCGCGCCAATAAGGGCTCCCTTGGGAAACTTCAGGGTCTTAAGCGGAATGCCCAAAATATCGGAAGGTTCTTGTACCACGACCTCGATTACCTCGGCATACTCCCCCTTCAGGGCGGCCACGGACATCACTTTACCCTTCCGGATGAATTGCAGGGTGGCATCGATGGCCGCCAAGTGAGTGCTGACCACCATGTCGATTCCCAATCGGGCCGTGAGCGGTATGTAACTGAACCGCTGTACCCGCGTGATGGTTCGAGGGACTCCCATCTGTTTGGCAAGGAGGGAAATCAGGATATTCTTTTCTTCATCCCCGGTAGCGGCCACCAGAACATCGGCGTCTTGGACTTTCTCCTCCAAAAGAACATCTTGGTTTGTGGCATCCCCTCGCAGCACGGTGACCCGTTCCAGGGTGTTCGCGAGATCCCGGCAGCGGTTTTCGTCCGAATCGATCAACCGCGTGTGTACGTGGGTCTTGTCCAAGTGAAGGGCCAAACTGCGGCCCAAATGACCGCCCCCTATAATGATGACCTTGTGAACCGGGTCCGCCGACAGATTCAGAACACGAAGGACATTCCTCTTGACCTCCGTGCTGCTCACCACATATATGAGGTCTCCGGGGAGGATCACATACTCACCGCCCGGCACGATCATCGTTTCGCCCCGAATCACGGCGCCCACGAGCATATTCGCGCCGAAATCCGTCCCCCCCAGGTCCGAGAGCTTCTTGTGCGCCAAGAAAGAATCCTTTTTCACCTCGACGCCGATAAGATGCACCTTGCCCTCCGAAAACCGAAGCACGTCGATGGCTCCGGGTGCGTCGAAGAGGGCCACGATTTTCTTGACGACTTCGGATTCCGGGTTGATGATCTGGTGAATGTTGAGTGTCTCGTGGCTGAACAGGGATCGGTAAGCCAAGTACTCCGGGTTTCGTATGCGGGCGATCTTTATGGTCTTCGGAGAAAGCACGTTGGCAAACAGGCAGGCCATGATATTGGCTTCATCGCTGTCGGTGACGGCCACCAGGATGTCCGCATCCCGGATTCGCGACTGTTCGAGCAAAGAAGGACTGCTGCCCGTTCCCTCCAGGACTTCCACATCCAAAGTATCCCGCACGCGACGCGTCTTGGCCGGATCCCGATCGATGATCACGACGTCCTTATTCTCCCTGGAAAGCCGTTCGGCTATGCGGTACCCGACTTCCCCCGCACCGACGATTACCGCTCTCAAAACCTTGGCACCTCCCGACTCCCCTGATCCATGCTTCGATTCCCTCGCGATACGGAGCAAACAGTACTCGCGAGGCCGGGGTAAGTCAAGTTTCGGCCGGTGACCGCCGGCGACGGATGAACGGTACGCTTTTCGGACAGCGCGAAAGAGGGGAAGAAGAGACACGGGAGGCAAGAAACCCGCCACGGAATTCATTGATTGCGTGGTCTGTGGAGAACAAACCAAAAGAAACGGGGGTGAAGAAAGCTTCGGTTTTTCAGCAGCCTGATCGAAACCCGCAAGGGTCCGCAACGATTCTTTTCGATTCGGATGAGGATCCGAGAAAGGGTCGTCGCCATGCGGCGCGACATTCACACACTAACAGCGGATAAAGATCCGGGAGAATACCTTTGAGACTCTCTTCGTCCAATACGACGTTGTGCCATCCCGACGGGAGAAAAAGCTGTTTCCGCTGTTGTCCGCCCATTCGGCCCGCCGGATACGATCATCTCGAATTTCGTGGGTTCATCTCCCGCGAACTGAGAGAACACACCGCAACGTGGCGCCGGAACCTTCGAGTCCCGAAGCCCATTACCGGATACTCCTGCTGGGCTCTGGGTTTCCTGGATCCAGGCTGCGGTCTGATAGGCTGCCTTTTGCATCCGGCCGTACACCAGGGCCGCGATCTCCGTCATCTGGTAGGGTACGGGGACAAGTGCAGAATGGCCGTCTGCCCCCAGGCCATGGAATTCGACTGTCTAAGACCCGAGCACAGGACGTTTTGGCTTCATTTCTGCGAGGGATTGGACTCCTTCGAATACTCGAGTCCTTCCAGGAACCCGCTGTTCGTCCTTCTTCCATGGGGAGGCCTCGTGCTGGGGCGCATCGCCGAATGGGAAAACACACCGTGCCCGGAGTATGGGGCGCTGTTGGACCGGTTTCCGTTCCTGAAGCTTCCACTTTCGGGCGCTCGAAGATACGTCATCGAACGTTGGATGGACCGGCATGGGAGGAAAACGCTGCAAGGGACACGTTTCATAGAACGGTTTCAGGAATGGTGGGCCTCCGTCATCCCAAGGGGAACGGCCCGCTTTTCAAACGCTTTTCCCGGCGGGCCTCCGGTCGGTCGGTTGGACATGGAAAAGTCCTTCCGGGATTTTCTGCGCCTGGGGCTCGGTCTTCCTCGCTCCCACCCGGGTCAGGCGGCCCTCATCCGCGCATGGATTGAAAAGGAAATCGTGTCCGCCTACCGGTGAGCCTCTTGAAACGACGAGCCTTAACAGTCGCCGGTTTCCGATGAATCGCCCCATCATTGCCGTTCCACTTCCCAAATCCCCGCACCCAGGAAGTCCCAGGGTAATCTGCCTTCCTGAGTATTTTCCGGCGAAGGATCGAAGTGAAAATCCACCAGGTAAAACATTCTGCTCCTTGCCGGGGATAGGTTCCGAATGCCATGGGCCACACCGGGAGGAATGCGGATCAACTGGCAGACACCGTCGCCGAGGACCAGACGCATTTGTCGGCCGCGGGTGACCGACCGATCCCGCGCATCCAGGAGCACCGCCAGGAGCTTGCTTTCCGGAGTCACAAACCAGACGTCCGTTTGCCGCCGGTGAATATGAAATGCTTTAATGACTCCGGGATCCAGTTCACTGTAATTGATCTGCGCCGGCCGAAATCCGGGTAACGCCTCCAACTCTCCGGATACCAGACGAGCGAGTTCCATGAAGACACCACCATCGTCGTTGCGCCTCGTCAGCGCAATCCGTTCCACACCGTCAATTCCCGGCACGGAGTCGTAACACTGAACCCCATATCGATCTTGTACTTCAGGAATGAAATCCATGGATCTTCCTTCTCATGCAAAAGATGCCCGGTTCGCACCTGCCTTACCACCGGGCAATCGTCTCCACGGTCTCCCGCAGTGGTGACCGGATAGATTCGCCGGGCCGGGCGGAACGTTATGAGGGAGCGGTCCGGGGTGTACGCCAAGTAGACCAGAAATCCGGAGACGTGTCCAGAAGCAACGACGTGGCGCCTTCCGACATTCTTTGGCTCTCGCTCCGGGACCAAGGGAAAAGCGTCTTCGGGATCCCGAGCATAGTCATCCTCGTGTATACCCGCACGGAAACGGATACCCCTTACAGGCGGTGGAAGAAGCGCAGGATCGAATGCTCATCAAATCGGCATGTTAATCCACCCGGGGCCAGGGAGAGTCTTTCCGCTCCTCCACGTAATAGCAGAATCGATTCCATTCCACCTCCCTGCTCGTCACAGGGCGCCGGAGCTTCATTTTGTGTTCCGTCAGGCCGATCACCTCCCAATCCCCTTTGCGGGGGCCGTCTTCAATGCGAATCTTTTGTCCCGATTCAAACAGAAAAGGCTTGAACACGAACACGTTGTGTGATGCCATTAGTTTTTCTCCTGTTGGGAAATTTTGGATTTCGGCAATGGAACCGAAGTCCGTTTGGGTTACGCGTTGGATGGTTTTTCTATTTGAATACGCAACCGTCGGAGGATGTCAATCGCAAAGGCATAGTCCCGAATCGAGAGGCCCGCTCAGCGCTTTGGCGGATTCCCCTTCACTTTAAGGTGCTGCGGCGTTGCACCCCCCGCGCTGGAAGCGTATACTCAATGCTCGGTCGGTGCTTTCCACCAAATCCGGAGTCGGGCTCGGTAAGGAACCCAGTATGAAAATCGGGATACTTTCGGACACTCACTTGTCCAAACCTACAGAGGAACTGACTCAGGTAGTCCAAAGCGTTTTCTCCGACGTGGATCTGATTCTCCACGCAGGAGACCTCATCGAGTTGGACATACTCACCGCCGTAGGAGACAAGGAAGTGATCGCGGTTCATGGCAACATGGATTCCCCGGAATGCAAGCGCGCTCTCCCGGAATGGCGTATTCTGGATCTGGGAGGGTTTCGGGTGGGGCTTATTCACGGCTTCGGGGCGCCGTTGGGTATCGAGAAACGACTTCTTTCCCGGTTCGCGGGCGAGCAGTTGAATGTGCTCGTGTTCGGTCACACGCACCACCCAACCAACCGCGTCGCCGACGGGGTACTGCTTTTCAACCCAGGGGCGTTTGCGGGGAGTTGGACGACTTTGGGAAAACGGTCCGTCGGACTCTTGATGCTCGAAGACACCCCGAAAGGAAAGCACATTTCCATATAGCCCGGGACAAACGGGGGAAGAAGGTGACCCGCAGCGTACTTCGTTCGCCTTGGTCTCATGGGGAGTTACACGGCCTGCAGCCCATTGTCCACCAGCGGCCCACGGACATTTTATCCTCCCATACCGGGAGGGGAAAAACCGTCCCGAATGCCGCCCCAGGGTCCTCGCCCGCGGCAAGTCTCTCCCAAAAGGCGCACTATCCCGGGCAGGAATCCTCTTGACTTGTTTGATTTATGCCCGTCCGGGCGGAACAGCGGGTTCCTTCCCGCTCAACCGGATCAGAAAGGTGACGGATACATGCCCAAAGTGCTGGTGACCGGGGGCTGTGGGTTCATAGGTTCTCATCTGGTGGAACACCTGCTCCGTGACGGGAACGAGGTCGTCGTGGTGGATAATTTATCCTCGGGTAGCAGGTCCAATCTCAAATCCGTCGAACCCAAGCCTCTGTTGCTGGAACTGGATATCCGAAATGCAAACGCGTTGCCTCACGCCATGAAAGAGGTCGAGACCGTGGCGCATCTGGCCGCCGTGGTGTCCGTCCAGGAGTCCGTCGAAGATCCCGCTCGCTGCCATGACGTGAACCTTTCCGGAAGCTTGAACGTGCTGGAAGCGGCCCGTGCATGCGGAGTCAAACGGGTGGTCCTGGCCAGTTCGTCCGCCGTATATGGAACCCATCCCGCGTCCCCAAAAACGGAAGACCATCCTCTGCAGCCTGAATCCCCTTACGCCGTGCAGAAGGCATCCATGGAACTGTACGCCCGGATGTATTCCGAACTGTACGGTCTGGAAACGGTGTGCCTGCGCTATTTCAACGTTTATGGCCCCAGGCAGAATCCCCATTCCCCATATTCCGGCGTCATCGCTCGTTTCGCACACCAGTTGACGCACGACCAAACGCCGGTCATATTCGGGGATGGGGAACAGACCCGGGACTTTGTGTTCGTGGCGGACGTGATACGCGCCACGATCCTTGCCATGAGATCGCCCAAAGTGGGCCGGGGAGAGGTTGTCAACGTGGGAAGCGGATCCTCCGTATCCGTGATCGAGCTCCTTCGAACCCTGAGGAGCATTACGGGATTCCGGGTCGAACCTGTCTTCGAACCACTCCGATCGGGCGACGTACGACACTCACGGGCCTCCATCGAACGCGCTGCAGCCCTTCTGGACTATCTGCCTTCCTTCAGCCTGACCGACGGTCTCCGTCACCTGGTGTCCTCCGGTGGAACGTCACCCGAGTCATGAGCACGCCGCCGGAATAGGCCGGCGGATGCTTGCCGGCTCGCCGGGTTTCCCATTCACCATCGTTCCACACGCTTCCTGCTCCGCTTCGGAATTCCATCGAAAAAAATTTGGGGCGCCCTATTGACAAAATCCGGGGCGGGAATAATTTTTAATTCGTGTTTATGCGCGGGTTTTGCCTTTTGCAGGAAGATAGCCGGTACGCGAACGTTCTGTATGCCGAGAACGGTGTATGGTCATGACGTCCGCGGGGGGAAAGCCCGGCGGGAAAACCGATCGGCAGCGTGCTCTTGCACTAAAGTCTCGGGAGTCTTCAGCATCGACATGATGATCGTCCTGCCTTGCCCATTCGGGAACGGAACTCAGGAGAACACCTCCTGCGGGATGGTTTCTCCGGCATGATTCCGGTTCACAAGAGAATTTAGGGAAATCGCTCTGCTTGTAATCAAGCAGCGGATTGCACGTTCCAAGCGGAGCATTTGAGGGGTCCGGCATGCGCCGGGCGGATAGATTCAGCAGGAGGTGGAGAAGATGAAAGTCAGGCCATTGAATGACCGGGTGCTGGTTTTACGGGTGGAGGAGGAATCCAAGTCGGCCGGTGGAATCATCATTCCGGACACCGCCAAGGAGAAGCCTCAGGAAGGCAAAGTCGTGTCCGTGGGTCCCGGAAGGTCCAACGATGAAGGAGGACGAATTCCCATGCAGGTCAAAGAGGGGGACCGCATCCTGTTCGGAAAATACGCCGGGACGGAGATCAAGATCGACGGCGTTGAGCACATCATTATGCGGGAAGACGACATTTTGGCAATCCTGGAGAAGTAAAGGGGTGAGATCATATGGCGGCAAAAGAGATCAAATATGATGTTGCTGCAAGGGAAAAGATGCTAAGAGGCGTGGATGCCCTTGCCAATGCGGTCAAGGTAACCCTGGGTCCGAAAGGCCGGAATGTTCTCCTGGAAAAATCCTGGGGTGCTCCCACCATCACGAAAGACGGTGTTACCGTAGCCAAAGAAGTTGAATTAGAAGACAAATTCGAGAACATGGGCGCTCAAATGGTTAAGGAGGTGGCCTCCAAGACGTCCGACGTGGCCGGCGACGGAACCACGACGGCCACCATCCTGGCTCAGAGCATCTACCGGGAAGGTTCCAAACTCGTGGCCGCGGGATCCAACCCCATGGCTTTGAAACGCGGTGTGGACAAAGCCGTAGCCTTGGTGGTGAACGAACTCAAGAAAATCTCGAAACCCACAAAGGACAAGAAAGAAATTTCCCAGGTGGGAGCCATTTCGGCCAACAACGACAAGACCATCGGAGACATCATCTCCGAGGCCATGGAAAAAGTCGGGAAAGAGGGGGTCATTACGGTAGAGGAAGCCAAAAGCATGGAAACCACGCTCGAAATCGTGGAAGGAATGCAGTTCGATCGGGGTTACTCCTCTCCCTATTTCGTAACGGACCCGGAAAAGATGGAATGCGTTTTAGAAGACGCCAATATCCTGATCCACGAAAAGAAGATCAGTAACATGAAGGACCTTTTGCCCGTGTTGGAGCAAATTGCCAAAATGGGTAAACCGCTGCTGATCATTGCCGAAGAAGTGGAAGGAGAAGCCCTAGCCACACTCGTAGTGAACAAGCTGCGTGGAACCTTGCGATGCGCCGCGGTAAAAGCCCCCGGTTTCGGTGATCGCCGAAAGGCCATGCTCCAGGATATCGCGGTGCTCACGGGTGGACAGGTGGTTTCCGAGGATCTCGGTATCAAATTGGAGAACATTACCGTAAAGGATTTGGGAACGGCTAAACGCATCGTCATCGACAAGGACAACACCACCATCGTGGACGGAGCCGGAAGCAAGGCGGACATCGAGGGAAGAGTTCGACAGATCCGGGCTCAGATCGAGGAAACGACTTCGGACTACGACCGCGAGAAACTTCAGGAACGTCTGGCCAAGCTGGTGGGCGGCGTGGCGGTGATTAAAGTAGGGGCGGCCACCGAAATCGAGATGAAGGAAAAGAAGGCCCGCGTGGAGGATGCCTTGAACGCAACCCGCGCCGCGGTGGAAGAAGGTATCGTTCCGGGCGGCGGTGTCGCCTTCATCCGTTGTCTGAAGGTGCTGGAAGCCGCCAAAGAGCCCGGTGAAGAGCAGTTCGGTCTGAATATCGTTAAACGGGCCCTTGAGGAACCCGTACGACAAATCGCCATCAATGCCGGTCACGAGGGTTCGGTGATCGTCCAGCGGGTAAAAGAAGAACAGGGCGCCGTGGGATTCAATGCAGAAACCGGTACATTTGAAGACCTTTTGGAAGCCGGTGTTATCGACCCCACCAAGGTGACCCGCTTCGCTTTGCAAAACGCGGCATCCGTAGCCTCCCTGCTCCTGACCACGGAAGCCATGGTGGCCGAAAAACCCAAGAAAAAGAACGGCCCCGGCATGCCGGGCGGGGCAGGCATGCCTCCCGACATGGGCGATTTGGATTGACCCGACGCCTTCACTGCGTGTTTTCGGGGGAACCTTTTTACCAACGGGGTTCCCCCGAACCTGTTTCAGGACACCGGAAACGGTCAAAGTGCGGCGACCGGGATATGGACGGTAAAGACACTGCCCTTCCCGGCTTCACTTGAGACGTCGATGCGTCCCTGGTGGGCCTCCACAATACCTTTGACTATGGCCAGTCCCAGTCCGGTACCATGGATATGCCGCGTCCGCTCGTTTCGGACCCGGTAAAACCGCTGGAACAGCCGGGGTAGATCCTCGGCATCGATACCCATTCCCGTATCTCGAACCCGTATCCGTACGAAGGCTCCGTCGCTGTCCAAGGACACATGCACTTCTCCCCCGGAGGGGGTATACGTGATGGCGTTGGTAATGAGATTGGACAGGACTTCCTCCATGTTCCGGCGATTGGCCAGTACCGGCGGCAACGCCGCGGGCGCATCCAAACTCAGCCGGATGGATTTGGATTCAGCCCGGGCCTGATGGAAGGTCACCTGGTCTCGGTTTATCTCCACCAAATCCAGAACTTCCCGTTCCTGTGCAATCAGACCGGATTCGATTCGGGCCAAGTCGAGGAGTTCGGATGCCATGGCGACCAAGTTCCGAATTTTCTCTCCGGCGCGTTCCAGGATTTCCTTTTGCCTCCGAGTCAAGTCTCCCGCCAACCCGTCCAATACCACCTGCAACTGCATGAGCACGGAATTCATGGGTCCCCGAATTTCGTGACTCACCGTGGACACGAAGTCCGATTTCATGCGATCCATCTTTTTCAGGGCGGTGATATCATGGAGCACCGTGATCACTCCCACGTTGGTCCCGGCTCGGTTCCGGAACGGACAACATCGAACTTCGAGGACGGTCTCTTCTCCCTCGGCCCGGCCCAACTTTTCCACCACTGCCGTCAACTCGCCGAACTCCTCCTCGGCCATATCCAGAGTCTGATGGATCATCTCCGTAATGCGGAGGATCTCGAGAAATTCACCGATATCCCGGCCCAGGACGTTTTCGCCGAGATAATCGATCATGCGCAGGAACGCCGGATTTGCGAGAACCACCTTATGGTGAACATCCGTGCAAAGAACTCCGTCGGAAAGCCGGTTAACCAGCGTACGGATCCGGGAACGGGATTCAGCGATATCCTGCAATGCCTGGGTGTAACTCAGGGCTTTGGACACCGTGACGCGAAGGTGTTCCGGTGTGAACGGTTTGGGGATGAAGTCAAAAGCTCCCTTCTTCATGGCTTCTATGGAATGCTCCAGGGTGGAGTATCCGGTAATCACGATCACCGCTGTATCCGGGTGCAATGCTTTGATCTTTTCAAGCACCTCGAATCCGGACACCATCGGCATCATGAGGTCCAGGAGCACAACGTCGTAGTGGCTCCTATCGATCATCTCCAAGCCCTTGGACCCATCCTCAACGCAGTCCACATCGAAACCCGCTTCCCGCAGGACCATTCGGCATGCGTCCCGAATGCGATGTTCGTCATCCACGACCAGTATTTTTCCGACTGCCATGTCCGCCATGATTTGAACTCCCGTCCTGATGCGGCGCGATATCATTCCTCTGGAACGCCTGTCGAACACCGAGGAATTCCCGTACGCCTCAGCCGATCACATCCGGTGAACTCTTTTCGGAAGGCTCCACCAAAGGAAGCTCCACAAGAAACGTGGTGCCCCCAGGACCGGATTTCTTGAGCGAAATGCTCCCACTGTTTTCGGTGACGATACCGTACACCGTGCTCAAACCGAGACCCGTTCCCTTCCCGGGCTCCTTGGTCGTAAAAAACGGATCGAAGATCTTGTTCCGGTCTTCTTCCGATATGCCCGAACCCGTGTCGGACACCTCTAAACAAGCGATGCCAAGGGCTTTGTCCTGGTAGGTGCGCAGGGTCAGAACGCCTTCTCGGTCCATGGCGTCCAAGGCGTTCATGACCAGATTGATCACCACCTGGCGCATTTGATTCCGGTCGGCTTGAACGGACACAGGAATGACGGACAACTCCTTCTTCACAATGACGTTCAGGAACAACTTCTGATCCCGGATGAGCAGGAGGCTTTCTTCCACCAGGCTGTTCAACTGGAAAAGCTCGCGGGAGGACCCCGTTTGCCGGCTGTAGGTCAGCAGGTGTTTCACGATGTCCCGACAACGACCGGTATCCTCCAAGATCATTTCCAGCATGTGCCGAAATGGATCGTCCTTGGACATCTTTTCGAGAATCATATTCCCGTAGAGAAGAATCCCGGTCAGGGGATTGTTGATTTCATGGGCCACTCCGGCCGCCAATCGCCCCAATGAAGCCATCTTCTCGGACTGAGCGACCTGGGTTTGGGCCTCATGGAGCTTCTTTCGCACGGCCAGCCGTTCTCGAAGATCGTTGTAGATCCCCATGGTCGCCGCTTCCTGGTCACCTTCGTAGATGATGCCGCCGGTCAGTTCCACGGGAATGGTCTCCCCATATGCGTTGATGATGTCCACCCGGGTCGCCGACAGTTTTCCCCGGCCGCCAAACCCGCTGTCACGCAGCTTTTTCATGACCTCCCGCGCAACACCCGGAGGATAGAGATCTTCCACGGTAATGCGTCCGGCATCCGCCATCGAATAGCCGAACAGCTCCTCAGCCGCCTGATTCATCAAAAGCAGTCGGCCTTCCCGATCCGCCGACACGATGGCGCTGGCCGAACTCTGAATGACCCGGTCCAGGAAAGCCCGAATTCCGTAATACATCTTTTCGAGAGTCTTGGTGCGGGTGACGTCGCGTATGCTCTCGATGACATAGATGACACGTCCGTCTTTGTCCAGGATGGGGGAAAAGACCCGGTCTTCCCACCGGACGCTGCCGTCCTTCACAGGAACCTCGCGCAATACCGAGTGCCCTTTTCCGGACTTGATGGTCTGCTCCAGGGGACAGGTATCCGTGACGCAGATCAGGGAGGGATCGTCGACGTATTTCCGGAATACCTCCCGGCACGTCCTGCCGACAATTTCATTCTCGCTCGCATTGATCATTTCAAGAAAAATCTTGTTGGCTGAAACGATGGTACGATTGGGCTTCAGGATCAAAGTGGGAAACGAGAGGGAATCGAATACCCGAATTCGCCAATCGAATTCCTCGGCCATTTTTCGGTACATAGCCCACATACCTCAAACGCCGCCGTTCCGATCCGGGACCGCGAAGGCGGCGGACAACGCCTGACGGGCCGCCCGAGCCGTTCCACCCGGAAGCACCATATAGACCGATGCACCGCTACAGGCCGCAGCCAGCAGGGGAACTCCGTGATGATTCAGTGCGCTGAACGCCGCATCCGCGATGCCGTATCTATCCCCGAAGTGGGGACCCTGGAAATAGATTACTTCCACGGGTGAGTACATGCGTGGTCCGGAAAGGAGACGGGAGCCGTTCGAAGCAGCCGATCCTTCCAATGAGAAATGGGCGGGCACGCCGGCAAGCACCAAATGCAGCCGTAACTCACCGTCGATAGCGGGATGCATAAAGGCGAGCACCATGTCTCCCCCTGGGGCGACCTGCTGGAACACGCTGCAAACGGAATCATCGCATGGGTCCCGGCGCAAGGGGTACGTTATCATGGACAGGCCCGTTCGTTCAGCGATGCCGTAGGTGCTGATTACGGGTTCCCAATATACGGCTATGGTTTCCATCAGAGCTGCCTGACTCGGAATTCGGGCCGAAACGGGGCGTGGTTTGCCGGAACTTCCGCCAGCTCACGGACAGCGATCACCGCTTCATCCAGGCGCCGGAAGTCGGTGATGAAGGTCAGCGTGGAGAGAGAAGAGGCCATTCCATAGACGGGCAAGCGCTTCTCGGCAAAGACTGCAAGAAGTTTCTCCAGCAGTCCCAGGCGTGTCCCGTGCGGGAACACGGTGATCGAACCCACGGACGTCCGGATCTTCATGGTTCCTGCAGATGCATCCAATATCGGTTGTGCTCGGAGAAGATCCTCCAACCCCAGACAAAAGGTCACGGAACAGAAAGACCTGCCCTCTTCCGGCTGCAACGTAACCATGGTCAGGTTGATGCGCCGGGAAGCCAGATCGTGAAAGAGCCTGGGAACCGGTGTACCGCTTTCAGGGAAAAAGGCGATCTGAACCAGTTCAGGGCTGAGTTTGATACCGTCGATTTTCAGCTTCGTTGACTCGGAAGTTCCCACAGTGGGTTTCCTCCCGTGCGGAGGAGAAACCCTCCGCACAGGCCTGAAAGGTAATTACCATACGGGGACTGCGTGCTATCCCAAATGGTCATCAATGATTTCCATGAGTTGGTCCAGTTGAATGGGCTTCGGTATGTAGTCGTCCGCCAGCGTGCTCTTACCTTCCAGATGCGTATAGCTGGTGGACCGAACCGCATCGGCAACGGCCGTCAAAAGGACTACGATAATGCTCTTGTACTCGTCGGATGTCTTCAGTTCATTGCACAAGGTATAGCCGTCCTTGCGGGGCATCATTACGTCCAGGACGACCAATGCCGGCCGTTCTTCCTTGATACGGTCCCATGCTTCAACACCATCATAGGCCTTGGCCACACGATAATTCTTACTCTCCAGCTTCATGGCGATCGACTCGACCAGATCAGGGTCGTCGTCCACTACCAGGATCAGTTTGTTGCCGCTCATCGATATTCCTCCTTACTCCAAATGGTCGGATAACAGACTTACACGCCAGGGTCGTTCAAGTCTCCCCCCTCTTACTCAGGGATTTGCCGGTCTCATCGTTTCAGACACGTTCAGGCTATCGCAGGGCGGGGGTAGAGTCCAGCCCGTTCCACGATCTCCGGGACTTTTTCTTCCCACTCGATGGCCATGATATGGAATCCGGCGACTCCTTCGACTTCTTTGAGCCGCTGTATGGTCTCCACGCAGATCTTAATTCCTTCTTCCGCCTGTTTTTCCTTGGGAACCCCACCCATACGCGCCACCACCTCGTCCGGAACATCCATGCCGGGGACCTTGTTCTTCATGTAGCGGGCCATGCCGACAGACTTCATGGGTGTAACACCGGCCAAAATGTAGATCTTCTCGTGCAGACCACGGTCTCGAACCCCTTGCATCCATCTCTCGAACTTTTCCAGATTATAGATGCATTGGGTCTGGATGAAATCCGCGCCAGCGGCCGCCTTCTTGGCCAGACGAGCCACCCGCAGCTCGAAGGGATCCGCAAAGGGATTGGCGGCCGCCCCGATAAACATCTTCGGCGGGTTTTCCATGGCCGCCCCACCCTGAAACGTACCATCGTCCCGCATGTTCCGCATCATCTGAATGAACTGGATCGAGTCGATATCATGAACGCAGAGCGCCATGGGATGATCTCCAAAATGCGTATGATCTCCCGACAGGCAGAGCATGGTGTTGATTCCCAAGGAATAGGCTCCGATGATATCGCTTTGCATGGCCAGCCGATTACGGTCTCGCGTTACCATCTGGAGAATCGGATGCAAACCGATTCCTCTCAGGAGCACCCCCGCGGCCAGGCTGGACATCCGCACCATGGCTGTCTGGTTGTCGGTAATGTTGACCGCGTCCACATACCCCTTCAGGAGTCCTCCCTTTTGGATAACCTTTTCCGGTACAGCCCCTCGAGGAGGACCGCATTCGGAAGTCACCGCCAAGTTCCCGGCCTTAAGCACTTTCTCGAGTACGCTATCCGTTTTCATTCCGCCAGATCCTCCCTGATTATTTTCCTGGGGCCACCCCCACGGCCGCTCCGCCAGTCTCTGGCCGGTACAATTCTTTCGTAGTGCGCCAATTCGCCCAGTGCCTTCAGCCGATCCCAGATGAGCTGCCATGCGCAGTCCATGTCGGGATTGATTTCACATTTCCCCCTGGTCGATCCGCCACAGGGACCGTTGAATAGTTGTTTGGAGCACCGGGCCACGGGACAAACTCCACCGGTGAGCCCCAACAGGCAGTCCCCGCATCCCTGGCACCGCTCGGCCCACACACCCGCGCGCTCCGATGCTCCCATGAATTTCGTGTTGACGGCGGGAAACACCGGCTTCTCCTTGAAGCGACGGGCAATCTCCTGAACCCCGCAGCCGCAGGCCATAGACAGTACCGCGTCGGCGCTGTTGATCAGGGGCGCCAGTTCCTCCGCATATTCGGGATCACATTGACGCTCCAGGGTATGTTCCCTGATCTGGAGCGTCTTCCCTTGTTTAAGCAACGCGAGTTGCAGGGCTGAAGACAGGATACCGACTTCCTTCCGTCCCCCTGCCGCGCATACGGTAACACACTCGTTACAGCCGACCAGCAGAATGCGGTCGTACGGCCGGACGTAGGCAATGATCTCTTCCATTGGTTTTCGTTCCGCGGTAATCATCTCGATCCGTTCTCCTTAAGAGTATACATCCGCTCGGCCCGCAGCCTCGGGTACTTACGCCGCTGCAAGGCTCTTGATCGGGTTGGGACCCAGTTGCCGGATCTTATCCGTCATTTCGCGGGCGATCTCCGCAAAGCGTTCGCCCATACCCGCCGACACCTGGACCATTTCCAGCCGCTCTCCACCGATACCAGCTTCGTCCAAAATCCCCCGGGCGTAAGCCACCCGTTTGGCCGCCTTGAGATTCCCGTTCTTGAAGTGGCAGTCACCGTCCAGGCAGCCGGCTACATATACGCCGTCGGCTCCTTTCTGAAATGCCTTCAGGATATGAATTACATCCACCTTGCCCGAACACGGAACCCGAATAATCTTGACATTGGGCGGATAGTCGAGTCGCAGGCTGCCGGCCATGTCGGCGGCCGTATAGGCGCAGTAGTGGCAACAGAAGGCCACAATGACCGGTTCAAAGGAGTTCATCAGGCCACCTTCCTTTCCAACAGATCCAACAAGCCGTCGAGTTCAGCCAATATCTGGTCGTCTTCGAAGCGCATGAGTTGAATCGCCTTGGCCGGGCATTCCGATGCACAGACTCCACAGCCGTGACATTTGGACGGGTCGATCTCGGAATACCCGTCCGCGTTGATCGTAGGGACACCGTAGGGACAAGCCCGCACGCAGAAGAGGCAGGCTGCGCATTTTGAAGAATCCACCTTGGCCACCGCCGCTCCAAGGTTCATGACTTCGCGGGCCAGCAGTGTCTGCGCTCGGGCCGCCGCGGCCTCCGCCTGAGCGATGCTTTCCCGGATGGACTTGGGTGCATGAGCCGTTCCCGCAACAAAGAAACCCGGAACCGGAAGGTCCACCGGACGCAGCTTGACGTGCTCTTCCAGGAAATATCCGTCTTGCGTGCGAGGAAGTTTGAAGATACTCGCCAGATCCTCGGTGGCTTCATCGTCGCTGATCATCCCAGTGCTCAGACAAAGCGCATCGGCTGCCATGGTTACCGGCCGTCCCAGAATGAGGTCGGTAAAGGTGACCCTCACATGATCCCCTTCCGCCGACACCAGAGGCGGGCTTTCGGGTTCGAAGCGGGCGAAAATCACCCCCCGTTCCCGGGCCTTCCGATAGTATTCCTCCTGAAAGCCGTAAGTCCTCATATCGCGGTACAGTATAAAGATCTGCGCCTCGGGATTGACGTCCAGAATGCGGAGCGCGTTCTTGACCGCAGTTTGACAGCAAATCCGCGAGCAGTTGGGATTCTCGGCGGTACGCGAACCGACACATTGGATCATGGCCACGTTCTTCCAACTGCGGATCCGGTCCGGTTGATCCTCGATGAGCGCATCGGCCTCGAGTTGGGTCATCACCGAAGGATGTTTCCCCAGAAGATAGTCGGCGGGACGGTTCGGCAACGCCCCGGTAGCCAGAATGACGGCCCCGTGGCTGATCTGACGATAGAACATCTGCGGACCCGTCTGTAAACCGGTCTTGAACATCCCCGGCAGTCCGGAATGGTCCACGATGATCGCCTGGGTGATCACCTGGATGTTTTCATGAGTCTCGGCGCGCCGGATCAAATCCCCGACGTAGGCGGCGGGGTCCTCTCCCTCCAGGGTCCGACGGATACCGGCCGCCAGACCGCCGAGTCTCGCGGACCGTTCGGCGAGATACACCTTGCGCCCCTGATCGGCCAACCTCACGGCGGCGGTTAAACCACTCACTCCACCACCCACCACCAGAACGTCCTGATTCATGGGCAGGATATGATCGTTCAGGGCGCGAGCCATGGAAACCCCGGACACCGCGATGCGGATCAGTTCCCGGGCTTTCTCGGCCGCTTGGGCCGGACGGTTTCGATGCACCCAAGTGTCCTGGTCACGAAGATTGGCGATCTGTACAAGGTATCGGTTCAAACCGGCTTGACGAACCATTTCCTGGAAACGCAACTCGTGGGTTCGGGGCGAGCATCCGCCGATGACCACGCGGTTGAGACCCTCGGTATGGATGACCTCTCGGATGTGATCCATGGCTTCCCGACTGCAACCGTGCCCCACCACCTCGGCCACCCCGACTCCGGGAACGGTCCGGGTATACGAAGCAAGCCGATCCACGTCGATGACTCCACCGATATCCTCTCCACATCGGCAGATAAAAACCCCTACGCGAGGCGCTTCACCGCTCACATCTCTTTCCGGAGGGACTTCCGTTTCCGTTTCGTCCGAAGAACGTCCGCCCGCCTGCACGTTCATGGCAGCCCGGCACGCCGCCGCGCTGGCCTGAATCATGGTATCCGGGATATCTTTGGGACTCTCGAACAGGCCACAGGTATAAACACCCGGCCGTGAACTGGCCACCGGATCGAAGCTCGAGGTGAGAGCAAACCCGTGAGGATTCGTCTCCACTCCGAGTCGTTCCATCATCTCCCGGACCTCGGGAGAAATAGAAAAACCGGTGCTCAACACCACCAAGTCAAACTCTTCCTCAACACCGAGGTCCCCGTCGCAGGTAAAGAAGCCCACGGTAAGAGCCTCGCTGCCCGGCTTGGCGAATACACTGTGGGGACGGCTCCGCACAAAGCGGATCCCATAATCGTTGCGAGCCCGTTCGTAGTACCTTTCATAGTCCTTTCCGAACGTCCGCATGTCCATAAAAAACACGGTCGTTTCGATGGAGTCCTGGAAACGCTCTTTGGTGACCATGGCCTCCTTGAGGGCGAACATGCAACAGGCGCTGGAACAGTACGGCATCGAGCCTTTCTGTACACTGCGCGAGCCGACGCATTGGATCCAGGCGATCTTTTGAGGCGGTTTGCCGTCCGACGGGCGAAGCAGTCGGCCTGCGGTGGGACCGGAAGCCGAAAGAATGCGCTCGTATTCGAGGCTCGTGACAATATTCGGGTGACTGCCGTACCCGAAATGATCCAAGGGGGATGGATCGATGACGTCCGCACCCATGGCAAGAACCACCGCGCCGAAAGGCGCCCGATGCTCCCGCTCGGAGTCTTCGGGGAGGATGGCGCCCGCGGGGCAGCATTCCACCAGGGCGTTCACGTCCGTGCAGCGTTCCATGTCAATGAAAAAAGCCTGGGGGGTCACCTGGGGATATCGCATACAGGTCGGAGCCCGGTGATCCAGACCCGGGGCGAAACGCACGCATTCGGGAAACCGCTTGAAGCATTCACCGCAGGCCGTACAGAGATCGAGATCGATATATCGAGGGGCTGTGACTAGTGTGGCCGTGAAGTCACCCGCTTCACCATCCAAACGGACCAGCCGGGTCAAGGTCATCAGTTCGATATGTCGGTGCCGGCTCCCGTCGGACAGTTCCGGCGACAGCGTGCACAGGTCGCAATTATTGGTGGGAAAAGTTCGATCAAGCCGCGTCATAAGTCCGCCGATGGCATTAGCCGTATCGATGATCACCGTACTATGCCCGGCCTCGGCAAGATCCAGGGCCGTTCGGATTCCACCGACACCGCCTCCCACCACGAGGACTTTGTCGTTCCTCTGAACTTGGATATCATTTTCCATCTGGTTCCGTTCCCATGTTCGTAGGTTAATGATTCCCGGCGTCGATTACAGACCCGCTACGTCCAGAATAGCCGGAAGACGGTGTTCCCATCCTAAAGTCTGGATAAGAACGCCTTGTGCCGTCTTCTTGAAACCGGCAATGGCTTCACCGGCGACTTTGATTCCTTCCATCTCGCGATCGGCGGCCTTCCGGATACGCCGGATCAGATCTTCCGAAAGATGGGCTCCCGGCTCGTTGATGGCTATATACCGGGCCACCGCCACGGATTTGATGAGAAAAACCGTCGGGATGACCGGCACGTTCAAGGCCGAGACCTTACGGATGAGTTCCGCCGAGCGGTCCATGTTGAAAACCGGAGGAATGACCAGAAAACGGGCCCCCGCTTCCACCTTTTTCCGCACACGTTCTATTTCCACTTCCAACAGCGCATCATCCGCGCAATGGCTCAGGCTGCATCCGGAAAAGAATTCGGGGCTGCCGTCCAGTTCAAACCCGGCCAGGTCCTTTCCCTCCTGAAGCCTGCGGATGGCATCGAGCACGCCCAATTCGTCCAAGTCATTCACGGGCACCGCTTCCCGATGATCGCTGTTGGCCATGTCTTCACCCGGTACCACAATTAGATTTTGGACACCCAGAACGTGGGCGGCCAACAGGTCCCCCTGCAGGGCTATTCGGTTACGGTCCCGGCCATAGACGTGGATGATCGCTTCCAGTCCCTGCTGTTGCAGCAATACGCCTCCCGCCAGGGCGCTCATGCGCATGACGCCGTTGTCCATATCCGGCACCACTCCCGCATCCACACGCCCCTTGATCCTGCGCGCATCGGTAACGAATCTGGAAATGTCCACCCCCTTGGGAGTGTTCATTTCCGCCAAAACGACAAATTCGCCTGATTGCAACCGTTTCTGAAAACTCATGGGCTTCCTTTCTTTCTCATTCAAAATCGGTTCAGCTTCTTTTCACGAGCCGGACTCTGGCAATCTCCGGATCGCCTCCGGACTCCGCACAGATGATTTCACAGGAAGCCTCGGGTAGGATCCGGAGCAGGTCCTTTTGCATGTCCGGGTCACAGCCCAAGATGTCCATCGCCTCCCGGGGTTTCATCTGCTGAAAAACTTGGGAAACTTTCAACAGAGAAAAGGGGGAAATGGTGCCCCGGACATCCACGGTGTATTCTGCTTTCTCCTTCACGGCAAATGGCTCCTGGAAACGGATGCCGCGAGGGAGAGCAAGAACCGGACCAAGTAGGGAAGGGCCGGGGAAGAAGACGACCCTCGCCACATTACGCTTTCACATCAATAAGTTGAGGGCGTCTTGCCACGGGAGGACTGCGAAGCGCTTGCTCGAAGAATGTCAACCTGTTAAGATATTTTGCCTTTACAGCTGCAAACCTTTTCACGGGAAAAAGGCATGTTCGACCAGGAATTGGATCGATACTGGAAGACGGTAATCAACACACTTCACGACGGGATCATGATCGTCAGTACGCGGGGCACCATCGTTTCCGTAAACCGAGCCTTCGAGACGATCACGGGATACGCGAACGACGAACTGGTGGGCCGAACCTGCGACGTTCTGGACTGCGATGTTTGCGCCCAGGCACTGAACCCCGGCAACGGCCCTTGGTGCGACCTGTTCCGAATGGGTGAAATGAATACCTGCAAGGGCACCATACTCCGGAAGGACGGCCGGTTGGTTCATATCATCAAGAACGCTTCCCTGCTGCGCGACAGCACCGGCCAGGTGATCGGGGCGGTGGGTACTTTCACGGACATCTCCGAACTCATCGAGAAAGACTTGCAGCTCGAGTCGTTTCGGCGGGAACTGCGATCCAAGGACGGATTTCACGGCATCATCGGCGCGGGTCCGGCCATGCGGCAGGTGTTTGAACTTATCGAGAACGCGGCCCGTTCAGATGCTCCGGTGATCATTTACGGTGAGAGTGGAACGGGCAAGGAACTCGTGAGCCGCGCCATTCACGAGATCGGGGAAAGAAGATCCGGCCCTTTCGTTAAGATCAACTGCGCCAGTCTTACCGAGTCTCTGCTCGAAAGCGAACTCTTCGGGCATGTCCAGGGGGCCTTCACGGGCGCGATCCGGGATCGGATCGGGCGTTTCGAAAAAGCGTCCGGTGGAGACATTTTTCTGGACGAAATCGGGGACCTTCCTTTGATCACACAAGTCAAGCTGCTGCGCGTGCTTGAAGAAAAAACCATCGAACGCGTGGGATCCAGCACCCCCATTTCGGTGAGCGTACGGGTTATCTCCGCCACCAACCGGGATCTCCCTCGTCTGGTTCAGGAAGGTCGCTACCGGCAGGACCTGTTTTTTCGTATCAATGTCATCCCCATTCACCTGCCGCCTCTGCGCGAGCGCGTGGAAGACATCCCCCTTCTATCCGAAGCGTTCTTCCGCACGATCCGCCTCAAGAGCGGCAAGGACATCGAGGGGATCGGCAAGGACGCCATGGAAGCGCTCATGAATCATCACTGGCCCGGAAATGTGCGGGAACTGAAGAGCGCCTTCGAGTATGCCTTTGTAACCTGTCACGATGCATTGATCCAGCCTCACCACCTCCCCGCTACCATTTACTCGTCCAAGCAACCGCCCGCCTCGATTCCTCGAACCATCAATCTCAGAGCCATTGAGAAACAGGAGTTGATCGAAGCCCTCAAAAAGACCGGGGGCAATCAGTCCAAAGCCGCCGACCTGCTGGGGGTTTCCCGGGTAACGGTACACAACCGGATGAAGCGTTACGGAATCAACGCCCGAAAGCACATAGACTTCAGCTGACAGGCGCCGAATCGGCAGAGACCCATGGCAAACCGTTGATCAATGCCGTTGCCGTCAGGCCTTCGGCGCAAGACGACGGGATGCAAGGCGGGCGAATCATGAGGAATGCGCTGCACCGTACGCGGCAATGACGCCTGTCTGCGCCTGCCAGTGCGTGAGTGCGTGCAGACAGGTGTGACGCACCGATAGAAAGGATGAAGCTTAACGCCGCAGATGGCGTCTTTCGAAGGCCTTTTACGACGACGGGCGCCTTCGGGGGACTCCGGAAAGAACTCTCCTCGATGATGCGAACTCGGCGACTTACACCTCAAACCCGTGGCCCTCTTCAGAGCCACGTCTTGCAGGGAGGCTTTTCCCATCAAGCTTGTTCCATGTTTTTTTCCATGTTTTTTCTATTGACGCATCCGTTGCCTCGGACTATACTGGTTTTTAAATAGCGACTCGTGTTGCAGGCGCCGATGCTTAATAGGGAACCCCGTGAAAACCGGGGGCGGTCCCGCCGCTGTAACCGGGGACGAAAGCCGTGGAAGCCACTTTCAGGCAAGAGCCTGAGGGGAAGGCGCGGCCGGTAGAACGATCCGGGAGCCAGAAGACCTGCCTGCAATGAGGGCTGTGTGCCGCGCCGTGGATTTGCGCACACCGGGCCTCGCTGGGGATGAAGAAACTGGGTACGATCCCTATGCCGTAACGGGTATAGGGATTTTTTGCTTTTGGGGAGTCTCTTGGGCCTTTCCTCCGGCGCCCTCCAAGCGCCGGCGTCCCATACAACCTCTCCAACAGGCTCGGCGGGAACCTCCTGGTTCAAGGTTCCCGCCCGGCCTTCCCTTCAGGATGAAAACGCCCTATTCGCATACGCGTCTCGAGGAGATTGGAAATGAACGATCTCATCCATGAGGTTATCGAAATCGAAGGGCAAGGACTCACCTTTCTGGGGGTGGTCTACCAGGAAAACGGGAATCCGCCGAGGGCCCTGTGTCAAGCCGACTTCGGCGACGGATCCATTGTTTTGGGCTCACACAACGGTTCGGAAGTCGAAGTCATGAAACGCCTGCTGCGGGACACCTCGAAGCAAATCGCCGACGCGTACGGTTGTGAGATGACCATCGTGTCGCGCCAGCAGGACATCGCCTGCCCTCGGTATGTCCAGCGCTTCGAGCATATGAAGAAACTGAGCAGGTCGCCTGCCGTGCACTTGCCCTATTCGATCCGGTCCTGAACCGGAACGGGCAGCCCCCCGGCCATGCCGGGGGGCTGCGGGACTCAAGGGACGTAAACCGTGACCACCGCGACTCCGATCATGACGGAATCCCGGCTCCCGTCTTTTCTCAGGCTCCCTTGTTCCGCCAGACCACCCTCCACCACCTCGATTTCCCGCTCACCGAAAGGAATGACTTTCAGAACGGCATCTCGGTCCACCTCTTCGGGATGGGGAATTCCGATCTTGATCTTGACTCTCAGTTCCTGCATGCTCTTGATCAGGCCGCATTCGTACACGCCCACCATGGAGCAACGAGTGATGGCGTCCGTGACCGCCCGGACGGCGCACTTGGTTGGATCCGGTTTATGCAGATCGGTACCCATCCCCAGTTCGATCAAATACGTACGCATAGAAACTCCTCCTGCCCATGCAGCGAGATCCCAAACGCGGAACACGGAATCACCAGGAAACGATTCCGGACCCTTTCAACTCCCGCAACTCTTCCTCTGAAACCTCCAAGACGGTCTCCAACACCTCTCGGGTGTGGGCCCCCAGAGCCGGGCAACAAGAAAGAGTCCTGTCCTCTCCAACAAACCGTACCGGGGACCCGAGGACCGTAAGCCTTCCCCACTCCGGATGCTCCACCTCGGCAAGCATGCCCCCCGCACGCACGTGAGCATCCCCGGCAATCTCCGTGGAATCCAGAACGGCCCCGCATGGCACACCGGCTTCGGCCAGCAGCCGCATCGCTTCCCGCTTCTCTCTCGGGGCAATCCAGGAACCGATCACTTCGTCCAGTTTCTCCCGGTGAGCCACCCGATCTTCCACCGTTCGGATCCCTAAACTCCGTATGAGGTCTTCGCACCCCACCACCCGCATCAAACGGCAGAAGGCGGCGTGAGGAATCACACACAACGCCACATATCCGTCTTGGGCGGGATAGACATCCCACGGGGCAACGTCCTTCAAGCGATTCCCCGTCCTCGGCGCCGGACTTCCATAAGCCATATGCGTCCCGAGAAGGGATCGGCCCATTCCCATGGCCGCTTCCTGAAGCGACACTTCCACATGGGATCCCAGCCCGCACCGTTGCCTCCGGAACAACGCGGACACCACCCCCAGAGCCAGGTAGGTCCCGCCGGCGCCATCCGCCACCGCGCCCCCGCATCGCAGCGGAACACCGTCCTCCGCTCCGGTGAGGCTCATGAGCCCCCCCATGGCCTGGGCGGTCATGTCCATGGCCGGATAGGAAGCATAGGGTCCCCTTGAACCATACGCGCTGACCGATGCCACGATGAGATGGGGATGACTCCCCCGAAGCCCCGCGGGGTCCATTCCCAGTTCCGCCCATCGACGAGTCCCCAAGCTTTCCACCAATACATCCACTTTGTCCAGGAGACGCCGCAGAAGGCTTCTACCTTCTTCTCGATCCAAATCCAGCGCGACGCTTTTCTTGCTCAGATTCATGAGGACAAAATAAAGGTCGTCGCGTTCGCCCAGATTGTGGAACAAACGACGTTGAACCTCCGCACTGCGGAGATCCTCCACTTTGATGACCTCGGCGCCCAGGCACGCCAGCAGCAATGCGCACGTGGGACCTGCCTCGTAGCGGCTCAGGTCCAGTACCCGAATACCTTCGAGAGGCTTGGGAATTCGTTCCATGAAGAACCCCTGCCGCAAGACGCCCCGTCGCCCGCCCGGCTCAGGTCATGACCAGGCCGCCGGACACGTGGATGGTCTGGCCCGTGATGTACGCCCCCAGTTCGGAAGCGAGAAACGCGATCATGTACGCCAATTCCTCAGGTTCGCTGTATCTCCGAAGCGGAACTAATTTCAGGGTTTTGTCCAGTTTGGTAACGGCTTCCTTGCTGGAACTTTTCAGTTCATCTATTTCCTGAACCCCCAGAGAGACGCAGTTGGACGTGATCCCGTATCGGGCCGACTCCTGGGCCAAGGAACGGGAAAAAGAACTGACCGCCGCTTTGAACGCACCGTACACGGACATGCGGGGGACCCCGAGCCGACCCGTGTCGGAAACCATGTGGATGATGCGCCCGAAGGTGCGGTCCATCATCCCCGGAAGTACGGCGTGGGTCCACCGGAAGGTCACATCCACGATGTTCCGGTACTGAACCTCCCACTCGTCCCGGCCCTGCCGGTGAAACGGCATCAGGTGGTGCATGAACTCCAGGAGACCGAAATCCGTGGCCAGGATATCCAGCCGCCCCTCACGCGCTTCCACCCGCCGCACGAATTGGGGAATGCTCTCCCCGTCAAAAAAATCCAAGGCCTCGGTCGCCACCGGGGAACCTAAAGCTTCCTCCGTTTCCCGGGCCACAATCTGCGTCACCTTGGGATTGGAATCCACCGCGTACACCACCGCTCCCTCGGCCGATAGAATCTGAGATAGCTCACTGGGAATACACTTTCCGGAACGATGGGAAGCCACCACGGCCACTCGACCCTTCAGACCGTTGTTTCTCAAGGTGAGAAAACGCCCCGGTTTATCGGTTTCCCGGCAAGATCCGCTGTCGGAATCACACGAAAACATAGGTCACCTGTTCGTTGGGTAATTCGGCTTCGCTCTGTACATGCCGGCGCCCCGATGTACGCGGGCGCCCTGTATCTGTCCCCTGCCCAGTCCATGGTCATCGGCGTCTTTAAGATACACGCGCCGCCGCATGGTCTCAATAGGCCGCCTGCACTCGACATCCATGGTATCACCACATTGCCGAACGTGCAAAACATGTGCCCCGGAATTTGCATGCTTCTATTCGAGTGAACAGAGATCTCCCAGGTGTCCGCCGCCGGGACTCCGTTCCCGGCTCGGAACCGACAAATTCGGACAAATTCTTGTGAGAAGGCCCCACGGGTGCTAAGATGAAATCATCCGGTGGAATTCGCCCCCGCGGGAACCGCACCGTTCACCTCGAATCCTCACCCCGCCTCCAGGAAAGGAAACGTCACGTCATGTGTATCGTGGAATTCGACTCCCAGGAATTGGATGAACCGGAACATCGGAGTTTCGAAGTACCGGTAGGTATGTTCATCAAGAGGCCCGCAAAGGAACGGCAAGTCGGCAACGCGGACCCGGCGACGCTTCTGGAAGAGGTGAACCGGGAACTTATCTCCGAACTCGTGGAGAAAACCAAGCTTATCAAGAGCTTGAATCACGTCAGTCCACTTCCCCTGGAAGGCATTACTCTAGATAAAGTGCTGACCACTATCCTGAGCAACGTGCTCAATTGCTTCGGCTACTACAGAGGCATCGTGTATTTATGGGATAAGGATCGGGAAAACCTGATTTGCTATGGCACCGCCAATCTCAGCCCGGACAGTGAGCGTATCGTCCGATCCAGACCCTTAAACATACAGCGTCATGACTGTATAGAGATTCGTGCAGCCCAGTCCTCCACCTACACCTTTGTGGAAGATCCCGTGTCCGGTCCGGACTTGACCCACTTCGATCTGAAGATATCCCGGCAGCACGGCGGCAGGGGATCCGTTCTGTACGTGCCCATGAGGTCCAAAGAGGAGACGTTCGGTATCATGGGAGTGGAACGATTCCCTGCTCAGGCGGAGCAATATCCGGGACAATTTCGGATCACCGACAAGGATATCGAATCTCTGATGCTCTTTATCAATCATGCGAGCATCGCCATAGAAAACGCTCGGTTGTATGAACAAAACCGCCGGAAGATTGAATACCTGTACAAACTGCAGGATATTTACCACGAACTCAACAGTTTGATGGATATGGATCAGCTTCTGGAAAAGATCCTGGAAGGCGCTCTGGAAATCAGCGGAGCCGAAGGAGGCATTCTGTGGTCCTGTGACATCGAGAAGCAAACGATGTCGCCCAGCGCTTCCCGAGGTTTTCCTAAGGATTTGGATCCGAGTTTGTCCGTCTCTTCCCATGCACACCCATTTTGCACCGTGGATGCGGAATGCAACTTGATGCAGCTCCGAGATGCCCGAAATATGTGTACCCATGCACCCGAAGGAACGTTTCCCGAATGCATGCTGCTGCTCCCCATCGTGTCCAAGGAGCAACTGACCGCCGTCCTTCAACTCAACGGTTCCGAGCGAAAGATCTTCGACGAGACGGAAAAGGAAGTCCTCAAGATCTACACATCCCAAGCGGGAAAGCTTATCGAAAACGTCCAGCTCTACAATCGGGTGCTTCTGGAAAAACGATTCACCGAAAACGTTCGAAAGAGCATCGGCGTGGGTATTCTTATCACCAACGAGCAGGGCTGCATCCGATCCATCAATCCAAAAGCCATGGAAATATTCAGTATGCATGCACGCAGCCTGCTTCACCAGCCTGTTTCCCATGTTTTTGCCGGAAAACGCCGGTTTGTGTCCGACGTGATCGGGGAAGTGATCCATACCCCCTGCGGGGTGGAAAAGGAATTGGAGTTTCTGTCGGGACACCGTCACCTGGTATTGAAGCTGAACGCTTTTCCCGTGTACGACGAGGAAGGAATCCTGTGCGGCGTCACCACGTTCATTCAGGATGTCACCGAAAAGAAGCGGCTCACGGAATCTCTTAATCGTATGGAAAAAATGGCGGCATTGGGGACCATGGCGGCCGGTGTGGCCCACGAATTGCGTAATCCCTTGAGTGGGATTTATGCGGCGGTCCAGACTCTCTCCCAGGAACTCGATCTCACGGAGGAGCAGCGGGAAGAAGTGGCGGCCGTGTTGGATGAGGTGGATCGCATGGAGAGTCTCATCCACGAAATCCTCCAAATCTCGAAACCTATGAAGCTGACTTTCACACGGGTGGACGTGAACGAACTCTTGAAGAAAACCATCCCGGCTTCACGGGAAGAGTTGAGAACCAAACGAATCCGCCTGTCGCAACGATTGGATCCTCACCTTCCGCCCATCCGAGCGGATATGGACAAACTGCGGCAGGTCTTTTGGAACCTTTTCAAAAACGCCGTGGAAGCCAGTGAGCCCGGAGGACACATTGAAATCATCACGGAGCCGGAACCGTTCTCACCTTTGGATCACACAGAGTTCGTACAAGTACACATTGTGGATTACGGCGTGGGGATCCCCCGAAAAACGCTTCCCAAAATCTTTGACCCGTTCTTTACCACAAAGAACGAAGGAACAGGCCTCGGTTTGACCATATGCCAAAGGATTGTGGAAGAACATCAGGGGCGGATGCAAGTGAGTTCCGAGCCGGGCAAGGGAACGAAGTTTACGGTTCGGCTGAAACGATGAAACTGCTCATCACCGATGATGAGAAACTGCTCCGGAACTCGCTCAAGAAGCACTTCCAGCGGGAAGGATTTCAGGTATATCTGGCCGAAACAGGGGGAGAAGCCCTGCGAATTTACCGGGAAGTTCTCCCCGAAATCGTTCTGTTGGACATCCGACTGCCGGACCAAGACGGCATGGAAGTATTGAGACGCATTCGAGGCGTCAACCCGGAAGCCCTGGTTATCCTTATTACCGCCTACGGTGGTATCAAATCCGCCGTAGAAGCCATCAAGAACGGAGCACAGGATTATATCACCAAGCCATTCGACATCGAGGAACTTTCTTTTGTCGTCAAGAAAACGATCGAATTGTTGTGTCTCAAGAGAGAACTTAAGAGCATCAAGGATAACACCGCCCGGAAATACGAGTTCGGCAAACTCGTGAGCCAGGGTCCGGCCATGCAGAAGGTGTGTGAGGAAGCTCGAAAGGTTTCCCAGACCGACAATTCCACGGTCATCGTTCGGGGGGAAAGCGGGACGGGGAAAGAACTCCTTTGCAGGGCCATTCACTACAACAGTCCCCGGCGGGACATGCCTTTCGTCGCCGTAAATTGCGCTTCCCTGCCCGAGGCTCTTCTGGAAAGCGAACTCTTCGGTTACGAGAAAGGGGCCTTTACCGGCGCCGCCAAACGGAAGATCGGGCTTTTGGAATCGGCGGACAAGGGAACCATATTTCTCGATGAAATCGGGGACATCAGCTATGCCACTCAGACCAAGCTCCTGAGGTTTCTGGAAGAACAGGAGTTCTACCGGGTGGGCGGTATCCGACCCGTAAGCGTCAATGTGCGCGTGGTGGCCGCCACCAATCGCAATCTGGAAGAGGCCGTGGACCAGGGAACCTTTCGACGCGACCTGTACTATCGTCTCCACGTGTTCCCCATTCGGATTCCTCCTCTTCGGGAACGCAGAGAAGACATCCCCCTGCTTGCCAGGCACATCCTGGAATCCTTCAACCAGGAGTTCGGCAAAAACGTCCAGGGGTTCTCCAGGGAAGCCATGCAAGCGCTGGAGAATTACTCCTGGAAAGGCAATGTCCGCGAATTGAAGAACGTGATCGAACGGTCCATCATCCTGGTGGAGGGCCAATGGATTCTGGCGTCGGACCTGCCTCAGGAAATCCGCGATTGCGTCTCGCAAGTCTCCGAACCCCTCAATATTCTGACCGATTTCTCCCCGCATCATATCCTGTCCCTGCAGGAAATGGAACAAATCTACATACGAAAAGTACTGCATCAAACGGGAGGCAACAAGAGTCAGGCATGCCGTTACCTGGGAATCACCCGCAAGCGCCTCCGGAGGAAATTGGACATCACTTCCCCCGATCCCTCCTGACACCGCTTTCCGTCTGGTTTTGGGGAAGCCGAGAATTGGTGGGTCATTGCGCCCCACCCGTTGGGTCGGAACAACCCATGGAAAAAGGCGCGCAATGGAGCCTTAAACCCGTTTTCCCGGAGCTTTCCAAGCCGGGTCCTGGTCCAATCCGACCCACCCTTAGGAACGGCATGGGACCGGGTTCTTATGCATCAGGGTTCACTTCTCAACTTATGCCACGATCTCAACGGGTTATAGTATATGGCATACCCCTTGACTAAGTACTCGGACACAATGGAAACAGGCGACGAGTGTCCGGCTGAATGAACTTCGACGGACTCGAAAAGACCGGCTGAGGGATTCGGAGCGAGGAAGCATGACCTGTGCGATCCATCGTGACATTCCTACGGGTATCACTCAGAAACGTGTTGTGCCCGCCACACATCCCCCGACCCCTTCGGAAATCCAGGCTTGCCATCCGGTTAAGCGCGGTCCGTTTCAATCTACATATCGGATATACCCCATTGCGCCGCAATCAGCGCCATGCATTGCGCGGGATGCCCGGTTTTTGGCAGGTACCCCCCGAAACCCGTCCCGGCTGAGCGGAGTGCTTGAGCCCGCTGAGTGGGGGCGGCTTGTGAACCTCTGACCAGGGAGTCCGGTTGCAGAAAGGAGCACGCCGTGGAAGAGAAGAAGGCTAAGACCGCGCCGAGTCGTAAATCGCTGGAGACGGCCAAGGAGGTGTGGCCGTACGTCAAACGGGAGTATGCGGCGGCTCACGAGGCCAAGGCGGAAGGCAAGCCCGTGGTCTGGTCCTGCGCCGTGATCCCCAAGGAACTGTATTGGGCCATGGATCTGTACCCGGTGTTTCCGGAACACTACGCCGTACTTACGGGCATGATGCGGCGCGGAGGAACCAAGGACGAAAGCGTGGAGAAGGAAGCCGTCCGCTTCGCCCGTATCGCGGAATCCGCGGGATTCGCCAACTATCTGTGCGGCTATGCGCGTTCGAGCATCGGCCACGCCCTTTCCGGGGATCTGTCCGATGCGCCCATGGGGGGACTGCCCAAACCGGACCTCATCGTGACCACGAGTTTCGTGTGCGATCTGCGGGGCAAATGGCTCCGGTACCTGGCCCAGAAGCTGAACGTACCGTTCTATGTGCTCGATGTTCCCGAGCGGGGCTGCGACATTCCGTTCCTTCAGCCGGGTCTCCGGACGGCGCTGCTGCCCTTTTACACCAAGATCAAGCGGGGCGAGCGGGACCTGTTTTTCTCCCCCGTGGCGGACCACGAACTGGACTATACCCAGAAACAATGGGAAGGCCTGGCCCGATTTATCACGGACGTAACGGGTCACAAGTACGATGAAGACCGGTTCAACGAGGTGCTCGACGTATCCTACCAGACCAACGAAATCCGGCTGGAGATCCTGGAATTGCGCAAGGCGACACCGGCGCCCATGGGAGTGGCCGACGGGCTGACCGTCATGTATCCCGGCCTGTACACCACGGGAACCCGGCGGGCCTACGAGTTTTACGTCCGGCTTCGGGACGAACTGAGGAACAAGGTGGCCCAGGGAATCGGGATCATTCCGGAAGAGAAGTTCCGCCTGTTGTGGATGGGTCTGGCCCCCTGGTTCAACATGTCTCTGTTCAATTATTTCGAGAAGTACGGAGGGGTGTTCGTGTTCGAGCCCATCTACAACATGGTGCCCTTTCCGCCCCGCACGCCGGAGAACCCCTTCCGGGAACTCACCGTCCGGACCCTGCAGCAGTCCGGCGGGATCATCGCCCCCAGCATGATCGGCCAGGCCGTGTCCACCCTGATAAACGCGGCCCACGAGTACCAAGCCTCCGGGGCCGTGCTCTTCTACCTGATCACGTGCCGCCCGGTGGTGTACCCCACCGTGGAGATCGCACGGGTGCTCCAGGAGGACTTCGGCGTTCCCTCGGTGCCCCTGGAATGCGATCTCATCGACGAGCGTACGTACTCCGAAGCGCAAACTCTGGCCCGGTTCGACGCCTTCGCCGAGCAGCTTCTCCAACGAACGGCCTAAAGGATATGAGGAGGTGGGGGAATGAGTTCCGTATTTCAGGATTGGGTGGAACACCGGCATGAGCGGATTCTGGAATGGAAGGAAAAGACCGGTCGTAAGGTTTTTGGATACCTGTGTTGCATGACGCCCGAGGAGATCCTGTACGCCGGCGGCATTCTTCCGGTCAAGGTGACCGGAGACGGCACGGCGCCTTTGGAAGTGGTGGACCGGCACGTGGTGCACTATTCGTGTCCGTACGTGCGCAGCATGCTGGATCAGGCGGGCAAGGGCGTCTACGACTACCTGGACGGGGTGGTGGTGTGCAACAGCTGCGATATCATGTCCCGGTGCGAATACTACTGGCGGATACTGTCGCCCCGGCAAAAGCCCACGGTCCTGGGCGCCGAACTCTCGCCGTACGTCCTGTATATCAAGAGCCCGGAGAAGATCAGCGGGCCGGGCGTTCATGAATACCTGCGGGCGGAGTTCCGGATTTTCAAACAGCACGTGGAACGGGAACAGAGGCTCCTCATCACGGACGACCTGCTGGCCCGGGCCATCGCGGACTACAACGAACACTACGACTGGATGGAACGCCTCCACGCCCTCCGAAGGGAGACTCCGCTCCGGGTGTCGGGGAGCGAGGCGTTCCAACTGGAATTCGCGTCGCTCCAGATGCCCAAGAACGAGCACAACGCCCTCATGAAATCCTATCTCGAGGAGGCGGCCGAGCGGAAATCGGTCAAGTCCGGGGTTCGGATCTTTCTTTCCGGAGGAGCGGTGGACCCCTTCACCGCCCGGATTTACAGGATCATCGAGGAGTGCGGCGGCCAGGTGGTGGCCGAAGACATCGGAGTGGGATCCAGCTATTTCGGCCACCGCATCGATACGTCCCTGGCCCCCATGGACGCCATCGTCCGGCATCGCCTGGACGTCCACTGCCCCCACACCATGACGGCGGACCCTCATCCCCGGGAACGGTTGGACTACATCCTCCATAGAATCGGAGGAGCCCGCGTGGACGGGGCCGTGTTCTTCGTACCCCTGTATTGTGAATGCCGCAACCTGGAGTATCCCTTTCTCAAGGAGAAGCTCCAGGAGGAATTGGGAATTCCTTCGCTGTACCTGGAAAGCGACTACGGTCCGGGCTCCCTGGACGAAGCCGTATCCAAGGTGGAAGCCTTCATCGAGATGCTGGAAGGATAAGGCATGTTCCGGGCCGGGGTGGACGTGGGACAGCACGGCGTCAAGGTAGTGGTGCTGGGGGACGAGGGCGTGGTTTCCCAAACGGTCCTGGTGACCGAACGGGATTCGGATTCGGGGGCGCGGGCGGCCCTGGAGGAGTGCCTCCGGCAGGCCGGCCTCTCGGAAACAGACCTCCACGGCGTCTGCGCCACGGGTCTGGGACGCAAGGAAGTGTCCTTCGCGCACCGGAGCCGGACCCAGGAAACCTGTGCGGCCCGAGGGGCCTTTCATCTTCTGGGACGGCCCAGCACCGTGCTGGACGCCGGGGCCGGCGGATGCCGGGCCGTGCGCGTGGGTCCCGGCGGCCGGGTGCTGGATTTCGCCGGCAACAGCAAGTGCGCCGGCGGTACGGGATCCTTTCTGGAGGCGGCCTGCGAAGTGCTCCACATGGACCTGAAGCGGCTGGACGTCCTGGCGGGATCCGCCCATGAAGTGGCCCGGGTAAGCACCACGTGCGCCGTGTTCGCCGAATCCGCCATCATCTCCAACATACATTACGGGTTTTCCCTGGAAAGCATCTGCGCCGGCGTCTGCGATTCCCTCACCTCCCGGCTCATGGACGTGTTGAACCGGGTGGGCGTCCAGGAGGAGCTTTTCTTCTGCGGAGGGGTGGCGCAGAGCCTTACCGTCCGCAGGATGCTGGAACACCTCCTGAAGATACCGCTACGGGCGGCTCCGGACCCTCTTACCGTGGCGGCTCTGGGCGCGGCTCTTTCCGCTACGCAGGACACGGAGCGGTGACCATGCGGTACGCGGGGGTGGACGTGGGTTCCCGAACGGCCAAGGTGGTGATTCTGAACGAGGATTCGGTGATCTCGTCTCACTTGATTTCCACGGGACCGGACAGCGCCGAGACCTCTCTCCAGGTGCTGCGAGGCGCCATGGACCGGGCCCGTCTCCACATGGAAGATCTTTCGGGCATCGTGACCACGGGATACGGCCGGTACATCGCCCCGTTCCCGCACACGGGCATCACCGAAATCGCCTGCCACGCCAAGGGAGTCCACCGGGTGTTTCCTTCCGCCCGCACCATCCTGGACATGGGAGGCCAAGACTGCAAGGCCATCCGGCTGGACGACCAGGGGCGCCATACGAACTTCGTCATGAACGACAAATGCGCGGCGGGCACGGGTCGTTTCCTGGAGGTGCTGGCCCGGAGTCTGAACATACCCCTGGAGGAGATGGGACCCCGTTCATTGGAGGCCCGGGGGCTCGTGGCTATAAGTTCCATGTGTGCGGTGTTCGCCAAGCAGGAAGCCGTAGCCCACCGCCGGCGCGGAGCCCTCCTGGAAGACATTCTGGCCGGGGTCCACGAAGCGGTGGCGGAGCGGGTCTTCCGCCTCCTCAAGACCGTGGGGTTGGAGGCGGACTTTGTCATCACCGGCGGCATCGCTCAGAATCCCGGAGTCGTGCGCCGCGTGGAAAAACGCGCCGGCATGAAGGCCCTGATCCCACCGGAACCCCAGTACACGGGAGCCCTGGGGGCCGCATGCCTCGCCCGGGAGATCGGGTAAGTATCCGCCGGACCCGGTTGCGATTTTCTAACTTTTTTCGAACGATCACGGAAAGGAGACGTCTCATGGAGATTTCCGGTAGCGTGGCCTTGGTTACGGGAGGCGCCTCCGGCCTGGGGGAAGCGTGCGTCCGAAACCTCGTGGGGGCAGGCGCCAAAGTGGCCATCCTGGACCTGGCTGCCGAGAAAGGGGAGCAGCTCGCCCGGCAAATGGGAACCTCATGCTTCTTCCGTTCCACGGACGTAACGGACGAATCCTCCGTCCGAGCCGCCGTAGAGGAAACATTCTCCCGCTTCGGAGCCGTGCACGTGGCCGTCAACTGCGCCGGAACGGCCGCCCCGGCCAAAGTACTCGGGAAAACCGGTCCCATGCCTCTGGAACGCTTTGAAACCGTCATCCGGGTCAATCTCATCGGCACCATGAACGTCATCCGATTCGCCGCGGAACGGATGATCCGGAATGCCCCCAACCAAGACGGCGAAACGGGGGTGATCATAAACACCGCGTCCGGCGCGGCCTTCGAAGGCCAGGTGGGACAGGCGGCCTACAGCGCGTCCAAAGCGGGCGTAGTCGGCATGACGCTGCCCATCGCCCGCGAGTTTGCGGACTACGGCATCCGGAACGTGACCATCGCCCCAGGATTGTTCGACACTCCCATGCTCGGCGCCCTCTCCGATTCGGTGCGGGAATCCTTGATCAAGACCTGCTTGTTTCCGAGACGAATGGGCCAGGCCCCTGAATTTGCCGCGCTGGTCGATCACATTATCCGGAACCCCATGCTGAACGGGGCCACGCTCCGGCTGGATGGAGCCCTTCGGCTCCCCCCCAGGTAGCGCCCCCGTGGAAACCCATATGCGAAACCGCAGCAAATTCTTTTCAAAGACAACCACGTTACGAAAGGAGGTTCAGGACATTACCAAGGGAGGTTCAACCGAGAATCCATTTGAGTGTCCCATTTCCGGGATACCGTGAAGCACCCCCAAGTGTTTCACATTCATCCTTCAGTGTGAGAGGGGAAGCACCATGGAGAAAAAGAGTGAACACGACACCATGATCGTCGACCAGCTCAAACCCGGAGCCGAATTCCATTCCGAGGACCTTCCGGAGGAGTTCCTTCAAAAGACCCACGTCATCTCCCTGATGGCGGACATGGCGAAACAGGAAGGCACCGAATACATCTTCGGCATCACGGCGGGGGCCGAATTCCCCATGGAAGGCCTGTTCATGAAAGCGGGGATCAAGCGCGTGCACGTTCGCCACGAACAAACCGCCACCTTCGCCGCGGACGCCGTGGGTCGATTGACCCGGCGGACGGCGGCCACCGTCATCGGCCCGTCCACGGGCTTGACCAACTGCACGTCGGGCCTGGCCCAGGCCATGGCCGCCCAGTCTCCCGTGCTGGTCATCGGCGGTGAACACCCCGCCTGGACGGACAACGTCTACTTCGCCCAGGGTCTGGTACAGGCGGAAAAGGTATTTCAGGGAATCACCAAGAAGACCACCCGCATTACCAGTCCGCGCAACATGTTGTCCGAGTTCAAACGCATGTACCGTCTGGCCATGACGCCTCCCATGGGACCTACGGCCATTTCCATCCCCTGGGACACCGGTTATGAATTGAGCCGCATTCCATTGCTCGAGGCGTTTTACCTGTATGGTCCCGGCAATTTCCTTAGAACCGAACAAAAGATGACCCACGAGGATCCGGCCCTGGTGGAAAAAGCCGTACGCTGGCTCCTGGAAGCCGGAAAACCGGGGATCATCGCGGGAGAAAGCGTCTGGTACGACGACGCCCAGGAAGAAATCCGGGAGTTGGTGCGGCTCACCGGCATTCCGTGCCACACCCGAAGAATCGCCCGGGGCGCCATCGACGAGTACGATCCGTTGAACTGCGGGGGCCGCGCCCGTGGACGCTTCTTGCGAAACTGCGACCGGGCTCTGGTTCTCGGATTGCGCATAGGCTACCTTGAAATGCACGGATATCCTCCTTTCTGGGGAGAAAACACCCGGTACATTCAGGCCCAGACCTGCCGCGAGAACGTGGACCTGATGCTCGGCACCGACTTCGAACTCATCGGGAACATCAAGGCGCTGCTCCGGCAGATGATCGAGTGTGTCAAGGACATGGGGATCAAGAGTCCTCCGGAACGATGGAACGGATGGCGCAAAGAGATCGCGGACGCCAAAGCCTACTATGAGGAGAAGGTGGCGGAACGTCTGGAAAAGATGAAAGGCGTCACGCCGGTGCACCCGGACCTCATCGGACGGCTCACCTACGAAGTCATTCACGATGAGTTGAACGACGATGTGATTTCCATCATCGACGGATTCACCGCTTCCTCCTTCTACACGGATCACAACCGCTGCCGTACAGCGGGCCGCGTGTTGGACGCCAGCGACACCATCGGTATCGGACACGGGCCGGGTATGACCTTGGGCGCCGGTATGGCGACCAATCGGTCCATTCCCCTGGTGTGCCTCATTGGAGACGGAGGATTGGGCGCGGGAGGCATGGACATCGAAACCTGCTCTCGCTGGGACATCCCCTGCGTCTTCATTCACGAGAACAACGACACCATGGTGGCCGGAGGCTGGAAGCTTTTCTGGTCCAAGGCCTGTTCGCCCACCGGCAATGAGATGCTGGATTCTTTCTCTACGCTTCCCCACATCCGGTATGATAAGATGATGGCGGAATTCGGTTGCCACACCGAGTTCGTGGAAAAGGACTCGGAGTACAAACCGGCCCTCAAGAGGGCCCTGGATTTCGCTCGAGACAAGAGCAAACCCGCGTTCGTGGAAGTATTCGTCGAAGGCCGGACCATGAACGAAATCTGGGCCACGTTCCTGACCAACTGCTGCGGATTCCTGGAGTGGGAGGACCTGCCCGAGGAAGGCCGCAAGACCATTATGGAACTGGGTCTGTGCGATCCCACGTATCGGAGCTTCGCTCCCACCTGGCCCGACGAAGCCTTTGCCGTTCGGAAGAAAAAACGGTAGTCGACAGCTCCTGGGAACCCTGGAACCCTTAAACCACCCAGAAACCGCGGAATGCGGCGGAAGTCCGAAAACGGGCTTCCGCCGCCCGCCCGCTAAGTCTATTCGTTTGAACCCACCGGCCTCGTTTCTTTCGGCGAGATCGGGGAAAAACGTTTTTAAATGAAATATATTGATGTCCTGTGCGTATGAAACCCGCGTCTTTCGAAACGGAACCCGATAAGCCCGAAGCCTTGAACCCTCTGGACCAGGCCGTGCAGTACAGCGTGGACGGCCCCCTGCACCAAGCGGTACGGATTCTGAAAGAAATCCTGGCCCGAGAGCCGGGAAACCGAACGGCGGGGGCTTACCTGGCCGACATCCACAGCCGCCTGGGACGGCACGACCGGGCAGTGGAAGTCCTGGATCGCCTCCACGCCTCGGGCTCCTGGGCCCCTGAACTCGAAGAGCAGCGAAACCATATCCGCCGGGTTCAGGAGGATCTCCGGGAGATCGAGGGATCCCGGTTCCGCTCCTCGGGCTTTCTTCAAAAGGCCGTTGTTCCGGATGGTGAAGGCGGCTACTACAAGGATACGCTGGGATTTTCCGGAAGCTGGACGTTCCGTTCCGAATGCGAGGAGTACGTCTCCCCCGGAGCCTGTCTTCGACTGCTCAAGTCGCTGGCGTGGCTCGCCGAAACACACCGCGAAGAGAAGACCGAGTCCTCGGCCTTTCACTCACCGGAGCCGCAGGATCCGGAGGGCGCCGTGGTCGTGCGGAGGACCCTCGGGGCGCCGGTCATGACGTTGAGCCGGGTGCTCCGGGACACAAACCGTCGGGCCTGGCGCCTGGAAGCGGACCCCGTGGTGTTGGGATGGAATCCGAACCGGCAGCGCGACGCCCTGAGGAGCCTGCTGGAATCCCCCCTCCCCGTCCTGCTCCCGGAACCCCTGCAAGGGGAATCGGAAACCGAGGAACCGACGGCTTCGGAATCCCGGCCCTGCATCCTCCTGATCTCATTGGGGCTCGCTTCGGATTATGCCGTCACCGTCCTGAGAGATCGGTTGCGTCAAGAGGGCTTCGAAGCCGCGGCATCCTTCATCCGATCCATGAAGCACCTTGAAGACTATGTGCGATCTTTCGAAACGCCCCGGGATTTGAACCTCCGGACTCCCCATATTTTCGGCATCTCCGTTCTGGACGAGGTCATCGAGCCGGCCTGCGTACTCATTTCCCGGATCCGAAACCGTTTTCCCGACGCCTGGGTCGTCCTGGGAGGACCCTCCACACAGACCCCTGAGCAACTGGCCTCCCTGGTTCCCGACTTCGACCTGCTGATCCGGGGCGACGCCGACGAGGTCCTTCTCCGGGCGGCCCACATCCTGGGATCCTTCCCCAGAACCCGGGGACTCACGGGACGCCGTCTGCAGGACCTGCGATCCCTTCCCGGCGGCTTGATGCTGCAGGCCGGTAACACCCGGATCGTACACCGGCTGCATCATACCAACCTGCCGGAACGATACCACCTGCCGGTCCCGGAACCGAAAAAAACCATTTATTACTGGCAGACTTCCCGCGGGTGCCCGTACGATTGCCGCTTCTGCAACAAGTGGACCGGCCGCCGATACCACACGGTGGTCCCCTGGGAGGACGATGACCCCGAGAAATCCACGGCGGAGCGAAGCGCTCTGGCCATGATCGAATTTCTCCTGAATCGGCTGGTCCTGGATCAGCCCGAAAACGTCAGCCGCGGGGAACTCGTCGCGGAACTCAAACGGTCCCTCACGGACCCACGAGCATCATTCCTCGTGGAACCCCGGGAGAAAATCTTCATCGTCATCGAGGACGACGACTTTCTGATACAGCGGGACCGGGTACTCGAGTTCTGCCGGCTCGTGGAAGAGCTGGGCCTGCAGCGGTTTTTCGTTTTCTCGGCCATTACGAGCATCCGCACGTTGTTCCGGGGCGGCGACACGCTAGACAGGGAACTGCTCCACCGCATGCGCCGGTGCAATTTCCAATCCCTGGACGTGGGTTCCGACGGTCTGTGCCAGGGGACCATCGACGAAAACCGGAAAGGGTACACGCTGGACCGCCACGTGATTCCCGCCAACGCGGTGTTGAAAGACCTGGGATTTTTCTGTTTCAACAACACCATCGTCACCACGCCGTACGCCACGCTGCCCCAGCTCATCGAGTCCCTCATTTTCTATTGCGTCTGCCCGTATCCCATCAACATCGCCATTGAAATCGGCATCATGGGGCACATCGGAAACCAGTTCACCAACGAAGATATCGTGAACCAGCAATACGATTGGCGGGTCCCCGAAGGCCGGGACATGGGGCATTTTTGCATGAGGGACCAATACCGAGTACCCAAGGACGCCCCCGAATATGCCCTGAACGGCTCCCACATCATCAGTTACGCGGACCCTAAGGTTCGGGAAATCGTTCTCGAGTTTCCCAACCACGACCCCACGGACTTTTTCCAGGAGTTTCTCAACGAGGAGGACGTCCAGGAGGTCATCGACGAGTGGATCGGACTGCCCGACCACCGGGCGGAAACCCGCGCTTTGGGACGCTCCATCGCGTGGCTGCGCCGGAAACACCCCCTGTGGAACTTCCAGTACGCCATCGCCACGATACGCGAACACATGGCCACCCTGAATCTCATGTCTTTCGTGGACTACCACCAACGGCTGCGGGGGAATCTCATCGAGGAAGACCCCTTGTTCCGCAGCATATCCCAGTCCCGCTGGAAGGCGGGATGGCACGGCAAGTCGGGCCGCATCGAGGACTCCGAGCGGGAACTCCGGCGGCTCATCCGGGACTGTCCCTGGTATTTCCGTCCTTACCGGGATCTCATGTATTTGTTGGCCCGTTCGGGAAGGTTGTCCGAGGCCGTAGCGCTGTTTTCCCAATACCAGCGGGTGGATCCCAACCTGCGTTTCTACCACGGCTTCTTCGCTCAGGTGCTCCAGGCAATGCGCCTGTACGAAACGGTGCGATCCGAACGCGCCCTCTTCCACATCCCTCGATACTTCACCATCAGCCCTCTATACTACTTCCTGGCGCGCGTGTGGGAGCTGGCCGGAGGTGGACGGGTAACGGGCTTCCAGTTCCCTGCGGTACATCCGGAACGCCTGGAAGACGCTTACGCGTTGTTCGACTCCTGGACCGTGGACCTCCTGAACGACCGCATGGCGGATCGCGACGGGAGCCTGCAAAGGGCCTTGACCGGAGGAAGGGAAACCTTCCTGTGCGGGATCCCGGTCCGTCTGGACGTTCCTTCGAACACCCTTATCGTGGACTACAACCGGGTGGAGATCCACCGGGACAAGGAGTCGTGATGCCCGACGCAACCTCCGGAAAACCCGCCACGCTCTCCGATTTGCTGGACGCCGGAATCCGGACCCGCTCCGTCAAATGGGAACTCCGAGAACACCTCATCGCCGGGATCCGGTCCGGTGAAACCTTGTTTCCCGGTATTCTGGGGTTCGACCACACCGTACTGCCCCAGATCGAAAACGCCCTCCTGTCCGGACAGGACCTGGTGCTTCTGGGCAAACGGGGTCAGGCCAAGACCCGGATCATGCGGTCCCTGGCGAACCTGCTGGACCCCGAGATTCCCGCCGTCGCCGGATGCGACCTCCGGGACGATCCCTTCGCTCCGGTGTGCATGCGATGCCGGAACATGGTCCGGGACCTGGGCGGGCGCACCCCCATTCGATGGGTGCCGCGGAGCGAACGATACACGGAAAAACTCGCCACCCCGGACATCACCATGGCCGATCTGATCGGAGACCTGGATCCGGTCAAGATCGCCGAAGGCCGGACTCTCTCGGACATGGAAACCATTCACTTCGGGCTGATTCCCCGGGCCCATCGGGGCATCTTTGCGGTGAACGAACTGCCGGATCTTCCGGAACGCATGCAGGTGGGCTTGTTCAATATCCTGGAGGAGCGGGACGTTCAGATCCGGGGATTCGCCCTTCGCCTGCCTCTGGATCTCTACGTGGCGGCCTCGGCAAATCCCGAGGATTACACGAACCGGGGCCGCATCATCACTCCCCTGAAGGACCGCTTCGGTTCCCAGGTGAATACCCACTATCCCCTGTCCCGGGACCTGGAGACCGCCATCATGGACCAGGAACGGAAGCGGTTTCCCGAGGAGGAGTACACGGAAGTTCCCGGCTTTATGAAGGACATCGTGGCGGAGATCTCCCGCCGCGCACGGGAACACCCGGACGTAGATCCCCGTTCCGGCGTGAGCGTGCGGGCCTCCATCCACAACCTGGAAAACCTGGTGTCCAACGCACTGCGAAGGCGCCTGCGCCTCAATGAACCGCGCATCGTGCCCCGCGTCACGGACCTGGCCTATCTGGTTCCCTCCACCCTGGGTAAGATCGAACTCGAGAGCCTGGGAGATCTGTCCGGGGACGTCGTGTTCGCCGAACTCGTCCGGAAGGCCGTGTCGCACATCTTTGAAACCGTTTGGGGCGACTGCGATTTTACGGCCCTCCTGGATGCTTTTGGGGATTCCCGGTCCTTCGTGGTGTCCGATACGCTCCCGGCCGTGGAGTACGAAAGACAGGGCGCCGCTTTCCAGGGCGTCCGGGACCTGTGGACCCGCATGAACGCCTGGAGCCCCGAACACCGGGCCTCCGTGATCGAATTCGTCCTGGAGGGATTGACCCTGCGCGGAAAACTGGAACGCCAGGAGGTATCGGGCTCCATTACCTACGCTCGCGGCGCGAGGTAGCTCCGCGTTCGCACCCCGCAGGCCGGCGACTCTCTCCCGAGCGTCTCGGGAGGGGCTGGGGGAACCACTCCGGGGAAGGATTCCCCGGACATACCCAAACATCGGGTACGCTTCATGACCACGTACCGGTACGTAAAATCCTCCGGGGTCGACCCCGCCGCGTTGCGCGATCCGGATGCGGACACGCTGTTGAAGGCCCTGGCCGAACGGCTCATCCGGCGGTACAGTCCCGCCGAAGCCATGGAACGTCTGAAATGGGAAGGACTGTTGGATCCGGACACCCAGCGGGCGGACGGGCTCGCTGGAATTCTGGACCAAATCGCCGAACTCCGCAGCCACCTCCTCCGGACCTACACGTTGACCCGGATCCTCGAGGGGCTCCGCCTGCGCATCGAGGAGTTCAGTGAATCCGCGGCGCAGGCGACGCCCGCCTCCGGCCCGACGGTTCCCCCCTCGAAGCCCTTCACGCTGGACATCACGGATGAACTCCGGGATCTCCGGGCATGGTCGGCATCCGGGTTCCCTTCGGATTTGGCCGCCCATCTGGAACAGATCCGTTCGCTGCAACAGACGGACCCCGGAATCCCGCCACAGGTCTCGGAAGCGATCCATGGACTGGAATGGACCCTTTCCGGACTGGAATCCCTCACCGGGAAGACCGTCCCGCGTTCCGCCGAGGTCTTGGCGGAAGCCGTCGCCGCGCTGAACGCCTTGTTGGAGCTGCCGGAAGAAAACCGCCGGCTTTCCGTGGGGGCGTTCCTCACCCGGCATGCAGATGTTTTTGACGTGGGCAAAGGGCTGGCGGAATTCATTCGCTCCATTCAGGAAAAGCGTTCCGCCGTGCGTCTCCTGTTGGAATGCCTCCCTCCGTTCCTCCGCCGGGAACTTCACGCATTAACCGGCTGTCCGAAAGGCTTCCGGGCGGCTCGAACACCGCTGGAAGCGCTGTGGAGCCGTCTGAATCGGATCCATCCGCTCCCCCGGATAACGCCCCGCGCCTTCGAGGGATCCGTGGGCGTGGGATTGGAAGAGGCGGTGTCCCTGGCGCAACGAATGCAAAAGCTGGACCTCCTCGAAAAGAACATCCGGGACGCACGCGTTCAGGGCCGCCTTTCCGAAATCAACCACAGCCTGGTGGCGGACGTGCTGGGGGAATTGGCGGCTCAGTCCCTCCAGAGGCTTCAGCGACTGGCGGAAATTCTGATCGACTCCGGATATCTCCGCCAAGAAGGCCACGGATTCGCTCTTACGGGAAGGGGCCTGCGCCGGGTGGGGGAATTGCTTCTGCGGGAGGTTTTGAAGCCTCACCGCTTCTCCGCCCCCATCCACCGGTCCCTCCAGACCCGCCACACGGCCCTGGAGTTCACGGGGGCCTCCCGCAGGTACCGCTTCGGAGACCCCTGGAATCTGGACATCCCTTCGACCCTGTTGTCTTCGCTTCGAAGGACCGGGCGGCGCCCCCCTCCCCTTTCCCTGGATCCCCGCGATCTGCACGTCTACGAAGCGGAATACGGATCCGGCGCCAGCACGGTATTGCTCATCGACACGAGCAGTTCCATGGAAGAGAAGCTTCCCGCCGCCAAGAAGGTGGCCCTGGGCTTGAACGAACTCATCCGGAACCGGTTCCCCGGCGACCGCCTGCGTATCGTGACCTTTTACACCCTGGCCCGGCCGGTCTCGGAGGAAGAACTGATCCGCCTGGAAGTCATGCCCTATTACGAGGGTTTCGTGCCCGGCACGCTGCCTTACCCGGAACTCAAGGAAATGGAGCACCGGGGCGGACCCGGATTTCCCGGAGATTTCACCAACCTCCAGGAAGGACTCCATGTCTCCACAGAGCTGCTGAGCCGGGACCGGGCGGCGCGGAAACACATCTTTCTCATCACGGACGCCGAACCCACGGCCTGCCGCAGAAACGGCATCGTGCACCTGGAGCCCGAACCCACCCCCTGGATCCGGAGCCAGACACTCCGGCAGGTCCGGGAGTGCACCCGGCGACACATACGGATCACCGCTTTCATGCTTTCCGAAAGGGAGGAATCGGAAGCCTTCGTCGCCGGGATGGTGCGGGAAAACCAGGGGAAGGCCTTTTTCACGGCCTCGGAAGATCTGGCCCAATGCGTGATGGTGGAATATGTCCGGAAGAAACAGCCGGACGCCTCAACAGCCTGATACCCCTTGGGAGGGGGGAGAGTGAAAGGTTTTTCACGAGTACGCCACTCCCCCCTGTGTAACGCCGCACGCCCGGGCGCTCCGCGCCAAGCCATCCAACGCCGGCGAACGCTTCCGTGAGACTTCGCGCGCCGCGCAACGGCGCACCGAGGGCCCGCCTTCGTCCTCCATTCGAGGTTCAGCATTTCGACCACTTCCCCATGAGCACGGGCAGACACGGATTCCACCACGGCACACCGAAACGACACACGCGGGAATGAGACCATTCGCTTCGGTGATAGCCGGCGGTCTTTCCGTTTGGCACTGCCGGGATGGTCTGCTATTCTGAAAGTGATTGAAGCAAGGCGCCGAAAACCCATAGCAGCCCGTTGATAAACAGCATGGCAGGCCGGCTTATGAAAAACCAAAATCCCCAAAAATCCCCCGATGCGCCCACCAAGTTCGGTACCTTTGGCGGCGTCTTCACTCCCAGCGTCTTGACGATTCTGGGTGTAATCATGTTCCTGAGGTATCCCACCGTTGTGGGATATGCGGGACTTTGGGGAAGTCTGCTCATTCTGATTTGCGCCAAAACCATTACTCTAATAACCGGTATTTCGGTGTCGTCCATAGCTACCAATATGAGGGTCAAGGGCGGCGGCGCTTACTTTCTGATAAGCCGCAGCCTGGGCGTGGAATTCGGCGGCGTCATCGCAGTGTTCTTCTATGTGGCGCAGGCCGTAGCCGTCTCCATGTATCTAATAGGGTTCACGGAGGCGGTTTTTTCCGCACTGCCCGCCATAGGGTTGTCTTTCCAAACCGTCGCCACCCTGGTCAACATCCTCGTATTTGCTTGTGTTTATGTCGGCGCGGGATGGGCCATCCGAATTCAGTACTTCATCCTCTCCATCTTACTCGTTTCCCTGATTTCTTACTTCATGGGAGCATGGCCGTATGCGTCTCTGGAGACTTTCCACTCCAATCTCGCCCCCAACTGGACGGACACGTACGGTTTTTTCAGCACGTTCGCCCTTTTTTTCCCCGCGGTAACAGGGATCATGGCCGGAGTCAACATGTCCGGCGACCTCAAGGACCCCGGGCGTTCACTTCCGACTGGAACCCTTGGAGCTATCGGCTTCACGGCCTTGATCTACGCCGGGATCGCGATAACGCTTGCGTCAAGCAGTCATCGGAACGTTCTTCTCGGGGACAGCTTTGTTATGAAGGACGCTTCACGCTGGGGATTTCTCCTCTATGCCGGAGTCATCAGCGCCACTTTGTCCTCCGCGTTGGCCAGCATGATGGGCGCCCCCCGAATTCTCCAAGCCTTCGCAAGGGACAATGTGTTTGACCGGCTGAAATGGTTCGGCCAGGGCGCCGGTCTCTCCAACGAACCGCGCCGCGCCGTCTTGCTTACCTTCATCATCGCCCAAACGGGCATCTTACTGGGGGACCTGGATACCGTCGCCCCGGTCATTACCATGTTTTTCCTCATCACCTACGGAACCATCAATCTGGCCTGTTTTTATGAGGCCATTTCCAAGAATCCCAGTTTTCGTCCCACATTCCGCCTGAATCACTGGTCCGTCTCCCTTCTGGGCGCCTTGAGTTGTTTGGTCGTCATGTTTCTCATCAATCCCCTCTGGGCGATCGTCGCCATTCTATTGTCCGCCGGTATGTTTCTCCTCATAGAGCGGGCCGAGATCCTCGTTAAATGGGGGGACTTGAGCAGCGGATTGGCGTTTCAGCAGGCCCGAAAAGCCCTCTTGCGGCTTGAAAAAGAGAAATATCATCCCAAGAACTGGCGACCGTCCATAGTGGCCTTGAGCGGCGGCTCCTATAACCGCCTGCACTTGGTCAGTTATGCCTGTCTTCTTTCGGCGCAACGGGGACTGGTGTCCCTGGCCCAGATCATCAGCGGCCGTTTGGAGGATCGTTTTGTGCGTCAACATCAAGCTGAAAAGCTGTTGCGCAAGTTCATACGGGAAGAAAAGCTGGAAGCTTTCCCGGTGGTGGTGGTCGAACAGAATTTCGCCGAGGGGTTGAAGGCCTTGATCCAATGCCACGGCATCGGCGGATTGCGCCCCAATACCGTTCTATTGGGTTGGAGTGAAGATTTTGATACGTCGGGAGTGTTTCTTCAAACGATCCACCTTTGTCGGAGAATGAACCGAAGCATGTTGATCGTGCGGTCTATGCGTGAGCAAGAAAAATGGAATCCTCCCCTCGGGGCCATCAATATATGGTGGCAGGATTCAAGGAACGGTCCCATGATGGTGTTGCTGGGTTTTCTGTTGAAAGAGAACCGAGAATGGCGCGGCTGTTCCTTGCGCATTTTACGTACCATTCCCCCCAGGGCGGACCTCGAGAACGTGAAACGCGAAATGAGCGACATGCTTTCCAGGGGACGAATCAACGCGGAGATAGTGGTGTTGCCCACCGACGAACCTCTCGAGGCCGTCGGGGAGGCCATGCATCCCTCCACCGTTCTTTTTGCCGGATTCGAACCACCGGAAGAAGGAGACGGCTCTGAAACCCTGGTTCACATGAAAGCCGTGATGACCCTGCCTGGAGATGTAATCTTGGCGTGGAGCGCCGGGGATGTATCACTGTCCGCCTGACGAATTGCTTCAGCGGACCGGAAAATCCAGGCCGCCGAGCCGATACGTTCCCACAGGAATCTGTCGCGCACCCCAAGATCGAGCGCACGCCGAAGGCGCCCCATCGAGTACGATACCGGTCGGCGAAGCGAACCATGGCCCCGCACCTCCCAAAGGATTTGCCCTCGTTACCCCGCTTCCGCGGGTTTCTCGGACCTGAGAGGAATTATGGAATCTGTCAGTCTGGAATTTTATAAATTCGTCATCGACTGCGTTCCCGTCGGGGTCCTGACGGTGGACTCCCACCTCCGGATCACGGGCCTGAACCCATGGGCCGAAAAGATAACGGGGTTTTCAAAGTCGGAGGCTGTCAACCGGTACTGCGGGGACATTCTGCACGGCGGCATGTGCGACCTCGGATGTCCCTTGCGCACGGTTCTGAGGCGCGAGGCACCCATAATCGCCCTCGAAACCGTCATCCGGAACAAGTCGGGAGGCGCCGTACCCGTCCGAATGCACACGGCGGGACTCTTCGACGACAAGGGAGAACTCATCGGTGGAGTGGAGGTGTTTCAGGACGTCAGCCGTCTGAAAAGTTTGCATAGAGAGCGGGATAACTTCATATCCATGATCGCGCACGACATGAAATCTCCTATCGTGGCCATTCACGGGTTCGCTCATCGCCTGCTCAAAAGGAATCCCGAAGATTCGAAGGATCGGCAGTACCTGTCCGTTATCGAGAAGGAGTCCGAGAGACTCGAATCCATGATCCAGGATTTCCTGGAGTTTTCCCGACTGGAGGCGGGAAGACTGCCGTTGAACCTGAGCGCCGCATCGTTGGACAAGGAACTCTACGAACTTCATGAGACCTATCAACCCGTAGCGGCGGAAAAGGGACTCACCCTCGAGCTTCACTCCGATGAGCCGCTTCCCGTCATCGAGGCGGATTCCCGGCAATTACGCAGAGTTTTCACCAACCTGCTGGATAACGCCCTCAAGTTTTCCAAGGAAACGGGAACCATCACCATCTCTACAGGTCAAACCGAAGACCACGTTTATGTAGAGGTGAAGGACCAGGGTATCGGCATCGATCCCGCCGATCTGCCCTACATCTTTGAAACCTTCCACCGAGCGCAGGGCGAAGGGCGGAAACGAGGCGGCTTCGGACTCGGCCTGGCAGCGGTGAAAGCCATTGTCGAAAAACACGGAGGCAGCTTGCAGGCACGCAGCGAACCGGGAAAAGGATCGACATTCGTCGTTCGATTGCCCAAGATGCGGAATAGGGTTTCCAATTAGAAGCCCGACTCATATCAGGCCGCAATACGATTTATCAACGGGCTGTCAAGTCAGGGGTCGCTTCCGCTCCAATGGTAACACACAACCGAAGATGAGGTCATGACTTGAAGTACGTTCACGGGTATAATGAAAAAGAGGCTATGCGCTTGCAGGACCAAGCTTCAACTCTTGCAGAATTACTGCACTCGGATACAGTATATGCCCCTGGGAGCACTGTCCTTGAAGCTGGATGCGGTGTTGGTGCGCAGACTATTATTCTCGCCGCTAACAGTCCTCACGCACACATCACATCGATCGATCTGTCGGAAAGCTCCCTTGTCGAAGCCAGGAGAGTTATTCAGAACGCAGGGCATGAAAATGTTCATTTCGAACAGGGGAACATATTCAACTTGCCCTTTGATCCGGAGTCCTTCGACCATATTTTCGTGTGTTTCGTCCTGGAACACTTGGCACAGCCAGGCCATGCGCTGAACGCGTTGAAGAAGCTTCTGAAAGTAGGAGGAACCATTACGGTTATTGAGGGCGATCATGGATCGACCTATTTCCATCCTGACAATGATGCCGCGCATCGAGCCATCCGGTGCCAGGTCGAACTGCAAAAGAGAGCCGGTGGAAACGCCAATATGGGCAGGGAGCTTTATCCCCTCTTAAACGCGGCGGGTTTCGAGTCGGTTCACGTATCTCCAAGGATGGTTTACGTGGATTCAAGCAAACCGCAACTCGTTGAAGGCTTTACCAGAAACACGTTCACGGCCATGATCGAAGGGGTTCGAGACGCCTCTATCGAGGCCGGTTTAATCGACGAGAACACGTTTGATGACGGGGTCAGAGCGCTGTACAGAACCACGGAAGAAGACGGGGTTTTTTGTTATACGTTTTTCAAAGCCATAGCGCGCCGTTGAAAAACGCGATCTGCTGCGTTGCGCTTCATCCTTCGTCATTGCGGCGTACTGGATGTACGCCTCATTCCTCAGGATTCGCGCGCCTTGCATCTCATCGTTTTTGAACAGCCTGTCCGAAAGGCTGTTTTTCAACGGGCCGCCAAACAGAGGGGTTACAAATTGCGCTCTTGTGATTCTACTTCTGCCGTAAGTTCGGTTCGACATCCGCACCTGAGATTATCCACGATTCACTTTCACATTACGCAGAAATGTTCCCTTCGTTGCAGACACTGCTCCGTCGAGGCCACACCACATAGCCACCTCCCGCCTATGGACCGAACCACCGTCAAGCGGGTTCTTATGCAAGGCAAAGACATGGGGGCCGGAGAACTCGAGATCACCGGAGGCGACCCGCTCACGTTGGACATAGACTACCTGGACGGCGTTATTCGCTATGCGTCGAGCATCGGCCTGTCTACATCCATATTCACCAACGCACAAAGGCTTGGACCAAGAACGGCCCCACGGCTGGAACAAGCAGGAGTCCGCCGCATTGTAATCTCTCTGTATGGCCGATCTTCCTCTGTACACGATGCGTTTACCGGAACGCCCGGGTCCCATGCGCGGACCCTCGAGGGAATACGGTCCGCCAAGAAGGCCGGTATGCAAGTAATCGTTGCCACGGTGGTTACGGGCCATACGTTGGAAGACGTGCTGAAGCTCGCCGACCTTCTGCATCGTTACGCCGTGGACGGCATTCAATTCAGCGCTCCCGTACCCACAGGGCGCGCCAGGGACATGGCAAGCAAGTACCCACTCCGTGAAGACGATATGGAACATGCCATAATAAAGATAGAACATGCTTTTCAAGGGTTGAACTATCTTTTCCTGAACAGTCTACTTCCGGATCCTGATCTTAGAAATGGACGCTATTGCAACTACTTCGTAGAAAGGTTGGCCGTCGATCCTTCAGGAGAAATTCTACCGTGCTGCCTCCTGCCGGCTGAACTACGCACCTCGTTGGGAAACGTGCATAGAAACAGCATTCAACAGATATGCTGCGCGGAGAACATAGTCAATGCACCGGTATTCTATTGGCTGTCCAGAGGGCATGGTTCCATGAGAAAGGCTCTGAAATATAGAAAACGAAGCCATAACCTCTGTCGCCTGTGCATTGATATGCTGCACAAGTTGGTTTTCGAAGCCGGAGAAAAGGCGACGCTCCCGGATATCTCAGGAGGGTACGAGTATTGAGACGCGCCCGTAGAGCGGGATTCCGGCTGTCACCCTTCCGATACTTGGAAGGCCGCCGGCATTTTACGATCCCAGGCGGCATGGCGGAACCGAAGCGCCCCGATGGAACGGCCCGGAATACGGAAGGAACACTACCCCAATTCGGTGTTAAAAAAACTGTAGACCAAAGGACGGCCCCCTTCTTCCCGCTTCGTTTTAGCTAAGCCGGATTCAGGCTTTGCTTTGTCATGCGACCACCCATTCCGGGTCTGTAACCTCAACCGTGGTCATTTCAGCTTCGGGTTCGAAAGGAACTTCGGTTGTCAGCATATCCTCCGCCCCTATCCTCAGCGACTTCAAGAGTTCTGGCTTGCTTCTTTCCTGTGCGTTGACTCCCGGCAAATCAACCAACCAGCCAATCCACCAGTTTCCAGTCTTTTTTATTATCGCCCTGTACTTCATGGAATTACCTCACAAAGAGGATTTCAAGGTCTCTGCAAATCTTTCGAGCCAGTTCATCCACAATTTCCCTATGCCTCGGCGCTTGGGTCTTCACCCCAGCTTTTTGAAAAATGCTAGGCCGTCGCCCTTCGCGGATAAGAAATGCCCCATGACTCTTCGGATGTTTTATCAATTGACTTCTTTTCATTTCTTCCGATTATGCCAAAATTCGAAGTTTCTTGCAAGATTTCGTTGATGTGTAAACGAGGAGTGCAAATGAAAAAGGCCGTCCTGCAAAAGACAGCCTCAGTATTTGTTATGTATGGTCGGGACGAGAGGATTTGAACCTCCGACCCCCTGAACCCCATTCAGGTGCGC
>CAZQXK010000015.1:0-54243 GCA_964597345.1 uncultured Thermodesulfobacteriota bacterium | reverse complement strand
AAGGCGCGCGAATCCTGAGAAATGAGGCGTACATACGGTACGCCGCAAGGACGAAGGATGACGCGCAACGCCGAAGTCGCGTTTTTCAGCAGCCTGTTATGAAAGACCCCGCTTTCATCGGGGTGCGTCCAGTGCCTCCCTGAACGGTTTGATGTCCAGTAAAGGCGTACCGTCGATGACATCCATGCCCCGCACTTCCAAAAACCTGCCTCGTGCGCACACCAGCCGGACCACGTGGAGTCCGATGGGATTGGGCCGGTGGGGACTGCGTGTTGCGAAAACGCCCCGTTCGGGATTCCTCCGGTCTCCCCTGGGATGAACGCGGTGTATGTTTCGATCGCTCCGGTGCAGCCATGTGAGCACGATCAGAGTCTCCTCGAGTTCCAATCCCTCTGCGGCATCCTGGAACTCTTCAAAGATCTCGATCACGGAAGAGGTTTCCCGTTCCGCACCTTGCGCCGGGGCCTGCCCGGGTTCCGACCATTCGGATCGTACTCGTCCGATGGGCGCCACCCTGAAATCAGAGCCTCCGGCGCGGAGGGCTTCCTCCTCGGCCTTTCTCTCTTTTTCCTTGACAACCGGGGGGGTTTCCATTTACTCCTCTTCCATAATTGCAACTACTTACATGAACTAGGGGAAACATATGTACGAAGACGTGCTGAAGTCAATTCTTGCTGGAGTGTATATCATCACGGTTGAAGATAAAGGGAAAAAGAATGGAATGACCGCGATTTGGGTAAACCAGGTTTCGTACGACCCACAGCGCATCATGGTGGCGGTTTCCCCGTTGAGGCGATCCCATGACATGATCCTGGCAAGCAAGAAATTCACCATCAACGTTCTTTGCGAGGGACAGGAAGACCTGGCCCGCCGATTCGGGTTCCAGACCGGGCACGAGGTCGACAAATTTCATGAAATCGAAGTCAAGATTTCCTCCAATGGTTGCCCCATTCTCCCCGATATCCACTCGTATATCAACTGCAAGCTGGTAGACACCATCAAGATCGGCGATCACACTCTCCTCATAGGGGATGTCCAGGAAGCCAAACTTCTGAGAAAGGACGCCGAACAGCTTATTTTTCGAGTCGAAGACTACTTTTAGCAGCGCGATGAAGACAGGGACGCCCGCAGGCTGCTGAAACCGGAAGAGATACGGAGGGCGCCCGTATCGAGAGGAAGCAATTGCAGGCCACCTCCCCGGTAATGTTTGTCTGTGCGCCCGCATCCCCGCTTTGGGGGCGCACAATGCCGGGGATAGGGTTATATAAGAGCCTGGACAGGCGGTAAGGTCGAATGCTCAGCGAAGAAGGAACCGTGCGCAGCGTACACGGTTCCAAAGCAACGGTCATTACGGAGCGGGGATCCGCATGCCAAGCATGTGGGGCGCGAAGCGGATGCCATGCGCTGGGCGGCGGCGGCCGCGAAATGCTTGTTGAAGCCTTGAATGAAGCGCATGCAGAGGCCGGGGACCGGGTACAGCTTTCCATCCAGGAGTCTTCCCTGCTCAAGGCTTCCATTCTGGTCTACCTGATTCCCGTATTGACGTTGGTGGTGGGAGCCGTTCTCGGTAAGTCGTTGGGGGAACGACTGGCTCTGAATGCGGATCTGTTGGCTTTTGGAGTGGGCATTGTCGCCTTTGCCGTTGCATTGATGCTGGTCCAATCCCGTGGCCGAAAACTGGGCGAGAAAGCCCAATACATACCGATCGTTACACGGATACTGGCCCGGGGGGAAAACGGCGCCCTTTCTCCAGAGTGCGAACGCATCGATCCGAAGAACACATAGCCCACGGCCCCCGCATCCATTTCATCCATGCATTGGACTGACACGCAACAGTCCCGTTTACGGATCCGCAGGCTTCCCGGCCCGGAGCATTCACCGACTTTCGGGCTCGTACGCGCCGCAGGTCGGCCTGCTTGGGATACGGGCTTTCGCCCCCGGAGGCATGAAAAGCAGCAAGGAATACGGGGGGTTTGTGAAAGTGGAAAAGGATCCGGTTGGAATTCCAGGACCGAGAGTCCGTAAGCGGAGGCATGCTCCATCCGCGGATTGTGGCCTCCGGCCCGAGCATGAGTGTTTTGCGTTCTTGTTTCTTTTTCAAGATGGAACACTCGGTGGATCTCCCGGAGCTTACACCGCCGGTGGGGATCCATGATGTATCTTCCACGCCTGTGAACCCATTTTCCACCGCAAGGTCTTTTAGAAAAGGAGGGGCTGAAATGGAACGAAAGACGAACGAAGGATTGTCACGTCGAGATTTTCTGCGGACCACGGTTTTGGGTGGCGCCGCACTGGGGGCCTCCCTTACCCTGGCGCCGGGACTGGATCTGGCCCATGCGTCCCAAAAGGGTACCTGGAAGATGAAGTACGACTGTTACATCGGGCCCACCGCGGAAACCGCGCAACTGGACAACTGGTTTCTGGATGAGCTGGTGTCCCGCTCCGATGGCCGCATCCAGATCGACAAGTTCTGGTCCGGTTCCCTCCGCAAGGTGGGACAGCATCTCCCCGCAGTGCGCGACGGATTGTCCGAGATCTCGCTGATCAGTTACGGCTATTACCCCGCCGACGTACCTCTGAGCCGGGGACTGGAATGGTATTACATGGGGTGTGATCATGCGGATTCTCTCCTGCACGTATGCCGGGATATCTACAATGAAACCCCGGAACTCCGAAACGAATGGGAAGTACGAAACAACAGCCAGGTACTTTATTTCACCAACTGGAGTTACTGTCCTTTTCTCATGAAGCACCCCCTTCCCGACATCGCGGGTCTGAAAGGCAAGAAAGTGCGAGGCTACGGCATCGGCGCGGAGACCGTCAACCGTCTCGGCGGAACCGGAATGCCCATTGTGGCCGGAGAAGTGTATACTTCGCTGGAAAGAGGGATCCTGGACGGTGTCTTCGCCTTCGCCTTCATCACTGCCGAGAAAATGAAACTTCACGAACAGGCGCCCTATATCGTCGAGGGCGGCGCGGGGGCTCACGCACCGACTACGGTGGTTATGAACCGGAAACTGTATCTGTCGCTTCCGGACGACCTCAAGGAAGTCATCCAAAAAACGGTGGACGATGTGTATAACTGGAAATATCTGGAGTTGTATTCCAGATTGACGGAGGAAAGCGTCGACAACATGGTCACCGCGGGCGCCAAGTTTTCCACATGGCCCGACTCGGAAATCGAGAAGGCGACGGCCATGGTGCAGCCGGCCCTGATCAACGACTGGATCGAAAAAATCGCCAAACCACAGAACTTTGACGGCGAAGCCTTCAAGGAAAAGATCGTCGCCTTGATCGCCAAGTACGAGCCCGGCAAGCTCAAGAATCCCTGGGAAGTCTACCGGGACAAGTATTCCTCGGAAAAGGCCTGACACTTTGCTGAAGCATGGATTGGACGGCGGGCTGATGTGAAGCGAGGCATTCCAGGCGCGTGAATCCTTCGCAGCAGGAAATCGTCGCGTGTACCGAGGAGATGCTCGTTTGGCCATAGGGGTCCAGCGGTACTCTGACAAATACGAAACAAAGGACTCGCCGTTCGACGGCGTCGAGTTTTTCCTCGTAAGGGCGGACACAGGCTTGTCCCCGGTCCGCCCCCGCGAGGTTCCGTCTATCCAACCCCAAAGCAGGAAGACCCGGTGAGTCCCGACACGTCAAAATCCGAGAAACGGCTCGTCGAAATCCTGAGTGAGAAATATCGAAAGTTCTGCATCTGGATGGCTTCTATCTCGGGCGCCGCCATCGCGGTCATGATGCTGAGCACCACTCTGGATTCCACGTCACGGTACCTACTGAATCGCCCCATCAAAGGCGTATTCGAACTCAACGAAATCGTATTGGTGATCTGTGTGTTCATGGGGGTGGCATGGACTCAGATCGAACGAGGGCATATCCGGGTCACCGCCCTGCTGGAGATTCTGTCCGCGCGTGGGACATGCATTCTGAACCTGATCGCATGGACGGTAAGCTTCATTTTCGTCTTTATCCTCGGCTACCAAACCGCCGTGGGAGCATGGGAATCCTATCTCATTCGCGAATTCCGCTGGGGATCCGTGCAAATGCCCATTTGGTGGGTGAAGTGCCTGATACCCATCGGCTGCTGGATGTTGAATATCCAGCTGTTATTGGATATGTGGAAGGAAATCGAACACCTCTCGGGCCGACTTCCCGTACCCGGAACGTCACGAAGCAAAACCACCTAAGGAAGCAGGCGCCGCCGAATCGGCCGGAACACATCCTTAACAGCCCGTTGATAAACTGTATTGCGGGCAGGCCGGTCAAAAACGATGAGATGCAAGGCGGGCGAATCCTGAGGAATGAGGCGTACAACCAGTACGCCGCAATGACGAAGGATGAAGCCCAACGACGCAGATCGCGTTTTTCAACGGCCTGATAACGCCTTCAAGGGAAAGTGAACCTTCAATGATTGATCCGACCCTGGCCGTCATGCTGAGCATTCCCGTGGTTCTTCTCATGCTGGTCCTGGGAATCCCCGTCTACGTTTCCTTGGGCTTGACAGGTTTTCTCGGGTGCGCCGCCATTTCCACATGGGATATGGCTCTCAAACAACTGAAAGTGTTCCCCTATGTGCAGACGGCAAGTTACCTGCTGATCGTAGTTCCCTTGTTCGTGATCATGGGCAACTTCGCCTTCAAGGCCGGACTGGGCCACGATATCTTCAGCGTCGGCCGGAAATGGTTCTCCCGGTTTCCCGCGGGATTGGGGGTGGCCAGTATTATAGGAAGCGCGGGGTTCGCGGCCTGCTCCGGGTCCAGCGTGGCCACGGCCGCCACCATGGGCGCCGTGGCCGTGCCGGAAATGCGCAAGTTCGGGTACGATCCCAAGCTGGCCTGCGGCATCGTGGCGGCGGGAGGCGTACTGGGGATCCTGATCCCCCCCAGCGTCATCCTGGTATTCTATGGGGTTCTCACGGACACTTCGGTGGGAGCCATGTTGGTGGCGGGCGTCATCCCCGGGATCCTGTCCGTCGTTGTCTACGTGCTCGGACTCCTGTTCTTGAGCTTTATCGAGCCCAGCCTGTCCCCGGATCCGCAACCCGTATCCTGGGGGGAGCGATTGAGCTCCCTCAGAGACGCCTGGGGAGTTCTTTTCCTGTTCCTCATCGTGGTCGGGGGGATTTACGTCGGCTGGTTCACCCCCACGGAAGCCGCCGCCGTGGGATCTTTCGTGGCATTGGTGGCCCTGGTTTTCCGCCGACGAGGGGACTCGGAAATGGGACGGGACATCCTGAACTGCTTCATCACGACCCTGCGGACGACGTGTATGGTGTTCATTGTCATCGTAGGAGCAGGCCTGTACAGTTTCTTTCTGACTCTGGCGCAGGTTCCCCAAATGATTTCCGGTTGGGTCGCCACACTCCCGGTACATCCCATGCTCATCGTAGCCGCTTTTCTGGTGGTCTACATTCCCCTGGGCATGTTGCTGGACTCCTTTTCCCTGCTTCTGGTGACTCTCCCCCTCATGTTTCCGGTGGTGGTCGAGCAGTTTGGGTTTAACGCCCTGTGGTTCGGGATCCTCTCCACGAAGTTGTGCGAAGTCGGCCTCATCACCCCCCCGGTGGGTCTCAACGTCTACGTTTTGGCGGGGGTTGTTCGAGATGTCCCACTGACGGATATTTTTAAAGGATGTCTGTGGTTCGTGGTTTTCGAATTGATTACCACCACCATACTGTTTCTGTTGCCCGTACTCAGTTACTGGCTTCCACAAACCATGGGCAAGTGAGTGCGCCCGCCGAAGCGGGGTTCGTTGGGCCGAGGGACGCGTCGCAAAGCCACCGGTGCATGTCGTTCCGCACTGGTTGCCCCGCAGCGTAGTATCTCTCCTTGCTCCCGGGCCGGGGGGTTGTTGCAGGCGCCCCCAAGAGGAGTGTCCCGCTCGACGGACATCGCATCCGTACATCCTGCCCGTACTGACACTGTCGTCAACAGAGGAATACCATGGCCGTCATGAATATCAGCCGCCCCAACGATTTGCAGGGACGCACCGCTCTGGTGACCGGAGCGGCCCGTGGAATCGGCGCCGCCATCGCCTTGGCATTGGCCCGGGAAGGGGCCGATATCGCCCTGGCGGACCTTATCCCTTGTGATGAAGCCGCCGGCAAGGTGCGCCATCTTGGACGAAAAGCCATGGTGCTTCAGGCGGATGTTTCCAATCCCCTGCAGGTCCGCAACATGGTGGAATCCGCCGTCGAGCGTCTCGGGCATCTGGACATCCTGGTAAACAACGCCGGCATCGTTCACCGGGACCCCCTCCTCGAAACGCGGGAAGAAACCTGGGATCGTGTGATCGCCGTGGTTCTCAAGGGAACATTCCTGTGCATTCAGGCAGTGGTCCCTCACATGAAGCAGCGGGAATACGGCAAGATCGTCAACATCAGTTCCATTTCGGGGATTATCGGAGGCGCCGTATCCAAGCCCGACGACTCTCCCGAAAAGATCCGAGGCCGGTCCGGACCGGCCTACGCGGCGGCGAAGGGCGGTGTTCTCGCCCTGACCCGCTGGGTGGCCAAGGACGTGGCCAAAGACGGGATTTATGTGAACGCCGTCGCTCCTGGAGCTTGCGAGACGGAGATGACCCGAGGTTATGATTACGGCGTCGCCAATCTTCCCATAGCCCGCATGGGCGCTCCGGAGGACATGGCCGAAGCCGTCGTCTTCCTGGCCTCCTGCGCATCCGATTATATCACGGGACAAGTTCTGAACGTGGACGGCGGCTGGGTCATGGCCTGAGTTGGGCGCCGGCGTCTCTTTCAGAATCTACAGAGGAAATACGTCATGAATGTAGGCAAGTTGTTGACCAAGTCATCTGAAGCCTTTCCCGACAGACCGGCCGTGATTCACGGCGCCAAACGTCTCACCTATGCCCGGTTCAACGAACGGGTGAATCGTCTGGCAAACGCCTTGCTGGAACGGGGAATTCGACCGGGAGACCATGTGGCGCTGCTCATGTATAACTACCCCGAAATGTTCGAATCCCTTTTTGCATGCTTCAAACTGGGCTGTGGCTCCGTACCGATCAATTTCCGCCTTCACCCCAACGAATGTGCTTTTATCATCCATCATTCCGAAGCCAAGGCCCTAATCCTTTCGCCGGAGTTCAACGGGTCTGTCCTGGACCTGCGGGAACGGATCCCTCGCGTTCGGGACTTGATCACCATTTCCGGCGCCGAGGGCGAATTGCTGGATTACGAATCCTTGATAGCCGGGGGAGCGTCCCGTTTCCGGGATCACGACGTTCACCAGGACGATACGGCCTGGATTTTCTACACTTCCGGCACCACGGGCCTGCCCAAGGGAGCCATGCTCACCCATCGAAACCTTCTGGCCATGAGCATGAACTTTTATGCCGACATCTGCCCGGGAATGTCACCGACCGATACCGCACTGCATGCGGCCCCTCTTTCTCACGGCAGTGGATTGTACGCACTGCCCAACGTTGGGAAGGGAGCGTGCAACGTGATTCTGGAATCCAAGTCATTTGATGCCGATTTGGTTCTCAAGACCATCGAGGAACATAAGATCACCAATATGTTCGCGGCGCCCACCATGATCCGTTTGCTCCTGGACAGTTCCTCCATAAGCCGATACGACTTGAGTTCCATGAAAGCGTTGAATTACGGCGGGGCCCCCATGCTGGTCAAGGACCTGATGGAAGCCATGGAGAAGCTCGGTCCCTGCCTGGTTCAACTCTTCGGTCAGGCGGAATCTCCCATGACGATCACGTATCTTCCTCAATGGGCGCACCTCCAGGAAGGAACACCGGAGCAGATCACGCGTCTCGCATCGGCCGGAATCCAGCGTACGGACGTGGAGGTCGCCGTCTTCGATCACGACGACAAAGAACTGCCTCGGGGAGAAACCGGAGAAATAGTGACCCGATCGGATCTGGTCATGAAGGGATACTGGCGAAACCCGGAAGCCACCGCGGATACGTTGCGCAACGGCTGGCTGCACACAGGCGACATGGGGTACATGGATGACCACGGTTATCTTTTTATCATGGATCGGTCCAAGGACATGATCATATCGGGCGGAGAAAACGTGTATCCCCGTGAAATCGAAGAAGTGATCATCCGCCATCCGGCCGTCCGGGAAGTAGCGGTGATAGGCGTGCCGGATCCCAAATGGGGGGAGGCCATAAAAGCGGTGATCTCCTTGGCGCCGGGAGAAACCGTGACCGAGGCGGAAATCATCGAATTTTGCAGGAATCATATCGCCGGCTACAAGAAGCCCAAATCCGTGGATATCGTGTCTGAAATCCCCAAGAATAATTACGGCAAGATCCTGAAGCGGGAGTTACGGTCTAAGTACTGGGAAGGAAAGGAACGAAAAGTAATTTAACGGGGTGGTAGGTAACGCGATTCGCAGCTTCTGCTTTGCCTTCTCATCGTGGGCGGGTCTGCCCGCGCTGACAATCACCATGCGCGTCAAGAACATGCCGTTGCTCGCGCGCGGGAGTGTTATCGTTCGCCGAACCGCCGAACACCCCGTTTCTCAGCGGACCGACGAAGGCAGGCATGGTCGCTGCCTGTTGATATAGGCGTTCAGGTGTGTGTGACTACGGTGCGGGTCGGGCGAGGGGGTTTTGAACCTTCATTAAATCGGGAGGCGCAAATGCTGTGGAATCGTATATTGCTGTTGCATGACAACACCGAAAACGCTCTCAAGGCGGTGGATTACGTCGGGGAGATGTTCGGAAATGCACGGGGCGTTTCCGTAACGCTCCTGGGCCTCCTGCCCGCTATTCCGGGCCATGATTTGGAAGGCGAGGCCCCGGGCATGGACAAGTTACGAGCCACCTTTCAGACCATGGAAGTTCTGAGAGAAAAGGGTAAGGTTCAGCTTCGTACCGCCGTAGAGTACCTCATGAGGTCGGGGATCGATTCTGCGCGAATCGCGGTCAAGGAGCATGAAGTTCACCACGGTCTCGCCAAAGAGATCGCATCCATGATTCAAGAGGATGGATTCGGAACCATCGTAATTGGGGCGGGCGGCAAGCAACTACTCGAAGTTTCCACAACCGATCTGGCCAGGAATCTGATCAAATCGTTAAAGGGGTGCACGATCTGCGTAGTCACATGAGTTCGGCGTTTCCCGTGTCCACATCCTTTGACGGTCATCTCTCCGATGCCGCGCCGGGGCCCGGGTTCACGTCTTTCAGCATGGGAACCGTTTCGGCTCTCGAATCCGAACGGTTCGAATGAGGCGTCCCCGGCCGGCAAAACAGGAACGGCGCCTTTCGATTCCTTTCAGGATCGGCAGGCGCCGTTTGAATTCGGGAAAAGCGCTTTCAGTGGATCGGTCTCATGCTTCCAGTGCTCTCCACCCGGTGGTGGAAAACTTCCGGTGACTCGAAGTGATGATCAACCCCTCAATACCCTGCCTTTTTTCGAGAAATCCTCTTCCCTGATGAGGTTCCATCACAAACACCGCCGTGGACAAGGCGTCCGCCTCGGCAGCCGTGGAAGCCACGGTGGAAACACTGGCCCCCGTGATCGGGGATCTGCCCGTGGACGGGTCTACGATATGATGAAACAGTTTCTCCCGATCATAGTATATCTCGTAATTTCCCGATGTGGCCACCGCACCTTCCCGCAGTCGAATTACCGCCGCAAATTGATCCCGTCGTTCCGGGTCCCGAACCGCGATTCTCCAGGGCGAGCCGTCCTGTTTGCCGCCGGCCACCCGGATATCCCCCCCAGCGTTGATCAGAAAATGCTCGACACCTTTCTGGATCAAGCGGTCAGCCGACCAATCCACGATCAGCCCTTTGGCGATTCCGTCCAGCGTGATGCCCATTCCTTCTCGCCGAAACCGGATTTCTCCAGCCGATACGGCCATATGTTCCATACCAACTCGATCCAGGCATCCCATCAGATCCTGTTCGTCGGGAGGTTTGCCCCGCAATGAAAAAGCATCCCTGGTAACGTCGATGACGGGTTTGACGGTAATATCAAAACAGCCTCCGGTTTCCCGAAAGAACCTCCTGGAGAGTTGAACGGCCTCGTTCACTTCCGGACTCACTTCCCGCAATCGACCTTCCCGGTTCAGGCTGCCCACGGGACTCGCGTCGGAAAACCGGGTCAGGATTTCTTCTTTCCTGTGGATCAGGTCGAAAGCGGTTTCAACGGCTTCTTCCCCCAACGTACGCGATTCATGAAACAGGCTGATGTTTACAAACGTGCCCATCATGAGTCGGGTCTTGTTCACATGCACCAGCTCCCGGTTGAACCTGGAACTACTTAAGGGGCTTGCCACGGCCCCCGTGGCGACGGCCAGGGAACCGAATCCAGCCAGCTTCAAGAACACACGGCGATCCATCATGATGCCTTCCTTTGTCTTATCTCTTAATCTCCGCCAACGTCCTTCGGAAACAGTACAAACCGCACTGCAGGCACCGTTTTGCCTCCCGCGTGGCTTCCTCCTGCATCAGGCCCAATTCCACTTCCTCGAAATTCAGACGGCGCCGCTCCACGGGCAACTCGGGCATCTTGGCCCGTTCTTCAGGAGGAACATGGGCCCTCAGATCTTCCTCATTGGCCGCGTCAAAGAGTTCCTTGCGCATATCCGCAGGCGGCTCGACGTCACTTCCCATGAGATACATGTGGATGGAACGCGCAGCACGCCGAGCGCCTCCAATGGCCTGAACCACCGTAGCCGCCCCGCTCACTACGTCCCCTGCCGAAAAGATGGAAGGTACGCTGGTTTGCATGGTGTCTTCACGGGCGTCGATGGTATCCCACTTGGTTACCGTCACCTCTGATTCATACTTCCCTTTATTCAGGAACGTCAAGTCCGGAAACTGCCCGATGGCGCTGATTACGTTATCCAATTCGATGAGGGTCTCCGACCCTTCCACGGTTACCGGCCGTCTGCGTCCGCTCGCGTCGGGCTCACCGAGTTCCATGCGGATCACCTCCAGAGCCTTCAGCTTCCCGCCTTGTCCCAGGAGTCTTGTGGGAGCGGCAAGAAACCTGAAATGGACGCCTTCCTTCTCCGCCTCCTCGATCTCGATATCATTGGCGGGCATCTCGCGGCGGGATCGCCGGTAGACCACGGTGATCTCATCGGCCCCGAGGCGCCAGCTCGTGCGGGCCGCATCGATGGCCGTATTGCCTCCTCCGATGACGGCCACCCGCTTGCCCACTTCCGTGGGCTCTTCCAGACCTCTCTTGATCAGAAATTCCGTACCCGAAAGGACACCCTGAAGACGGTCCTCCTCCTCCAAACCCAAGCGGCGGCTGGCCCAGGCTCCGGTGCCAACGAAAACCGCATCGTATCCTTCCGACATCAGACTCTCTACCGTGAAGTCTTCGCCCAGTTTCTTGTTGCAGTATGCATCCACTCCCAGATCCAGAATACCCTGAATCTCCCAATCCAGGATCTTCTTAGGCAGCCGGTACTCCGGAATGCCGTAGCGCAGCATGCCCCCCAGCTTGGGCATGGATTCGAAAACCACCGCCTTGTGTCCCAATCGGGTAAGGTAGTAGGCTGCGGTCAAGCCGCCGGGGCCTCCTCCGATCACGGCCACACGCTTTCCCGTAATCGCCGCCACGGGAACCTGAATCCGTTTCCCGGACCTTAACTCATAATCGGCGGCAAATCGTTTCAAATGGTTGATGTTGATCGCCTCATCCACTTTACCTCGGCGGCACACGGATTCGCACGGATGCGGGCATACCCGTCCTATACTCAAGGGAAAGGGATTTCGCTCCTTGATTACCTTCACCGCTTCTTCGTATTGGCCGTCCGCGATGAGGGAAATATAGCGGGGAATATCGATCTGAGCCGGACATGTCTGCCGACAGGGAGCCTGGCACTCGTTGACTTTGTTGAAACTCAAGATGTTGGCGCTGCACGACACGAGCTCCAGGACGTTCTTGGGACAGTTACGAACACACGTTCCGCACCCGGTGCATTTGAATGGGTCCACGGAGGGTATACCCTCCGGACTCATGCGAATGGCATCAAAGGGGCAGTTGGCGGCGCACGTGCCGAAACCGACGCAGCCTATGTTACATACCCGGTCTCCTCCCGCCACCATGACGGCGGCGGTGCATTCGTGAACCCCGGAGTAAATCATTTTGCGTTCGGACTTGTCCACGGTGCCTGTGCACTTCACGTGCGCAATCTCAGGCTCCTTGTCCTCCATGGCAACGCCCATGATGGCCGAGACTTTCTTCTGTACTTCCGGCCCCCCTCCCACACAACAGTTGGCCGCAGCTTTTCCGGACACGATGGCCACGGCGGCCGCACTGCAACCCGGGTAGCCGCATCCCCCGCAGTTGGCGCCGGGCAATGCTTCTTCCACGGCAAGCACCTTCGGATCCACGTATACCGCAAAGATTTTCGATGCCACGGCGAGTCCGAGTCCGGCGGCCAAACCGAGACCCCCGATGGCCAGGGCAGCTGATATCATTCATGCACCTCTTTCACTCCCGCGCGAGGATATGGGAAAGCCGAAGGCTTCACCGCGCAAGGCAAGAGAAGGATTCGGCGTCTCAAGGCGATTACTTCATGAAACTCGTGTTGTGTAGAAGGCCTACCGTATGGAAAGGTTTATTTCACCAAACCGGCAAACCCCAGAAACGCCATGGAAAGAAGCCCCGCCGTAATCAGGCCGAGAGGCATTCCTTCGAACGCCTTGGCAGTCTTCATCAGCGCGAACCGTTCCCGTAGGCCGGCAAACAGAACCAGCGCCAAGGCGAAGCCGATAGCCGATGCCAGGGAAAAGACCAGGGTGGTTACAAAATCGTAGTCCTCTTTGATATTGATAATGGCCACACCCAACACCGCGCAGTTGGTCGTGATCAGGGGCAGGAAAATCCCCAGAGCGCGGTACAATGCCGGAACGGACTTCTGGAGAAACATCTCCACCAGCTGGACCAATGCCGCGATCACCAGGATGAATGCAATGGTCCTGAGGTACGCCAGACCGAAGGGATCCAGAAGGTATCGCTGGACCATCCACGTAACCAGCCCTGCGACCGTCAGGACGAAGATGACGGCCATCCCCATACCCACCGCGGTATCCATGCTCTTGGAAACCCCCAGAAACGGACAGTTTCCCAGATAACGCGCCAGGAGGATGTTGTTTACAAAGACCGCGCTCACCACCAGCAAAAGATATTCACCCATACGATCCCCGTCTCCTATCTCTTCGCTCCGATGAGGTTCATGAATCCAAGCAGAAAGCCCAGGGCCACGAACGCCCCCGGCGCCTTGACGAGGAATCCGAAGGGCTCGAAGGACGCCCACATCACGTGGACACCGAATACGTGCCCTGTGCCAAGCAGTTCTCGCACTGAACCCAGTAATGTCAACGAAGCGGTAAAACCGAGTCCCATTCCCAAGCCGTCCGCAACGGAAAACGGAAGGGTGTTCTTGGATGCGAACGCTTCCGCCCGCCCCAGCACGATGCAGTTCACCACAATCAGAGGGATGAATATCCCCAGCACCTCATACAGCTTGAAGAAATAGGCCTGCATCACCAGTTCGACCATAACCACGAAGGATGCGATGATTACGATAAAGGCGGCAATGCGCACTTTGTTGGGAATGAACTTACGGAGAAGAGAGACCAAACTATTGGAGCACACCAGTACGAACGTGGTCGCCAATCCCATACCCAGGCCGTTTTCCGCCGCGGTGGTCACCGCCAGAACAGGACACAATCCCAGGACCAGCCTGAAGGGCGGCACTTCCTTCCAGAGGCCCTTGGTGAATTCCGTCGCCAGACTCATGATGGGAATACCTCCTGCTTGATCTTGGGAAAAAGCTCAAGCGCTTCACGCACCGCGGACACCACGGCCCCGCTGGAGACGGTGGCGCCGGTGACGGCCTCGATCTTTCCACCTTTAGCGGCGAGGTTCAGCGCTCCACTCAGTTCCATGCCGGCGAACTGGTTTTTAAACGTGGGTTCCACCACGCGCGCTCCCAGACCGGGGGTTTCCGAATGGCTCATCACCGAGACAGCGGTCACCTTGCCTTCCTTGTCCACCCCAACCATCACCTCGATGGAGCCTCCATACCCGCTCGCCGACGTATCGAATGCCACCGCAAACGTCTCACCGGCCTTCTTGGCGGGAAAAAACTGCCTCTCCACGGGCTGCCCCTTGGCATCCTCCCCGATTTGAATGATGATACGGTCCCGGACGGGGTCGTTGTCAAATCCGGAAAGGACCGCCAAAATGGAGGGTTCCTTCACGAACTTGAGATAAGAGTATTCCCGCGGGACCTCCGTCACCTGCTTCACCAAGGAAAGCGCCAACCCACTGGTGGTGCAGATAAGCGTCAACACAACGACCATTTTGATGATGTCACGCAACTTCCTTTACCCTCCCGTAGACCGTGGGTCGAATTCGATCGAAGATGGGCGCCAGCGCATTGGTCAACAACACCGCGAAGTAGACGCCCTCTGCGTATCCACCCCAATATCGTATGATCATGGTGATGATTCCCAACGTAAGACCGGAAAGGATTCTGCCCGCCGGGGTCACGGGCGCCGTGCCCCGATCGGCGGCAAGAAACACGGCCGCGAACATGAGACCACCGTTGAAAAGGTGGAACAGCGGTCCGGAGTACACTTCCGGGTCCACCCAGGCCGCCAGAAGGCTGAAGCCGCCCGCTCCCACCAGCACAGCCACCGGAATGGTCCAGAAGATCATACGACGGGCGATGAGGAAGATACCTCCCAGGATGACGCCCAGCACGAATACCTCACCGATACCGCCCGCCTTGAGTCCCATGAGCAGATCCCAGGAAGGATACAGCATGAGTTCACTCAGATCCTCCCGTACGATCTGTAATGGCAATTGCGCCGGCGCCAAAGCGGAGGTAAAGGCGGCCCCTCCCGTCAGCGGCTCCATGTAACTGGTCATGTGCCCCGGATACGACACTTTGAGAACCACCCAACCCACCACCGCCGGATGAAAGGGCGCGTTACCCAGTCCGCCGAAAATCTGCTTGCCCAGCACAATGGCCACAACCCCGCCTAGAACGGCGATCCACCAAGGCACACCGGGGGGAAGCATCAAGGATAGAGTCAAGCCCGTCAACAAGGCATGGCCGTCCGCCACCGCGATCCGTTTCCCCATGAGTCGCTGCATGCCCGCTTCACTCGCCACCGCCGCAGCCGTACACAGTACAATGATCTTAACGGCGCACCATCCGAAGTAATATACCCCGGCGATCGCCGGAAGCATCAAAGCCATCAGGATATGGGACGTGATCACCGGCAACGTCACCCCGCGATGCATGTGGGGCGACATCGACATATGATATTTCTTTGAAGTCATACGCTTACCTTCCTGGCAATGATCTCCGATTTACCATACCTCATGAAATGAACCATGGGACGTTTCACCGGACATACATAGGCACACAGGCCGCACTCGATACAGTGGGAGATCAGGTTGCGCTCCGCATCGTCAAATCGGCCGAACTCGCAGAATTTACTCAGTTCGTTCGGGAGGAGGTTTACAGGACATACGCTCACGCACTCTCCGCAATTAAAGCAGGGCTCAGGAGCAAAACGCTCCACCTGGTCCTTTCCCTGAAGGTGGACCGCATATACTTCTTTGGTGATGGGAACATCCAGGGTATATTGAGCAAACCCCATCATGCCTCCCCCCAACAGCACTTTATGAACGTTCGTGCTGTCGATTTGCATCTGAGCCAGCATTTCCTTGACGGAAGTCCCCACCCGGACCCTTACGTTTCTGGGCCGAGACAATCCCTGACCCGCCACCGTGACCAGCTTATCCACCAGGGGTTTGCCATCCCTCACGGCGGTAACCACATTGACCAGCGTAACCACGTCTTGGACCAGTACTCCCACATCTCTCGAATTTCCACCCGGAAGTGGAATCTCTTCACCGGTAAACTGTTTCACAAGAATGGGTTCCAGGGCGGAAGGATACTTGTCGGAAGCCCAGAAGAGGCCGACTCCCGCCTTCCGCAAAGGGTCGATTACCTCGGAAGGGTATGCTTCCTGTTCCGACAGGGCCAAAACCACCTTACCCACACCGGTGATTCGCCGAATCACTTGAATTCCAAGGACAAGCTCCCGGGTAAAATTGTGAAGAACGGCGCGTCGCACGAACACGTTGGGTTCGGCATCCACACCGTTCACCAGAAGAGTGTGCACCCTCTTGAGAACAGGTATTCCCACCAGGAACAGGTAACTCTTGGGTTGCTCCGGGGGAGTCAGATTGACATGCAGGGGTACGCCGTTCATCCCCGCTTCGGTAATTCCTGCGAACCGCAGAGTCGAAATAAGCTTGGAGGGACGTTCACTCAAGAACTGTTCGTTGGGTTCCACGCCTTCGACCCACTCATCCCGGCCGTCCGAGTCGATGACAATGCTCAGGACCTTGTTCCCTCGAGGATCCGGCCAAGGCATAACATCCGAGACGATCCCCGAAACACTGGAATGAATGGGCGCGACCGAAAAATCGGTTGAAGCGGCAATCCGTTGTCCCAGTTTGACACTGTCTCCCTTGGCAACCAAGGGCTCGCACATTCCTCCACGATTTTGAACCAGGGGGAAAACCGCCTTTGCGGGAGCAGGAAGCGTTTCCATCTGAACGACCCGGATCTCTTCCCTCGGCAGACATAAACCCTGGAAAGACGTTCTTCTTCTCCTCCACATAGGAACCCTTCAACGATTCCGGACCCTTAGGCTCGATAGGAAACCCAGTGCCGCGGAACCTGAATTGATTGTGGTAAACGCATGGGCACAGATGCATGTTGCCCGGTTTCGTTGACATGGACCGCCATAAAAATTACGATATCATTAGTTCATTCCTCCACAAAGCGCAACAAAAAAGTGACTGCTTGTAGATTTTTTCTCGAACCCATGGTAGTATAACTACCACGAATCATTACGTCTTTCCCACAAGACTTCCGACCGGGGGACCGGGAAGGGGGACGGGAGGGTATGTGAATCGTCGTCTCAAACGTCTGTACGCGGATCTACGGCATCTGAAAGCGCTCACCGGATTGGATCTGCAGGTTTACGAGGACCCGGAGGGTGTGCTGCTCGCGGATTGCCGCATGATCTGGTGTCTCATTGCGGAATTCGGCCCTTCCTGGGAAATCTCCTTCAACGAGTTCACAGGCCGAAACCAAAGAGCCGTTCTCCTCGACGCCTTGCGCCGGATCATCCCGGACGAAGCTCTTTTTGTGGGTAATGACACGATCTTCGTCGGTGTGAAAAAGGAACCGCATCGCTAAGGCGGTCTGTACGGGACAGCCGCCGGATTCTCCGACCCTGAACCCATCTCCGGAAACAGAAACGACAGACCCAAGTGTTTCCAACGAAGCGGGCGGATTCCTCCCATTCCGCCGCCGTCAGGTGGCTGCGTCCTTTTGCTTGCCTATTTCCGGCCTTGACACTCGGGGCGGGATTTCTTAGCATCTTGTAGTTCACAATTACACATTGCTTGCTCCTGTCCTTCGCCGGACCGTCGGAGAAACCGGATGTCCCTCAAGGAACGTCTTTCTCCCGAGAGAATCGAAAAGATTAAGAAGCGCCTTCTCTTAGTGGATACCCTCCCCGCCATTTCCAGTCTGGTCGAGAAGGTCCTGGTCATGGTTGAGGACGACCACACCACCATCAAGGACCTGGAACGACTCATCCAATTGGACCAGACGGTGGCTACCAGGATCCTGAAACTGATCAATTCCCCCTTCTATGGGTTCAGTGATGTAACCTCCTTATCGAGAGCGATCGTGTTGTTGGGCTTCCATGAAGTCAAAAACGTCGTTCTCGGAGCGTCTATCATGAGCGTTGTCGACGCACGATACACCGTGGCGGGGATGAATATGTCCGATTTCTGGTTGCATTCCGTAGCCACGGGATTCATTTCCCGGTTGCTCGCCAGAAAGCTTCGTACTCCCATCGAGAAAGAGGCATTCACCCTGGGTCTCCTGCACGATATCGGAAAGGTGGCATACGTCCAGGAATCGCCTCAATTGCTCGAAGACCTGGTCACGCTCTCCCAAGCAAGGGATATATCCTTCTGGGAAGCCGAAAAGCTGGTGGGACTCTCCCACTCCCAATTGGGGTGGTACATCGCCACCAAGTGGAACCTGCCGGAGCCCTTGTGCACTTCCATCCGCCATCACCATGAACCGGAATCCGATCCCTCCCAGACTATGGGTTCGGCTCTGGTTCATGTATCCGATACCATTGCGGTCACCGTGGGAGTCGGAAAGTCGGGAAGTTCGCGACCGGAACCGCCGAGTCTCGCGGCACTGGACCTCTTGCATCTCTCCCCGGCGATGCTCGATCGAATCATTCAACGGATCGACGAGCAGAGGGATCAGTTGGTGAACCTCTCCAAGAACTTGTTGCCCGGTTGATCAGAACTTGCTCCCGATAAGCCTCAAGGGGGGCACGCAGCCAGCGGAGGCGCATCCATGACGACCCAGGACAAGGTCATCGACTCCAACAAGAAAATCATTCACCGTATTTCAGGCGAAAACACGGAACTACGCAAACGACTCAAGGAGATTTACGAACGCATCCGGCAGAATGAGCAAATCCTGGCGCACTTCTCGGAGATCGAAAATTTGGTGATGGAGTGCAACCATTTGGATGAGTTGGTCCATCGACTTCTGCGGGAAATGGACGATCGATTCAATGTCCTTACGGTTCTTCAAATTTCGAACTCAACGTCGGTGAACCTGGATACGTTTTGTCCCGAAGTCCATCACGATCGGTTTGCGTGGCTTCCCGACGAGATTCTGACTCGCCGACTGGGCGGTCAAAACAGCCCTTTCCTGAAAAACGCGCTCACCCCCGAGGAAGTTCGTGAGTTCTTCCCTAAGGATTCGGAAACGATTCGATCCATGGCCGTAATACCGTTATACCGCCGGGGGAAGGTGCTTGGCTGCCTGACTCTCGGAAGCGAGGAACCTTGCCGTTATCAACCCGATATGAGCACACACTTTCTGGATCAGTTGGGCAAGAAGATCTCTCTGGGCCTGGAAAGCATCATTATGCTGGAGGAACTCAGAAAAAGTTCCGTGACGGATCCGCTCACCGGTCTATACAACCGCAACTATCTGACGCATGTGCTCGAAAGGGAAAAAGATCGGCTTGCGAGATACACCACGCCTTTTTCGTGCATACTCATCGATTTGGACGGCTTCAAACAACTCAACGATACGTACGGCCATCAGGCGGGGGATCGGATGCTGATCCACTTCGCAAAAATACTGAGGCATAACCTGCGAAAAACGGACATATGCATTCGTTATGGAGGGGACGAATTCGTCGTGGTACTCCCCCACTGCAACATGTCACAGGCACTGGCCACGGCGCATAAGCTGGTGCGGGAGGCGAACGAGGCGGCTCTCTCGCTTGGGGAAGACGTCACTGTGTTGCCCAGAGCCAGCTTCGGCGTCTCCGATTGTTCGAGCGTCCAAGAAGAACCGGACACCGTTTTGGCCGCCGCCGACATCAATCTTTATGAAGCCAAGAAAAGAGGCGGAAATACCGTGTTTCCGCAAGCGGTTCCCTCCGCTCCGGCCCCCCCGGCCGACGACTTGCATCTGCATCTTTCCGCCGCCGGGCAGGAAAAGTCTTCCGAACCGTGACCGCTCACACCACAATATCGATGTTCTGTCCCACGAACCGCCGCTGCAAAACCGGTTTGTTGAGCAGAGCAGAGGCTTCCCCGCCGCCCTGCGTATGGAATCCGCCGGCCTCTCTCCGCCCGGACCTCCTTGCGTTCCCCGAAGCGGGCCACAAGGAAATGCCGGATTCCATGGTTCCCCGCTCCCCATTGCTTCTCGACTGCGCCGAGGATCGGCTTTGCGCCGCACTCTGGACCGGCTTTTCGATCTCACTGATGTCCGGAGTATCCATGGGTTCATCCCTTACCAGCCTGTTAATACACCGTATTTCGAGCAGGCTGTTCAAAGACGATGAGATGCAAGGCGCGCGAATCCTGAGAAATGAGGCGTACATACAGTACGCCGCAATGACGACGGATGTGGCGCAACGAAGCACATCGCGTGTTTCAGCAGCCTGTTAACGTGAGGTCGGCTGTGCACTGCCGGATAACTGTTGGAAATTCCAGTCCACTTTCAGATCCATCACACCGCGGTTTCGCGAATCCACTCGTATATATCCCCGATTCACTCCAAACAGGAACAGATCCCTGGTAATCTCCACGTCCTTCCTGCAATAAGCAACAACCTTGTCCAGTTGCCCCGTCCGGAACCATTCAATGGACTGGAGGCCATCCCCGCTTTTCTGCGTATTCAGGGTGGTGGACGCCAGACGATCCAACGAAACCCGAAACCCCAGCTTGCGATGGATGTCTTCAAGAATATCGAAGGTTGGGATACGAGTCAAATCCATGCCGGTGTATGCTTTGAGTACTCCATAATCGAATTCCTTGATGTTGAATCCAACGACCAAATCGTATCCTGCGAGACGATTCACCAGATCCCCCACATCCGATTCGGTATATTCCAGGAAACGCTCCTCCTGGAGGTCGTACACAACGACCACCGCCACCCGCATGAGATGCCTGTTTCTCCATCCTCCAACTTCCTCGAAAGACCTCTGGGTCTCCACGTCCAGAAAACCGATCCTCGCTTTCGGCTCCGGGATCGAGCCATTTTGCTCCTCCTCCGCGGGTCGGATCGTAGGAGCCTCGGCAACAGCCAGAGGCTTCTTGCCCAGAAGCAATTCCAGAACCAGGATACAGCCGCGTTTATCCAGCGGTTTGTTGCCGGACCCGCACTTCGGGGAGTGAATACACGAAGGGCACCCGTCTTCACAACCGCATCCCGCCACGAGAGCCAGGGTCTTTTCCAGCAACTCCTCGATGAGATCGAACCCCTGTTCCACCAGACCCACCCCTCCCGGATATCCATCGTACAGAAACACCGCGCTCTTACCCAGCTGGGGGTGGAAGGGGTAGGAAATACCCCCGATGTCGTCGCGATCGCAAAGAGCCAACAAAGGAAACATCGAGATCGCCGCATGCTCCAGCGCATGGATGCCTCCCATGAAGTGAAACCCTCGCGAAGTAATCCTGGTCTGGATGATCTCATCGATCTCCACCCAGATTCCGATCGTCTCGAAAATCTGCTCGGGCAACTCGAGTGCGTGTTTGCTAAGGAGTTCCTGTCCCCGGATCTTTCGTTTTTCGTATCCCGTGATCCGCTCGGTGACCCGCACTCTGCCTTGTTTGATCAGAAAGTTTGCGCACGGGCGGCTTCGGAGATACTCCAAGATCTCCGTGTCCTTGTCCGTCTCCGCCCGGGTATAGTAAGGGACCTGAACCTTACGGGCCATAATCTTCTTGGCGTCGAGATCGAAGGATGTGACTTCGTACTGTGCGGCTCGATGCAGGTAAACGGCGCCGGGATGACACTCCCGAAAGGCGCGTATACCCTCGACACGACCGATAATGCTGCGAGTGCTCTCGCGCATGACGGTATAGCTTTCCCCCACGGAACGGATATTCACTCCCCGGTGCGGCTTCCGACTCGCGCTGCTCCATCGTGACCCGTCCGCCGAAGCAACGAGGTGACCCGCGGCTTCCAGTTCGGCAATCAAGCGAACGTATCGATCCGTGGGGAAGAACGGATCGTGCGCATTCAGAGGAAGTTCCGCTGCGGCGCATACCAGATGGGCCTTCACCACCTCGGAGTTCTCCGGATCGGCCACGGCTCGTTCGTAGGCTCTCTGGAAAAAATCTTCCGGGCGCCGCATGAAATACTGATCTAGAGCATCGGGCTGGGCCACCAGAATCACCACGGAGTCCCGCTCCTCGCGTCCCACACGTCCGCCTCGCTGCCAAGTGGCCATGACCGTGCCCGGATACCCCACCAGGATGCAGACATCCAGTCCACCGATATCGATACCCATCTCCAGGGCGCTTGTCGAAACCACCCCCATCATCCTCCCCGAACTGAGTTCCTCCTCAATGAATCGCCTTTCCTCCGGAAGAAATCCCGCCCGATAGGAACTGACTTTGGAAGCAAACTCCGGAGCGCTTTGCTCCGTCCACATATGGATAAGTTCCGTGGCCCGCCTGGATCGGGTAAACACGATGGTCTTGAGTCCCTCTCTGAGGCACCGCACCAGTAAACGGCATGCGGTGAACTGAGAACTGAGTTCGGGATTCAGGAAAAGAAAATGCCGTGCCGCTTGGGGAGCGCCGCTTTCGCTCACCACATGGAAGGTGCGCCCGGTAATCCGGCGCGAAAACTCCCCGGGGTTCGAAATGGTGGCTGAAGACAGAACGAAAGAGGGAGAAGCTCCGTAGCATGCCACGATTCGCAACAACCTGCGGACTATCTGAGCCATGTGTGAACCGAAGATTCCTCGGTAGGTATGGACTTCGTCGAGCACCACGAATCGGAGGTTACGGAAAAAAGGTTCCCAGGATTCATGACTGGATAAAATCCCCATGTGAAGCATATCCGGGTTGGTAATCAGAATGTTCGGCGGTGTGGAGCGGATGTGTTTTCGTTGATAAGGGCTCGTATCTCCGTCGTAAACCGCGGACCGAAACCCCGATCTGCTTCCGAGAGATTCCTGGTAACGCGTCAACATGCGCCATTGATCCTGCTCCAGTGCTTTCAACGGAAACACGAACAGCGCACAGGAGTTGCCGGGCTCGAGCCAGGCGCGTTCCAGCACCGGAATCGTATAAATCAGGGTTTTCCCGCTGGAGGTGGGGGTGGACACCACCACGTCGAGAGACCTCCTGGCTGCATCGATGGCCTGAACCTGATGCGTGTACAGGCGTTGTACTCCCTGGAGACTCAGGGCTCGACTCACCTCTTCAGGCAACGACGGGCACAATTCCTGGAAAGACGGGGCTCTGGCAGGGATTTCACGATGATACGCAACCAGGGGACCGAACTCTCTGGATCGTTTAACGTAAGCCACAAATGATTGGATGCGGTTCATGGGACCTTGCTGGTGTGAGATTACCCGTGTATCAGGAGAGAACGGCGCACCGGGCGCCCGGGTGCGTTCCGGAGCCATGGCGGACTCCTGAAACCGAACATGGCTCGACCCGGTTCTTGCTTCAGCGGATATCCGCCGACACCTTCCGGTGCGGTTCCCGCGAGAAATCGGCCTCGGATTTTCTGATTTGCTTGAAACAAGGCGCTTTCAGCCAATTTTCCTCTTTACAAGCCTCGAAGGGCTATGGCATAGTAAACGCACTCGGAAGGAAGTTTCAATCGGAAAGTAGGCGAAGAGGGGGGTGAGTAGCGTCTTATGAACAAGGGTGATTTGATTGCTGAAATGGCAGAAGTAGCCGGGATCTCCAAGGCGGTCGCAGGAAAAGCCTTGGACGCCATGCTCGACGCGATCGAGGTGGCTCTTAAGGATGGCGACAAGGTAACGCTGGTGGGATTCGGAACGTTTTCGGTCGCAAGTCGTGCAGCCCGCACAGGCCGAAATCCTCAAACCCGACAAGAGATCAAGATCCCCGAGGCTCGAGTCCCTAAATTCAAACCGGGCAGTAAACTGAAAGAAGCCGTCAAGTAGTCCGATTGACTCATTCGTAATGTAACCGGTAGGCCGGCTCTGGAGAAGAGGGTGAGAGGCGACCCGTACGTCGAGGTCGCCTTTCCTTTTCCTCCCTGTTTGACATCCGCTTTCCGCGAAGATTCCGGCCGTCGGATGCGCTTTTGCATCCCCCGCTTCCAAGAGAATTCCTTACAATAAACGCATTTACAGTTTGAACAAAGCCTCCTCAATCCGGTCCAGCCCCTCACGAATCTGTTCCATCGAGATCGCATAGGACAACCGGACGTTGTCGTCGGCGCCAAAAGCGACGCCCGGAACAACAGCCACCTTAGCCTCCTCCAGAAGGAATTCTGTAAAGGATGTGGAATCTGTGATCGTTCTTCCATTGAATGAGCGGCCATAGTAGGAAGAGACATTGGGAAACGCGTAGAACGCACCGTTTGGACTGAAGCAACGTATACCGTTCATGTTGTTAAGCCGACGTACGATATAGTCTTTTCGTTCTTGGAAAGCATCGAGCATTATCCGGATAAAATCCTGCGGGCCTGAAATGGCTTCCACGGATGCTTTCTGCGCAATGGAATTCGGATTCGAAGTACTCTGGCTTTGAATCTTGTCCACCGCTTTTATGATATGCGCCGGCCCAGCCATATACCCTATGCGCCAACCCGTCATGGCGTACGTCTTGGAAACACCGTTCAGCACGAAAGTACGCTTCTTGGCCTCCGCTCCGAAGGACGCTATGCTACTGAATTCCATACCATCGAACAGTATCTTCTCGTAAATTTCGTCCGAAATTACAAAGAAGTCCTTCTCGACGGCGACTTCCGCAATGGCCTGAAGTTCCTCCGCGCTGTAAACGGCCCCCGTGGGATTGGATGGAGAATTCAACACCAAAGCGCGCGTAGCCTGGGTAACGGCTTTTCTTAGATCGTCCGCAGTGATTTTGAAAGACTCCCGTTCGGAGGTCTCCATAATGACCGGACGGGCTCCGGCCAGCACCGTCATGGGTGGATAGGATACCCAATAGGGAGCGGGAATAAGCACCTCCTGACCTTCATCAAACAATACCTGAGCTAAATTATAGAAGGAATGCTTGCCGCCGCAGTTGACCACCACCTCATCCCGGCTGTATTCCAGCCCGTTGTCCCTGCGAAATTTCTGGATGATGGCGTCTTTGAGTTCGTCGATGCCCCCTACCGCGGTGTACCGGGTAAATCCCTCTCGAATAGCCCGGATGGCTGCGTCCTGGATGTTTGTTGGAGTGTCGAAGTCAGGCTCGCCCGCCCCGAAACTGACCAAATCTACACCCTGGGCTTTCATGGCTTTAGCCTTGGCATCCACCGCCAGGGTCGGCGAAGGTTTAATGGCTTGAATTCTTTTGGACAGAACCATCGTTGCTGGTCTCCCTATTTGGTAAAACCTATGAAGAATTCTTTGTTTCCTTTGGGACCCCTCAAAGGGGATTCCATGACTCCAAGTATCGTGCACCCGAAACCCGCAATGAATCCGCTCACATTTTCAATGACCCGGGCATGCTTTTCCGGATCTCGAACCACCCCCCCCTTGCCTACCTCGCCCCTACCCACTTCGAACTGAGGTTTGATCAACGCCAAGACCCAGCCGGCGGGCTCCAATACGCTCAAGATACCCGGGATCAAGAGCGTTAAGGATATGAACGACGCATCCATCACGGCGACGCGCACCAAATCACCCAAAACCGTTCGTTCGAGTTCCCGTGCGTTCGTCTTTTCCAGAACCACAACCCGCGGGTCCTGCCTGAGGCTCCAGTGAAGTTGGCCGTATCCCACATCCACCGCGAAGACTTTTGCGGCGCCGTGTTGGAGGAGACAGTCCGTAAAGCCGCCTGTGGACGCCCCCACATCCAGACACACGGCCCCTGCGGCAGGGGGGGCGAAGCGCCGGAGTGCGGCTTCCAGCTTGAGTCCTCCCCGACTCACGTACCGCAACGGTGTCTTCACCTGAATCACGGAAGATTCGGGAATCCGCGTTCCGGCTTTGGTGACGGGACGACCGTCCGCGGTCACCGTTCCACTCATGACAAGGGCTTGCGCCTTTGCTCTGGAGGGAGCCAGTCCCAACTGCACGAGGCGATCATCAATCCGGATTCCGGTCCCGGACACGGCCCAACGCCCCCAGCACTTCCTTCAAAATGCCTTCCTCATCGATCCCCAAATCCTTTCGAAGAAGGTCTTGGGGCCCATGGGGAACAAAGGCATCCGGCAATCCCAGCCTGCGTACCGTACCGCCTCTTCCTTCCTCACTCAGGAGTTCCAGGACCGCACTGCCGAAACCTCCCAAAACGGTGTTTTCCTCTACGGTAATAACCGCCCGCGTATGAGACGTCGCCTCGATAATCGTTTCCCGGTCCAACGGCTTCACGAAACGGGCATTTACCACGCCCACCGAGATCCCTAAAGTTTCGGCCGTCTTCGCGGCACGAAGCGACGGATACACCCGGTTGCCCACAGCCAGGATCACCGCGTCTCCAGGTCTTTTGAGCACCTCGGCCCGTCCGACGGGAATCCGTTTTAATTCCGCGTCCAAAGCCACCCCCTCTCCTGCGCCCCTCGGGTATCGGATGCAGATGGGGCCGTCATGCTCCACAGCCGTGGCCAACATGTGTCTGAACTCGTTCTCGTCGGCCGGGGCCATCACCACCATGTTGGGAATGCATCTCATATACGTCAAGTCCAATTGCCCTTGGTGAGTGGCGCCGTCCTGTCCGACGATGCCGCCCCGGTCCATGGCGAACACCACGTGCAGATTGGGAATGCATACGTCGTGAACAATCTGGTCGAAAGCCCGCTGGAGAAACGTTGAATAGATGGTGACCACCGGAATCAATCCTTCCGTGGCCAGCCCCGCCGCAAAAGTAACCGCATGCTGTTCGGCAATCCCCGCATCCAGAAAGCGGTCCGGAAAACGGTCCGCGAATTCGGATAAGCCCGTTCCTTCCGGCATGGCTGCTGTTATGGCATACAACCCCTTGTGCTTGTGGCCCAGATCCACCATGGTTTTGCCGAACACCGATGTGTAGGAGGGGGCCGAGGCGGGGACACCCACCTTACACCCGGTGGTCACATCGAAGCAGTCCACCCCGTGAAAATGCATGGGATTCTTCTCCGCGGGCTCGTATCCCCTTCCCTTGGTAGTCAGCACGTGGACCAGAATGGGACCCTCCAGGTCCTTCACATGGTTAAACGCCGTGATCAGCCGGTCCAGTCGATGCCCGCGAATGGGTCCCACATAGTCGAACTTGAGCGCTTCAAACAACATCCCAGGCGTAAAGAAACTCTTGAACGACTCCTCCGTCCTCTTGACAAGTGTGATGAGGTTCTCCCCAAAACCGGGAAACGACTCCAGGATGTTCCGCATTTCCTTCTTGAATCGCTGGGCCGCCTTACCCGTCAATTTCTGGCTCAGAAACGAAGAAAGCGCCCCCACGTTGTGCGAAATGGACATCTCGTTGTCATTCAAGATCACAATGAGATTCTTGTCCAAATCACCGGCCTGGTTCAGTCCCTCGAAAGCCAGTCCCGCAGTCATGGAACCGTCCCCGATGACGGCAATCACTTTGGCCGGCTCCCCTTTGAGCTCCTTGGCCACAGTGACACCCAGCGCCGCCGAGATGGATGTACTGCTGTGACCCGTATTGAAGACATCGTACTCGCTCTCTTCTCTTCTCGGAAAACCGCTGATTCCTCCATACTGCCTTAACGTGGAAAATCGTTCCTTGCGTCCGGTAAGGATCTTGTGGGAGTAGGCTTGGTGCCCCACATCCCAAATGATCTTGTCCACGGGTGCGTTGAACACGTAGTGCAGTGCAACGGTGAGTTCGACTACTCCCAGGTTGGGCGCCAAGTGCCCCCCCGTTTTGGACACCGTCTCGATAATAACTTGTCTCAGTTCTTCGCACAGCTGTTGAAGCTCGCCCAAGTCCAGATTTTTGAGGTCTTGCGGCAAATGAATCCGATCCAACACCTTCATGAATCAAAAACCCTCCGGGCTTAGCTTCGAGACATCCCCGCTCCCGACGGCATCCTGACTCGACTCGGATTTGCAGTCGTCGGATTGCGGGAAAGAAGATCGCCCACCGGAGGTGCACAATCCGGCCGGCCAATAAAAATCCCTTTGGTTCGTCGGAGAAGCCAAAGGGAACCTCACCGTAATTACTTGGTTCGTTGCAGGAGGTGCAGGGCAAGAGCCCGGAGAGGATCCGAGCGCTCATCCATCGCCGCCAACGCCCGCAACGCCTCGTCCACCATACGCTGTTCTCGTTCCACCGAAGGCTGGACTCCCATCACTGCAGGAAAGGTCGCTTTCCGCTTCGTCTCATCGCTTCCAACGGGTTTACCCAGATCTTGGGAGTTCCCCAAGACATCCAGGAGATCATCCCGGATCTGAAACGCCATCCCCAGGTGACGACCGTATTCATAGAGACTTTGAATCTGAGACTTGGTTCCCCCCGCCAGGACCGCTCCGCTCCCGACCGCCGCACCCATCAAAGCAGCGGTTTTGTGCCCGTGCATATATTCAACCACGTCCAGGACCGGCTCCTTGCCCTGAGCTTCCATGTCCACCATCTGGCCCCCCACCATGCCTCGAAACCCAGCGGCATCCGCCACGAGATTCGTCGCCTCAAGCAACCGGTCCGCCTGCAATCCGGGATGGAGGGACAACCTGGTCATAAGGTCGAACGCCTCCGTGAGAAGTCCGTCCCCGGCGAGAATGGCCGCGGCCTCCCCGAAACGTTTATGGTTCGTCGGCAGTCCTCTTCGAAAATCATCGTCGTCCATGGCAGGAAGATCGTCGTGGATCAGGGAATACGCATGAATCATTTCAATGGCGCATGAAAAATGCACAAACGGCTCGTAATGACCGCAAACAGCCTCCGCTCCCGCCAGACAGAGGATCGGACGAACCCGTTTCCCCGGAGCAAGCAGGCTGTACCTCATGGACTCCACCACGGTTTTCTGCAATGAACCCACCGAAGGCAGCAGGAAGTCCAGGGTCCGGTCGATCAATTCACGGCGATGCTCCAAATAGGATTCCAGATTCATCGGGCTTCTCGATCCCGCTCAGAATCGGGAATCTCAAACGGTTCCACCTGGAGATTTCCCTTTTCATCCTGCAACAACAGCTCCACTTTCCGCTGGGCGTCATCCAGTTTCTTCCTGCAGAATCGAACCAACCCCACTCCCCGTTCAAAAGCATCCAGGGATTCGTCCAGAGAGAGATCTCCGTCCTCCATCTTTCGGACAATACCCTCCAATTCGGCTAAGGCTTCTTCAAACTTTTCGGGATTACCCACTTTTGGAGACCTCCAGGCTATGGATACGATGCGCACCGCAGGAGCATGTACTGAGGATTTCCAGAGATGCGAAGGCGTTTAACGCCGATCCGCGACGAAACCAGTCGTCTATTCCCACAGGAGCGAACTCTCTTCGAGCAGATGATGGGGGTCGATGCGCGCACCGTTCATTCGCGCGCCCCAGTGTAAATGGACGCCCGTGGCGCGCCCCGTGTTCCCGGCTTCCCCGATGGGCTGCCCTCGCGACACCCGGTCTTCGGCCCGGACCAAGGCACGATCCAGATGAAAATACATGGTATACAATCCCTGGCCGTGATCCACAAAGACACTGATGCCCGCGTAGAACAGGTCTTCCACCAACACCACCCGGCCATCGTTGGAGCACCGGATATTTTCGCCCTTTCGGGCTCTAAAGTCAACCCCGGAGTGAGGGCGACGCCTTTGATCATTGATGAATGTGGCCACTCCGAATTTCCCCGTGACCTCGCCATCCACAGGCCGCAGGAACGCCTTACGCCAATGACGCATGGGGGTAGTCCGCTTCCAGAGACCCTCCAATACTTCCTGTTCCCGGCGAATCCGTTCCAGAGTCCCGGCATCCAGTTCCCGCTCGGCGATTCTCAATCTCCGTTCCCCATAAGACTTGGGAAGCACCTGAAAACTCCGGGAGTACGTTGGGCCTCCAGAATTCAGAGTCACGGCGAACGGGCCGGGCTCCTCCTCCAGGTCCACGCCCAGAAGCGCCCACCACTCCCGCTTTCCCGGCTCCGCGTTGAAGGGAATCGGGCCCTGGAGCGTTTCTCCCCATAACTCGTTCAAGGGCTCGGTAGTGTACACCCTCAGCAACACGGGTGTCCCCTGATAAACCTTCTCAGGCATTTCCAGCCGATCCAACGGGAAACGCTCTGCGTCCACCGCCGGTTCCGCCCATACTGTGGCACGCACAAGAGTCATCCACACGGCCCCTAACAGAACCCACGTCATTGGCTTGGATCGTGAGAACCACACCATTCTCCGCACTTCACCCGGCAGAAACCTCACCATCAAACCTTTCCTCCACCACGCATAAAAGCCCTCCGATCCGAAGTCGGACCTTGACCCGCTCTCCCACCGCGGTGTCCCGGGAATCCGTGACCAACCGGCTGTCGGAGGCTCTCGTGGCAATACTATACCCCCTGTCGAGAACCAGCAACGGGCTCAGCCCGTTGAGCCGCTCCGTCCAACGTATCAGCCTGGCTTCACATCGCTCCAGGACGCGGGCCTGGAACCAATTGAGATTCCTCGAAAGTGCGTCCAAAAATTCCTGCATCCGTCGAATCTTCTCGCCGGGCCTCAATCCGTGCAACAGGTCAATGGGTGACTGCAGGCCATGAGCTTTCCGCCCCAGTATAGAGCGGATATGAATACACAGGCGTTCATGGACATCATCCATTCGGAGCCACTGGTCCGACACAAGACGTCGGGGATCCCTCAGGTGACGGCGATGACTGGTCAGCCGTTCTTCCATCACTGCGAGGCGGGAGATAATCTGGTGTCGCAGGGCGGTTTCCATGTTTCGGGTTCGGGTGTCTAGGTCCGCTCTGGAAGGGGCCAGAAGTTCGGCCGCAACCGAGGGAGTGGGCGCCCGAACATCCGCGACGAAGTCCGAAATGGTAAAGTCGATTTCGTGTCCCACCGCGGACAGCACCGGAATTCGACTCCGAAAGATGGCCCGGGCCAAGATTTCCTCGTTGAACGGCCATAAGTCCTCGAGAGAGCCTCCTCCGCGCGTGATGACCAGGACGTCCGCATCCCATTGGGCGTTGATTCGATCCAGGGCTTCGGCTATCTCGGCGGCGGCCTCGCTTCCCTGGACCCGGACCGGATATACCTGGATTTCCATGGCGCCGTGCCGTCGGTCCATCACGTGAATAAAGTCGCGTATCGCGGCGCCCGTGGGAGACGTCACCACCACGATTCTTCGAGGGAGATACGGCAACGGTCTTTTCCGGCCCTCTTCGAACAGGCCCTCGTCCCGCAGTTTGCTCTTGAGTTGCTCGAGGGCCAACTGCAACGCTCCCCGTCCACGAGGCTCCATTCGTTCGACCAAGATCTGGTATTCGCCCCGAGGTTCATACACGGTGAGCCTGCACAAGACCAGCACCGCCATGCCGTCTTCGGGCCGGAACGGCAGCAGCCGGTTCTGGTGGCGGAACATAACTCCTCGAATTTGGGCGCGATCATCCTTGAGCACAAAATAATAATGACCCGACCCCGGTTCCCTGAAATTGGACACCTCCCCCTGTACCCAGAACAACGGGAATTCCGATTCGAGCAGTCCCTTGATCTCCTGCGTAATCTGAAACACGCTGTATACGGGAGGTTCCATGTCTTTCCGTTTACCCTACCGGTTGTGAACACATTCTGATCTTGGGTTCCACTGAACGGTGCAGCTCCGGATCACCACGGGAAAAGCTGCGGCGCCGTCAATCCCTCCCTATGACACTTGGCATATACACACCCCTTCGGTCAAGCAGGAACGGCTCTCTCACATCTCCCCACGACTTGCTTTTCCTTTCATGGCCTCTTATGATAGATCCTTCAAACGTGGAGGCGCCCATGCACAAGATCTTTCGTTCTCTTCTTCAGGTGATATTCGTTCTTGCAGCTCTGATTTTTGCCTGCAGCCCGAACGAAGAGCAGCCGGAAAAAGCGGCGGTTCTCGAAGTCCGCCCGGAACCCGCCCACGGTGACGCGTTGATAGAAGGCTCCATCGGAGACGCCACCAACCTTCTCCCCATGCTCAGCTCCGACACGGCTTCTCATGGAATAGCCAATCTGGTCTTCAACGGATTGCTCAAGTATGACAAGAACATCGAGATGACCGGGGATCTCGCGGAACGATGGGACGTATCCGAAGACGGCGCGCAAATCACCTTCCATCTCCGCAAAGGGGTGACATGGCACGACGGAACCCCTTTCACGGCCGGGGACGCCTTGTTCACGTACGAACTCATGGTGGACCCGAAGACCCCCACAGCCTACGCCAACGATTTCCTCCAGGTCGAGAAGGCCGAAGTTCCGGACGATTATACTTTCCGTGTCACCTACCGCCGGCCTTTTGCGCCGGGGCTGCCGAGTTGGGGCATGGGAATCGTTCCCGCCCACCTGCTTAAAGGTGAAGATATCACCCGAACTCCTCTGGCCAGAGAACCCGTGGGAACGGGGCCCTATGTGTTTCAACGATGGATCCAGGGCCAGGAACTCCTTCTTCGCGCCAACCCCGATTACTTTGAGGGCGAACCGAATATCACGGAACACAAGGTGCGCATCATTCCGGATCTGGCCACCATGTTCCTGGAGCTTCGAGCCGGAGGCGTGGACCTCATGGGCCTCACTCCCCTGCAGTTTAAAAGGCAGACGGTTGATCAGGATTTTCAGAGCCGCTTCAACCGATACACTTACCTGGCTTCGAACTATACATACATGGGCTTCAATCTTCTGGACCCCAAGTTCCAAGATAAGCGGGTGCGCCAGGCCATTGCTCATGCCATCAACAAGGAGCAGATCATCGAAGGCGTGCTCCTGGGGTTGGGAGAACCGGCATCGGGACCTTACAAGCCGGGAAGTTGGGTTCACAACCCCGACGTCAAACAATACCCCCACGATCCTGAGCGCGCCCGGCTTCTGTTGGCGGAAGCGGGCTGGAGCGGCGGACATGCCGATGGAATTCTGCGTAAGGACGGGCAACCTTTTCGGTTCACCATCCTTACGAATCAAGGGAATGAGACCCGGCAAAAAACCGGAGTCATTATCCAAAGCAATCTGAAGCAGATCGGTTTGGATGTGCAGCTGCGATCCATCGAGTGGGCCGCCTTCCTCAAGGAGTTTGTAGACAAGAAGAACTTTGAGGCGCTGATCCTGGGGTGGACCATCCCTCCGGATCCGGACCTCTTCGACGTCTGGCACTCCAGCAAGAATCGCCCCGGCGAGTTGAACTTCATTTCGTATCGAAATGAGGAAGTCGACCGGCTTATCGAACAGGGACGCTATACATTCGATGAAGACCTCCGGCGACAATCCTACCATCGGATCCAGGAAATCCTGGCGGAGGATCAACCCTACGTGTTTTTATACGTTCCCCAGGCCTTGGTGGCCGTCAGCAGTCGCGTCCACGGCATCGAGCCCGCCCCCATCGGCCTGGGACACAACCGGGTGAAATGGTTCGTGCCCAAGAACCAACAGAAATACAGGATTTCTCCCTGACAGGCGGGCGCCTGCGCGATTCGAGTCACTGAAACTCGCACTTTGCCCCGGTCGGCGCACCGGTGTGCGCCCGCTCCTTCAGGGCTTGCATACATAGCTCCAAACCGCTTTCAGGCAGCCGGGGGCAACCCGGTTTGCAGGCAGGTTTTCGGCTCATGTGGATGTATCTGACCAAACGATTGTTGGGCATGGCACCGATGCTGGTCGGAATCACGCTGGTTTCCTTTTTCGTCATACATTTGGCTCCGGGCTCGCCGACGGATCTGCAAACCCAGATGAGTCCCAAGGCTTCCATCGAGGCGCGGGAACGGCTGGAAAAACTCTATGGGTTGGATCAGCCCATCCACATTCAATATGCGAAGTGGTTGGAAAGAATGGTACGGTTGGATTTTGGGTACTCCTTCTCTCCCGACGGCCGACCGGTATGGGACAAGATCCGGGAACGGCTCCCCATCACCATCCTGATCAACTTGTTGAGTTTGGGGCTGATTCTTGTCGTGGCCGTGCCCATAGGCATCGTATCGGCCCTTCGCCCGGACGGCTTATTCGATAAGGCCACCACGGTTTTCGTGTTCATTGGCTTCGCCGTCCCGACTTTTTGGTTGGCCCTCTTGTGCATGATGCTGTTCGGCATTCATCTGGGTTGGTTGCCCATCAGTGGAATCGCCTCTTACTACGAACACCAGTTGAGTGGACTCGACTGGTTTCTGGACCGGGCCAAACACCTGCTTCTGCCGGTGCTGATATCCGCCTTCGGAGGTTTGGCCGGATTTTCGAGGTACATGCGGTCCAATATGTTGGAAGTCATGGGCCAGGACTATATCACCACGGCCCGGGCAAAGGGGCTCAGCGAACGCAGGGTAATTCTGAAGCACGCTCTCCGAAACGCCCTGATGCCCGTCGTGACCATTCTCGGATTGTCACTGCCCGCACTCATCGGGGGCAGTGTCATTTTCGAGTCCATATTCGCCATCCCGGGAATGGGACAGCTGTTTTATCAAAGCGTCATGGCCAGAGACTATCCTACCATCATGGGCGCTTTGGTCATCGGGTCCGTACTTACATTGGCCGGCAACCTCCTGGCCGATATTGCCTACGCCCTCGTGGACCCAAGAATTCGGACGGGATGATGCGGGACGGCGCTGCGATGAAGGATTTCCTGCGTCGAATATGGGCCAACAAGTTGGCGGCAGCGGGCACTCTCGTGGTCTGCTTGTTGTTCGGGGTTTCCTTTGCCGCCCCCCTTCTCATTATCCACGATCCTCAGACGATCGACGTGACACGGATCCTGGACGCTCCATCAAAGACCCATATCTTTGGAACGGACCAACTGGGACGCGATGTGTTCAGCCGCATCGTGCATGGTTCACGCATTTCCCTGAAGGTCGGCTTTGTCGCTGTGGGAATCGCCACATTCATCGGAGTTGTCCTGGGCTCCCTGGCGGGCTATTACCGCGGCTCGGTTGAAATGGTTGTCATGAGGTTCGTGGATATCATGTTATGCTTCCCCACATTCTTCCTGATCCTGGCCGTCATCGCCTTCTTGGATCCGAGTATCTGGAACATCATGATCGTCATCGGTGTGACAGGATGGATGGGTGTGGCCCGCCTGGTGCGTGCGGAGTTTCTGACGCTTCGGGAACGCGAGTTCGTGCTTGCGGCGCGCGCCGCAGGGGCCGGGGATCTGAGAATCATTTTCGTTCATATCCTGCGGAATGCCTATGCCCCCGTGGTGGTTTCAGCTACTTTGGGTGTGGCGGGGGCCATACTGACGGAAAGCGCGTTGAGTTTTCTGGGTATCGGTGTTCAGCCTCCTACCCCCAGTTGGGGAAACATGCTCACGGAAGGCAAGGACAATCTGCAGATCGCCTGGTGGCTTTCCGTATTTCCAGGGCTGGCTATTCTCGTCAGCGTCCTGGGGTTCAATCTGCTCGGCGAAGGCATCCAGTCGGCGCTGAATCCGAAGCTTCGCAAGCGATGACGGAACAAGGGACATGAACGTGAAAACAGGTTTCGAAGTGCTGATGGAAGGGAGGTTCCGTCTGAAAAACGTTCCCTTTGGACTCCTGGCCAATCAGGCCTCCGTCACATCCACTTTCCTCCACTCCAAACAGTGCCTCTTCCAAGCGTATCCCGAGAAGATGAGATGCCTCTTTTCGCCGCAACACGGTTTCCGAGGCGAAAAACAGGACAATATGATTGAATCCCCTTTCCACACCGACGTACAAACGGGGTTGCCCGTCCACTCCTTGTACGGTGTGCGTCGTTGCCCCGCTCCGGAATGGCTCGACGACCTGGAGATTCTCCTGGTGGATCTCCAGGACGTGGGTACCCGCGTGTACACATTCATCCACACGATGGCCCTGGCTATGAAAGCATGCCGAGAACGCGGCAAGTCCGTGATCGTTCTGGACCGCCCCAACCCGTTGGGGGGCCGGTTGATCCAGGGGAATCTGCTGGAACCGGACTGGGCTTCGTTCGTGGGCATGTATCCGATTCCCATGCGACACGGTCTCACCATCGGGGAGATGGCCCTTTTTCTGAACGAGGAGTTTGCCATACGAACGGACCTGACCGTTGTCCCCATGGAGGGGTGGGAGCGGAGATTTCTTTGGCCCGACACGGGAAGGCTCTTCATACCCCCTTCTCCCAATATGCCTATCTTCGAGACGGCACAGGTGTATCCGGGCCAGGTGATCTGGGAAGCCACCAACATCTCTGAGGGAAGGGGAACCTGTAGACCTTTTGAAATGTTCGGAGCACCTTTCATTCGCCCGTCCGAAATGGCCGTTAAATTCAAGTCGCGCGGAATCGATGGCGTGTTCCTGCGGGAGATCGCTTTCGAACCCGTGTTTCACAAGTGGACCGGAGCACTCTGCAACGGATTCCATGTGCATATCACGGTTCCCGAACAGGCGGACCCATACTATGTGAGCTTGTGTCTGCTGCAAGATCTGCTGGAGCTTTACCCGGAGCATTTCCAATGGAAATACCCTCCTTACGAATATGAATATGACCGAATGCCCATCGACCTGATCCTGGGAAGCCGTTCGCTAAGGAAAGGATTGGAGGCAGGCGCCGATCTCTCGCAGGAAAAGGAGATCTGGGAAGAACAGGTTGCTCGGTTCCGAAAGAGGGTGCAACCATATCTCCTGTATGCGTGAGACCAAGGCTCCTTCTCACTCCGCATGAATCGGCCCTTCTCATCAGCTCAAGAAATCATTTTTCCGATTCCTTCTCCCCATGTTACCTCGCAAACAGGCATCCCGTAACAGGCTGTTATTAACGGGCTGTTAAGCCGTACCAAGGAATTCCCGCAGAGGAATAACGTATCCATTGGTCCTCCCGGTAACATCCCCGCCGTCTCGAAGCACCGGCAAAAGGGATTTCACAAAGCAGAGTTGTCAATCCATAATAATGCAGAATGATTGGGGGGACGCGGCTTTACATCGTGGCATGATTGAAGACTCATGGGTTCTTTTCAGGAGGGAAGCTACCGGCGGCTTGTCGGAGAGCGATGAGACGCACCGCACCCAAATCCCTGCCAACGACGTTTGCACAGCGTGTTCCGCCGCGATGAAAGACGGAACCTGGCGATGCGGATCGCGTTCTCCATCAACCTATGCTATGAGTTTGCATATACTTTGACGTGGACAACCTTGACAACAATTGTCACATCATTATAATTGGAAACAAAATCAGATATCGGAGGAATATGGAGATGGGGAAATCGTTGACGGAGATGGCCGTCGAGATCGTACAGGCGCAGGCAGGCACGAGCAAGATGTCCCCTGAAGACATCGAGGGTGCGCTTTTTAAGACATACGAAGCGCTAACGACTATCCACGGCAAGGAAACCGGACAAATTGCCGGCGTGGGACCCCAGGTGGCCGGAGAATTGGGCGAACTCAGGAAAAATCCCACGAAGTCCATTCAAAGAAACAAGGTCATAAGTCTCGAGAACGGCCAGGAGTTCAGGGTCATCACGAACCGTCATCTCGCTCAGTTCGGTCTCACCACCCGGGAGTACAAGAAGAAATGGGGAATTCCTCTGAACCAGCCACTGGCCGCGAAGTCGTTGACGTCCCAGAGGAAGCAGTGGGCCAAAGACCGGGGGCTGGGAGAAATGCTCAAGCAGGCTCGGGCGCAAAAGTCCGCAGCCAAGAAAGGTGCTTGATTCCTCGTTTTGATGCGTCTTCCAGGCAGGAAATGGGTACTGATTCAATGACGCCTGAATCCGTGTAATTCAGGGCAACCCTTGCGACATCCCTTGGCCTTGCCCGTGCTGGCATGTATGCCGCTGCATGGAGTAGGCATGGTATCCGCAGGAGGCATAGGGAATGTATTTTGCCCCGAACCATGGAAATGTATCCAACTGCCGCCTCCTGAACCATCTTAGCGCCCGGGGGAATCATCTGACGGCCGTGTGACGACCGGTTGATACACGGTATTGCGGGCAGGCTGGTGAGGATAGACTCGGCCGAGGAGAAACTTCCTGCCGTATCCGAAGAACCCTCCAACGCCCGATGATCTCAAAGAAAACAGCCTTGGGGCGTGGCGGCTCGGGAAAATCTCATCAAACGCATGCGTTCCGGGAAATAAGTCCTACGCAGGGTACGCCTCCCTGGCGTCCGTCTTCATGCACCGCACGTTCAGGAAGGATGAAGTGCGCGATGTTGAAATGCCCTTTTCAACATCCTGCCGAACGTCTTCTTGATTTCCTCTTGGAACAATGAATAATACGCACAAAATTCTCCTGCGTGCTCAGAGGGGTTGAGTCCTTAGGGCAAGAAGGCGCGCCGTCGGGTCTTCCGCCCATGAAGGACCCGGGGATTCCGGCGCCCGGAGCCTCCGGAGAGTACTTCTCGACAGAAGGGAGTAACGCCATGCTTATAGATCCTGCCGCCGTGGTTTCACCCGATGCGGAGCTGGCTGCTGACGTGGAAATCGGACCGTTTGCCGTGATCGAGCGCCAGGTCGCCATCGGCAAAGGCTGCCGAATCATGGCGGGGGCTCATATCAAGGCCTTCACGCGTCTGGGAACCGGCAACACGGTCCATACCGGGGCCGTTTTGGGAGATTTGCCGCAAGATACGGCCTTTTCGGGAGCGGAAAGCTATCTGGTGGTTGGGGATCACAATCGCTTCCGCGAGTACGCCACAGTCCACCGAGGCACAAAACCCGGCAGTACCACGGTCATCGGCAGCCACAATTTCTTTATGGTGAACGCCCACGTAGCCCATAATTGCCGGGTTGGAAACCACGTGATCATGGTGAACAACTCGGCGTTGGCCGGTTATGTCGAGGTGGAGGACCACGCCACATTGAGCGCGGGATGCATGGTTCACCAATTTTGCCGAGTCGGGAAGTACGCTTTTATGCGAGGTCTTTCCGGAGCGAGTCGGGACGTTCCCCCGTTTTGTATTCTGGATGAAATCCATGTGGTTCGGGCATTGAACCTGGTGGGACTCAGGCGGGCAGGGTTCAGTCAGGAACGAATACGCGCCCTAAGACTGAGTTTCGAGATCCTGTTTCGTTCCGGAACAAATCTCTCCCATGCCGCAGAGCGTGTGGAATCCGAGGTACCCGCCACCGATGATGTGCGATACCTCCTTGAATTCATACGAACCGCGAAAAGGGGTGTGGCGGTCGGGAAACGGGGTCGGAACGCGTCCGGCTTTTCGGAGCATGCGGAGGTTTGAAGCCCGTTGAACGGCGAACAAGATGCCGTCGGCGGGAGCGCCTTCGAATGTGAAGGAAAAGCCTTCCCGCTGCATGCCGTTAAACCTCCGGCAGGGGAGAGCGTCTAATATGATTGTAGAGACCATGTTCTCTGCTTCTCTCCCTCCCCTTCTTCATCCCAGCCCCGGAGGCGCCACGTCTCCGGGGTTTTTTCTCTTCCGAGTCCTGGTTGACTATAGGCGTGTGTAGATATAAAGTTCCACAGAATGATGGCACAGACCCCGTTCTGCAACAACATGCCGCAACATCCATTCGAGAGGAAGGATCATGTACTTGATCAACGAGGTAAGCCGGAAAGTGAACCTTTCTCAGAAGCGCATCCGTGAGTACGAGAAGGAGGGATTCATCCGGCCTCAACGCCACCCGCACACCAACAACCGATTGTACACGGATTTTGAAATACAGCAGATTGAGCGCATCTATGAGCTGATTCATGATCGCGGGTTCACTTTGGCGGGTCTCAAGAACCTCCTGGTGCTCGCTCCGTGCTGGAACGTGTTTGACTGCAAAGTCCGCGAGTCGTGCCCCGCTTACGGGAACCCGCACGTTCCCTGCTGGGAAACCCGCCGGGTAATCGACACGTTGTGCGAAGGGCCATGCGAACGGTGCGCCGTTTATTTGAATCGTGATTTCAGGAAGGAATATGTCTTGCGGCAAAACGACGAAACCCGCTTCATCACCGGGCGGAAACAAACCCCCTGAACCCGCGGGTAAGATCAAAGCGTGGCCGGTACCGATTCCCCCGTGCACATCGCTCACTGCCACGCAAGACGCGGAGCGTTTCCGTTCAGCCGAGCATGCTCAACAATCGCAGTCCCCAAAACACGGACTGGCCCCCGAAGAGGAACGACAAATGCCAAACCGGGTATCCGATCAGTACTCGGAGGATCCCCACACGTCCCACGCTGTCCAACAAAATGACGCCCAAGAGAATCATGGGGCCGTACCGCGCCCAACTCCTGAACGTGATGGCCTGGCGCAGGGGAAGAAGGCCCTCGAGCACATGAGAACCATCCAGGGGATGAATGGGCAACAGATTGAATATGGCGAACGCCACGTTCAATATTACCATCTGGGAAAGCACCATCAAGTATTGTTCACCAGGGATCGGCAGGAGCCTGAGAAGCAGTCCGGCGGCAAATGCGGTGGCAAGATTGGACAAAGGTCCCGCTAAGGATACCAACATGTTGTCTCGGCGGGGATTCCTGAAGTATCGAGGATCCACGGGGACAGGTTTGGCCCACCCGAAACCCACCAGAAGGAAACACAAAGCCCCCAGGGGATCCAAATGCGAGAACGGATTGAACGTCAAGCGCCCATGGATCTTGGCCGTCGGATCGCCAAGCCGATAAGCCGCCTTACCGTGCGCATACTCGTGGATAGTGATTGCAAACAGGATCACGGGTAATCGAACCACCCACACCAGTGCTGAAGATGCGAATATCGAAGCCTCCACCATACCTTCCCCACTTATATTAAAAGCGGTTGTTTTTCAAGCGGGAGCAGTCGAAACCTTCGGCGCAGCGGGAATGAAAACCGTCGTGTCTCACCTCCGGCGCATCTGGAGCTTGTAATGGCCCCGAAGCAGTGATAGGTTCCGCTTCTATTCGGAAATCCCGACTCCGCAACCGGCGAGGATAAACCGTTGTCCCGGACTTTGAATAGAAATCATCACCCGCCCGGAGGAGCATTTCTTTTCAGTCTGAACGACCGCCCCCCCCTGCTGAAAACTCTTCTTTACGGAGGGCAGTGGGCGCTCTTGTTTGTACCCATCATCACCGTATCCGTCGGCGTGGTTTCAGCGCATTTCCAATTCGATGCCATGGAAAAAACCGCTCTCATGGGACGGATCCTCCTCATTTCTGGAGGATCCATGGTGCTCCAGAGTCTCGTGGGCCATCGACTGCCCCTGCTGGACGGCCCCTCATCCGTTCTCATGCTGGTATTGATCGCCCTGGCTCCTTTGGGAGTGCCCTCCATCAGTGGAGGTTTTCTGGTCGCGGGAACTCTAATGGCGCTCACCGGCTTTCTCGGGCTGTTTCGTCTGATCCAACCGCTCTTTACGGACACCGTGGTCGGTGTTATCACTTCGTTGATTTCCCTATCCCTGATGCCCTTTGTGGTGCCGCTTCTCTTGGGGGGCGGTCCGGGTCGCGACATCGGAGACCCCTGGATATTACTGGCGTCCATGGCGGTCATGTCCGTGATGGTGTTCTGTTCTTATCACCTTAAAGGTCTGTACGGAAGCTACGCGTTCCTCTGGAGCATCGGGGTAGGTGTTCTTCTTCTTATGTGGATGGGCAAATTCCATCTGCCCGACACGGGTGTCCAACCCTGGATAACCATTCCCCGTCCTCTCCTCGGTCCCAGGCCCGAGTTTCACCCCATAAGCATCTGCACCTTTCTTCTGGCCTACCTGGCCGTATTGGCCAACGAAGTGGGAAGCGTGGTGAGCACCGCCGAGGTGGTGGGTAAGGACGACCTCAAACGCAAACTGGATCTTGGTATCGGCTTTACAGGCGTGGGAGGCGCGCTCTCGGGAGTCTTTCCCGCTTTGGGCACGGTGAGTTACGCCACCAGCCCCGGGGTGGTGTTCGCCACACGCGTGGCCAGCCGATACGCGCTCACCGCCTGCGGAATCCTAGTGTTTCTGGTGGCTTGCTTGGGCAAGGTGAACGCCTGGTTGGCCGCCATTCCACTGTCCGTAATCGGCGCCGCCCTGTTTGTAACTCTCGGATTTCAACTCATGGTGGGAATGAGCATTGTTTTCCGAAACAAGCCCGCTCTCTCTACGCGGGAGCATTATGTCGTCGGGGTACCCCTGGTTCTGGGAGCCGGAGCCGCCATCATCCCGGCGGATTTCCTGGCGTTGTTGCCTTTGTGGTTGCGCGTATTCGCAGGCAACGGCCTTGTCATCGGGGTCGTTTGCGTACTGCTGATGGAACATGTGGTACTGAGACAACCGGGAACGCTCTCACCCGCTTCGCCGGAAACCGGGACGCCGTTTACCACACGTAATGCGGACGGGGATAATACCAGTAACCATAGGGGAAAAAAGGCGCATGACGATAGGGTCCCCACAGGGGTTCACGGTCGGGCCAAAGAATGATCTGACCGGAATGGACCATGGGGTACCGAACCTCTTTACCGCCGACCTGCTCCTTGAAATCCCCGGCAAGAGCCCCGGCCACGGTAATTTTCCGATCTTTCCGATAGATCTCCGGATCGAGGAACCCCGAGCTTTCCACCAGGAATCGCCCCTGGGACCGATCCCTGCTCCCGGGGGCGTCCTCCAGATCCAGAGGAGCCTGCAAGACCCGTATCCGGGTCTTGTCCGCCAGCACTTCCGTCTCCAGGATATATCCCCCGAAAATCACTACCCTCCCGAGGTGATTCCAAGGTTCATCGTGGATCGTTTCGAAAGAAAGCCTGGGTTCCGCACGATGCCGCCACTCCCGGGAAATCCCCGAACACCCGCTCCCCAAGACCATTAAGACAACGACGGTCTTCAGGACAAGGCGATACACCCCGTTCACCATTTAGAACCTCCCCCCCAAACCGAACCCGAAATGGAAAGCCGGCGAGCGATAGAGATCCTCCGATTTCCATACTTTAACATCCATGGGTTCCAATATCGGGTACGCGTAGTCCAACTCGCCGATCCGGTCCATCTCGGTTCCGACCAATCGACCCACTACACTGATCAAGGCCCCTCTCTGAAAAACCGCCGGGTCCCGAAAATCCTGCGTCCGGACCATGAAACGGCCCCAATACGCGTCACCCGGTTTGGGTCGGTCTCCGAACTCCAATGGATGCTGCAGTACCACCACATCCGTCCCGCCTGCAACCACCCGCGTTTCGATAATGGTTCCACCCCAGCGCACCACTCTCCCTTCGTAGGCGCCGGGAGACTGCTGAACATCCTGAACCATGCCCTGGAAATCCACCTGAGCCCTGGCCTCGGGCTTCAGCCCGTGGGCACACCCCACGACGGCAAGCCCGGCCGCCAAAAACACGACAGGCAACGACAAGCGCTTCAATCCCATTCCCCACCGCCTTCCGCCGGATACCATATCGCACTTCCCATTCGGCGACGTCCCGGGTTCCTTTCGCGGCCTCCCCCTGAGCGACGATTCGCAGTCCTGCAGAAATCGCTTCAGGATCGCTCCTATCGGACATCCGGATCTCGAAGTCGGGCGGCAGAGCTATTTCCCCTTTGGGGAGATTCCGCATCACAGCCCCAAGGACTCTGCAACCTCGCTCATGGCATCCAGGCTCAACTGGGCGAAATCCGCTAAAGGAACACCGAGTTCTTCACACAAATGAATGTGACCCCGGTTCACGGAACGCGCGAAATGCACTTCCTTCATGCGTTTGAGAATCGATTTGGGTTTCACGCTCCGGATCTTCTTGTCCGGGTGCACCAGCCCCGCCGCCGTAACCATGCCTGTCATGGCCTCCGCGCACGTCAAAGCCATATCCAGACCGGGCCGACGGACCAGTTGCAGCGCTTCGGCATTGTGGGCCTTGACCGCCTGAATAAGATCTTCATCGACACCCGCTTCCCGCAGGATCGATTCGGCCGCCAGAGTGTGTTTTTCCGGCGTTTCCTTAGTCAGGTCATAGTCCAGATCGTGGAGCAGGCCAGCGATGCCCCATCGTTCCGGATCCTCTCCGAGACGGAGCGCCAGTGCTCTGAGAATCGCCTCTGTCGCCAAAGCGTGTTTGAAAAGATTCTCCTGAGTCGTATAACGCTCCAGCAATTCCAACGCCACTTGCCGTGTAACGGACATGACGCCTTACGCCGCTTTACGCGTCTGCTTTTTCAATCGGTTGATCTTCCTCCGGAGTATCGCAACCCGCTTGTTATCCTTCGCTTCACGAGCCTGCCGTTTCAATTCACCCAATTCCCTGATCTTGGCCTTGAGCCGGCGGTTGATTTCCACTCGAATCCCCCTGGGAGTCGAATCATCCGCAATGCCCTTGTGTTCCTTGATGGCGACCAGGAGTTCTTCTTTCTTCATGGAATGCACGCCCACGATACCACCCAGGTCCAGGGCCAACTTCCGAAGATCCTTTGCCGTCATCTTCTCCAGGGTCTTCACATCCGAAATATCCTTTGTTTCAGCCGTCATCTATGCGGACCTCCTTCCGACATCTCCCTTGGATGCCGCTTATCTGATTCTGCGCCTTCATAGCCCTTTCGGGTAACGAGTTCAACCGCTTTTCTGCTCCTTCAAATGATGCAGAAAGGGCGTAAACAGGTCAATGGGTATGGGAAATATGGTGGTGGAATTGTTTTCCGCCGAGATCTCCTTGAGCGTTTGCAGATACCTCAACTGCAGGGCGATAGGGTGTTCCGCAATAATGGAAGCGGCCTCCGTGAGCCGCGCCGCCGCCTGAAATTCTCCTTCCGCCGCGATCACTTTGGCCCGCCTCTCCCGTTCCGCTTCGGCCTGTCTGGCCATGGCGCGCTGCATCTCCTGGGGCAGGTCGATGTGTTTCAGTTCCACCGTGGAGACTTTGATTCCCCAAGGGTCCGTGTGCTTGTCCAAAATAGATTGGAGCTCCACGTTGATTTTTTCCCGTTCCGACAACAATTCGTCCAGCATGGCCTGGCCGCACACGCTTCGCAAGGTGGTTTGAGCCAACTGCGAGGTGGCGAAGAGGAAATCCTCCACCTCGATCACGGCCTTGGCCGAGGTCATCACCCGAAAGTACACAACGGCGTTCACCTTCACGGAGACGTTATCCCTGGTAATCACATCCTGGGGTGGAACATCCATGGCCACGAGCCGCAAACTCACCTTGACCATCCGATCGATCATGGGGATCAGGATGATCAGCCCCGGGCCTTTGGTATCGATAAGCCTCCCGAGCCGGAACACGACTCCGCGCTCATATTCCCGCAGAACACGCAGGGCCGAACTGAGGAACATGATCACCAAAATGAGAATCAGCACAACCGAATAGGAAACCATGACACCCTCCTTGACTGGGTTCCCGTGTCCCGCCGAATCGGAACCCCGGTATGAATTACGGGATTTGGATACTTGGAGTGTCTTTCCCGACGGCGCCACCTGCCGGCAACAGACTTTCTCAAAACGGAACGTTTGGTGGCGCAGCCATCCTTCGCCTTTGCGGAGTATTCCATCTCCGCCCCGCTCTCAGGGATTCATGCACCCTGCACTGCATGGGATCCTTCCACCCCGCCTACCCGCCATCTCGTCTCCAACAGACCCGCCAGCACGCATGTCACAAAGCGGGCTCCACGCGTTTCATCTCGACAGCCGATCTTCCAGGCGCCGAATTCCCCGGAACCCCCCAAGTGCAACCGGAACGGCGCCCGAAAACTCGTAACCGTATCATTCCACTCTCTTTACCCGAACCCTGAAGCCATCCAAACCAATGACCTCAACCCGGTCCCCGGCTTTCAATTCCTCATCACTCAGTGCGTTCCAGAGTTCCCCATGCACAAACACCTTTATCCCCTTCGGCAGGTCCACCCCCGTGACCTCTCCGAACTCTCCTATAAGGCCGCTCACGCCCGTGGCGGGCCTCCTCAGCTGCGCCTTCACCACCAAACCCACGACGACCGTCAAAAAGAGAACGACCACCGTGACGGTCGGTATGATCACCTCCCACGAAACACGCACCAGCCCCATGTCATCCCCTTTGAACAAGAACAGGGAACCCAGCACCAGGCACACCGTTCCTCCAATGCTGAGCAGCCCCATGCTGGTCACCTTGATTTCCAGTATGAACAATAGAATTCCCAGAATGATCAAGAGGATGCCGGCATAATTGACTGGAAGCGTCTGGAAGGCGAAAAAGGCCAGGATGAGACAAATGGCTCCAATAATCCCGGGGAACAGCGCCCCGGGACTGGACAACTCGAAGTAGAGGCCCAGGAGACCGATCATCATGAGAATATAGGCGATATTGGGATTCGCAATGGTTCTCAGTACCCGCTCCCGCATTTTTTCTCGGACGAAGACAATGGACGCACCCCGGCTCTCGATTTGAACCACCTTGCCATTTACGTCCACTTCACGGCCATGTATCTTGTCCAACAGCTCCGCGAGGCTGCCGGCCACCAGGTCCACCACCTGGGCCTTCACAGCCTCCTCCGCGGTTATGGACACACTTTCCCTCACCGCCTTTTCGACCCAGTCCTCGTTTCGATTCCGCTGCTTGGCCAGACTACGTACATAGGCGACCAGATCGTTGGTGACCTTTTCGCTCATCGTATCTTCCATCTTGGAACCCAGAGCCACCGGGTGCGCGGCTCCAATGTTGGTCCCGGGCGCCATGGCGGCCACGTGAGCCGCAATGGTAATCATGACCCCGGCACTGGCCGCTCGGGCGCCACCGGGAGCCACGTACACCACTACCGGAGTGCGGGAATCCAACATGACTTTGACGATGGATCGCATGGCGTCCACGAGCCCGCCCGGCGTATCCAGTTGAATGACCAGACAGGTTGCATCCGCCTTTTCGGCCTCCCTCAGCGCCCGCTCGACGAACAGGGCCACACCAGGATTGATATTGCTGTCCACGTCGATGACGTGCACCTCACCCATGTCGGCGGCCGTCTGCACCGGAAACAGAACTCCGGCGATGACCACCACCGGCAGGAGCATCTTGAAAAACGTCTTCCAAGTCTTATTTCGCACCGGGCAGCCCCCCGAATTTCACGACTTCTTGATTCCCAAGAATTCCATGATCTGCTGCATGTCCTCCCAAACCTCCCGTTTCTTGGAAGAATTCCTGAGAAGAAACGCCGGGTGATAGGTAGGAAACACCGGATAGGCTCCCGTGGAATGAAACCGGCCTCTGAGCACGGTGATGGGGGCCTGGGTCTCCAAAAGCGCCCGGGATGCCACGGCACCCAGTGCGCAGACGACCTTCGGATGAATCAGTTCCAGTTGCTTCGTGAGACAAGGATTACAGGCCTCCATCTCGTCCGGTAAAGGATTCCGGTTTCCCGGCGGACGGCATTTAACTACATTCGTGATATACACTTGGTCTCGCCGCAACCCCATGGCCCCGATGATACGCGTCAGAAGTTCCCCCGCCCTTCCCACAAAGGGACGTCCCAGCAGGTCTTCGTCCCGTCCAGGACCTTCTCCGATAAAGACGAGTTCCGCACCGGAGTCGCCTTCCCCGAACACCAAACGCTTGCGCGTTTCAGCCAGCCGGCACCTCGTACATCCAGCCCAGGCCTGTTCCAGATCGGACAGGCTGGATTCGTTCTTCACCCCTTTCGCCGTTTCCATTCGGCTGCGCACCTGCTCCAACCACTCGGGAGGCATGAAGACTTCCTTCATTCCCAAGGCTCTGAATAAGTACAGAAATCGGTTCAAACCCGAGTGCATATCGTTCAATGGCTTAACGGCTTTTCGCCCAGCCAGTCCCGTACCCGATCCAAAATGGCGTGCGCCACCTCGAGTTTGTCCATCTTGGGCACGTCATCCACCCGACCGTCCCGGTAGATGATCTTAACCTTATTCGTGTCACAACGGAATCCGCATCCTTCTTCGGAAACATTGTTGGCCACAATGAAATCCAGGTTCTTGGTTCGGATCTTTTCCGAGGCGTTTTCAATCAAGGTTCGGGTTTCCGCGGCAAACCCCACCAGACATTGATGCTCCTTCATGGCGCCCAGTTCTCTCAGAATGTCGGGGTTCTCCTCCAGAACCAGATCGTGCAGAGTTTCGACCCGCTTGATTTTGTGGCGCTTGCGTTCTCCGACGGGCCTGAAATCGGACACTGCGGCCGCTTTGATAACCACCTGGCATCGGGGAAATTCGCCCACTACGGCTTCCCTCATATCCCCGGCGCTCACCACGCGAATGGTTTTCACTTCCCTGGGATCGGGCTCGTCGGAAGGCCCCGTAACCAAACAGACTTCCCCTCCCCGCTGCCGGGCGGCGATGGAAAGGGCAAACCCCATTTTGCCCGAGGATCGGTTGGTCAAACACCGCACCGGATCCAGATATTCCTCCGTACGGCTCGCGGTAATCAAAAAGCGGACTCCTCGGAGGTCCTTGGGACGGATCAGCGAATCCGCCTCATCCACTATGTCGGCCACCTCCGCCAGACGACCCGGACCTTGCACGCCGCAAGCCAACTCCCCTTCGTGAGCGGACAAAACAGCATAACCCCTGCTGCGGAGCAAATCCAGATTGTGCTGGACCGCCGGATGAGTCAGCATGTTCGAATTCATGGCCGGACACAGCAGAACCGGCGCGCGAACCGCGAGCATGAAGGTGCTCAGGAAATCGTCGGCGATCCCGTGCGCCGCTTTGGCGATGCAGTTGGCCGTAGCCGGAGCGACGATCACCAAGTCGGCCCATTCCGCCAAAGCAACATGCAATACGCCTCCGGCCGTCTCTTGAAAGGTGTCCGTAACCACTTCCTCTCCGGACAACACCTGAAAGGTCAACGGTGTGATGAACTGCTGGGCGTTCCGGGTCATGACCACTTTGACCACAGCGCCTCTTGTCGTCAGTTCCCGGACCAGAAAAGCCGACTTGTACGCCGCGATTCCACCCGTCACACCCAATATGATATGTTTTCCTCGCATACCCACTCGTCGACTCCGCCTGCGGTCTTCATCCTTCCATACGGCTCCACGGGTCTTCAAGGCATCCCATGGAGTAGTCCCTACGCCCCCGGTCCAGTCCTTGACGGCTTCATGGATGGAAGCCGGTTAGAAGAAAAAGAAGCCCACCTGGATCACAGTCGACGAAGGGCCGTGATTACGCCGTGGCATCGACACGCGGTACTCACCAGGAGATCGCCCCGGACTTTCTCGATTTGAACCAGCATTTCGAACAATTGGCGCGGCCTGTATCCGCCGATACCCGCCCCCAATTGATGACTTCTCACCACAATGGGCAAATAGGAATCCGGGGCCGCTTCGTTCAGGATCTCGAACATGTTCCGTTTTCTGGGCAGACGGGTGACGGTGCACATGTCCGCCGGCTCCGCGCAGTCCTCCGGGCACTTGAATTCCGCATGGCTCACATACAGATCTCCACTGACCCCCCGCATGGGATTCGGAACCATGCCCTCCAACTCCGCCGGCACTTCGGTTCGGATCAACCTGTCCGGACCCATCCGCGCCAAGGCCCATTCCGCCGCAAGATGAATGGGGAGCGCGGGAATGATCCAATCCGGACCTTCATCCGGCTTGAGATGCTCATGAACAAAGGATACCCCGTCCGCCTGTTCCAGAACTCGGTTGGGACCTTCCCCTTGTCGTAATTGATCCCTATTGGTGTCCACCACCACGAAACGGGCGTCTTTCCGGACCTGCGACAGCTTCCGGAGAGCATGCAACCCGAACCAACCGGCGCCGATGACCCAGATTTCATCCATAATTTTTATTATACCATACACAACGGGTTTGCACACCCGGACAACGGCCGGGCGGTCTTTTGGAAACAACCCCCTTGCACGGTTCCCCCGGCATGGATACACTTATCAGGCCATTGGAAAACGCGATCTGCTGTGGTGCGCTTCGTCCTTTCCGCCTGTGCGTCTAACGCACTAGGCGTCATTGCGGCATACTGGATGTACGCCTCATTCCTCAGGATTCGCGCGCCTTGCAGCTCATCGTTTTTCACCGCCCTGTCCGAAATACATGTTATCAACGGGCCGTTAAGCATCGTCTCTTGTTCGAGAAAGGCTCCGACTCCCGCACATGAAGGTAGAGCATCCACCACGTCCCCCCTCGGAGACCGGCCTTGCGTCCGCCGACGCCCCCGTCTATTACGAGCGCAGGCAAATCGCCGTGGCCGTCTATCATCGCATCATTCAACCCGACGACTTCCTACCCTATACGTGTGCCGGCTCCTCCGCGGTGCTGCAAGGCGTCCTGCGACATTTCGGTCACCGAGTCGGCCGGACCGGCGTGACACCCGTGGAAGAAGGGCGTCGCGGAGAACAGGTTCATGTCGTGGCCTTCGATTCCCGGTATGTCTACGATCTCACCTATAGACAGTTCCGCCGCTTGCGGGTCTTCGGAACTCCTATAATTCCCTTGGCGAACTATCAAACCCGATTTCTGTTGCTGCCGACACTGGCGGACCCACTGATGTGCGACCCGGACTTCTACCTGGCTTACCTGCATCGCCTGGGGGATTTCAGACCTGTCCGGAAAGACGTCCGAAGAAAATAGAGAGGGCCTCACCCGGTAACATCCTTTACAGTCCGGCGAAGGGGTCATGCGGAAACCCACAGGGTTCCAGAATCGGCCATCAAACGGCATGATACGGTACAATCCTTCCCCGAATCTCTCCTCATTCCTCCGAATCCTCCGCGCACCCGCCTCCTCGTGGGCCGGCGTTCAACCTGCCCACCATCGAGCGGTCTCCCATCAAGGGGAAACGCCTACCTTCCATACCACCGGACGGAGTCCTCGAGTTCCTTACGCGTGGAACGATACCCGTTGATGGGTGCATCGGGATCCGGATATCCCAGGGACACCGCGATGACGATGGAGAGGGACTCATCCAGACGGAGTTCGTCCCGGATGATATCCGGATAGGCCACGGCCATGGCCTGTGGGCATCCTCCCAGTCCTTCGGACTCCAGGGCCAACAAAAGACCGTGCACATAAGCGCCGAGGTCGAACAGGGACCACGGCGTCAGAGTCCGATCCATACCCACGAAGACTACACAGGGCGCATCAAAGAATCGAAAGTTCAGCATATAGCTGGCCCGGACTTTTTCCGCATCTTCAGGATCTACCCCAAGATAGCGGAATCTTCTCAAACGGTGTTCCTTGGTCCGTTGATCCAGAGCTTCGGGCCAACGGTCCGGAAACGGAACATCGGGACGGGGGCGCGCCCCGCCGACAGCGGTATCCCAAAGGCGCTCCGCAAGGCGTTTCTTTGTGCCGCCCTCCACCACGAAGATCTCCCACGGCTGGGTATTCATGTACGAAGGGCTTCTCCCGGCGCTTCGAAGAACCCTCTTCAGCAGGACATGATCCACTTCCTTATCCAGAAAAGCTCTGGAACTTCTTCTGCTTTCGAGACATTGGAGCACCTCCATTCTTTCCTCCTCCGCGGACGCGTCCCACGGCCGCACTCACACATCCAGCTTTTTCTCCAGCTCCCGCACTTCCTGTTCGATTTCCAATCGCTCCGCCTCGCCAAGATCCTGCACCTGAAGGCGTCTCCTCAACGCACTTAATCGGGCGGAAAGGCGATACACCGCACAGCCCTTCAGCCGTTCACCCCGATTTCGCTTTTCAGGGTCGTCCAAAGATCGCATGATTCAACATCCTAAAAACACCACAGGGACCTTACCGCATATGGGCTCGGATTCTCTCGAGACAATCCTCGCGGCAGGCGCGCTCGATGTCGAGAAGGTGACGAAACGCGTCGTTGAAATCGCCGGCGGACGCCGTAAACACGCCGTGCCCGTAAACAATGACCCCTCTATGCCTTTTCAATACCGGCGGCGCCGTATGGCACAGTCCGAACGGTCCCGTTCCCACCTCCCCAGGCACCACGGGTATGCCCCCAACCGACCTTCGTTCGGGACATCGGATATGACAGGAGCCTCTGAATTCACACTGTTCCTTGCGGCAGTCCATGGAAAGAATCACGGAGAACCGGGGATGCCCGTGCAGGATCGCCCGAACTTCCGTATCACGGACGATTTTCAAGTGAGCCGTGAGTTCACTGGAAGCCGTCAATCCGGCGCAAGAGGATCCGTCCAGGGGGCACGAATCGATGCAATCCTCCAGTTCATCCAGGGAACCGCCCGTCTGGCTGATGTACAGGATATCGTTCCAAAGGTAAGAGATGTTCCCGAAATAGGAATCCACCAGGCCCTGCCGCACGGTGGCTCTTCCGGCCTCACACAAAGCCCGGCGAACTTCTTCTTCGGACCCGAAAGGCCCCGGCGTCAGGGCCGGGGGTGTACCGCACAGGGCGGGAAGATGAGATAACACGGTATTCAGTACGTTCTCCCACTCACGATCGATCCGACGGCGTTGGAGTTCCTTGAGGAGATCCGCAAAGAATTTCACGAAACAGGAAAAGCATACCGAGCTGTAGGTTACGAAGGCCTGCTCCGGAGTCACGGTTCCAAAGGTCACGAGGCCCTCCCGAGGCACGATAACGCATTTGCGGCGTTTCAGCGCCCGGATGATGGAACTCGCATGGAACGATTCCGCTACGGGAAGATCGTGGAGAAACGTGCGGGTTTCGCAATCTTCGGGAGTAATCACGCCCTCCGACCGGGAAGCGAGAAAATCGATGATGGACCGATACGGCTCGGCGGGCTTCGAGAACAAGAGCGAGTTGATGTTCAGCCCCTCGAACACGTCTTCCAGAATGTCGCGGGGGAACCCATCCCGATTCCATACGAGATCCGCATCCAGGGCGCCAATGAGAGGCGCACCGGAATCCGCCAAGCCTGCGCTCACCATCTTGGCCGCGTATTTGCCAATCAACCGTTCCAAGGGAGACTCAACATCCGTGCGGTTTCCTCCAGGGGCCTCCCCGTCGGGTCCAACCCGCGGATTCGGTAGTATCGATTCCGAGCGGCCAGAAAATCGGACCGGTCGATGGGGGGGATGCTCCAGGGGCTCTCGCCCGAACCGGGTTCCCGGAAGAAACGCTCCGGCAGATCGTCATCCCGGTCCCGTACACCGATCACGGCATTCAGGATGCGTTCCTGATAACAAATACGTTCACCGGCCGCCAGAAGATCCTGAGCGGAACTGGACACCCCGGTGGCCGCGGTGAACGCTTGGGCGTATTCCTCCAACGTGGCCGCAAGAAAGGTGAACTTGCATACGATCAACGAGTCCACCACCGCGTTCTGATCCTCGGCGATCTTCACGATCCGGGCTTTCCCGCTGAAGTCGAAACGGTCCGTGGCCACGGGCTTCCGCAGGATCTCATGGCTGATGGGATAGGCTCTTAGATGACATCCCCCCCGGCTCGCCACCGCATACGCCAGGGCCATACCGTACGCTCCCCTGGGATCGTAGGCCGGCAGTTCGAGACCCTTCACGGACATGGAAGATTCCGGACGTCCCATAGATCCTGCATAGGCCCTGGATCCCATTCCCAAACTTCCACCGATTCCTTCCCCTCTTCCGATAGCTTGAAGCAGCTCGAGAACCCGAACAGGCGTCAGCGGGTCACCGGTAATTTCCCGGTGGCATGCCAGCGTGGCCGCGGCGGAAATGGTGTCCATACCGAGCCGGTTGCACAGATCGTTGGCTTCCACCACCAAGGCCAGGTCCGCGTTTCCGATGAGCGCCGTGAAGTGGGACATGGTCTCGAATTCGGGTAGTCCCATGCCACCCGGCGCCACCCGCTTGCAACGGATATGACACCCCAAACATCCATGGCTGGACGGATGGTAGCTCGTCTTATAGGCGTATGCATTGAGCCGGCGGGCCTCGGAGAAATGGGTCCGGGAAAAATTGTCCGTGGGCATCATGCGCCGGCTGTCCGTAAGATCAAATAGGGCCCCAGTGCCGAAACAGGCGAATCCATGTTCCCCCAACAACACGGGCGAGGCGGCCGTAAGGCGGAGAATCTCTTCCCGCGCACGCTTCAGACCGGCCCGGTCCCGCACATCTACCTTCCCGGAGCCCTTTACGGCCAAGTATTTGACCTTTTTGAACGCCAAACACGCGCCCAACCCCGTCCTGCCTGCGGCGTGATGGCGGTCCACCATAATACCGGCAAATCGGACACCCTGCTCCGCCGCGGGACCGACGGCGGCCACCGACTTCCCCGAACCAAGCCGGTCGAATACGGCCCAAGTGTCCAAGCCGGCCCATTGCGAAAGCGGACGAATCGTTACTCGACGATCTTCAATTTCGATGCCACACAACCGGGAACCGACCCCGGCAATCACCACCGCGTCCCAACCGGCCCGCTTGAGTTCCGTCCCCAGACGCCCCCCTACGGAAGAGTCGGAAATCAGTCCCGTCAAGGGAGAACGGGACATGAACACCGCCCGGCCGGATGTGGGTGCTATGGTGCCGCACAAAGGGCCCGCCAGTAAGATGACGGGCATATCGGGACTGTTCCACGGCAGGGCGGCAAAATCCCGCAGCAGATATCCCCCCAATCCCCGCCCCCCAATGAACTCTCGGTACACGGTCTCCGGCAACCGTTCTTCCCCGACGCGCCCCGAACGCACATCGACGACAAGCAGACGGCCTCACCAGCCGGAAAGCTCCGCCTTCGAGGGCAGAGGGGTTACCACGGATTCCGTCCCAAAGGTGAGTGCACCAGTACTCCCGTCAAACCGTTACCAGGCTGTTGAAAAACGCGATCTTCTTTCACGCCTCTGGCGTGACGCTTCATCCTTCGTCATTGCGGCGTACGGGTTGTACGCCT
>CAZQXK010000014.1:0-54288 GCA_964597345.1 uncultured Thermodesulfobacteriota bacterium | reverse complement strand
TTTGTCTACGCCATGATACCCCTTCGAGAGGGGCTGGGCCATCCCATCACTGCTATATACGGGAAAGAACCTGATTCGAAAAAGTACAGAAGCGGAACAGGCCCCCCCTTCCCGGCGAGACGCCACGGCGCATCAAGCTGGCTGCCTCGACTTGCTCAACTTCTTGGCGAAGTTACACGGGAAATTGCCCAATAATTGGGCGGAGCAGGTCCCGCGAGTCCCTGGTTGCAGCCTGTCGGCACCGGCACGCTTTTTGCTCCTCCTTAATGTATGCCCGGCTTCTTAAGGGATGTGTTTTCTTTGACTCTTCCGAAATATCCGGAACGCACTGTGAGGAATGGCCCTTCATGTATATGAGCAGGCTGGTGGTTCGTAAGGAATCCGCATTTCTGTTGGCCCACAGGAATCCGTACCTACTGCATCAAATGATCTGGAGCCTTTTCGGCGACAACCCCGGACGCAAACGGGACTTCCTGTATCGAGTGGTGGATCAGGTGCCCCGGGTGTATTTTCTCGCGGTATCCGAACGTCCTCCCCACGATACCGAATCATTATGGCATATAGAGACCCGGAGATACGATCCGTTTATCGAGAAGGGGCAACGGTATGAGTTTTCGCTCCGGGCAAACCCGGTGAGAACGGGAAGGAACCGCAACGGTCGCCACGCCCGCTTTGACGTGGTCATGGACGCATACCTGCGTTGTACGAAGAGACATCGGTCTGCATCGAGCCATGCGGCAGAACAGAAGTTGATTCGGGAAGCCGGCCTGCGATGGCTCACCCGCCGATCCCCCAAGTTGGGGATCTCTTTCCGCCCCGAGGAAGTCGTGGTGGGCGGATATCGCAAACATCCTTTCACCAAGGGTTCCCATGAGGTTACTGTGGCCACGTTGGACTTCCGGGGCATCTTATCGGTGGAAGACCCGCAATGTCTCACGCATGCGCTCTATCACGGAATCGGCCCGGCCAAAGCTTTCGGTTGCGGGCTGCTCCTCCTCCGGTTGCTCTGAGTCCTGTCAGCCTGTTGATAGACCGTGTTGCGGGCAGGCCTCCCATGCCCGTGCAACACTTCATGTCGACCTTGCGGCTCGCGTTCATTCCGGACCATTTTCGGCTTTGTATCCCTCCCGGCGGAGCATGTAACCGGCTTCACGGAGTCTGCCCTGTCTTTCCATAGCGTGCGCCGCCGGAATTGAAGGCGGAGCGGGATCCCAAGACACGGTGCATCGCCATGGAGGAGCACGCTTTCGAAGGTCCTTCATTCCCCGGGGTCCCGGCTGAGTTTCCCGAATTCCAAAGGTGGCCACCCGAACCGTTTCCCTCGATCCCCCCTGAGGATGATACTTCAGCAGTGATGAAAAACAGCATTTCGGACAGGCTGTTCAAAAACGATGAGATGCAAGGCGCGCGAATCCTGAAGAATGAGGCGTACAACCAGTACGCCGCAATGACGAAGGATGAAGCGTCACGCCAAAGGCGTGAAAGCAGATCGCGTTTTTCAACAGCCTGTTATAAGATCTGGAAAAGCACCAATTCCTGTGGCAGACTGGGCGCGGATTGAGGGGGCTCAGGCTTTGGATGCGTTTTCTCCGATCATGGATGACGGCAGGTTCCTCCGTTGCGCGTTCCGCCGCGGCGGAGCATCCTCGGATTCAAGACACCCTGCGAGAGCTGAACCATGGAAATCAAGATCCCGGAAAAAGCACAGCTGCTGATGCGGCTTCGGGAAGGGGGATTCAACGTACCTCCCTTTGTGTACCTTCCCGCCGAGGACTTTCGCCGACAGCGGCTGGATGTATTGAAAGCCTTCACCGAACAGCACTGCACCGACTATAAAGTAATCGCCCGGAGTGCTCATCCTATGGAAGACTTCTACCGGGGAGGAACGTTCGAGTCGCTGGAGACGCACGCGGATATTCTGGGTATCACCTATGCCCGGCAGAAAATCGTGACTTCCGCGCGTACCGCGAAACGCCTTTCCATCCTGCGACAACAGAAATTCAACGGGGCTCCGGCCATCGATGAAGAAGAGATGGGTCTCATCGTCATGCCGTTCATCGAAGGCCGAAATATCATGGCCAAGGTACTGGGCAATTCGTGGGAATTCGGGTACTGCGGGGAACGAAGGCACAAAGTGCAGCTCGAACCGTCCATCACCCGGACCCCTCATGACGCCCGGCTTCTTCAAGTATCCCAGAAAATTCAGGACTACCTGGGGTTTGCTTGCGAGATCGAGTACATCCTTTCGGAAGAAGGGGAACTGTATGTGGTACAGGCCAAAGATATATCCCACATCGAAACACTGGAAGTGAGGGAAAGCGAGCGGTCCGTGCAGATGGACGGAATCCGCAGGATCCGCAAACGGCGGAACTACAGGGAACGACCCATGTATGTCATGGACAACAAGGAATTCTATCTGAGTCTCATCGGCGCATGTGAAGATTTGGTCCACGGTATGTCCGGGGCGGAATCGAGCCTGGACGACATTCTAAACCTCATCACCGCCTACGAGTCGGAACTCGAGGATTTCGCCCTGAAGCACGAGCGTTTCGGCGTCCTGGGTCTTTCCATTCGCGTTCCCGAAGCTCTGTACCAGATCGCCAATCATTACCTGGATGAGACGCCGGACCTCCAGAAAGAGCTTTCCGCGGCCTTGAACCGGAACATGTACAAGATCGACCATTTCTTGTCCGAAGCGGATACGTTGATCGCCAAGGAACGGATCCGGATTCAGTTGTGCAGTCACGAGGCCTATGGAATCGATACGGTGCGCAACCCCATCTGGTCCGTGTACTGGCACGCGGAAAAGCACTCGGACAAGGTGAAGGAACTCAAACGGGTGGGGTTCAGGACAGGCGATACCGTGGGAGTGGACATCGATCCCGAAGACAAACCCACCGTATACCGGCTCTAGAGCAAAGCAACCGGATAACCTCTCTATCAGCCCATTGATACCCGGTATTGCGGGCAGGCCGGTACACAACGGCGAGATGCAAGCCGCGCCTTCGGCCACGCTTTTGCGGCGTGGCGAATGTTGAACGTAGGGATCGATCAGCCCCTATCGGCCGGGGTCAATGGGGACCGTAACCACGGGGACGGGGGAATTCTTGACCACCTTCTCCGCCACACTGCCGAAGTGGAACTTTCCTTTTCGTCCATGGCTGGCCATCACCACCATGTCCACCTGCTCTTGCGCAATAAGCTTGAGAATCTCGCCGGCCGGATCGCCCATGGCGATGTGCTTGATATACAGCGGGCATCCCTGAAGATACTGCCTGCAAATTTCTTCGAGCCGTTTCTGAGCCGTGGACCTTTCCCATTCCTGTATCTTTTCGATATGGGACCGATCGAACTCACCATACCAGGGTTCATGATACCCGAGTTCAGGGATTACATACAGGACATGCACCTCGGTCTGGTATTTTTCGGTCAGGGACGTAACGTAAGGCAGCGCTTTGGCCGCATTATCCGAGAAATCCGTGGGCCAGAGTATCTTTTTCATCGTTTTCGCTTCCATCCGATAACCTCCTCCATCATCGTTTCATGGCAACTGTCGCTTCACTACCGTATGCTCATCATTCGTGGGCTTTTGTAAAGGCCTCCCGGGTCTCAACGGAGGAACACGGCCCTTCATCCATCACAGGCGACGAGGAGAAGCCCTGCGGCGGGTGAATGATTCCAGGACCTCGCGGAGTCAGGAGAACTCTACGGGTAGGTCCATGTGGGGCGCATGTTTGAAGCCCAGAACCGCCTTCACTCGCACAATCACCCGGCTTTGGACCTGAGGCAAGGCCTCTTTGGTCTCCAGGCTCGGTGAATAGCCGTCCATCACGGATATATCCTCCACACTCCGCGCCTGTCCCAAAATCTGGTACCCTATATCCGGTTCGGGATCCCATACCAGCAGGGAAACATGGGAGTTTACACTCAGGTTGGTCCTGGTTGCCGGGCAGAACCATGCGGAAACGGCGATCTCCCCCGACTGGGTAGCCTCGATTCGCCCCGCCGCGGCAATGTGAGGCAATCCTTCCCGATCCGCAGTGGCCACGAAGACGTGCCCCACCTTCAAGGCCAACGCCACGGCATCCTTCAGCGATTGCGGATTCATGGGACCCTCCACGGCTTTGTCTTCAACCTCCAGGGCGCACGGCCTTTCTTCCGTTGAGCATCCTCAACGGCGTCTCTCCGCACAACAGTGTATAAATCATTCAGTCGGGCAGCTTCTTAGGACCTTTCCATTTACGAAAGCGCTCCAATTCCATATCCAGCGTCCCCACCACAGAGAAACACTCATGAGAGGCCGCCAGAGATTTGTACATCTCAATGGCCGTCAAGGCAAGCTTGTCTTGTCCCCGCAGGATAAACACCGGCTCATCCTTCGCCAATTTCGGGATGGAAACGTCTCCATACTTTCCGGAAAACGCCATGGCAGCCTCCTTACTTACGCTTAAAACATAGTCCTTCAGACCGTCGGGTTTCTCCAAACCCGGTCCCAGCCCCGAATATAGAACAGAGATGGCAGGAGATCAATGAGTCCGCGGCGTTCCCGCACAACCATGGCTGAACGTCCGAGTCAGGAGTTTTGGTACAAGGCCAAGGGATCCTGAGGAAAGAATCGCGACCGGGTTGTATTTCGGCAACGAAGAATAGACCGGCACGCCTCGGCGCGGTCCGGATCGTATGGCGCACCGGCCTGTCATAGGCGGCTGTATGGATGCGCCCGGATGGTCCATATACTCGAGGGAAAATCCGCTTGCAGTTTTTCATAGGCCTCCTTGAGGGGTGTAGGCACAACTACCAGTTTATACCTCACGACTCCCCGGAGGTAGATCACTTCCGGCATAATCGCACTGTCCGGATGGTCCAGCAGTATGTCGTTCAGTTTGGACAGGGCCTCATTGAGAAGATCCCGGTTTAAGAAGCTCTTGGCCATACCTAAGAGCACCCAGGGAATCCATTCCTCGGGAGGCAAATATCCCATCATCCGGTCGTGCTCCGTCCCTTCATGATCCAAGAGGACTAGACTGGGCGACCATTTTATCCGGAAGTCATCGGTCCCGGTTCCGTCACTCACGACCCTTCGCAGAGGGATCAATCGAGTTTCCATGAAGCGCACTACCCGTTCATCGGAATGGGTAGTGGAATCCATTTGTCGGCAGGCAATGGATTCGGCATCGTGTGCATATACCAGCACGTGTTTTCCCTCTTCGGCGGCCTTCGTTAAAGCGGTTTCCACATCGGTCATCCATTGAATTTTCATGCGCGTGTTCCTCCCTCTCGCGGTTGAGCAAGTACCTCACGACAAAGCACCATGTATGCATATTCAAGATCGATGAGTTCGTCGAAAAACCGGGTCTCGACAGGCTGAACACAGATGATGAGATGCAGGACCCCCGAATCCCCGAGCATGAAGCCTGCACGGGATACACAAACAGAAAGGAAGGCCCGCAAGCCTATGTTTCATGTTTTTCAGCCTCCCGTTGTACGGGATGGGACTCACAGGGCCTGTCTCCTGGATTCCGCCAAGTCCCGTCTTTTCCGCTCGAATTCGTCCCGGTCGATTTCGCCCCGCGCATAGCGTTCTTCGAGAATTTCCATGGCCTTGAAGGTGTCAGTGGAAACCGGCTCCGGCTTCTTCGCAGCTCGAACGAGCCATCTCACGAATACAATAATGCCTATGAATAAGGCCAAGTACAAGATAAAGGACATCAACGGGCCGAGCCATCCCATACGCCAGGGATCCCATTCCGTAGCCCATCCGCCCCGCATGGGTCCCTGGATCAGCGCGGCGTTGGTCTCTTCCATCCAGAAAACGGCAAGTCCTGCCCGAAAACCTCTTCCCTCGCTTGGTGACGCAATCATGGTTCCTCCGCAAATCACCGCCATGCCCCGATTTCGAAACACCCATTCTGAAAGCGATATGGCCTTGAAAACCCGCCGGTCGGCGCGTCCTTCAACGACCGCCGAAAGGGGCGGTCAAGACAGGCGGCATGTTCGGACAAGCGATGAGGGGGCTTCCTGCAGGTGCGTCTCATCATGCAGGATCCACACGCGAGGCATTTCATTGGTTTCATGCGGCTGCCCACAACACGTTCCAACACGGGCCGTCCATCTCCTATTTCGTGGAAAGGGATTTCAAATACTCGTTGCGATAGAAATCGCACTGCGCGTTGATCACGCATTCCGGGCATTTGGGTTTTCTGGCCGTACACGTTAGACGGCCGTGCCATATGAGTTGATCGGATACGCGGGTCCACAACTCTCGGGAAAACAGCTTCATGAGATCGCGTTCCACTTTCTCCGGATCTTTGTTCCTGGAAAGACCCAGACGGTTGGAAACCCTCAGCACATGAGTGTCCACCACCACTCCCGGTACTCCGAAAGCCTCGCCCAAAATCAAGTTGGCCGTTTTACGGCCTACGCCGGGGAGCTTCACTAATTCCTCCAGGGTATCGGGAACGCGCGCCCCGTGTCGATTCACCAACTCGGTGGCGCATTGTTTGAGGTTTCCGGCCTTGTTCCGGTAAAAGCCCGTTGGGCGGACGGCTTCCTCCAACTCCTGCAAAGAAGCCTGAGCCATGTGTTCCGGCCCCGGATACTTCCTGAACAGGCTTGCGGTCACCTGGTTCACCCGTTCATCGGTACATTGCGCCGACAGTACCGCGGCCACAAGCAATTGCCAGGGACCGTCAAAGGTTAAAGCGCATCGGGCGTCCGGATAGGCCCGGTTCAGCCGGTCCGTGATCCATTGGGCTCGCTGCTTCAATTCCATGCACACCTCCTTCCCATAGCGGCCGACAATCACGCCGGTTTCCTCGCTTTTCCCCGCATTTCGTTCATAGGCGCCGACCGGTCTTGAAGCGGGTCGGCATTCCTGATACAAGACAGAGGCCGCAAGTATGCGCCTGAATGTTGCTTGCCTGTGCCGACGGAGTTTGTCGAAGGTCGCCGGCCGTAACTGCCTCACCCGAACCCCGGGATCCTATGATATACGAAACCCTTCTTATCCTCATTACGGTACTGATCATTTACACTTCTTTCGAGCCGCCGTCCACAATGGAAATCCACGTCGCCGCCACGGGTGGTTTATCTCTTCTCCTGTTTTGTGCGTATGCTGTTGCGGTCCGGATCCGGTTCCACCTCATCGTGCATCGTGTGAGGACGGCTTCTCTAAGTATCGCGGCGGCCCAAACGGTTTACCGTCGATCCGTTACGATGTTTTCGATCCTGGCCGTGTTCTGTTTCGCCGTTCACGTGTACCTTCTCAATCTCAAAGCTCTGCTGGACACCATACCGGGAATCCAACGATTTTCCACGCTTTCCGGCCTCATGGCCCTGTCCGTGTTCTCTGGGTACCTGATTTCGGTTCTGTGGGCCGCCTATCCTGTTTCGAAGGAAGTATTCGGAACGGAATGGGGCCGCTTCCGCTTCATCATGGCTCGCCTGAGGATTTACGGCTCCTTCCTGGTTCCATGGTTTGTTCTGTCCTGGCTTTCCGATCTCTTCGACTTCTGGTCTATCGATCTGTTGCATCAGTGGGGTGGTCTCACTCGGGAAATCGTGCTGTTCAGCGGCGTGCTCGCCGTGTTCGCCGTGTTCGCACCCGTCGTCATCCGGGTGTTCTGGGGACTGAAGCCCCTATCTCCAGGTCCGGATCGAAGCCTCATAGAAGAGGTATGTATCCGCAACCGATTCACGTATCGGGATATCACACTCTGGCCTCTCTTCGAAAAGGAAGTGATTACGGCAGGCGTCATGGGTCTCATAGGCCGCTTTCGATACATCCTCATCAGCCCTCCGCTCTTGTCCCTGCTGAATCGGGAAGAGCTCGCGGGGGTTATCGTTCACGAAATAGGACACATCAAGAAATACCACATGGTGTTCTATTTGCTGTTTCTCCTCGGGTATCTGGTTTTCGCGTATCCCCTGTTCACCCTCCTGAGTTTCGCTCTTGCCTACACAAACGCATTCCATCGTTTCTTCATATCCGGGGGCGACTCAGACCCGATCAGGGTTTCCATAGCCGCCGGCCTGGTACTCGTAGGGGGATTTGTCGTCTACTTTCGTTTCGTGTTCGGGTTCTTTATGAGAAACTTCGAACGTCAGGCGGACCTGTACAGCTTGGAGCGGATCGGCCGAAGCGAGCCTCTGGTGCGAAGCCTCGAGAAGATCGCCCTCTGGAGCGGTTCTCCCCGAGACACCCCTTCCTGGCATCATTTCAGCATCCGGGAACGGGTGGAAATGCTCCTGAAAGCGGATCGAAATCCCGAACTCATTCGCCTTCACGACCACCGGGTTCGGCGTATTCTCGTTCTCTATCTCGCTATGGCGGTTTTTGCGGGAGCGGGAGCCGGTGTTCTGGAACACCCGTCCGTGAGGCAATCCATGGAGCACCACCTTCTGGAAAACCTGTTCGTAACCCGTGTAGAGCGAAACCCTCACGACGCTTCCGCCCGCTTTCTTCTGGGCGCCTTCTATCTTGAAACGGAGAAGTACGGGAAGGCCGAGGAACTGCTGTCCGAAGCCCTTTCCATGGACCCCGACAACGCCGACATCCTCAATAATCTGGCCTGGCTTTACGCTACGTCGCCGGATCCCGACACCCGAAACGAACAGGAGGCGGTCCACCTGGCGGAACGCGCAGCTCGGCTCCAACCCGCCCCCCATATCCTGGACACACTGGCCGAAGCCTACTACCGGGCCAACCGCTACCGAGAAGCCGTTGAAACCGCGGAACGTATCCCTCTTTCATCACTCGAGGGCCCGGATCGTTCCTATTTCGAGGCGCAACTGGAAAAATTCCGGAAAGCCCTTTTCCCAAACGACTCCCATCCCGAAACTCCCTGAGCCTTTTCTTCGAATTCTCCACTCCCGGCCCCGATTTCTTCCTATTCTCATGAAACTTTCCGGCGCGGGATCGGATTCCTCCGCATCCAGCCGCCCTGACCGTATCACCGGAAACCGCCTCCGCCTCCGAGGAAATGAGTGCACAGGCCGAACAACTCAAAACCCTGGTGGATGAGATGATGGGGCTTGTGGGCGGCGAACGCGGCGGTGATTCCAAGCAATCTGATTCTCCGGCGGTATCGCTTCCCCGGAAACGAGGATCTTCAACCGGAACTCGAGCATCCGGGTTCTCCGCAGGGAAAAAAGGAAGCACACGATCTTTGAAGGAAGTAAAACCCGAGGACGAGATCCCCTTGAACGACAAGAGTCTGGATACGTTCTGACGGAGGATGCCCGCAAGTCCTGCGCGGCCGGCCAGGAACATGACATGATTCGCCGTCGAGCGGTACGGCGGCTTGCGGGAAACAGGAATGAAGCGTAATCGTCTGCATCGCGTTCTTTCCCGATCCCCCCGGATGCGTCCCCGCCGTCTTCCGGAACGGCTCCCATCCCGGCGGCGCACCGAAATCCCGCCGTCGGAGGGGGCCGCCCCCCAAAAAGGCGGCCTCGACCGGACGGTTACTTCGCCACACCCGTCATGACACTGGAATCGTTGGGACCGCGAAACCCGAGTCTCTTGATTTGACTTACTCCCGCCGCTTCCAGCATTCCGCGGATCTCCCCTTCCGAATAGGATTGGCCCCGCTCCGTATTCAGGAGCATGTTCAGGGAAAACACGGCGGGAAACAAGGGTCGATCCTTGGAATCTTCCAGGATGAAATCGTGGATCAGAATCACCCCGCCGGGTTCCAGGACGGAGACGGCCTTGCGGATGAGATCCCCGCAAAATTCAGGACCTTCCCCATGGAGTATATGAGAAAGCCATGCCACATCGTACCGTCCCGGCAAATCCTGTTTCGTAAAATCTCCGCCGATGAATTCGATGCGATCCGAAAGCCCGAAGCTTTCAATGGTTCGGGCCGCAAAGAAACGGGATGACGGCAGATCGAACACGCGGGCTTTCAGGTTTGGGTACGCCATGCAAAAATGGATGGCATACGTTCCCGGCCCACCCCCCAGATCGAGAAGGCGGGTCCTTCCGGACAAATCGATGACGGGTGCAAGACGCGGTGCGATTCCCATGGCCAGGTTGAACATACCCATGAGGAAGGCTTCCCGCTCCTGCGCTTCTCCATGGGACCGTGTTTGCGGAGGTTTGCCCGACGCCACCGCTTCCGGAAGTTTGGACCACGCATCCACCAGATGGTGGTGGTGCAGGATCATATATCCCACGTATTCCCGGGATCCCTTGTTCAGATAGGTCCCGCTCAGGGGCGTGTTGCCGTAACGCGGACCGCTCTTCTCAAGAAGTCCCATGGCCGCCAAGGCGTTCAGCAACATGACCAGAGCTCTCTCATCGACACCCAAATCCTTTGCGAGTTCGGCTCCGGTGGCGTACTCATTCCCGATCCGCGTGAAAACATCCAGCCGTACACCCGCATGCAGGGTACACGAACGCCAATAGGCGCCCGATATCTCCAGCAGGGGCCCCGGGTTCAAAGCGGGCACATTCATGGATTCGTTCCCTCCCGATTATTCAAACCGCTGTTGCCGCATGGAGCAGACCACCGAACCTTCCTTCCAGGGTACGAAAAGCCGGATTCCGGCGAATTTCCCGGAGAAACGGGATCTTTCAGGAATCCAGTCCCATTCCCTTCAGAATCTCGTCCACACGGCAGTGCCGCTCCACGTGGCGAGCCAATCGATCGTAATGGTGAAAACGACTCAGCCGTCCCTTTCCGGAACGGCGCGTCTTGAGTCCTTTGCGTTCCCGGAGATGGTTCAACAGGCGAGTCCGGAGCCCGGGCTTATCGAGAAGTCCATGGACGTAACATCCCGCAATGCGGCCGTCCTGTGAAACATGGCCGTCCTCCCAATCCTTGGAACTCCCCGGAGATCTTAGAGTCAGCAGAGATCGCACCGCGGTCCCCTGGGCGCGGGTTCTGCCCATATGTATTTCGTACCCTTGCACCGGCTCCCCCGTTTCCCGATGGGTCCCCACAACTCTCCGGACGATCTTGGTTCCTTCGAGGGTCGTCTCTACGGGCAGTAATCCCAACCCCCGCACTTGTTTTCGAGGAGACTCCACACCCAGGGGATCAAAAATCTCGTTCCCCAGCAATTGATATCCCCCGCAAATGCCCAGGATTTCGCCTCGGAACCCCCGTATACCCTCGGAAAAACCCTCCCGTTCGAGCCACACGGCGTCCTCGACCACATTCTTGGTTCCGGGGAGGATCAACCAGTCGTATCCCGACAAGTCCCGGGGATGATGCAGGTAATGAACTTCGACATCGGGTTCCTGTTCCAGGATCTCCAGGTCCGTGAAATTGGATATGCCGGGAAGTCGAATCACGGCGACATTCAACTTCCCGGATGAAGGCATGGCCGGAGGTCGTTTGTCCACCTGCACCGCAACGGAATCTTCCGAATCCACATGAATGTCCGTGTAGAAAGGGATCAAGCCGAATACGGGCTTCCGCGTCTTTCGTTCGATATAGTCCATGCCCGATTCAAACAGCGCCGCATCGCCGCGAAACTTGTTGATGATGGTTCCCAGGGTCCTTTGTTTCTCGGAAGATGTCATCAGAACCATACTCCCGATGATTTGGGCGAAAACACCGCCCCGATCGATATCCGCCACGAGTACGCAGGGCGCATCCACCCATCCGGCCATGGCGAAATTCACCAGATCGTTTCGCTTCAGATTCATTTCACAACAACTACCCGCACCTTCCATGACGATCACATCGTACTGATCCGCCAGGAAGTGATAGGACTCCAGGACTTTTTCACGAAGTTTCCGTTTGTACCGATGGTATTCCGCCGCATCCATCTGGCCGAATACACGGCCCTGGAGCACGATCTGAGCCCCGAGTCCCGAGGAAGGTTTGAGCAGAACCGGATTCATGTGCACCGAAGGGAGTGTTCCCGCGGCTTCGGCCTGGACGATCTGTGCGCGACCGATTTCCCCTCCTTCCATGGTGACAAAGGAGTTGTTGGACATATTCTGGGCCTTGAACGGAGCGACGGCGTACCCGCGGTTCTTGAGAATACGGCAGAAAGCGGCCGCCAGGATGGATTTCCCCACATCCGATCCCGTACCCAGAAACATCACGTTCTTGACGCGGTTTTTCATGATTTCCTCATGGTTTCAACAGCAGTTCCATGTCCACCCGATCCTGAAACCGTTTGACGCGCACATCCCCCGTGTCGATGCGGGCGACCAAAGGGTCTTCCCTGGCGGACGTAACCATCCACTGGGTATGATCCGTAGGAGGACAGGCCACCACGGCCCACCCATATCCCGCGGCGGCGAGATGGACGAAATCGAAGGTCCGGCAACAAAGGACTTCCTTCTTACTTTCTTCCAGATACTCCCCCGATCCCATGAGCAGGTCCGTACCCAGTTTGGACAAGCCGACGGACATCTCCGGCTGAAGCAACTCTTCCACGGACACCGCCGCTACGCGGGCCGTCGCCACGTCAACCCGCTCGGGAAAAGAACACGACCCGTCGCATGCATCGCCGCGCCTGCCGTAATGAGTGTCGGGGCGTTCAGCGGGAGCCGCCCCGGGGCGGATTCGAAACAAAAATCGGGCGCGGCGACGCCGGCCTCTCTGTTCCCAACCACCGAATATCGTCATATTCCTGCGGGAAGCCAGCTTATGCAAGCGATCCAACAGCTCACTGTGAAGCCCGTCTCCTGTAAAGGCGCACAAGGGCGCCGGCAACACCATTGCTTTCACGGATGACGGCAGTGCCGCCGTTTTCCGGTGGATCTCCGCCAACACATCGGAAAGGGAGGCGGACAGACCGCTCAGGGGCACGGCTCCGATGTCCATGGGACCGGGAGAGGGAAGGGTATAGAACGAGGTCAGGTCCCGAACCGAGCGCAAGTCCAGATACACGGAGTGATACATGACCGGCCGGCGGGCGTTTCGGAGCGACCTCAACCCCGAAGGCCGAATTCTCCCGTTGGAAAGGGGAAGGTCGTGCAGGTACAGGGCCGTCGTGGGAGATCCCTTTTCCATCAGAACTTCCCCTTCCGGGCCGTACAACCCGGAATGGGCATTGCGGGAGTCCAGGTTGGGTTCTTCCCCGGCTCGATTACACACGGCCACAAACAAGTGGTTTTCGCTGGCCCGGGCGCGCCAGATGCGCCTTGGATCCAGCCCCGACGCAGGCCAGTTGGCGGGCACTAGAATCAGATCCGCCCCCCGGAGGGCCGTAGTGCGCGGAATAAGACCGTGATAGACATCCGAACAGACAAGCAATCCCAAACGCCCCCAGGGCGAAGGCGTCACATTCCTTTGATACGATCCTCCGGGGCAGGCCCAACGGATCTCCGTGTTGATCTTGCGATAGCGCAGGGCCAAATGGCCCCGGGGATCCAGAAGGACTGCGCTGTTGAAGAACATACCCGTCCTGGGACAGCGTTCGGCTATGCCCAATGCCAGGTACACACCGTATCGGGCCGCCAAGTCCGCAAAGACGCGGGTGCTGGGACCCGGTACCGGCTCCACGTGAGCCGCCACGTCCTCCCTGTCCTGAAACCCGTACCCCGTGGTCGCCAGTTCCGTGTTCAGCAGGATTTGAGCGCCTTGGGAAGCCGCTTCCCGGTTCAGCTCCAGCAAGGCCTTCACGTTCTTTTCTTTGCACCGGTGTTCCGGGGCGAAGTGAATCCAGGCCATTCGTAGGAAGGGTAATCCTCTCACGAAGCATCCGCCCAAATGCCGAAGAAGCGGGAAGCGTTTTCAAAGCCGACGCGCCGCTTCTCCGTGTCGGACAGCAGATCCGAATGGCGAAACAAGCGAACCTCGTCCTCGTAAAACTCCCGGTTGGAGTCGGTATTCGCCATGAGACGGGAAATCACCTCCGGATACTGGCCGAGCATATCCGACACGTCTTGACCGGAACACTTGACGGGAGACAGGGTCACTCCGATTCGGAAGTCCGTCGAAATCACCAGGCTCAACGTCTCGGGGGTGACATGGTCCACGACGATGCGGGAAGGGTCCAGAGAACTCTCATCGAGAATTTCAGTGATGCGCCGAGTCACTTTCGCCTTGCTGTTCCGTGGAGTATGCACACAGACCGTCTTGTGAGGAAAGGAACGGACCGCCGACAATTGGCGCCGGAACATGTCTTCTTCCCTGTCTGAAAGGGTCTCCAAGCCGATTTCCCCAACTCCCAGACAATAGGGATCCCGGAAAAAATCTTTGAAGGTTTTCCGAAGAAAGCGATCCGTTGCCTCGTTCGGAAGGGTATCGGGAGGGATACAGCGGGGATGAATGCCTATGACGTAATAGGCTGCAAGACCTCGGCTTCGGAGCCCGTGAATCAGTCGAGCATGAGCCTCCAGATATCCCAGAACACCCGGAAGGCTCTTCGCCCCTTCACAAAACGCCCATGACACAGGGATCACCCGCCGTTCCATCATCCACGGAATCCGACTCGGCGCTCCCTCCAGAACCCGATCCAGATGCACATGGGAATCGATGATCCATTCAGGCTCCATCATGACGCGGCAGGTAACTCGATCACATGGTTGAAGGTGCGTTTGAACCCTGCGGGGTTCGATCTCCGTCTCACGGACTCCCTTTCGCCAGGCCCTGAAGTTCCAGCAGACGTTCAGGACGAATCCGCTTCCAGGGCGAATCCGCTCCATCCACTGAAAGCCCTTTCGAAGCCGTCGTCGCGTTGGGCAGATTGAAGATCTCGTTTATCGGAAAGCTGGCCGAAGTGGTCTGTGCGTTTCCCACCACTACGGGCTCCGGCAGGGAGGACAGGGGGAAGTAACCGAACGCCTCCCCTTCGTCATCGATGTATCCGTTGTTGTTGCGGTCCGTTCCCGCGGCCACCAGGTAGGTCCCGGGCTGAAGCAGATTCATTTCGAAAAGATACGAATCCTTCGCCTGCAGGGTGACCTGGCCCAACGTCATCAGAGTGACGGGATCGATGGCCAGCAGGTACACCGGTCCCACATCTCCCGCCATTACGGAGTCCGTGGCTTTGGTCATGATCACCGGCACCTGGCTGAAACCGGACGCCGGCCAATCCGCCGTGATCACGATAACGGCCGCGTGGGTCCCATCCTCCACGTGTGTCCGATCCACGGTAACCGTGACCACGGCGTCTTTGGGATCGGAAGATCCCACCACACCGCTGGTCTTGTCGACGGACAACCAAGGCCGCAGTCCGGAAGATACCTGAAACGGAAACGTACTGGAGGGATAGGTTCCACCCACATTGAGTACGGTGAGCAGCAATTGGGTCGTGTTCCGGTCGAAATTCAGGCTGCTTGGGCTCACCCCTATCTTGGGGGAAGTCGTCGAGTCGGTTCCCAGAGCATGCTCCACAGCCAGCTTGGCATCTATTAAACCATAGCCGTAGAGATCGTCTCTTCCCGGAACTCCCAGGTCCTGAGTCAAAACTCCGGAGGCCAGCCACGCGTCAAACTCCTCCGGAGAAAACCGCTGTCCGCTGTTGGCGCTCATGTAAGCGGCCTGCATAAGGGCTACCACACCGGACACATGGGCCGTCGACATGGAGGTCCCTTGATACCGGCCGTAGGTATAACGAACCGACCCGGACATGGAATCGTCTCCCAAAGTGGAGAGCACGGCATCGGGAAACCCGTCTCCATCCAGATCCACGGCCTTGTTGCCTCCCGGCGCCGCGACATCCACGACACTCCCAAAATTACTGTACCAGGCCAACTGCTTGTTCAAATCCACGGCACTTACGGTCACCACCCCCGGCAGCGCCCCCGGCACAAAGTTCGCCGCATTGCCGCTTTCATTTCCCGCCGCCGCCACCACCACAAGCCCTTGGGCTCGGGCCTGTTGAACGACATACGCAAGCAGGGAGGACCCTCCGGGACCTCCCAGACTCATGTTGATCACATCCGCCCGTTGCTCGGGAACCGTCAGTGAATCGTTGGGAAGACCCGCCGCGTAGAGCACGGCCTGACCAATGTCGTAATCCGTGCCGCCTGCCGTTCCCAGCACTCTCAGTATCATGAGGGTACACCGTTGGTCCACACCGGATACACCCACACCGTTATCCGTCCAGGCCCCGATGGTCCCCGCCACATGCGTTCCGTGGAAGGACGACACGCCTCCGCCCCCCTTGTCCCCAGGATCCGTTGGATCGGGATCGATTCCGTCTCCGTCTGCGGCGGAAACCGGATCCCGGATAAAATCATACCCCAGGCCGTCCACGAAACGTGTAGGATCAAAATCCGGGTGCCCGCCCAAAATGCCGGTATCCAGAACCGCAACGATCACCTCTTCGCTTCCGGTGATGTAGTTCCAGGCCGCAGGCAGGTTGATCAAAGGGTAGTGCCATTGCTGCGTGTAAAAAGGATCATTGGGCTCCAGGGCCGGGCGGCGGATGTAGTTGGGTTCCGCCCAAACCACGTCCGTTCTCTCGCGAAGGGCGTAAATCGCCTCCATCGTCTTCTTTCCGACCTCCTCCGCCGCCGAGGTAAACCATTGGACAGCCGGTGATTCCGCAAGATCCGACATCCGGACGAGTACCGGTCTCGTTTCCGTATCCCCCTCCTCGATGGCGTACCCCTGGGCATGCAAAGCCGGGGGGCTCGCCCATCCCGGCCTGAATTTCACCACCGCTTCCCCCGGCGCGAATTCCGCTTCAGCGGGAACGGGAAATCCTTTCCCCACGTCCAAACCCTGACCCAAAAGCAGGGTGTAATTGCTCGAACCGGCGCCGAGTTCAGAGGACCGGGGCGACGGACTCACCCGGATGAAGACCTCGCCGGATACCGAACCGGTGATTATCTGTTCGACTTTCCCTGTCCCCACGGACGGAGTCGACAGGTTCTGCCCGGTGGAATCCAACAGATGCAGATCGAGATCCAACAGGTCCGGTCTTGCAATGATCAAAGTGATGGTGAGGGACTGGCCGCTTAACTGGACTCGATAGTAATCCTCGTCAAAATCAAACTCGTTGTGGTAGTAGGCCCATCCCCCAACGGATGCGGGTATCCCGATGGGCTGCGCCGACAAGATGGAATCGTTGTCCCCCTGCTGAAACGGATCGTTGGTGTCCAAATCCGCATAGGCGTTGTCGGAAACCAGGAGGGCCCCATGGACCATGCCGCCGGGCGGAATCACGGAGACTCCGGGTGCGGCGTTCCAACGATGGAGAGGAAACGCTCCCCCCGAATGGAGTTCCATGGATGACGTCCAGTCGGCCGCTCCCTGAGAATGGTCCGTGAACGTGAGAATGAGCCGGGCTGTCGAACCGACCAGATCCTCCGCATCCAATCCGCTCGAAACATCCGGATCCAGGAAAACCTGAAACCAGGACAGATCCGACGTGAGTACGGCGATACCCGAGCCTGTGTCGTATCGCTGGTAATACAGATTCAGGGTTCCCTCTTGAAACGGAGGGACATCCTTCCAGAGACCGGAATGCGTCGCAAGAATAGGGGAGGAGAACCATTTGAATATCTGGGATTTCCGCAAGGTCTGATCGCCGTGGGACAGAACGGCATGCCCTTGCTCCTGGTTGAAGAACACGACCTTCAAATGGTGACCGGCGCCGCCCAGATCCTCCACGTCGATGCCGTCCGAATAATTCTCATCCAGAAAGACGGATATTCGGCTCAGATCTTCCGTAGCCATGACCACGGCGGATCCGGAATCGTATGTCTGGACAAAGTAATTAATGGTGGGCCCTGGAAAACCCGGCTGAACATCCTTCCAGATCCCATCGAAAGTCGCTTGTGCGTTGCCGAAGCACGCAAGACAACCCAGAACCAGAACCAACGTCTTCAAAAAGTTCGGCTTAGACACGATTCCCGCCTTTCTTCCTTTGGACGGACGCGTTACGGCAAAAGAGGGCCGACGAACGCCGGTGAAGACCGACGAACAGCGGGGATACGTACATCCGGAGAAATGGTTCGTGGACGGGTTACGCCGCGGTTACGGAAGCGCAAAATCTCCGATCGCCTCCCACGAGAGCCGGCTAAAAGCTCACGGTCAATCCGGCGAATGGACCCGACAGATTGTAGTCCTGTTCCAGCCCGTTGGCATCCACATTGATGCTCAGATGGCGGTATCCGACGCCGACGCCCACAAAGGGCAACGGAGTGAACGATACCTCACCCAAAAGGTCCAGGAGGTGCTCGTTGGAGAACTTGATGCCGCCGCCTTTCAACCGTACCTCCAGAATGTCCGCCAGAAATCCCAGGTTCAGACGAACTCCCGCCAGGGGACGGACCCATGAGATGGATCTTTTGACGTATTGGTTGCCGCCGTCCAGGCTCATCTCACCGTTTTGGTAGCGTCCGGCCACAAAGCCGTCCAGGGAGAATCCGGCCAGTATGTTTGTCAGATCCAGGAGCGTATATGCGTACTCGAGTTCGAGCATGATCCATTGCAGGTTGGATTTGACCTGGGTTCCCGCCGGAATTGTGGTTCCCCCGAAAAGAATGTCCTCCTTAGCGTTACGGGTGCCCTCCTGGTCGTAATAGGTGAGCCCGAAGGTGACATGGTGCCGTCCAATCCCCACGAAGGCCTCCCCGAAAGGATCCCCGTGGATTCCGAGATCCAGGTCCCCGGACAGGCGGAGTTCCGACCCGGTGTTCCCGTTGTTTCCCTGAACGGTTCCCGAAATGTCGTTAATCCAAATGTTCGCCCGCACTCCGATTTCCAGGGCTCGCCCGTCATGCACCTGGAAAACGAACAAAGTGACGAAAGCCGTCCATACACACAGAATCATTCCACGCATTCCCATGGACTCCTCCTGGTTGCAGCATAACGTATCTATACCATAACTCGGCGTATGTTGGAACACGGATACTTGCACGGTTCATGTTTCAGCAGAATTGCGTAATGAGTGCTTCCAAGATAGAATAGATCCCAGGCGAGAATCCGGCCGAGATTACCCGTCGAAGACACCCTGGGGCAGGTCGGTGAAACGCCGTGAGAAAAGCGGCGCGTCGAATCCAAGGCCTGAGGGACGTGTAGGGTCCCTCCAAAACAGGGAGGACTACGCCCCGGGAACCGTTTTTCGGCGGACTGACACCCATGAGGGCCAAGGGGGGGTACATGGAGGAAGAATACGGAAAACCCTACGGGTATAAGCGGGGCAAGCGTCTCCGTCAAAGCTGCGGTTCCGGGCTGCATCGCGCGGTTCCCTCTTCTTGTGCGGGCGGCCTTTGTGGAGGTACTCCGGAACCCGTGTCGCTTCGGTATCGCAGCGGCAATACTCGGGATCGGGAATTCGTTGTAAAATTGTCCTCCGAGGCTTTTCAACGGTTCGGCCCCTATGGAGAGATCATCGATCAGTGGCTGCATTCTCCGGAGCTCCGATTTTTTGTGGCATGCGGGGGTGCGGCTCAAGTCGGCTTTTCAGCCATGACCCCGGGCGGCCCATCGAACGAATCCCTCGCCGTACTTCTGGCTATCGCCGTGAAACCGGAATTCCACCGGCGGGGAATCGGGAGTCGCTTGCTTCGTATGGCCGTCGAATGGTCTTCACGAGAAGGATTTCGCGCCATGGAGGCCCACACTTCGGTAGACAATCGGGGAGCCCGGTCTCTTTTCAAACGAATGGGGTTCATCGAATCCGCTTTCGCGGACGGATACTACCCTCGAGGCCAAAGGGCTGTCCATCTTCTGCGTGTAATCGAGAACTCTTAGGGATAAGGTGGATCTTGCGATGCTCAGGATTTGTCCCATAATGTCGAAACCGGAGGAACTCGAAGGATGCAAAGAAGAGCAGTGCGCTTTGTGGAACGACTACGAACAGCGCTGTTCCCTGCACCTTGCGGCCCGGGCGCTCCTGCAGTTGTGCGAACTTATCCGCAGACGGGAGGTGTGAACAGGTCCCGTCCGCCTGTGTGGCCGCATGCGGGGAGCCATTGACAGGCCGGTGAAAAACGCGATCTGCGGTCACGCCAACGGCATGAGGCTTCATCCTTTCTCCCTGCGCGTCCCACCTGTCTGCGTGCGGACGCGCACAGACAGGCGCAGACAGGCGTCGTTGCGGCGTACTGTAGGTACGCCGCATTCCTTAGTATTCGCCCGTCTTGCATCTCATCGTTTTCCACCGGCCTGGCCGCCATACGTGGTATCAACTGTTAAAGAAAAAACGGAATTGGTTTTCCCTGCGCTTCCTCTTTTGATCTCGACGCGGGATGGGGAAAGGGCGCCGAGCAACCAAACGGTGGGGGTCTTCCTACGGCGGCATACCCAAATCGTTCAAGTTGAGCCGCGCTCGTCGATCCGGTTCCGGTCGTCCCAACCTCAATGGGAAAAAGCGGCGTGCCCATGAGTACTTTCAGGCGCATCCTCCTGTGCGTGATCCTCTCGTTGTCGACAGCCCTCGCCTTGGGCTGGGTATTGGTGCACGAATCCAACTACACTCTGGCGGCCCGCGCCCCTGTGGCGGAACGGGCGGGCATTCCCTTTCTCCCTGGAAACCCTTCCGACCTGCTTTCAGCCCCCTCCATTACCAGCGCCGCCTTGTTCTACGCCATCGTTCTCGGTTTCGGCCTGCCTGTTCTGATCCTGATCCCTCTGGGCCTATTGAAAGCCCACCGGAAATCCAGGAATCTGAAACTACTCATTCTAACGGTGATCTTTCTGGTCTTTCTGGCTTCTCTGAACTCGAGCCGATTCGCTTTCCACGAGTCCTGGTTCGCTTTAGGCGTGACCTTGTGGACAGCGGTATGGATGTTTCCGATCCGAATCCCGAACAAACCGCATGTCCCGGAAAAGGTTCATGCAAGCTCGTGGGCCGGCGCTCTCCTTCTTTCGACCGGACTCGTGTTGATTCCCGCAAGGGCCGTTCCGGACATCCTGGACTATAAGACGGTGCGGGACGTCCTGGAGTGGCCCCATCCCTGGGGAACGGCCTTGACGTCCTTTTACTACCGATACACGCTTATGGCGGCCGAGCCCTTGAAATCTCCCATACGGAGGACCCATCCCCTTGCCTGCGCCGACCCCTCCGTGTTCACCGTTGCGGAGTGGAAGGCCTTGTGCCGAGTGTTGCTTTCCGGCGGCGTACTTCTTGCCGCACAGGAGGACTGCCGGCCCCGGCTGCGACCCGACTGGATTGTCGAGCGGTACGGCGGCGGCATTCGTATGGTTTCGAGGCTTTCCGGCCGCGAACTCATAACATTGAACCGCGATTTCGCGGCATCTTCCCACAAGATTCTGGAGTATCTCCAGGAATGCGAAGGCAGGGAAGGTCTCACGGCATGGCTTCGGTGGTGCCTGTCGGGCGGTATACCCGCGGGTATACTCTTCATGTTCCTGGGATCCGGATGGTGGATCGGTAACAGGATCTTTCGGAAGAGGGGAGACCGGAAGTCCCGGTGGCTCGGCGCAAGCCTGATCGCCCTGGCCGTTGTGGGAATGGGTTTCGCGGTGTATTTCCGGCAACCGGTTTTGCGGGATCCGCCTGCGCCGGAGCAGATCGCAGGCGCATCGCAAGGTTGGAGCCGAATCCGGGCATTGAGGTCCCATGCGTCGAACCCGGCCCGCACGCCGCTGGAACCGCGGCTGCTGTGCGCGCTTCTCGAAGACCCCGACCCTCGCATACGATACTGGGCCGCTGTTGCGGCAAAGGGGAGTGAAGGCAAGAGCGTGCTCGGCGTTCTTGTCCGGAACGCCCAGCGGGATCCCGCACATGGGGCCGCGTCGGCCATCCAGGCTTTGGGCCGCTTCCACCATCCGGAAACACCCCGGGCCCTGAGCCGGGTTTTGCAGGAACGTCCCGAGTGGTATGTCCGGGACCGGGCGTATCGGGTGCTCGAAGCTTCCGGCTGGCGGCGGTCCATGTCGGGGAACACCGCCCACGAGAATTGCGGGCCATGGAAATGAACGCACGGGACCCTGGCGGCCGGGGCGCCCGGCCGGGACCGGCAGCCGCGGTAATCGTTTTTTGCGGTTTGGCCGGACTGGAATGGCTGGCGGGACGGTGGGGCCACATTGCATTTCCATCGGATTCCTGGGGCGCGCTATGGTTGACGGCCTTCGTCCGAATACTGGACATGGCGGTCCTGCTCGTCCTCATAAAGAGTTCAGTCTTTTCCTGGCCCCAGTTGGGCTTGTCGCGATCCCGGCTCGGATCCGGAATTCGTGCCGGAATTCGGACATCCCTGATTCTGTACGGCGGTCTTCTTGGGGCCTTCCTGGCGTACCGGTTATACTCAGGAGCTTTCCCCGATTTGTTTCCTCCGGGAACGGTCTGGTTCCGGCTTCCGTGGCCGGGGATCCAGTTCATCCTGATCAGTGTGATCCTGGGACCCTTTGTGGAAGAACTGGTGTTTCGGGGTTTGCTGTACAACGGCCTCCGAAACGCATTTTCAGTCTTCCCCGCGCTGGCCTTATCCATGCTCCCGTTCGCCATGGCCCACGGATTCCGGCCTGCGCATTTCCTTCCCGCCCTCGCCGGCGCCGTGATCTTTTCTCTTTCCTTCGAATCGTCTCGAAGCTTGTGGAGTGCCGTGGTTCTGCATGTTTTCGGAAACGCCGCCTGGTGGCTGTATGGATACTACGGATCTCGATACGGGTAACAGAACCTTATCAGCCCGTCATGAAACAGCGGGACGGACAGGTTTTCGAGCCCCTCGCGGAAATCTCGTGACGGCATGGATGGCTTGCGTCCTTCCGGGCGCCGAAATCCGGAATGTCTTCCCCCGCTTTTCTCAAGAGAGCGCAATATCCCGGCGAACCGCCGACCGCGCGGGTACCTTCCGTTAATTTTTTTGAGAAAACTGAAAAAAAGGAACTCTTTCATTGCCATTTTCACCCTGTGGGTTTAGAATAAAGTATCTTATGTAGAGGTGGATTTCATGGCCAGAGAATTTTTTCCCAACCTGCGAGAGGATCGGATCGTGTCCCGACTGGACTCCTCCAAAGACCATTCCCGAGATCGTACCATTCAGCAAATCCGGTCCAATATCGATGAGCTGGGAAACCGATTGGCGCAAAAGCTCCTGGATTCCGGAAATGTGGTCACGACAAATCGACCCGAACTTGTGAATCAGCTGTGCGCTTGCCTTCGTAAGCTGGTTTCCTCGGAGGATTTCGACATCAATTACCAGATCGCCCCTTTTCGAAACCTTGTCCCTTCACCCAACTTCGCCAGCCTGTTTATGACCGCCTTCATTGTGGAAACCTTGATACACCATCCTTCCATTGAAGATATTTACGGAACGGACGAAGAGATCTACCTGGAGGTGGATTCCATTTTGGGACGCCAGGGCTTTTCCGGGTAAGCGCTATTCCCGGTTTCCCGCCGGGAATTCCGAGGGGTGGTCGGTTCCATAAGTTCTTTCGCCGCCTATGAGCAGAATCCCTCCAAATCGGAATGGGAGGCCGAGCCAAGCCCGGCTTTGGAGATGGGGACTTGTGTTCGCTTTTCTGCTGTTTTCCGTGCGGATCCACGCTGAAACCCGTACCATCCAGTGGCAATCGGTCCGTCCCGGGCTCGCATTCGATCGCATATACGATCCGGTTTACTGCCGCAAGGGAAGCCGCTTCACGGCGGCCCTGCTCATCGATCCTTCGGAATACCGCTTCGAAGCATTTCATTTTTCCGAGATGGAGGACCGTCAGTTACGCACCGCCGGCGAGTGGAAAGATCTCCTGGGTGCTCCGGTAGTTTTCAATGCAGGCCAGTACTACGAGCGGTTTACACACATGGGATTGCTGGTGCGGGAGGGCAGGAATCTGGGCAGTCCCTTTATCAAGAAATGGAAGGGACTTTTGGTCGAGGAGTACGACGGGGATTTCGCCGACCGGACACGGGTACTGGACTGTGCCTACCAGCCCCACGACCCTTCCGGCGCCGCTTATCGATTCGCGGTGCAATCCTACATGGTTCTGGACAAACAGGGAAACAAACGGATTCGAAAAAGCGACCTTCTGGCGAACCGCACTTCCGTGATTTCACTCAAGGACGGCCGATTGGTGCTGCTGTGCACGGAAGGGGCTTACACGCTCTATGATTTCGCCGACTTCATGCGGGAACTGGATCTGGACATCCACCATGCCATGGGCCTTGACGGAGGGCATCAAGCGCAATTGGCCGTCCAAGCGGAGTCGTTTCAGTACGAAACCTACGGTCTGTGGAGCACCGGCGCCCGTGCTTCCCTGGGTAATATGGCGTTCCCCGTCCGGCTTCCCATTCCCGCCGTCATCGCCCTGTTTCCCAAGTCTCCGTAACAGCCCGTTGATAAACAGTATTGCGGGCGGGCCGGTCAAAAACGATGAGATGCAAGGCGGGCGAATCCTGAGGAATGAGGCGTACAACCAGTACGCCGCAATGACGAAGGATGAAGCCCAACGACGCAGATCGCGTTTTTCAACGGCCTGGTAACGAAAAGGACCCGAATGCGCAACGTTGCGGCTCGGTTCCCGGGGTCCATGGGAGCGGCAATTTCGCTAAACCGGGCGCGCCGACTCCGGCGGAACGTCCGCGTCCTCCGGTTCTCCCGCAACGGCGTGAAAGCCTTAGTGCTGTATGGCGAACAGCTTCGAAATGGAATCGTCTTTGTGAATGCCGATGATGGCCTGGGCAAAAATGTCCGACACGCTCATCACCTTGATCTTGGCGCACTCCGCGGCGATGGGTCCCAGAGGTATGGTGTCGCTGAAATAGGCCATTTCGATGCAGGACTCCTGAAGCCGTTTCACCGCGGATCCGCTGAGCACGGGATGCGTACAAAACGCGTGCACCCGTTTGGCGCCATGCTCTTTCAGCGCCTTGGCGGCCTCCGTCAAGGTCCCGGAAGTGTCGGCCATATCGTCCAGAATAATGCTGATATCCCCTTCCACATTTCCCACGATGTGCATGACTTCGGTCTTGTTCGGAGCCGGCCGCCGCTTGTCGATCATGGCGATACTGGTGTTCAGGGCTTTTCCGTAGGCGCGGGCCCGCGGCATTCCACCCGCATCCGGTGATATGACTACGAGCTTTTGTCCCATGAACTCTTCTTTGATGAACGGGAAGAAGACCTGCGAGGCATACAGGTTATCCACGGGAATGTTGAAGAATCCCTGGATCTGGCCGGCATGCAGGTCCATGGTAACCACGCGGCCGGCTCCGGCGGTGCTGATCAGGTCCGCCACGAGCTTGGCGCTGATGGGAACCCGGGGAGCGTTCTTTCGATCCTGGCGGGCATACCCGTAGTACGGAATGGTGGCCGTGATCCGACCGGCGGAAGCTCGCTTGAGCGCATCGATCATCAGGAGGAGTTCCACGAGATGGTCGTTCACGGGATGGCACAAGGATTGGATCACAAAAACGTCCCGTCCCCGAACGTTTTCCTGAATTTCCACGAAAAGCTCCCCATCGCTGAAACGCGTCAGTTTCGCCTTGCCCAGAGGCACTCGGATGGTGTTACAGATACTTTGGGACAGAACCGGATTGCTGCTTCCGGAAAAAATCTTGAGTTCTCCTCGTGAATTGCCCATGTACGGCCTCCCGATTGGTCCAACGGAATGTATCGGTCGATGCGATCTTGGAGGTGCATTCGGGATATAAGGAATGCAGACGGGGATGCCTATTACCAATTCGAGGCGAAAAGATCAAGACAACACATGTTCGTCACCAACCGCCTCCGACACGGACGGCGGAGGGAAATCACCCTGGGCCGCCGCTCGTCCGAGATCCCGCGCATGGTCTCCCCTCCGCCAGAGGGAACCGGGTCAGGCCCCCGAAACCGAAAGATTTCCCAGGCGCACGGCGGCGGGACCCAGGTAGGATTCGCGTTGCACCGTTTCCCGGGCAAAGCGCGCATGTTGAAACGCGGAATCCATGACGCCGCTCACGGAACCTCCCTTCACCGGAATTCGTCCCTCGGGCGTCAGATAGTACCCGGTCCGGATTTCTCCCGAGAACGCCCCGGTCACGGGATTCGGTTCAAAAGCCGAAAATTGGAGGCAGTGCAGCACGGGACGGGCTTCGAAGAGGGACTCCAACGGCGCCTGTCCCGGCTGCACCACCACGTTGGCGAAGGGTCCGGAGGCTTCCAGACCGAGATATGCGGCGTGACGGCTGTCCACCGGCCTGCTCGAAAAGACGCCGTCCCGAATCACTTCCACCCGCCGTGTGGCCAGACCGTTGGCGTCGAACGGACGGCTGAGCATACCACCGGGCAGGTGCGGGTCGCTGACCAGCGTCAACCGATCTCCCCGGACATCCCGAACCACGGGCTCCCCCGGCCGGAACCGGGACCACCCATGGTAGGCCGCCGGGCCGCTCGATTGCACCACGAAATATCGGAACAACTCGTCCAGGGCGTCATGGGAAAACACCACATCCATCAAGCCTGTGGGCGGGGTCCGGGCGTCAAGCATGTCCCGGACGAAAGATTCGGCCTGATCCACCAGCGCCGCCATATCCAGGTCCTGCTTCCTCCGCACTTTCCGGATCGCCACATTTTCCGCTTCCCCATCCGTCCCGTCGCCGCACAAAAGCACGCACTCGACATAGGCTTCCGTTTCCCGGTATCTCCCCTCCGCGCCCCGGGAATTCCGAAACGCGATCTCGTGCTCCTCGATGATCACCTCCGAGGAACTCACGCGAAACCGACCCGACTGACTCTTCCGCTCCAGAACGGCGTGCACTTCCTCCATGACTTCTCCGGGGTCGTCCGCCAGCACCGGGTCGTATATGTCCGCCTCAACAGGTTCCCCGCCGGACTCGGGAAGGGCGAAGGGCTCGTTGGCCACGAAAGCGGCCATTTCCAGGCATCTCCGGATACGAGACCGGTAATCCTCTTCCGGATTGAGCGTCACGGCGGACTCCCCCAGGACGCGTGTTCCGTTCTGGAGACGTTCCTGATAAAGATGAATCTCGACCTGCTCCGTATTCACCTCCCGGCGGCATTCCGTCTGTCCGAAAATCCGATACTCCTGGATTCCCGTCGTGGTCGATCGAGTGAACTCCCACGCGGTGAGCCGACGGTCCCGCACATGTTCCTCCAGGAAGTCCTGAATGTGTACAATGTCATGGAACGCCATAATTCATCCCAATCTCGCCCGCAGACGCAGATACGGCCCGCCGTCCGTCACCTTGACCCACTCTTTATGGCCTTTGCCGCACATTCCCAATCCTCCGATTTCCACCCGGTCCCCCACCATGGACACGGAATGCAGCAATTCAGGCACCGTACCCGTGACGATGACGGGGGAAAACACGCGTCCCGTGAGTCGGCCGCGCCGGATTTCACGGGCGAGGTATCCTTCAAGCTGGATGCCCCAGCCCTTGGGATCCTCCATGCCGTTGCTGGGTCGATCCAACAGGTATCCGTGATCCATGTCCGCCAGCATTTGGTCCAGGGTATGGCTTCCCGCACCGAAAAACGTGTTGCTCATGCGCACGTAGACCTTGCGGAGATACGACTCCCTTCGCCCGTTGGCCGTCGGAGGCAGGGACAGGCGCAGGGCCGAATGAACGTCCGTCAAGGCCCTCTTCAGAATTCCGTTCTCCACGATATGCGTCGGAGAGGAAAGTCGACCTTCGTGATCGAAGAAATAACTGGCCGCCATACCCGGAAGACTGGGGTCGTCCAACAGGTTCACCAGGGGGGACGCCACGGGCTTTCCCATGAAGAGCTCCCCCCGGGCCCGCTTCTTCAGAAACATGTCCGCCTCCATGCCGTGGCCGAAGGCTTCGTGGGCGAAGATTCCCGCAAACTCCGGAGAGAACGCCACATCGTACACACCCGGAGACAACCGGTCCGCCTCCATCATGCGTCCCGCGTCCTCCACCAGTCCGGCGGTCTCTTCTTCCGAAAGGGAGGCATGCTCCCATCCGCCCTGGTAGCAATGGCCCGTGTGGAGGGAAACGGACCGGGTCTTGTCCGACAGGAACACGGCGGCCACGATCTGGGTCCGGCACAGCCGCTGATACAGTTGCACACGGCGGTTCACAAAGACTTCCCGCTCCCGCACATGGCCGTATTGAATTACGGCGTCCGCTGTCCGGGCGTCCATTCCACGAAGCCGGGCATGCCGTTCTTTCAATTCCCCGATCTTCTCTTGAAGAGGCAACTCCTCGGGAGGTGTGAGAGCCCGGACATAGAACGATTCCTTTCTCGCGGGACCGGGTTCGATTTTGGGTCCGTCGTACCGGATGCCCGTCTTCCGAGCCTCCCGGCGCAACACCTGGACCGCCTGCTTCAGGGAAGCCGGCTTCAAGTCGTTTACGGCGGCCTCCAGAAACAATCTCCCCGTGAACGCCGTGAACACCACGCCCCGCACCGCCGCCGTATCCTCCACGGTCTGCCTGCGGTTCTGCAGCACCATGCGTTCTCCCTCGCGCTGCATGGCCAGAGCCGCCGCATAGGGGACGTCCCGCTCCAAATCGAAGACGCAATCCGACAAATCGAAGAACAGATCCCGATCCACGTTTTTCATGATTCGGTCACCCGGGGGCGCCGGCCGGCGCCCCCCTTGATATCGTGTACCAAAGAACCGCAGATCATGGACGGTCCATGGCCTCGAAAGCGGCCTGCAATGCGGCGTTGCGGACCTCCAGATCCTCGATGCGTTTCCGCTGTTCGTCCAGTAAGCGATGGAGTTCCTGGATGGCCGCCAGGGCCACCCCCGTACCGTCCAACGGAAACACGCGCCGATCGTCCCCCACGCCGAAAGCGCCGTGGAAGTCCTGGGCCATGGGGCCGATATGCCGCAACACGGGTCGCTCGTCCTTGTACACCCACGAACTGATGGGAAGTTGCAGCAGTTTCGCAAGGATTTCCCCGCCGTCCACTTCCCGTACCTGCTCTTTCATCTCCCGATCGCTCGGGGGCGCGGGCATTGAACCCACGACGAAGGACCACACGCTGGACCAGGGGCCCGGAGTTCCGGAAAAATTACCCCGCACCCTCCAGTACACGGTGGTTCCATTGGACACCCCTACTCCGGTCAGGCTCATCCCCGCCCAGGGCCAGTAGTTCTGATCCATGAGCGTCATGGCGCAGGAAGCGTCATAACACACTTGTACCTGGTACGATTCGGCCCCCACGTCGCTCCACATCAGGTTGGCCGGAAACGAGACCACGCTTCCATTGGGCGGCGACAACAGGGTGACCGCCACCGGAGCGGGAGACGGTCCGGGGGACGGTCCGGGAGAAGGTCCTCCGCCGGGCATGGAAAACGACCAGACCGCGGACCAGGCGCCGCTCGACATCAAGAACTCCGCCCGCACCCGCCAGTAAAAGGGCCCCCCGTAACCCGACGTTATGGTGTACGAGGTCATGGCCCATTCCAGATTGGTGCGAAGGCTCGTGAACGCGGCGTCGTCCGCCACCTGCAGCCGATAATGGGTCGCACCGGGCGCCGTGCTCCATGCCAGATTGAAGGGCGGGCTGTTCGTGGAACCGTTGGCCGGTGAAATGAGCGTCACCTGGGAGGAAGGCGTGTTCTTCACTGTGACGCTTACCGCGCCGATAACGGCGCTCAGACCCTCCGTGTCGTACACGATCACGGTCACCGTCACGGGTCCGTCACTCGTGGCGGTTGTATTCCAGTCGTACTCGAACTGGCCCGTGCGGCTGTCGTATTCCGCATCCACCTCGGTCGCGGAACCGATGCGGATACCCACCCGCTGCACCCCCACGTCGTCCGAGGCGGTACCGTGAACGGACACGGCGCCGCTTACTTCAGATCCCGCAGCGGGAGCCGTGATGGACCCCGAAGGAGGATTCCCCGCGCCCGTTCCGGGCAAAGGCGCTTGAAACGCCCGGAAAATGGAGAAATTCCGGGCGGCTTCCCCTTCGAAGGTGAGTTGAACCTGCGCGCTGTTGTCTCCCGTGAAGTCGATGATCAGTGCATGGGAAGCGCCGCTCAGGTCCTGGGAAACGTTTACGCCGTCGGCGGCGTTGGAATCCAGGAACACCCAGAATTGCTCCACTCCGGAAGCCACGATGACCAGAATGGACCCCTGGGAGTACGTTTGGATGTAGAAGTTGTACATGGGAGATTCCGGTTGATCCCTCCAGATACCGTCCGGCGCGGCGGAAGCGGCCGAGACGGCGAACAGTACGGCCAGGATCACCCACAAGACACGTCCAAAATGCTTCCTCATAGCGAACTCCTCCATAAAAACCGAGACGCATACGGTCAGGGTCGGGTTTCGGCCTCATTGCCGGAATCCTTCGCGTCATGCGCCCGCCGCACTTCCAGGCGCATGGGACCCGCATATCCCGTCATTTCCGTGTAGCCTCTGCCCCGGACGGGTTGGTCGTACAGCCGTCCGTCCACGAGCACGCTGCCTTCCCAATAGGTGATGCCCGTACTGCGCGTCGTCACCAGTTCCTGTGCATGAAACGCCGCTTCCACCTGCAATTCCGCCTGAAATTCCGGAATCCGGATAAGCCAGGAAACCGGATACCGGGCTCCCGTTTCCCGGCTTTCCCAGTGGGACCGGGGAAAGATTTCGAAGGATTCCCGCGGCAGCGGGACCCATGAGCCATCCGGATGGACCAGGGTCCCCAGGCCGAAGGCCTTTTTCGACGAGTCCGTATAGCGCAGGAGATACAGCATGAGTTCCGTGTCGTTGTCCAACTGGATGCTGAACCAGTCCCAGCCCTCCTTGTCGGCCGGATCCAGGCGCCCGCTGGTGAACTCGTGGTCCATCCAGCTCCAGCCCCGGACGGAAAACATTTCGTTCCGCACGCGGAGAATTCCCTGGGTCTTCAAGCGGGTGAACGAATAGTAATAGGAAGCTTCCGCCTGATTTTCCGCCTTGGGCGCAAACCCATGGTCGCCGTGAAGCACCGGGGGTTTAAGGGGCGCGAGTTCGAGATCCAGGGCGTGATCCCCTTCCTCCGCCCTAAGCCTCCACGGGTCTCCGGGAATCCACTCCCACGAACCATTATACACCTTGCCCGCCTCCGCGGACGCGCCGGCCCTGTTCAGCGCGGAACGATTCATACGTTCCGTGTACCAAAAGGCGGCGTTTTCCAAATCGGAGACGGCGAAATGCGCCAGGAACAGGTCTCTCGGGGCCCATGCAGACGGGTTGCCGACCACGGCGGGGTCGTCCAGACCGTATCGAAAAAAGGTGAGTTCATAGCCGAACCACCGGGCGCCGTCCGTTACGTTCCCCGTGAAATACCACCATTCTATGACGTAGTCGTCGTGCGAAAAGTGATCCCTGGGAAAGGAAAACTCGTAGCCGGGACGAACCTGGGAAAATTCGCGGGAGGCCCCTTGGAGGACGCCGGCGACCATGCAGCAGACGGCGAATCCTCCCCAAAACAGCATGCGCCTCCAACGGCTATTCATACCGGAAGGCCTCCGTCAGGTTGGCTCGGGCCGCCCGGGCGGCGGGGAACACGCCGGCCAGCACCGTGGTGGCGAAGACGAGGAGCGTTCCCTGAACGAGAGCCGCCAAGGGAATGTGGAACTGGATACTCCATCCGAAGGCCTGCTTGTTCACCACGAAGATCAACACTATGGAAATCAGAAAGCCCAGCAGAATCCCCAGCACGCATCCCATGGCCCCCACCATGCCCGCCTCCAGGATGACCGTTTTTCGAACCTGGGCGCGGAAGGCCCCTATGGCTCTCAGTATGGCGATTTCCCGCTGCCGCTCCAGGATGGCGGCGGACAACGTGTTCACGATGGCCAGCACGGCCACTACGATGGCCATGACTTGCAGGGCGTAGGTGATGGCGAACGTCTGCTCGAAGGCATCCATGATGTAGGACTTGAGTTCGTCCCGGGTGATGATGACGGCTCCGAAGGGCCCGGCGACTCGTGCTTCCAGCGCCTCCCTCACTCCGGCTTCGCGGGCGGGATCGTCCACGTACACATAAATACCCGTGAGTCGGTCCGGAGGATAATACCGCTCGAACACCTCCCGATCCAGGTAGGCCATGCCCCGCTCGAACTGGTAGTTGTAAAACACCCCGTCCACCCGGAATCGAGCCGATCCTCCAGGCGTTTCGAATTCCATGAAATCGCCCGGCTTGAGGTCATGATGCGAGGACAGCGCCTCGGAAATAAGGATCCCCCCGGCGCGGGCCCTGGCGTAAATCGCGTCCTTACTCCCCGACAGAAACCGGATTTGATCATAGCGCCGGTACGTGTCCAGATCGGCGCTCATGAGCATGAACCCTCCGTCCCGGTAGGCTTGCTCCAGCAACGTGTAGCCTTCCACCCTCGAAACGCCGGGCAGGGAACGGATACGGTCCGCACACTCCGCGGGAAGAGGCGACGGGACGCCTCGTTCCACCCGATACCGGTCCGTGAGATAGAATTGAAACCGCACCACCTGGTCGATGAGATCCGCCAGCGAATTGCGGAAGCTGTGGATCATGAACACGAAGCTGACCATCATGCCCAGGCTCACCATGATGGCGCAGAGAATCACCGATGAGCGGCCGAGGTTCCGCCGGATACTGCCGTGCGCCAGGAACCCCTCCGCGCCGAGAAACCGCTGGAGCCCGCGATACAGGATGCCGCTCAACGGACCGATCACGGAAGGCGTGACCAGGGTCATCCCCAGCATCAGCGCCATGATGGCGCCGTATCCGAACAGGGGCATGCCCCAAACGGGTCCCGGAAACGCCAGGAAAACGGACAATCCCAGAAGGGCCAGGCCCGCCGCCAGCAGCCTGGGGTGGCGCTCCCGGAAACGGACTTCGTACATGCCCGCCCGGAGCGTCTCCGCCTGGCTGGTGCGGGCGGCTTCCATGGCCGGGATCATGGAGGACAGGAAAGAGGCGATGAGACCCATGAGAAGGCCCAGCGTCATGACTCGGGGAGAAAAAACGATCCCCCGGGTCTCCACGGGGGCATACAGCGTATTCACCGTGGTAGCGAGCGTATCCACCGTCAGGAAGGAGAGAAGGTATCCGAATCCGATTCCCGCCAGCCCCCCGGCAAAGCCGTACACCAGGCTTTCGGCGGAAAAGATCCAGAATATGCCGGTCCGGGTCACCCCCAGGGACCGCAGGATGCCGATCTGCCTCCGCTTTCGGATGTAGGATATGAAAATCGTGTTGTAAATCAGAAACATTCCCACAAGCAGGGAAATCAGACTGAGGGCCGTGATGTTCAGTTGAAACGAGGACACCAGATCCATCATCCCCGTTCCGCTGGTTTCCAGGGTGTAGGCGGACAGAAACCCGGGCAGCGCCTCGTTGAGTTCCCTTTCCACCGCATGAAGGTCGCTGCCGGGCCACAGGTACACGTCGATCCGGTCCAGCAGGCCGATCTTGTCGAAACGCTGCTGCGCCCAGGCGATGTCCAGGACGCCGTACCGATTTCCGCCGCCCACGTAGGCAGGGCTATGTATGACTCCCAGGACCCGAAATTCCAGGATCCGATCCAGAAACCTCGCCTGGACCCGGTCACCGGCGCTCAAGCCGTGCTCCCGGGCGAATCCGGCATGAAGCAGAACGGCTTCGGGGTCCAGGATGAGATCCAGGTAGCTCGCGCTGCGGCCCAGATCCAGCCGATACCCGTTCCGTGGATCCGCGCCGCCGATGAGATCGGCGCCGTAGATCAGCAGAGGGATTTCCGTTCCCCGGATCAGGAAGGTGACCGGTACGGCAAGCATGGGCTGCGCCTTCCGGACGGCCGGATGGCTCTGCACCCGGGTCAGAATACCCTCGTCGAACCCGAACTCACCGGCGGCCACATGGAGATCGGGCATACCGGGGACATACCCCCTGGGCCGGGAAAAGCTTTCCTGGATGGTCACGTGCGCCGTCTCCACGGCGACGAAGATCCCGATTCCCAGGGCGATGCCCAGGATCGTGAGCACGTACCGGCCTTTGTTGGCGGAGAAATCCCCCAACGCCACGTATCGCATGAGGTTCTTGAAGGCCGTGATTTTCGAGGGCGCCGTCATGATGCCGATTCGTCCAAAATGACTCCGTCGTTCATACGGATGACCCTGTCTGCGGCACGGGCCAGATCTTCCTGGTGGGTCACCAGCACGACGGCCAGGTGGGTTTCCTTCCCGAGCCGATGGAACAGGCGCATGATTTCGCGGGAGTTGTCCGAATCCAGGTTTCCGGTGGGCTCGTCCGCCAAAAGCAGATCGGGTTGGCGGATCAGGCTGCGGGCGATGGACACGCGTTGCTGCTGGCCGCCGGAAAGCTGGCCGGGCAAGTGACCCTCCCACCGATCCATTCCCACGAAAGCCAACAGCTCCCGGGCTCGCTGGTGAGCCTCCCGGCCGGGAATCCCCGCCAGATACAGGGGCAGCGCCGTATTCTCCAGGGCCGTCAGATGAGGAAGCAGATTAAAGAACTGGAAGACGATTCCGATCCGCTCCCCCCGCAGCCGGGTGATCTCCTCGTCCGTCAATTGGGAAAGGTCCCGCCCGTCAAACCATATCTTCCCTCGGGTGGGCGTATCCAGCCCTCCCATCAGGTTGAGCAACGTGGACTTCCCGCAGCCGCTGGGGCCCATGACGGAAAGAAACTCTCCCTTCCCCACCTCGAGGAACACCTCCCGCAACGCCGCCTGTTGCACTTGACCGACTTGATATATTTTGGTTACATGTTCCAGGGATACGAGCACGGAATCCATGGCTGGGGGGTCTCCTGATCACAAAACCTGCCGGAACCTTCCTGCGCGCCGCCCATGTACGGCGTGGAAGCGCATCCGATACGGGACACAAGATCCTTCACGGCATGAGGAGCCGCCCTTGGTATCCCGGCGCAAGCAGGGACGTTCACCCGCCGCGGCCGGTTCCGACTCCGGGCCCGGCGGGTGTATAGAATAGCGTATGCCGGTTTCCCGCACAAGACGTATCCGGCGGCGGTATCCGGCCGATCCGAGATTCTTCCGGATTCGCCGCAGCGGTGAGCCCCGTAAACTATGAGCCCGGCCTTAATCCCTGCACTCGACGAAACGGGTTTTCATACTTATTGTAAAGAGTAACGTACCGGTGACCCTCTCCCGAACAGCAGGGTTACTCCGGAAACCACGAGAAACCGATACTACGCAAGGCGCGCGGATTCCGAAACACGCCGTTGTACACACGTTCCGTCCCTCGGTTGAATAGAAAACCACGCCGCCCGGGATGGGGTTTTTCACCGTTCCAATAAACCGTTTCACCGGCCCCGCGTTGCGCCGGGCCGAACCGAACGAGGATATTCCCGGAATGAATCCGGCCGAAGCCATAGACACTTCCGTCATTACTCCGTCCCGAGACACGGGCGCCGCCCCGTGCCCAGCCGTTCCATGCCGCCCCGAAACAGCGGACACGGACACGGTGGACCCGGAGATGTTCCGCGCCCTCAGCGGGATCGTGCATACCCCTTTCTGGAAGGACCTGCGCGAAGGAGGGATTTTTTTCCTTCGACGGGTCCTCGAATCGCTGGTAACCCCCGACCATTTGGCCTATTACAAATTCCGGGGACTCATAAACCTCACGTTGAGTTCCCTGATGAACATTCCCCGTTTTCCGCGGGAAAGCTGGAACGCGCTTTTGTGGCAGGTCGTGGGGCTCAAGAAGCGTATCGAGATTTCCCGCCTGCTCGGATTGGACTATTTCCTCCACGTGGGGTGGACCATCCAGGTGACGTGCAGCTACCGGTGCCGGATCTGCCCCCAGAAATCCCATTTCAAGAAGCACGCCGCCGAAATTCTCCCCTATGCCACGGCGGACCGGTTCATGAGGGAAATCAGAGCGTTCGGATATCCGCTCATCGGCTCCTACGTCGGGGAACCCCTCATGTGGCCCTATTTTCTGGACATGGTGGAACGGCATCCCCGGCTGTTCTTCATCAGCGGCACCAACGGGGAATACGTGCCCGGACTCATTCATCGCATCGCGCAGGTGAGGAACCTCCTCCTTTTCGTGACGCTGGAAGGCGGTCCCGACACCATGGCCCGAATGCGCCGGCCGGACGCATACGCCAACGCCGTTCGCGCCATCCGCCTTCTCAGGGAACACCGGAAGCCCTTCGGCATCATCATCCCCGTGAGCCGCGCCAATTTCGATGAAGTCATCGACATGAAATTCATCCGCCGCCAAGTATACGGCCGGGGAGCCGTCTTCTACTGCTATTCTCCCTACGTCGGCTTCGACGACCGCTATTCCCTGACGCCGGAACAGGAACGGCAGGTCACCCGGCGGATCTACGAGTTCCAGGCCTCCTGGCATGGCGCCCGCTCCGTATGCCTGGACTACATGCGGGGATTCAACAGTACGAACCTCGGAAATTTTTACGATCTGAAACAACACTGCCTGGAAATGGATCCCACGGGGGACGTCCACCTGGTGGTCAACCAGAATCAGTTCCGCATCGGAAACATGGGCCGGGAAAGCCTGGTGCGCATGCTGAGCAAAAAGCGGACGCTGGCCTGGTTGAAGGAAAACGCCCCGCGTGGACACCTGGGTATGAACCGTCTCACACTGGGTCACTGGTTGCAGTAGATCCCGGCGCTTTTTCAAGGACTCTTCTCAGTGGCATACTCGAAAACGATTCAAAGCAGGTGGCGCCGCGCGCGCAATCACGTGCTGTATGTTCTGGCCCGAATCTATTTCAACCTTCCCGTGTCCGTGCAGAAGAAGACGGCCCGCCTGCTGTCCCGGGTCCTGCCCGGGGTCTACGGCCGGGGAACGGCCCTCTGGGCGGATTCCCTGCAGCCGGCGGGGCCCAACCCGCTGCTCCGTTTTTTGCGCCGGTACGTGCGGCAGGTCGCCCCCAATCCCTTCGGGTCGTTCCTCTGGAACGTGACACACCATTGGCTCATCGAAGGCCGCAAGCTTCGAATGGACTCCCGGCGGAAAGGAATCACATATCCCGCATTGATCCAACTCAGCGTGACCACCAAGTGCAATTACCGGTGCGTGGGATGTTACGCCGCGGGATGGACCCAAAACGTGGATCTGGACTACGACAGGATACGGAAGCTGTTCGACGAGGGCCGGCAGTACGGGTGCACCTACTACACCGTGCTGGGTGGAGAACCGTTCGCCTATCCGCGCATCCTGGACCTGTTCTACGAATACCCGGACTTCTATTTCCAGGTCTACACCAACGGTTCGCTCATCACCGAAGACACGGCCGCGCACCTGGAACGGGCCGGAAACGCCCAGATCATGATCGGCATCGAAGGCCTGGAGCCCGAAACGGACTGGCGGAGGGGTAAAGGCGCCTACAAGAGCGCGTTACGCACCATGGAACGGTTGCGGAAGGCGGGTGTCCCTTACGGTGTGGGGATCACCGTGACCACCCGGAATTTCGACACCGTCCTGTCGGATCGCTTTGTGGAAGAGATGCTCCGGCACGGGGTCCTCTTCATGTGGTTTTTCTGGTTCCAGCCGTACGGAGATCAGTCCCACTTGGACCTGATTCTGGACGGAGAGCAGCGTTATCGGCTCTGGCGTAGGATCAACGAAATCCGGGAAAGGCATCCCGTACTTTCGGCGGACATGCTCAACGACGCCGCCGTGGCGGGATGCCTGGCATCCTCCGGGCTCTCTTTGAACATCACGCCTTCCGGCGCGGTGGAACCCTGCGCCCAGATGCACTTCAGCCAGGCCAACCTGCAGGACGCCCCCTTGCGCGACATCATCCGGAATTCCCCCTTCCTGCAAGGGATCCTGGATTTCTACCGGCGAGGGGAAAAACGCTGCCTGGTGCAGGATTGCACCCGGGAACTCGGGGACCTCATCGTCCGGTGCAACGCCCGGGACGACACCTTCGGCCGGGATCTTCAGGCCCTGGAGCGGGTAGGGGAGTATAAGTCCCGATTCCGGTACTACACCCGGGAGGAAATGGACGACTTCCCGGATCCCTTTCTGCCGTTCAAACGGTTTTTCTTCGATTGTCTCAAACCTGGGGAGTCACGCTAAGCCATGAGACCGTCCGCCGGCCGACCGTATTTTCAGGCTCCTCCACGGAACCCCAATGCACGGCAGCCGTGGATCAAGCTTTTTTTCGCCTACCTCCTGGGCTTGACGCTCTGTGCCGCGTTACTGGCTCCCCACTTCATCTTGCACCGGTACTTCGGAGCCATTCTAGTGGGGGTCTCCGCGCTGCTCACCGGGTTCACCTTCCGCAGACGGTCGCGGATGGTCCGGCCAAGGACCGCTTTCGGACGGTCCGGCGACCGACAGGACCGGCCCCGAAAACCTTCCCGCAGGTCCTCCGGCGACCGCACCCTGCATTGAATTCCACGCGCCGGCCCGTTAAGGGAATTCCACCGGGATCGCGCCCACCGCCGGTATGACCCGGTCCACCCGGAACCGAACCAGGAACTTGGGACCGGCCAGGTTCTCCTCCTCTTTCGGATACGTCCTGCGCCGCAGGGACTCCAGCAACTGCGTGTCCTGTTCCTCCCCGGTCATGGTGAGATAAAGCCGCTTTCCGTGATAGCCGGGACCTTCCTCCAGAAACAGATAGGCCGCCCTGGGATTGGATCGCACATTCCGGTGGGTGAGCTTGTCCCGCATAATGAACGCCACGGTTCCATCCTCGAGCACGTGGGGTCGGGCATATACCGCCAGGTCCACATTTCCCTCGGCGTCCGCCGAGGCCAGCACGCCCACCCCTCGGTGGGTTTCGAAATATTCTCCGAGATTCACGTTTTTTCCTCCTGAAAGCGTTCGCAACTGAATTGCACGGCGCGGGCGGATCGCCGGGAAGACTTGCACTATCCGCGGAATTCCTCCATACTAAAAACTCCCGGCCCGGGCAGGGTACGGGAAAACGCACGCACGCCGCTATCGCGATGCGGGGCGGGAACCGCGCACGCCACGGCGATGCGGGTATGCACGTCCGACCCGCCTCCCCGCCGGCGTGTTCCGCCGGCCCGTTCGTACAGGAAATCGAGTTGCATCCATGATGAACGACATTGTGGTCGAAGTCAAAGACGTGTGGTTTGCCTATAACGGAGATCCCGTTCTCTCCGGGGTGAATCTCGAGATACGCCGGGGAGAATTCCTCGCCATTATCGGACCCAACGGGGGTGGAAAAACCACGCTCCTCAAACTCATTCTGGGACTTCTCAAACCGGACCGGGGAAGTATCCGGGTATTGGGCCGGGAACCCCGTTATGCGTCCCGGCGGGTGGGGTATGCGCCCCAGGACGCCCATCTGAACCGCGAGTTTCCCGTCAGCGTCCTCGATGTAGTGCTCCTGGGAAGGCTTACCGGGGAGTTCCCCAAGCTCCGGTTCTCCCGAGAGGATCACGCCGCGGCCCGTGAAGCCCTCGAGCGCGTGGGCATGTGGGAACATCGCCGCCGCCGCATCGGCCGGCTCTCCGGAGGCCAGAGACAGCGGGTCCTCATTGCCCGGGCCCTGGCCGGAAAACCCGAAATCCTGTTTCTGGACGAGCCCACCGCCGGCGTGGATGCCCGATACCAGACCGAGCTGTACGATTTCTTCCGCGAACTGAATGAATCGGTCACCATTGTGGTGGTCAGCCACGACATCAACGTGCTTTCCTCCCATGTCAAATCCGTGGCCTGTGTGAACCGCAGGCTGTTCTTTCACGACGAATCCGAGGTCACGCCGGAAATGGTGGAGCAGGCCTATCACTGCCCCGTGGAACTCATCGCCCACGGCATGCCCCATCGCGTGCTGAAAGTCCACGAGGACGATTGACATGTTCGAGGCGCTGCAATTCGATTTCATGAGAAACGCATTGCTTGCCGGGCTGCTCACCTCTGTGGCCTGCGGCGTCATCGGCGCGCTGGTGGTGGTGAATCGTATCGTATTCATCGCCGGCGGCATCGCCCATGCCGCCTACGGAGGCATCGGGCTCGCCTTCTTTCTAGGGATCCCTCCGTCTGTGGGAGCAGGCGGCTTCGCCCTGGCGGTGTCGGGCGTCATGGGAATCGTGTCGCTGAATCACAAGCACCGGGCGGATACCATCATCGGGGTCCTCTGGGCGGTGGGATTCGCGGTGGGCATCATCGTCATCGATCTGACTCCGGGATACAACGTGGATCTCATGAGTTATCTGTTCGGAAGCATCCTGGCGGTCCCGGTCCGGGACCTCTGGGTCATGTTGGGGTTGGACCTCATCATCGTGCTGGGAGCGGCCCTGTTTTATCATGGCTTTCTGGCCCTTTCCTACGACGAGGAATTCGCCGCCGTGCGGGGCGTGCCCGTGCGGGGTCTGTATTTCTTTCTCCTTGCCCTGGTCGCCCTGTCCGTGGTGATGATCATCCGCGTGGTGGGGCTCATCCTGGTCATTGCGCTCCTCACCATACCTCCGTACCTTGCGGAACTCGTGTGCCGATCCCTCAAGACCATGATGGTGGTGTCCGCGCTGCTGAGCGCGGCGTTCACCATAACGGGTCTGTGGGTTTCCTACCTGCTGAACCTGACTTCGGGCGCTACCATCATCCTGGTGGCGGCCCTGGTGTTCGCCGTGGTCCATACGGGACTCCACATATACCATCGGCAAAAGGTCCGGGCGATGGTTCGATAACCTCCGGACGAGGAAACCCCATGTGTGAGGAATGCGATTACCGGCAATGGCTCGAGTCCGCAGGGCTCGCACGCACCCATAACCGTCTCCGCGTGCTCCGGATCATCGGGTCCGCTTCCTCGCCCGTGACGGCTCAGGAACTCCTCCAGGCCCTGGACCGCAGTCAACCCATGAATCGGGTGACCCTATACAGGACGTTGGATCTGCTGGTGGAACACAAACTGGTGGACCGAGTCAGCGCCGGAGACCGCTCTTTCCGGTTCGGCCTCGCCCCCAACGCGAACCACCCGCCTCACGCCCATTTCTACTGTACCCGGTGCGGGAACATGGAATGTCTCAACCCGGCCGTCTTGAAGCACCTCCGGAGCGACGTGGATTCCCTCCAGGAAGTCTTCCCCGCTCAAATCGACAAGGTGGAAATCCGCCTGGACGGTGTGTGCAAGATCTGTTTGAGACGTTCCTCAAAAATCGTGGAGGCCCAAGCCCCTCGTCCCGGATGAACCCCGACGGGAAACCGCGTCGCCCGCCCTTCCGGGCAACCCTGACTTCGGAGGAACCACGGAATGGCCTCTCCTTACTTCATGGAAGACCTGATTCTGAGGGATTTCAATGCGGCCGTATTCCAAGCCCATCGTCCCCGGCGGGCATCCGAGCGGGTGTCCGCCCTGCTGGACGTCTATGGGGAGCTGCTGCGGCGCCGTGATCCCGCGGAATTTGAACGCCTGAACCGCGTCCCGGAGTCGGTGCTCCGTGAAATGGGCGCCCTGGGTCTGTTCGGCGTCAACATTCCCGAACGGTACGGAGGAAAGGGCCTGTCGCTCACCGAATACCTCATGTTCATCGAGGAAGCGGTGAAGTTCGACCTGTCCACCGCCCTGGTGTTCATGTCCCATTCGTCCCTGGGAGTAAACGTGCTCCTGAACTTCGGGACCGAGGAGCAGAAACGGCGGTACCTGGTTCCGGCGGCTTCCGGAGATCTTATCTTCGGGTTCGGGCTCACGGAACCCCTGCACGGTTCGGACCCCCGCAATCTGGAGACCCGGGCCGAGGAAACGGACGGGGGAACCCATTATCTCTTGAACGGAACCAAGACCTACGTCACCAATGCGAACTACGCCCGAGCCTTCACCGTCTTCGCCCGCATGGACGCTTCCCGTCCGGGTTTCCTGGGAGTCTTCGTGGTGGAACGGGACACGCCCGGCCTGCGGGTGTCCGCCGATATGCCCAAAATGGGCCTTCGCGCCAGTTCCACGGCGTCCCTGCATTTCAAGGACGTGCGGGTCCCCCGAGGGAACCGTGTGGGGGAGGCGGGGCAAGGGTTCAAGATCGCCATGACCACCCTGAACTACGGCCGATTGAAACTGGGGGCCGCCTCGGTGGGCCTTCTGGACCTGTCCCTCCGGGATATGACCCGCCGGGCCTCCACCCGCATCCAGTTCGGGCGTCCCATCCGGGAGTACCCCCTGGTGCAGGAAAAGCTGGTGGCCGCGCGATTGCGGAGCTTCACGGCCTCCGCCATGAACGACTTCACGGCTCAACTCCTCGAGCGAAACCCCCTGCTGGATGCGGCCGTGGAAACCTCCCACTGCAAGCTCTACGGCACCACCCAGGCGTGGGAAACCCTGTACGACGCCTTGCAGGTGGCCGGGGGGGCCGGATACCTGACCACGCTTCCCTACGAAAAACGGCTGCGGGATTTCCGGGTGGCCACGCTCTTCGAAGGCGCCACGGAAATCCATTCCATTTATCCCTTTCTGTTTCTTCTGGGAAAGGCCCTGCGGGCCCCGGACATCGGGAACCGGGGGAAGATCGCCCGAGCCGCGGTCCTGCTCCGGAACGCCTTCCGGCCTCTGCGGGGCGTCCCGAATTTCGAAGATCCGCTCATGGACCGGGGGGCCGCCCAGATTCGGGCCAATACCCGCGCGCTCAGACGCCTGTTCTTTCTAGGGCCTCTGTTGTACGGGCCCCGCGTTCGGGACCGGCAGTTCTTTCTACGGAGATTCACCCGGCTGAGCACGGCCACCTTCGGCCTGGCGGCCGTTCTGGCCCGCATGGCCGCCGAGCAGAATTCCGGCGTGTTCCGGCGGGAAGACCGGGACCTCCTGAAATACTACCTGGAAGAGGTCCGGCAGGTGCGGCGGGAGTGCCGGAATCTGCTCCCCACACGGCGGGAGGCGCTGCATCGCGCCGTCATCCGGCGCCTTCTTGAGCCCTGACGCCTGCGCTTTGTCGGCCCGTTGATACATACTTTTGCCGGCAGGCCGGTGCGCAACGATGAGCTGCACGCCACGCCTTCGGCGTGGGCGAATCCTGAGGAATGAGGCGTACAACTCGTACGCCGCCATGACGAAGGAGGAAGCGCAACACGGCAGATCGCGTTTTTCAACGGCCTGCCCTGCATCCACGGAGACGAACCATGACACTGCATGTGGAACCCATCACCGGCGCCGTCCATCTGGTGAGCGGTGAGCAGAACGGAAAATTTCCCCAGTCCTTCAGTTTTCTCATTCGGGACAAAAAGACCGTCCTCATCGACACGGGGTGCGGCCTGGACACCCTCCGGGAACTCCGCCGGCGCTTCCCGGTGGACGAAGTGATCCATTCGCACACCCATCCCGACCATATGCCCTGTTCCCGATTGTTCGCAGACGTACCCGTGTGGTACCCCGCCGAAGCCCCGCCGACCATTCACGACTTCGACGCCCTGGCGGAACGGTTCGTGGGACGCGACCGGGCCCATGCCTGGCAGGACATGGTGCGCCGGGACATGGGGTTCGAACCTCCCAAAGACCATCACCTGCGCTTCCGCGACGGCCACGTGTTCGATCTGGGCCGGACGCAGCTCCAGGCCGTGTACACCCCAGGGCATTGCGTGGATCATTATTCCTTCTGGATCCAACGGGACGGCGTTCTGTTTCTCAGCGATATCGACCTGAGCGGTTTCGGGCCCTGGTACGGTCATCCCGAATGCAATCTGGAATCCTTCCGGCGCTCCATACAACGGGTGCGATCCCTGGACGCCGCATGGCTGCTTTCCTCCCACAAGAAGCCCCTTTCCTCCCGGTGCGGGGAGGCCCTGGACCGATACGAACAGGCCCTCGAGCGCCAGCGACGCACCGTGTTGACCCATCTCGAAACGCCCGCCACCCTCGAGGAACTCGTCAATCGTTCCCCCTTTTACGGCCATACCTTTTCCGTTCCGCTGGTGCAGCGGGCCTTCGAGGAGTCCATCATCCGCCACCTTCTCGCGGAGCTGTCCCGGGACGGATGGGTGGAGACCCTCCCCGGAGACCCGGTGCGCTTCCGGCGCACCCCCACCGCCGCCGTAGAAGCGTCCCGGAAGCTTCATCACGGATAGACGGCGCAAAGGCGTATCGCCTTTGCATGCGTTGCCCGGGACGCGGCATTCCGGGGCGGAACCTCCGTATCCCATGCCAAAGCTCTTGACCCGACGGGTCCGGAATGATACAAATTTTCATTCCGGGAGGGATGGCCGAGAGGTTTAAGGCGGCGGTCTTGAAAACCGTTGTCCCGTGATGAGCGGGACCGTGGGTTCGAATCCTACTCCCTCCGCCACCCGCGTTCCTCCCGAGAGTTTAGAGTTTGCGGAGAGATGGCCGAGCCGGCTGAAGGCGCTCGCCTGCTAAGCGAGTGTAGGGGCAAAAACTCCTACCGAGGGTTCGAATCCCTCTCTCTCCGCCACTTTTTCATCCCCGCACGCTCCATCCTGCTTCCCGAATCCTGCTTGGGGAGAACATCCATGCCCAGTGACGAACTCCAGCGACTCAGAGAATCCATCGCACAGGCCCCGGACAACCGGAATCTGTCCCTGGCCGAAATCCGTTCCACCTTCCTGAAACTGGGGAAGAGCTTCCCCCTGCCTCCGGACGTTTCCATGGAACCCATAACCGGGGGGGAACTCCGCGGGTTTCGGTTCACCCCGTCGCAACCCGCGGAACGGAAAGGGATTTTATATCTGCACGGAGGCGGCTATGTCCTCGGGATTTCCCCGCTGCATCGGGTGCTGTGCGCCTCCCTGAGTCGCATTTCCGGGATGCCCGTGTGGCTTCCGGACTTTCCGTTGGCTCCCGAACACCCCTTTCCCGCCGCCCTCGAGCAGGTCCTGGCCGCATACCGCCTCCTCATCGCCCGAGGATGCGACCCCGCCGGGTCGGCCGTGGCCGGGGATTCCGCCGGGGGCGGCCTCACCGTGGCCCTACTGACCGCCCTCCGGGATGCGGGGGATCCGTTGCCGGGCGCCGCCGCATGCATCTCCCCCTGGGTGGATCTCACCTGTTCTTCGGAATCGTACGCCACCCGGGCCGCCCGGGACCCCCTGGTGCGCCTGGAGGAAGTGCTCCGATTCGCCCGGTATTACCTGGCGGATACGGACCCGCGCCATCCCCTGGCTTCCCCCCTGTTCGCGGACCTCACGGGACTGCCCCCCCTGCTGATCCAGGTGGGAGGCGACGAGGTGCTGCTGGACGACGCCGTGCGCCTGGATCGACGGGCCCGGGAACAGGGAGTCTCCTGCACGCTGGACATCTGGGAGGAACTCATCCATGTGTGGCCTTTGTTCGCCCCCATGCTGAAGGAGGGACGGGACGCATTGGAGCGCATGGGAGCCTATCTCCGGGAACACATGGGGTAACGCGCCGGCGTGTGGCGGAGAGGGCTTACCCCGGCGGGCTGTGTTTTTTGTTTGCTTTTTGCAGCACCTTCATAGTATTCTAATAGATATGTATGGAAGATCATGAACCAGCGTTTGATCTTCCGCCCCGCCCATTGGCCCGCTATATAGGGTTTAAGAGGCCCGCCGCCTTTCGTTCGAGCGCGCCTCACGTGGCGCCCTACCGCCGATATGAAGAGCGCTCTTTTATGCCGAACCTCCGGAGGCGACGCGTCACCATGGCTTTTCGAGGGGAGGTGGGTTCATGCGTTGTTGGTTGACCCGTCAAGAATAACGACTTGATTTGATATCCAATCTCGTGAACCTATTTTCCTTAGTCGATCCGAGGGGATGGATTATATTGCCCCTCGATATACGGATGGCATGAGTCTGTATGGATTTTCCGAGCGCGTGGGCGAAACTACGTCAAGACGAAAGCGGAACCGTGACAGCCTGGCTACCCCTTAAGGACCATAGCCTCGATGTGGCGCATGTCTGCACGGCCCTCATGGACGGCCCCGTTCTACGACGGAGGCTGGCCAGATTAGCGGGACTTACCGATTTGGACCGCAACCAGCGAACCCGGTTGTCTATCCTTGGAGGCATTCATGATATAGGGAAAACAACACGGGGCTTCTATAACCGTTGGAATCCGGCTGCGAGGCCGCAAGGGGGGCATGTCCGGGAGGCCCTTTCACTCCTGTATGAAGGATCTCATCATCCCCTGATGTTTGAGGTGTACGAAGCCTTGCGCCTGGACGTTATGACGGAATGGTTCATAGAAGGCGAGTCCACTCTGATCCGATATCTTCATTCCGTGTTCTGCCATCATGGAACACCCGTTCGACCCGGGCCTTTCCAGGCCGAACTTTGGAAGTCACAAGACGATTATGATCCTCTCCAAGCGATAAGCGATCTCCTTGCCGTTTTGTGGGAGGCACACCCTGAAGTCGCATTGAAGGGGGGCGCATTGCCGGATACCCCTGCATTTCTTCACGCATTTATGGGCCTAGTGACTCTAGCGGATTGGATTGCTTCCGATACGCGGTTTTTTCCGTTGATACCAGTCGAGGAAAGAAGGCGGGCATCCTCGCCGCGAACGGTTGCAGACGACGTATTAAGTTCCATTGGAATAGGGCGTCCCTGTTGTGCGTTATGGGTTGAGCGTTCGCCAAAGCTGCCTTCATTTCAGGAGGCATTCGATTTAGTTCCGCGACCAGCCCAGCACACTGTGGCAGAATTACCGCTTCCCTCCGGGCCAAGCTCCCTTATTTTAGAGGCCGAAACGGGATCGGGAAAGACGGAGGCGGCGCTTTGGTGGTTCTTCAGACTTTTCGAAGCAGGCATGGTGGACGGACTCTATTTTGCTTTGCCGACGCGTTCGGCCGCGCGGCAGATTTATGGTCGCATCTCCAAAACCGTTGAGCGACTTATGGGATCCAATGCCCCTCCCGTAGTTCTCGCAGTGCCCGGGTATATTGAAGTGGATGGCGTATCCGGAATTCCGCTTCCGGGATTTCAGGTTCTCTGGCCGGACGGCGAACGCGAGCGCTTGCGTTTCCGCGGATGGGCGGGCGAGCACCCCAAGCGATATTTCGCGGGGACCATAGTGGCAGGTACCGTGGATCAGGCACTACTTTCGACGCTTCAAGTGCGCCATTCCCATATGAGAGCGACGGCTCTTCTTCGTCATCTTCTTGTCATGGACGAGATCCATGCCTCCGACAGCTACATGACACGGCTCACCGAAGAGCTGCTGAATCGGCAAGCCGCCTCCGGCGGGCACAGCCTGCTCATGTCGGCCACCTTAGGGAGTGCGGCACGACGCAGATTCCTGGGAACCTCTTTGCCCGCGCTGGAAGAGGCGGAATCCACCCCGTACCCCTTGCTGAGCATTCGAGAAGGAACATCCGCTCGGCTCATGCCTATAGGCCATCACCGGCGCGCCAGGAGAATCGAAATCCAACTCCGGGGCCACATGGAAGAACCGGATGTGGTAGCTGAAAAGGCACTGGAGGCGGCCCGGAAAGGAGCGAAAGTGGCCGTGTTGCGCAACACGGTCCGGGAAGCCGTGGCAGTTCAGGCGGCCCTGGAGAACTCCATCGCTTCCCTTGGGGAAAGCAGGCTCCTTTTCACGTGCGAAGGCGTGCCCGCACCCCATCATGGCCGTTTTTCAAGGACTGATCGTCTCCTGCTCGATAAAGCGCTGGAAGATCGACTCAAAATAAACGATCCCGTAGTCGTTTCCGCAACCCAGACCATTGAGCAAAGCCTGGATATCGATTTTGACTTTCTGATTACCGACCTTTGCCCCATGGATGTCCTTCTCCAACGTCTTGGGCGTCTTCATCGCCATGATCGACAGCGACCTACCGGGTTCGAAAGGCCTTTGGCGGTGGTCCTCGTCCCGGAGAGAGATTTGGCATCCTTCCTCACCCAAAAAGGGGCACCTTCCGGCGGACCCTCAGGCATCGGTTCCGTATACGAGGATCTGGGAATTCTTCAGGCGACGTTACACACCCTGAACCTCTTTCGGGAACTCCGGCTGCCGTCGGACAATCGCAGGATTATCGAACGATGTCTCCATCCGGAGATTTTGGAGGAACAGGCCCATTTCTTAGGAGGCAAATGGCCTGCCCATTTTGAACAGATCTGGGGTGTCCGGATGAGCAGCAGAGGTTTGGCGGATCTCAGTATCGCCGATTGGTCCTTGCCTCTGGACGATGACCGTTCCTTTTTCGCAGAACATTCAGGTAGACACGTCATGACCCGTCTCGGCGAACAGGATCGCTTATGCCGTTTCGTTCACCCATTGCAGGGGCCTTTCGGCCGGCCGTGCAATCTGCTGACCCTTTCAGCCCACTTGGCGCGGGATGCTCCAGACGATGCGCAACCGTATGATGTCGTACAGGAACATCGTGGGTTTACCTTCCGGTTCGGTGGAATCGGCTTTGTGTATGACCGCTGGGGCCTACGCCGAATTACGGAGGATTCATCTTCGACCGATTAACCAACGCGGTTCTGCCTGAAGGAGCCATATAATGAAATACAATCTCCTCAAAGATCCCCTGATCTCTGTGTTGTCGGCGGAGGGTTTCCAAGAGTCCATGTCCCTCCCCCAGATATTGGCGGAGCTGACCGCGGGGGAACGGATCCATGGATTTGCAGACTTGCAGCCGCATCAGGCGCCCCCATGGTATACATTCCTAATACAGACCGCGGCGTTGGCTTGTCTGGACACTCCTCACGAATGGAATGCTATGGATGCCTTGGGTTGGCACAACCGATTGAAGGCCCTGACGGCATCTTTTTCTGATGACGAGCCTTGGCGCCTGGTCGTTCGGGACTCGGCTCAGCCGGCATTCATGCAACCCCCGGTACCGGAAGGAACGCTGAACGGCTTTAAGGGTCCCATGGAAAGACCCGATCACTCTTCGCTGGATATCCTGGTAACGGCCCGGCATCACGACCTGAAAAGCAACCGGATTCAGAATCCTTCCTCGGACCATTGGATATACGGCATGCTCGCATTACAGACATTTATCGGCTTCTCGGGAAGAGACAATTACGGGGTGGTTCGTATGAACGGCGGATACGGCAGTCGGCCGGTGGTGGGATGGGCTCCCTCAACAACCTGGGGAGCCCGTTTCAGAAGAGATCTACCCATACTCCTGCGGGAACACGACACCTTGGCCGACCAGCTGGAACGCCCGGCACGCGGCGGACTGGGCCTTCTCTGGTTGGAACCCTGGGACGGCAACCATCCCTGCCCCCTGCGAAAGTGCGATCCGTTTGTCATAGAAGTGGCTCGGCGCATACGACTTACCGAACGCGACGGCCGGATAGTTGCTTATTACCAAACCAGCAAGGCGCCCCGAATCGATCCTAAATCCGACCTGCTCAAAGGCGTCGTCGGTGATCCCTGGATCCCCATCAAGCAGTCCGATCCCCCTCAGGCTCTCACGGTGGATGCCCGCGGGTTCCATTACGAACTTTTTCGACAGCTCCTTTTTCAGGATGAGTACCGGGGTGGGGCTTGCCAACAGCTGCAGCCGGAGGATTCCGGAGAGATGTACTTCTACGGGACCGTTCTGGCCCGGGGACAGGGAGGCACCTCGGGGCTCCATGAACGATGGCTCCGGGTACCGGCCAAGATCCGCCCCCGCTTTGCAAGTCCGCAAGCGAAGGCATCCCTGTCCCAGTTGGCCAAGGAACGAGTGAAACGAGCGGGAAATGTCCGGAACGGAGCACTTAGACCGGCCCTGCTGACGTTGCTCCAAGGGGCTCCCGAGAAACTCGATTTGAGGGCCAAAACGGATCGCCGCTGGTCGGAACGTTTTGACATGGACATCGACGAGATCTTTTTCGAGAGGCTATGGGCGGACGCAGACCTGGATGGCACGGAGCAAACCTTGAACTGGTGCAGGGAACTCCGAATGAGAGCTGCTCGCGTGCTTGAGCAGGCTGAACGGGAAGCCCTGGTTCCGGACACCCGAAGGGAACGGGCCGTAGCCCGCGCCTGGATCACATTAGAACGAGGAATGCGTAAGCATCTCCCGGAACTTTACGCTCCCAAGGAGGAACCGCAGCATGACTGAAGCGTTACCATCCCCCGACTGGAAAAAAGCCGTCTATGCCGTAGCTCTTGCACTCCAGGATGGTCGTTTGGGAACAGGGGATCTGTCCGAATTGCGACGCCTGGATGTCGAGATACCCGCCTCACCGATTTTTTGGCAGATACTCGCCCGTTACGTCGAACCTAGGGATTCCCCGCCTGCAAACGATAAGCGTCGTTCGGACTGGGAACAACGCTGGAGTGTGGTGCTTACCGGTATGGCCCGATTGCCGCATCACTCAGGAAGACGCCTCGGACATGCTCTGGTGCATGCGGGTTTTTCCGAGTTGCGAATGCGACGACTGCTCCGGGCCACCGGAACCGCCCTTAACGATCTGTTCCTTACAACCGTCAAATACCTGGCCGCGAAGGGCTCATCCGTGGATTGGACGGAAGCGGCGGCACTGGTGCTCTTGGACCCCGAAACACATCCCCGGCACGCAGCCGACATCCGTAGGCGGGCTGCAAGGGACTATTATTCTCAACTTTTCCGTGAGCAATGATTCAGAAAGGAGACTAACATGGCTACACCCCGTTTCTGCCAGATACATTATCTGACCTCATATCCCGCCAGCCTGTTGAATCGTGACGATGCCGGATTTGCTAAACGCATGCCTTTCGGGGAAGCTACGCGTACGCGCATTTCTTCCCAGTGTCTCAAACGTCATTGGAGGACCTTTTCAGGCGAATACGCCCTTTCCTCCTTTGCAGGAGACGAATCCATGTCCATCCGTTCCCGTTACATTTTTTCCGACAAAATCGCCAAGCCATTGAAAGAACGATTTGATCCACAGCTGGTGGACTTGGTGGTTTCCGGTATCGCAGCCGGTGTCCTGGGTCTTAAGCAGGAAGAGAAAAAGACCAAGGCTGGAAAAGAGGAAACAGGTGAAGAGAGAGAACAGCTGTCGGAAGACAAGAAAAAGAAGAAAGCGGGCCTGAGAACAAACCAATTGGTGGTTCTCGGCTATCCGGAAGTAGCGTATTTGAGAAATTTGGCTGAAGCGCTGTGCGAGAAATGTCAAGAAGGTGGAAAACCCGATTCCAAGGCGATCAAGGACCAAATCACAAAGGAAGGCTTGAAGAACTTGAACGCATTAGGCAGAGGGGCGGGACTGGATGCCGCACTCTTTGGCAGAATGAAGACCTCGGACCAGCTGGCCGATTGCGATGCTTCCGTATACGTTGCGCATGCTTTTACGGTTCACCGGGAGCAAAGCGAGACGGATTACTTTACCGCCGTGGACGACCTGCTTGGGGAGGTGGAAGCAGAGAGCAGCCTCGGCGCCGCCCACATCAATGCCACGGAACTGACCAGCGGTTTGTATTATGGATATGTGGTGGTGGACCTGCCGCTGTTGATCTCGAATTTGGAGGGATGCCCGACGGAATCGTGGGAACAGACAAATCGCACAAGAGCGGCTCGTGTTGTGGAGCATCTGTTGCATCTCATCGCCAAAGTGTCTCCCGGCGCAAAGTTGGGATCAACCGCTCCTTTTTCTTATGCACAGTTTCTGGCCGTGGAACAAGGCGACGCCCAACCCACCACCTGGGCCAACGCTTTCTTTCATCCTGTGCCGTTGAAAGACACTTGCCATCAAGCGCTGGTCCGTTTGGACGAACATATCTGCGCGCTGGACCGGATCTATGCTCCTGGAAACGCGCGCCGGTACGTGAGCCTGTCGGGAGACCCGTTAAAGGCTATGGAAAGCGCGGTTTCTTTCCATGAATTGGTGTCCTGGGCGGGAAGTGGAATTCGAGGTGCATGATGCAAGTGCTGATACTCCGCTTGGACGCACCCCTCATGGCTTTCGGAGAAGTTTCCGTAGACGAACTCCGTCCCGCGGCTCCCTTCCCTCCCCTCTCCATGATGGTGGGTCTGCTGGCCAACGCCATGGGCTGGAAGCGATGGGAACCGGAACGCCATCAGCGACTTCAGGAACGGCTTCGCATGGCGGCTCGAATCGACCGGCAGGGAGCCTCCATCAGGGATTTTCAGACAGTGGACCTTACCCAGCCGCACCTCAAAGATACGGGCTGGACCACCCGAGGGATGGTGGAGGTGCGGGGTGGCGGAACCGTGCACACCCATATACGGTTGCGCGACTACTGGGCTGATCGAGTAGCCACCCTCGCTCTGGGCCTGGATCCTGAAGCCGAAACCCCGACCCTGGATGACTTGGAACAGGGTCTGATCCGTCCCGCTCGTCCCCTGTTTGTCGGACGGAAGTCCTGTATCCCTTCCACTCCACTGGTAATCGGGCGTATCCAATCGGATTCTCTGTTACAGGTTCTCGCTGAATGGCCGAGGGACTCCAAGGCGATCCAAGGACCCATGCGGACCCGGTGGTCCGAGACAACAAGCACGGAGCAGTCGTTCGCAGCCTATGATCTTCGGGATTGGCGGAATCAGATACATACCGGCGAACGGCGCGTAACGGAAGGCCTGATCAACCCCTTGGAGACTCACCATGAATGATTCACTGTTTCTGGTCCGATTCATCCTATCGGATCCCCTTGCCTTGCAGCGCTTTGCCTGCAATGAAAGGCTTCCCGACCACCCCTTTGATGTGGACTATACGATCCATTGCGCCCTGGGCGGGCTTTTCGGTGAATATGCGCCCAAACCCTTCGCTCTCGTTTCCTCAAGAAAAGGAGAGCTCCTGGCATACAGCAGACTCGACCATGAAACGCTGGAGACCCATGCCCGACGATTCGCTCCCCCGGCTCTCTGGAAACTGGTCCAATGGTCCAGCTTGGCTTCCAAACCGATGCCGGAAGCCTGGCCTATCGGTCTCCAAATGGAGTTTTCTCTGCGTGCCTGCCCACTGGTTCGCGGTCCTTCAGGTCATGGGAAAGGGAAACCCGCGGCCAAACCCAAACCGGAGGTGGATGCTTACCTGGCACACCTGTGGAACAATGATGAACCCGCCGGCCGGGAAGAAGTTTACGTTTCCTGGCTGAAGGATGAGTTTACACGCCGCGGGGGTGTCGAATTATTGAGTGCCTGGATAGAGTGTTTTCAACTGCGCCGTTTGCTCCGAAGAGATCGGAGTCGAAAGACTCGCGCCTTGACGCGGCCGGACGTGGGCTTCCGAGGGATTCTTAAGGTGACGGACGGCGCCGGCTTTCGAGAAACCCTTTCGCGCGGACTGGGCCGTCATCGGGCATTCGGTTTCGGAATGCTTTTACTCAAGCCACGAAAGGAACTATGAGCGCCCTAAAAGGAAGATTGGGGCTCGAAACGGCCCGTGTACCTCATGTCGACCGCCACGGGCTCATCTGGTTGTCCAGGGGACATCTGTATGTGCAAGACGGAACGCTTCGCTTTCTCACCGCGGGTACGGATGAACTTCGAGCCGGAGATTATGCAATTCCCTTCCAGATGATTTCCTTTGTTCTTCTTGGACCCGGCACCACGGTAAGCCATGATACACTGCGGCTTTTGGCTCGTCACGGAACCGGTCTTATGGCTGTGGGGGAAAACGGAGTCCGGGCGTATACTGCCCCGCCTTTAGGTCCGGATTCGAGCCGATTGGCGCGAAACCAGGCAAAACTGTGGGCAGAGGACAAGTCACGCCGCGATATAGCACGACGTATGTATGGATGGCGTTTAGGAGAAATACTTCCCCAATCCAACCTGAATGTTCTGAGAGGAATTGAAGGCGCCCGGATGCGCACGGCCTATCGACAGATTGCTGAACTCTATCGGGTGGAGTGGGGCGCACGACGATACGACCGGAGCGACCCCATGGCGGCGGATCTGCCCAATCAATCTATTAATCACGCGGCTACGGTGATGGAAGCCGCTGCAACCATCGCCGTCACCTTTACCGGGACGCTTCCACAACTCGGTTTCATACACGAAGACCCCGGTCTCTCTTTTGTACTGGACATAGCGGATCTCTACCGCACGACAGTAACCATACCCAGTGCTTTTCAAGCCGTGAAAGAACATATCAAGGACCCTTTCATGAGTCTGGATCGTCGCGTCCGACTCTTCATGGGATCCGAACTTCGCCGTCAGAAGGTGATTCCTGATATGATCGACAAGATCAAGGTGCTCTTCGATGCTGGTAATCGTAACTCGTGATCTCCCGGATCGTTTTCGGGGGTTCCTGGCTTCCGTCATGCTCGAAATCGGGCCGGGTGTGTACACTGGACCCCAAATCACCGCAGGGGTTCGGGAGCGGATTTGGGCGGTGTTGAAGGAATGGTTTCTGGAATTCGGAGGTGGATCTCTGGTAATGACTTGGACGGATGCCTCCTCGCCCGGGAAGCAAACACTGCGGTGCTTGGGCATACCGCCCAGAGAATTCGTGGAGATGGAGGGTCTCATTATGACGCGTACGGACATCAGCGCTCGCGAACAAGAGATTTTAGACACGTTTTCTCGTTTAGGGGCACACTCCCCCGGAGGAGCATCTGGTGACAATCCGAACAAAATCAACAAGTAACAACGACCTTTTTATCGTGCGGTTCAAAAAGGTAATGATTCTAAGCTATTGTTTCATAGGGATTCCCCCGCACGCGCGGGGATAGGCCCTGAGCCAATCAACCGGCGTTGCAGCGGAGAAAGATTCCCCCGCACGCGCGGGGATAGGCCCATGAAAACCTTGGCCGAGGGCATCGACGAATAGATTCCC
>CAZQXK010000013.1:0-61075 GCA_964597345.1 uncultured Thermodesulfobacteriota bacterium | reverse complement strand
GGGTATGACCCAGATCATGCCCCAATGCAATGGCCTCCGTGAGGGATTCATTTAAGCGCAGAGATTTGGATACAGTTCTCGCTATTTGAGAAACCTCGAGCGTATGGGTCAAACGCGTACGGTAATGATCCCCGGTGGGGGAAAGAAACACTTGGGTCTTATGCTTGAGCCTGCGAAACGACTTGGAATGAACGATTCGGTCGCGGTCATGTTGAAATGCGGGTCTCAGATCACACTCGGTCTCCACCCTGAGACGTCCGCGGGTGGAGGCGCTTCGCATTGCGTGCCGTGACAAAACGCATCGTTCGATTACTTCAAGTTCTTCCCTGACCGACATGAGTAATCCCGTCCAAACGGCGATGAAGCAACCCGATTGCGACCGCAGCACAGCGTGGAATCGAGGAAGCTCGTCATTGGATTGTGCCCCCTTTCATGATATAGATTTCACTTCAAGGAGGACCCCGTTGTGAATACCGTCGCCAGATATCTGGTACATGAGTTCCTGAAAATGTTCGCATTTTCTCTGGCCTGTTTCGTGGCCGTCTACATCGTCGTGGACTTCTTTGAGCGAGTGGACAATTTTCTGGAGGCCGGCGTGTCTCTCTGGCTTATGGCCAAGTACATACTGCTGAAGATCCCTATTATGATACAACAGCTCTTGGCTGCCGCCCTTCTGATGGCCACCACGATAACCGTCTGCATTATGGCAAAAAATAGGGAGATAATTATCTTCCGGACAAGCGGCATAAGCCTGTCTCGCCTGTTTCTACCGTTCCTCCTGGTTTCAATATGTTTCTCATTCGTCTTGTTCTTCCTTACCGAGCTTGTTATACCTGAAGTGAGCAAGGAAACGAACCACATATATAGAATTCAGGTTCAGAAACGCCCCCTGAATACCCTGTACAGAAACGAGAGATTCTGGTATCGAGGCAAGGACGTAATCTATCATATCACTCTATATGACCCGACCACTAAGACATTGAACGGTGTTACAATGTACCGATTCGGCGAGCCTTTCGGATTGTTGGAACGCGTCGATGCAGAAAAAGCACGGTGGACGGGGACGCAGTGGCAATTCATCCAGGGTTTGCGGCAGGAACTGCTGCCGGGAAAAGAGATACGGTCGGAGAAGTTCGATCTGCTGATCCTCCCCATTACCGAAACACCTTCGGATTTCAGCCACATATACCGCAACCCGGAAGAGATGACCCGCGCTGAGCTGAAACAATACATCGAGAAGCTGCAAAGAGAGGGCTATGATCCGGGAAGCTACAGGGTGGATCTGCACGCAAAAACCGCGTATCCCCTGGTATGTGTCATTTTAGTGATGCTGGGCTTTCCTCTGGCCGTCCGAAGACGAGGCGGCGCTGCGGTGGCGGCGGCCGTGGGGTTCAGCATAGGAGCTGCTTTCGTCTATTATGTGCTGTTCAGTCTCTTCCTGTCCCTGGGGCACTCTGGTATGCTTCCTCCCTGGCCCGCCGCGTGGCTGACCAACGTCCTGTTCCTGGCAACCGGCGCGGCCGCGTTCCTTTACACACCGCAATGAACAGGCGCCCATCACGCCTTGGGAGATCGGGTGGCCAGGGCCCTGGTGATCTTGTCCTTCAACTCGGTGAGATCGAACGATTTAACGACATAAAAGTCCGCGGAAACGCTCTTGATATCCTCCTTGAACGCATCGTATGCCGTGCACAAGACCACGGGGAGGTCAAAGTACTTGTTGCGGATATCCTGAAGCAGGTCCAGTCCGTTGTAGTCGACCATCTTAATGTCCAATACCACTAAATCCGGCTTTTCCTCTTCGATGCGTTCCAGAAGTTTGTATCCGCTCTCGGCGGTAATCACCTCGTAGCCTTCTTCCAGGAGTTCCTCGGAGTACAAAAGACGAATATGCTCCTCATCGTCCACAATCAGTATCTTGGCCATCAAAACTTCCTTTCCCCATTGTGTTTCAAGCTTGCCCGGCTATCTTGATTCTCCGGCCGCCCACTCCAATCTCCCAGTTCCCGGGACAGGTTCCATCCCCTCAACCTGTTCGAGGACAGGCTGCCCTAAAGTGGAAAAACCGATGAAATCCAGGGCACACCAGTCCTGAGAAACGAAACGCAGGAAGAATACGCCTCAATGATGAAGATACAACGCCGAAGGCCGCATTTCTCACAACCGTTACGGCAACTCAGACGCCTGTGACTGTCGGATCCGTGGGACCGTAAGGGAACCCCTTTCCTGCGGTGAGCCGAATGGGATTTTCCTTCCCCCAGCGAGACCCTCCACACCCCCCCTCCATTCCCCTGGCAGCCTTTCGACAAACAGGATTACGGGCAGGCTGATGAAAAACGATGAGATGCAAGGCGCGCGAATTCCGAGGAATGAGGCGTACATACAGTACGCCGCAGTGACGAAGGATGAAGCGCAACGCCACAGATCGCGTTTTTCAACGGCCTGCCAGGAAAAAACTACGGCCACAACCCGTCAAAAGGCCCCCAGCTGACATGGCCCGATCTTGATGCCTAGGAGTTCGCAGGCGGAGGCCACTTCCGCCTTGGGCACCTTGAACCGGGACCCCAAGGTCCACGCCACCGAACAAGGAACGCGCCCGTCCACCCCCGAATCCATGAGAGCGTCCCCGAGTTCCGAAGACACCCGGACTGCCGGTTGAAGCGTCTTCCCTTTTCCCTTTCCTCCGAACAGCCCGAGCTGGCACATTACAATGCGGATCCCCTGCCTGTCCAGGGCCCACCCTACGTCGCGAGGAGACACCCCCACCTCCAAGGCAAGCTGGAAAGCCTCTCCACAGGTCATTGTCCCATCATGGGCTCTGTTCGATACCGCGTCCAGCAGCTCGGGCTTCAGTTCCTTTTTGCTGTCGGATGATTTCTTCTTACGGCTCATCTCATGCCCTATACCCGGAACCGCTCACCGGTTCAAGTGAAACTTGCGGACCAGGAAATCACAAAGCGACTCGACATCTTCCAGGGAAAAGCACGGAACGGTGAGATCCATCTTCTCATCGGACATCACGGCAACCAGTCCCTCTTCGGGACGTGTGATGAGGCCGCGTTCCAGAATCTTCCGATGGACTTCCACTTTGGGGTAATCCTCTTGTTTGTATCCCTCCGTCAGAATCACATCCACTCCTTCAAAGTATCGCCTCACCAGTTGACCCACGGTCAACTCCTGATCCACGTCCCGCACCATGCCTACTTGACGGGGAGAAGAAATGACCGTGACCCGGGACCCCGCTTTTTTGTGCCGGTAGCTGTCCTTCCCTTCACGATCCATTTCGAATCCATGTACATCGTGTTTAATGGTCCCCACGCGATATCCTCTTCGGTTCAACGCGGGGATGAGCGCTTCCAAAAGAGTGGTCTTTCCCGACCCCGACTTTCCCACTATGGAAACCACCGGCGTCATAAACCGGACTCCGTCCCCATACTGCATCTGCTCTTCCTCCATCTTCCAAAACAGGGTTGCGGCGGGCGGTTTGAAAACGCGGCAATCGACACCACGCGCCCGCCACTGCAAAGGCTTCCAAGACCATCTCCCCGGAATGTGCGTTTTGCGGCGCCTTTGGATATACCCCATCCTTCCCCCGGCTCTCGGATCGTCTTCCCGCCGTAAATCGGTTATCAGCCCGTTGATAAACACCATTTCGAGCAGGCTGTTCAAAAACGATGAGATACAAGGCGCGCGAATCCTGAGGAATGAGACGTACATCGAGTACGCCGCAATGACGAGGGATGCGGCGCAACGCAGCAGATCGCGTTTTTCAACAGCCTGTTATGGGTGAAGTTCCATCTCACTATGCAGGACTTCCACTTCAATGACATCGTCGTTATGGAGCGTTTCGGTTCCCTCGGGAATACGAATCAGGGCATCTGCAAGAGCCTGGGATTGCAGGCGGCTTTTCAGGCGGATGGGGAACACCGTCCAGCGGGTATCCCCTTTCATGAACCGAGCATACAGAAATTGGGTCCAGGTGGGATCTCCCCGGACCGTTTCCAAGAGTTTCGCCCGAACATGAGGGAAAGGAATCGGGCGCCTTCCGCACATCTTCAGTAAGCCGGGAAGCACCAAGGTAAGAAAGGAGAGTTCATTGGATGGAGGCCCGCCGGGAAGACAGAACACCGGCTTTCCATCCAGGATGCCGAACGTGGTACCCTTGCCGGGCCCCATTCGGATCCGCCTGAATTCACGTTTCCATCCCATACGATCCAATGTCCGAATCGTAAGATCGCGTTCGCTCCCAAAGGCCCCTCCGCTGGTAAGCAGTACGTCCGCGGAAGACAGCAGAGACAGTACGGCATCTTCTATGTCCGCCCCACGATCCGAAACTATACGACCTTCCGACACCATTCCGAAGCACTGCAACCATGCCGTCAATGTAACCAGATTGCTGGCGAACACCTGGCCGGGCTGAATGGGGTCGCCCGGAGACACCAGTTCGTCTCCGGTGGCCAGAACAGCCACTCTGGCTTTCGGAATCACCATCACTCGATCCAGGCCCGCCGCCGCCAGGAGGCCCAACCGTGCGGGGGTCAATAGCTCATCCTTTTGCGCTACCTTCTCACCACATCGTACGTCGGCGCCCTTTTCTAGAATGTTCCGCCCCGAACCCGCGTCTTTGCGCGCCCAGATGGTATCCCCTTGTTCCCCGGCAAATTCTGAAGACAGCACCGCATCAGCGCCATTGGGCACGGGGGCGCCCGTGTTCACCTTCATGGCCGAACCTCTGGGCAAGGGCTCGGCGCGTGAGAGACCCGCCGTGGACACGCCCGACAGCTTCAAGGCAACCGGGGCGCGAAGCGTTGCGTTTTCCAAGTCTCCGGAGAACACCGCGAAGCCGTCTTTAAGGGAGACGGATACCGAGGGACTATCCGTTCTCCCATAGGTATCAACGGCAATCACGTGGCCCAACGCTCGGCTTAAGGGTATCGAGACGGACGGAAGCTCGCTCAACACCGACAATACCGTTTGCCGGGCTTCTTCGAATCCAATGTCATGCCGGCACATCACGAGGTCGATCCGTAGGCGAATGGTTCATGGGAGTCAATCGTATTTCCAGGAAGGCCGGGAGATGCACAACAGAGAGGGTCTTCATCGGCAGTCCCGCCTGCTGCATCGTGTTCCGGATTTCTACGGGAGCATGGGAAATCGGAACTATCGGAAACAGGCGATCCAAAAGCGGTTCGTTTCGATCCGGAAAAGGTTTTTTTGGATGTTGTGAGGGCTCGATCCCGCACCCCGCCGTGACCATTACTTCCGAACCGTCACAGCTTCGGCCGAATAGGACCGGTTGATGGACTTATCCGGCCGGCTTCACGGATCGTCCTTCCGGGAAGTCGGAAGAGGAATCGGGTAGACTTGCCCGCAGGTACACTTGAACTGTTTGAGATCTCTGCGACAAAACAACACCTTATTTCCACATCGCGGACACACGAACAACTGTCTCACTGCAGCCATGTCATCTCTCATTCCATCATGACTCGAGGGCCGTTTGCTGGAAGTTCTCAGGAACACCTCGAACCACCTCCATACAACTCGCCGCACATCCCGCAGATCCCTCCCTCCTGCAGCCATCGGAGGGTAAACACGCCTTCACGTATGATCTTGGAGGACACAGCGTTCCCTTGAACTTTCGCGGGTAAGAAGCACGGGCGCCAAAGAAAACACGCTCTTTCGATCCCCGTCTGTCCGCATTGCAGGCCCTTTCCGACACGGAGACTTCGCCAATCGTGTCCATCTGCCCCAACCCTGTTAAGCAAAGATCGTGCCCTCCACCCCTGCCCAAAAAGAACAAGCTATGCCGACCCTTCTCTTCCATGCTATCACTGAAATGAACAGGGCGCAAAAACCGGCGGTTTTTCTCCCGACCCAGAATCCTCAATATGTTCCCACGGTTGCAGGAACGCCTTGTTGCATCCTGCAGTCCTGATTTAAGCAAGTTTTCTCAAAACACCCTTTTTCTAACCTAATCCCCGGTGGGTTGTCTATACAGATGAAAGAGCGAAGCAAGAAACTTTTTTCATCCCCTTCTCCTTCCCTCCGACCCCGTCGCGCAAACGCGCGGCGGGTTTTTTTCACCTTCAGGCGGAGTTCCCGCCACTTCCCCTCTCGGGTGGAATTCCAGGCACAACCCGTTGCCGGATGCGATCACCGACGGCCGACCAACTTCCCTTAGAGACTGAGGAGCGGGGGTTCAAGAAGGCCGCCGTCCCGATTCCGGCATCGTTGTAGGATGGAACCCCATCGGCGTGGTCGGACCCATTCGCGCCCCCGTGAACGGGGCGTAGCGGGAAAAAGAATACTGCCGCTTTGATCGAAAAGCAAAATCGGACCATGGGTGCATCGGCCCTCAAGCCAAGGCCGCCACCACCAATTCGGCCACATCCAGGATTTCGATGGCGTCTTCCTGGTTGGTGGTCTTTCGACTGTCTTCGAGCATGCTGATGCAGTAAGGACACGCCGTGGCGAGCACGTTTGCGCCGGTTTTCACAGCCTCCAGTACCCTGAGATCCGAAAATCGTTTCTCCGGAGGCGTCTCCATCCAGAGGCGGCCTCCTCCCGCACCACAGCAAAGACTGTTTTTCCCGCTGCGTCTCATCTCCACAACTTCGATTCCGGGAATGGCTTCTAGAATTCTGCGAGGAGGATCGTACACCTCGCCATGCCTGCCCAGATAACAGGGATCGTGGAAGGTAACTTTCGTCTTGATTTCTTTATTGAATCCGATACGCCCGGCTTGAATCAGGTCCCAAAGCACTTCGGTATGGTGCCTGACATCGAATTCCGCGCCGAACTCGCGATATTCCTTTTTGTACGTGTACAGGCAGTGGGGGGAGTTCACGATCATACTCCGCACCCCCCTCTCCTGAAACAACGTCGAATTCTTTTCCACGAGCTTTCCAAATAGCGCTTCATCCCCGATCTTGCGCACGGACTCTCCACAACAGCTTTCCTCATTGCCCAGAACACCGAAGCTCACTCCCGCCTTTCCCAGCACGGAAGCCAGGGAGCGCGCGATTTTCCGGGAACGCACATCGTATGCCGACGTACAGCAAATGGACAAGAAATGTTCCGTGCCTTCCGCAAACAGGGGAACATCCAGGTCCGCCATCCATTGACTCCGATTCTCACGGGCCTCGGACCACGGATTGCCCTTTCCATGGACGCTGCCCAGAACGGTCTTCAGAACACCCGGAATCGCGCCGGCCTCGGCGATCATGCTCCGCATGGATCTCATGATATCGATAATGCTCACGCCGCGGGGACAGCGTTGAGGACAAACGCCGCACGTGGTGCAACCGTACAAAATATCGTCCGACTCGTACCCTTCCAGACCCAACTGGCCCATCCGAATCATTTGCCGGACAAAGAATTCGCCGTCCACCAACCGCCACGGACAGGAACCTGAGCACATGCCGCATTGCATGCAAAGATTGAGGTCTTCACCCCCCATGGCCACGATAGCCTCGTTCACCTCATAGAATGGAATTTGTGCCATCCAAAACTCCTTTCATGGAGCGTGAGAATACCCAGGCTCCAACGCCTGCGTGCTGAATGATGATTCATTCGTGAAATTTGTAACAGCCCCGCCGGCATAAGTCAAGACACAACAAAATCCTCCGACCGCCGGTGTTGCCGCCGCACATTCCCTGCAGGCCTGATGGTTCGGCATTGGAGAGCCCCGCCTGTAACCGATTCTCGGTCTTCGGGAAGCAGTCCACCCTCTCCACAGACTTCTCAGCCTCGGATTCTTGGCATCGCCGCGCCGCCATAGTATGATGATTGATAAACCGTTGCAAAACGCGATCTGCTGTGTCGCGCTTCATCCTTCGTCATCGAGGCGTACTGTATGTGCGCATCATTCCTCAGGATTTGCGCGCCTTGCATCTCATCGTTTTGAGTCGGCCTGCCCGCAATACGGTTTATCAACGGTATATGCACGGGAACACGACCCAGGAAACAGGAGAAGCTTCCATGTCTCCGGGCCGATCCCAAAACCCGGCTTACGCCGAAGGAGATCCGTTATGACGCATTCCCGTTCCATACACCCTACCCGGGTCCTGCCCATTGTGGGTCTGGGTCTGCTCATGCTTCTGTGTTCTCCGGCCTGGATCGAAGCTTCCGACGAAGCGGCCAGAGTGACCCACGCCCGAAACGTCTTAGAGGAATTCATCGGGAGCCCGGACACGGAGGTGCTGAGGCACCTGCTGAACCAGTGCGCCGCCGTGGCGATCTTTCCCCGTGTTCTCAAGGGCGCTTTCTTCATCGGAGGAAAATATGGAACCGGTATCATGTCCGCCAAGGATCCCGAATCCCGGATTTGGAGCGCCCCGGCCTTCTTCAGCATAGGCGGAGGCAGTTTCGGGTTTCAATTCGGAGGAGAGAGCATCGACTTGATTCTGGTGATCATGAATCAACGAGGGGTGGATAGTCTGCTGCGAGGCAAAATAACCCTGGGTGGAGATCTTTCCGCATCGGCGGGACCGGTGGGAAGAACGTTCGCTGCGGAAACGGATATCCGACTCACAGCGGAAATCTATACGTATTCCAGGTCCAAAGGACTGTTCGCGGGCGTGTCGCTTCGAGGCGCCGTCATTTCAGAAGATCTGGATGCCAATGCGGCCTATTACGGCAACCGATGGACCGCCAGGGACATCCTGGTGAAACGGGAGGTGGAGGCTTCCGGAGAAGCCGCGGAACTCGTTCGAAAACTCAAGGAGTTTTCCGGGGAATGAAGCCGTCTTTCCCGTGCGGCGTTTTTCCGGTGTTCCCCAAACAGCCCGTTGATAAACACCCTTGCGGGCAGGCCGGTGCAAAAGGATGAGATGCAAACCACGCCGTTGGCGTGACAGCAGATCGCGTTCTTTAACAGCTTGGTACGGGGCCGCCTCGGACCCGGCCCCGTATTTCCTCCGCATACCCCCGGACGATACCCATGATCTCCCGCGTATCCAGGTGAATGAGCCGGCCTCCCTCCACGAGCACCGCGCCGTCCACGATGACGGTATCTACGTCGGAACCCTTTACGGAATAGGCAAGATGTGAGTAGTAGTCGTAGACCGGAACCAAATGAGGCTTGTCGAGATCGATCAGAATCATGTCCGCCCGTTTCCCCGGTTCCAGACTTCCGATCTCTTCCTCGAGATTTAGAATTGCGGCGCCCTCCCGGGTGGCCATCCAAACGACTCGGCGAGCCGGCATGGATTCCGGGTTCAGGGTCTGCGCCTTGAACAGCTTGGCCGTGGTGCTCATTTCGGAAAACATGTCCAGATCGTTGTTGCTGGCCGGCCCGTCCGTCCCGATGGACACCGTGAGACCCGCCCGGATCATGTCTGGAATCGGGGGGATTCCCGAAGCCAGTTTCATTTCGCTTTCCACCGCACAGGAAACCCGCACTCCGGTCTCTTTCATGAGATCCACATCCTCCGGAGTCACCCAGACACAGTGGACTGCAACGGTTTGGTCGTCCAATACTCCCAGGTGAGCCAAATGGCCGATGGGGGTGCGGTTGTATCGCTCCCTTATTTGTTGCACTTCCCATCGAGTCTCCGCAACATGGATGAAAAACAGGACTCCGGCCTCCCGAGCCGCCTGTTTGGCGTGCTCCAACGTGGCGGGCGAACAGGTGTATGCGGAGTGGGCAAATACGGCTCCGCGCACTCTGCCTGAAGCATGATTATACCCATGAACCACGGCTGAAGCGTGTTCCACGTTTCGAGCCGGATCGGGCACTCCGGGTGCGGGGAAGTCGATCACTCCCTGCGCCGCAACGACTCGCATGCCGGACATCATGGCCGCTCGAACCACCTCTTCCTCGAAGAAATACCCGTCCGCAAATGTCGTGGTGCCGGACAGGAGCATTTCCGCACAGGAAAGCAGCGTGCTTCGGTAGACCACTTCGGGAGTAAGAAAACGGCTCTCCAGGGGAAACACATATTCGCCCAGCCAGACATGCAGAGGCACGTCGTCCGCAAGACCCCGAAAACAAGACATGGCCGCGTGCGTGTGCGTATTGACCAGGCCCGGCATAACCAGTTTTCCGCCGGCGTCGATGGTCCGCCGGGCGGAGATGTGAGCGAATTCCCCGCACCGCCCCAGGGCCAGAATGAGCCCGTTTCGAATCAGGAGTTCCCCCGGATCCAGTACCCTGAAGTCCGGGGTCATGGGCAGAACGACCCCCCCGGTAATTCGGAGGTCCGCATGATCCTCCCGGCTTTCCCGTTTCTCTTGCATACCTGTTGAAACCGTCCCCAGGTTGTGGTAATCAATTCGAAATTTTACAATTAACATATATGCTTTCACAGAACAATGCCGGCTTTCGGTGACGCTTGAATCCGCACTATGATGTCGTCATCATCGGCCTTGGACCGGCAGGGTCTATCTTGGCCAAGATACTGGCAAAAGAGGGGCTCTCCGTCCTCGCCCTCGAGAAGAAGGTCCACCCCAGGGTCAAGCCGTGTGGAGGCTGCATTTCCCAGAGGATCGATCGTATTTTCGACCTTCACACATTGGGCGTCGTAGAAAGCAAAATCCGGGGTGCAACCTTTACATATCGCGGCCGGGACGCCATCACGGAATACTGCGATCATACCGTAGCCTATATGATCCGCCGCGAGGAATTCGATCTCAAACTTGTCCGCTCGGCGCAACGGTCGGGTGCGGATATACGCCAGAACGCCCCGGTCACCGGGGTGCTTCGGAACAACGGGCGCTTCTCCATTCACAGCAGAGCGGGAACGTTCTCCGCAAACCTGGTCGTTGGAGCGGACGGTGTGCTAAGCGTGGTTCGTCGCTCTCTGATTCCTGAGGAAAGATCCTGGGAGTATCTGACGCTGGTGCGGCGTATTCCGGACGATGCCGCGGCCCGAGCCATGGAGGACCGCGTTCGGATCGACCTGGGATGGGTTTCCTTTGGATACGGGTGGGTCTTTCCTCATACGGACACCCTCTCCGCAGGACTGGCGGTGCTTCGATCCCGGAAACTGGGGTTCAAACATCACTTCACGGAGTTCCTGGGAAGCATGAACCTGAATCGGCTGGTCACTTCCCCTTCTCTCTCTACACACACGCATCTCATTAAATGTTTTGTAGGACGCAAACAGAGTGTGGCTTTGCCCGGAGTGCTGCTGGTCGGGGATGCCGCCGGACTCACGGATCCCCTCACGGGAGAAGGCATCTATTTTGCCGTTCACAGCGCTCAATGCGCCGGGGAAGCGATCCTGAATCATTTCCGAAATGAACCGGAAGCACTGGCCGGATATCAGAAACGCATCGATCAGGAAATATTCAGCGAATTTCGGCATGCTGCTTGGATGACACGAATGATTTATCGCTTCCCCAGGTACTTCTTTTCAGGAATACGCCGGCACCCTGAGTTCATCCAATCCTTTTTCAGGCTGTTGCGCGGAGAGATCACGTATGGGCGTGCATGTTCCCACCTCAAGAATCGGTTTCTCAGGAGCGTATGGCCTTGGCTAAACTGAACAACTGGTGGGGAATGCTGGCCTTCTTGGGTATACTGGTTCTGATCCTGGGATGGTTTACTCTGTATGGTGAAAAGGGATTAGTCCACTATTTTGAACTCAAGGAAGAAATACGGCGCCTGGGTCTTCTCAGGACCGAGATGCGGGAAAAGAACCGGGAACTGTATAAGGAGGTACTGCGTCTGCGGGAAGACCAGCAATATATTGAAAAGACAGCCCGTCAAGAACTCGGCTTGGTCCGTGATTCGGATATCGTGTACCGATTTGGCGATCCGCTGTCCGATCGGGAAAAGGAGCGCGGTACTCCAACTCCCTCTCCGGATTCCGGTGCTCATAATCCGTAACAGGCCGTTGATAAAATGTATTGCGGGCAGGCTAGTGAAAAGCGATGAGATGCAAGGCGCGCCAATCCTGAGGAATGTGGCGTACATACAGTATCCCGCAATGACGCCTGTCTGCGCCTGCCGGTGCGTAAGTGCCCGCAGACAGGTGGAACGCACAGGCAGAAAGGATGAAGCGTCACGCCTAAGGCGTGATAGCAGATCACGTTTTTCACCAGCCTGTTAAGTTCCGGAAGTCCCGGTACTTCCTTCGGAGAATGGTTCATGACTCCAGATCTGGCCGCTTTATTGGACAATCTGCCCTCCCATTTCCGATCTCCTCCGCTGTACTTGGAGGTCTCGGAGCTGCTGATCCAACAGGGCTCCTGGCGGGAAGCCCGTGAAGTTCTTCGTTCCGGCATCCGCGAGTATCCCGGTGTCCCCGAGCTCACGCTCCGATTAGGGGAACTTCTGCTGGTGCATGGCGAGTTGGAGGAGACCGTCGAGATGTTGGAACATACGGCCATAGCTATGGAGTCCTGTATGACCGCCTTCAAACATCTGGCCACGGTGTACAAACGGCAGGATCGCAAGGATCGCGCGGTTCTCGCTTACAAGGTGTACATGAACTTCGAATACTTCATTCAGGACCTGACTCGAACCCGGCCGTCCGAAGAATCGCCTGAACAGGAGCGCGGAGCACCTGCGGGGGCCTTGGTTGGACCGGTGGAGGACCTGGAAACGGAAACCATGGCGGAATTGTACCTCAAACAGGGGGATTTGAACCGGGCGGAAGCGATCTATCTCCGCCTGAGCGAAAAAGACCCCGACTCCCGGGTATACAGACGTAAACTCACGGAAATCGGTTCCATAAAAAACCGCAAGCGGAAAACAACGGAACAAGTTCTGGATAAAATGACTCGAATTTTGGACGGTATTCAGGAACCGTAACAGCCCCTCAAATTCGGGCTGCCGACCAAGCTCTGACTGCGATGAGACGCAAGACGCACGGATGGGGCGCCCCGTGGTGAGGAACGATAAAGAGGGCGCGTCGCCGGCGTGACCGTGCATCGCATTTTACGGCGGCCTGACCGCCGTCGCAAAATGGAACACGGGTCCATACCGTCCCTTGATCTGCACATTCAACCTATTCCCAACAAGGAGGAGCCGTGTACTCAACCTCTGATTTTCGTAAGGGCTTGAAAGTCCAGATAGAGGGGAAGCCCTTCGTCCTGGTGGATTTTCTCCACGTAAAACCCGGAAAGGGGGGGGCTTTCGTACGCACGAAGATCAAGAACCTCGAAACAGGCCAAGTATTGGAAAAAACGTTCCGCGCGGGCGAGAAATTGGAGAAGCCCGATCTCGAAGAAAGAAACATGCAGTACCTCTATAAGGAAGGCGAACATCTGTGCATGATGGATAATCAGACCTTTGAGCAGGTCCTCCTCTCCGCAGAACACGCTGGAGAAAGCCTTCTTTATATGAAGGAGAATGTGAACACCAATGTGCTCTTCTTCAATGGAAAACCGATCGGCATCGATCTCCCGAATTTCGTCGACCTGGAAATTGCACAGACGGAACCCGGAGTACGGGGGGACACGGCCAGCGGTGGAACCAAACCGGCCACACTGGAGACCGGCGCCGTAATTCAGGTTCCTTTATTCTTGAACGAAGGGGACCGAGTCAAGGTGGATACCCGAACGGGACAATATATCGAACGTATCAAGTAACGACGGGAAATACGGCGAAACTCTTCCCGCTCCGGTCGCCCCGACCGGCTCCCGGCAAAACAGGCTGCGGGGTGGGGGACTGAAAGAGGATATGAAGGCGAGCACGGCAACGCCAGAGATTGCGAGCGATGCACAAGTTATGGCGGGGATGGGATACCACGCGTGGCTCTTCGCGTCCGCCCTCAGATCTCCCGGCAGCCGTTGATGAACCCCATTGTGAACAGGCTGGTGAAAAACGAGATGCAAGGCTCACGAATCCTGAGGAGTGAGTCGTACCTATTATAAGTACGCAGCACTGACGCCTGTCTGCACCTGCCTCTGCGTGGGTGCAGGCAGACAGGTGGAACACACCGGCAGAAAGGACGAAGAGTCACGCCGTTGGCGTGACCGCAGATCGCGTTGTTTAACGGCCCGATAGGGAATGGATTGCATTCCGGGCGCCCCAACGCAACCTACCGTATCCCACCCTTCAGCTTCTCCAACAGCAGCGTTGCTTCCGGGAATCCGCTGCTTTCCAGCTTTCTTTTCAGTTCGATGGCTCGGTTCAACAACTTGATCGCCACTGTCCGATCTCCTTTCTTCGCGTAAGCCACGGCCAGATTGAAGTAGAGATGGGGATCGTAGCGGCTGACCAATATGGCCCGTTTGTACGACTCGATGGCCTTATCGTACATATCCAGCTTGCGTAGACTGATCCCATATTCGTTGAATAAGTGCTTATGCTCCTCGATATAAAGCTCAGGATTATTAGATAGTTCATCAAAAATGGATCTTGCTTCCTCGTATCGCTGCATTTTGAATAAAGTATTCCCTTTACCAACGGCTGCCTCTACATTGTTCCCATCTATTTTTAACGCGTTATCATATTCATACTCAGCGCTATTATACTCTTTCTTCTCATAGTGTTCATTAGCTATCCTTATGTGGGTCTTGAGCATATGAACCTTCTGAAGCATTATGGGAAATGTATTTATGTCATCGCAAATCAACCTTAACATGCTGGCTTGTTTCGGGGTCAGTTTATCAAACATTTGTATCGGCTTACCCGTATAGTCTATAACTTGAGCCTGCACAAGACCATCTTCGTCTGGTCGGAAGTCATTGACATAGTAATCAATAATTTGAAGTTTTCTCTTGGTCGTGTCGGCCGTACCGATGGTGCTTATAGTCGTATACCTATATACTCCCGGGGATTTTCCCGCGAGGGAAGGGAGCAGCGCTTTATCCTCCTCGGTGAGGACGACCGGCACACGTTTGGGGTCCTTTCCCGGCCCCGTCATGGCAGGTTTCCTGACATTGGGTTTCTGAATACGCTTGATACCATCGCGATACACCTCTGCGGTATGTAAATATGGCATCCGTCTGGGTTGGGACGGACGCAAATCGGCGTAAAAACGGGCCGGAGCCATGGTGCATCAGCCCGTGAAAGGCTGATAGACGGCTGGACGCCTCACGCGGGCCGCCATACTCGTTGCATGGTTTCTACTTCGGCATTCCGGTGGGAATCCATTACCGGTTTTAGCGATTCGCATAAAAACAGGTGTGCCGTACACTTTATCAGTAGGGATAGGCCCGAGTCTCCCGCCCGGCGAAGCCGGACTGATACCAGCCCGTTGATACGCCGTATTGCGGAGAGGCCGGCAAAAAACGATGCGATGCAAGACGGGCGAATTCTGAGGAATGAGGCGTACAACCAGTACGCCCTAATGACGCCCGTCTGCGCCTGTCTGTGCGTGAGTGCGCGCAGACAGGTGGGACGCACAGGCGCAAAGGATAAAGCCTCACGCCGTTGGCGCGACCACAGATCGCGTTTTTCAACGGCCGGGTGCGCACCGCTTTGTCTTAGTCATCCGGGGACGAAGGCGAGAAACCGCTAAAGAATGCGGGGAATCGTCCGAACTCCAATTAGGTTGGGTCTTGAAACGAACCCATGGCCTCCCCGGCCCAATACGAAAGAGCCTTCCTCCGCCGGACGAGAAGCGATGAAAACAAGTGGCGCCGTTTTGCATCGAGTAGAGTCCGCTGAGAAGGGAGAACTGAAGATCAGGCGCCGCATTCCAGGATATGTTTCCGGACCTATAGTGATGAACCTTGGTGCGCCGGACCGCCTCCGTTCAATATGACATTACCGGCGGGAATTTACGTTTCCATTTGGGGATCGTTCGTGCAGGGATTCGTTCGAATTCAGCCCAGCCTGATCAATGCGTACCTGGATTATCCCATCCACCTGGTGCATCCAAAAGACGGCGGCTTCGTGCGTTTCCTCGCCAAGAATCGGACCTACTCGCCGGATGCCGTTCGATCCCTCATTCAAAAAGATATTCCCGTATACATCCGAATCCATGATCAAAAGCGTCACAGCGAGCAAATCCATCAGAAGCTGTCCAAAGCCCTGGAAGGTCCTTTCAATCCCCAGAAGGCCGTGGTGGTTCGGGATCTTACCCTCCAACTGGTCAACGAATTCCTGACTTCATCAGAACGCATACTAAATTCATCCCAAGATCCGGAAATCCGCTTACGGGAGTTGGAGCAACTGGCGGAATATTATGTCGCATTGCTGGACATGGAACATGCCGAAGACCTGCTGCGACTTCTTCACAAAGTTATGTCCAAGGATTTGACCACGGCCACCCACTCGATCAATGTCATGATTCTCACCCTCAGATACCTGGAGAAGGAACGATCCGCAGGACAATCCTCGTGGATGTCCCACGCAGCCCCGTCCGAACCCCGCCCCGACGCCTCCGCGAAAGAACGGGAAGCGCTGAAACAATGGGCATTGGGTGCACTGCTCCATGACATAGGCAAGGTCATGGTGCCGGACTCCATTTTAAAGGCGTGTCGGAAGCTGAGTTTGGATGAATTCCGAACGATGAGAATGCACGTGGAATTCGGCTGGAATATCCTTTCCAAGGCGGCGCCGCATACATTGAAGCAACCGGTGATAGCCGGCGGCATTCTCGAACACCACGAACGGACGGATGGCAAGGGATACCCTCTCGGTCTCTCCCGGGTGAGTTACCCCGGTCAAGTCATCGGGATCCTGGACTGCTTCGAGGCGCTGACCACGGACAAACGTCCCTACCGGGAAGCGTGCAGTCCAATGGAGGCGTTACAGATCCTGAGAACCGATACGCTGCAAGGAAAATTCTCTTCATCGGTGTTTGCCCGAACCGTGGAACTCGTCGCCGATATCTGATTTCCTGCCTCACGGTGCTCCGCCGAACCCCCGCGTTCGCCCTCGCGGCGCAGTCATGCGCATCGCGAATCGAATGGGAATTTTCAAGAATACGACTTCTCGATGGCGGAGTTGTACTTTATTCCGGCTTGAATTATGGTGCTTGAATATGCCTGCCGGTCTCAGTCCGTCTCGCAGTCCGTGAAGGACAGGGTTCCTGGCCGTGAAGTGAAACTCGGTGCGCTGCCGGGTGATAGGATCTCGAAAGAAAGACGACCACAGGGCATGCGTGGGATTCGCCCTTACCGGGGAAGTACCGGGCTTGGAGAGCGGAATATGACGGTTTCAGCCCATTTGCGGAATACCGTGCTCGTGGACTTGAACGCATTGGCGCACAACTATCGCGAATTGCAGCGGAAGGCGCCTCACCCGGACAAAGTCATCGCCGTGGTGAAATCCGACGCATACGGTCATGGGCTTGTACCCGTATCCCGAAGACTCGTGCGGGAAGGCTGCGGGCGCCTCGCCGTGTTCCGTCTCGAAGAGGCCGTGCGCCTGAGAGAAGCCGGACTCAAGGTACCCATCCTGGTACTCATGGGCCTCGTCGCCGAGGAAGTTCAAGCCGCCCTGGAGTATGATGTGGTATCGGTGGTTTATGACTCGGAAAACGCCCTCGTCCTCGATACCGCTGCGGCGAAAAGAGGGCGGCTTTTCCGCGTGCTGGGCAAGATCGACACCGGCATGGGCCGTCTGGGGGTCCCTCACGAGGAGGCCCCGCGCTTTTTATCCGCGTTGGCCGAATTGAAGCACGTAAAGCTGGACGGATTGATTACCCACCTTTCCGTGGCGGACGAACCCGAACAACTCCCCTTTACTCTGGAGCAGCTAAACCGCTTCCGAAAACTATTGGCGCTCGCCGGGCATATGGGGTTTCAGCTCAGACAGAGTCACGTAGCCAACAGCGCCGCCTGCATCCAACAATTGGAAACCGGCGTGGAATGGGTCCGCGTGGGAATTTCGCTCTATGGGTCCCCTCCTTCCGAGGCTCTGGCCGCTTGCGTCCCCCTCAAGCCCGTCATGTCCTTCCATTCCTCGGTAATTCATGTTAAGAAGGTGCCCGCGGGAACCGGTATATCCTACGGTCGTACCTACACGACTCAATCCGAATCCACCATCGCCACGGTGCCGGTGGGGTACGACAACGGCTATTTTCGGTCCTTCTCGAATAAAACGGAAGTATTGATCCGCGGCGTTCGGGCGCCGGTACGCGGGCGTGTCTGTATGAACCTGATCATGGCCGATGTCACCCATATTCCGCATGTTCGGCCCGGAGATCCGGTGGTTCTCATGGGTTCCCAGGGAAACGAGACGATCACCGCGGAAGAACTCGCCCGCAAAGCGGATACGATTTCTTACGAAATCTATACGGCCCTTGGAAAACAAAACAGCCGGGAATACCTCGGGCTTTGATCCTCCGGACGATGAGGGCTGCGCCCCCGGTGAAAACGATGCGATGTAGAACGCCGGAGCCCCGAGAAATGAGCCGTGCACACGATACGCCCTTGGGGCATGGTCTCGGATCGCGTTTCTCAACGAGCCGTCGGGCGGTTGGCCGGCCGGACTCGTCCTTGAGGGCCTTCCTGGGCCGCCGTCCCGAACACCCCGGACCCGCTGCCTGGATTCCACCTTCGATGGCATTACCCGGTGATACAACCGACTGAACGAAAACGGTGTTCCTATGATTGTCAAAGAGGCGCTGAAAGAAGCGATTCATGCTACGCTCACACGATTGATGAACTCGGGCGAACTGAAACCCTCGCCTATTCCGGACTTTGTGCTGGAAACACCCAAATTCGAAGAACACGGCGACCTGGCCACCAATGCCGCGTTGCTTTTCGCGTCCTCTCAAAAAACCTCACCGCGCGCCATTGCAGAGGCCATTCTGGGGGGCTTTGAGGACTCCCAAACCCTGGTTTCGCACGCCGAGATAGCAGGTCCCGGTTTCATCAATTTCTTTATCAATGAGGATCGCTGGCGAGACATCATCCCCGTTATATGGCGGCAGCAGGATCGCTTCGGACAAAGCGACCTGGGAAAGGGTAAGCGCGTTCAGGTGGAGTTCGTAAGCGCCAACCCCACGGGTCCGCTTCACGTAGGTCACGGCCGCGGAGCATCCGTGGGGGACGTCCTGGCCAACCTCCTCCAGGCCTCCGGTCACCGGGTGCATCGGGAATATTATATCAACGACGCGGGCACTCAGATGCAGACGCTCGGACGATCCGTCTGCCTCCGGTACCAGGAACTGGCCGGTAAGATCGTGGACTATCCGGAAACCTGCTACCAGGGGGAGTATATTCGTGACATAGCCAAGGAACTCGCGGCGCAAGACCTGCTCTCCAAGGTGTCTTCAGAAACCGAATGCGTCGACTTGTGTTCCGAATATGCGGCAACGCGTATCCTGGACGGTATCCGCAGGGATCTGGACTCCTTCGGGGTTCGTTTCGATCGATGGATGAGCGAAAAGGAACTCACGAGTCAGGGAACTCTGGATTCGGTTTTCCTGGAATTGGAGCGCAAGGGTCTTACCTATCGGGAGGACGGAGCGCTCTGGTTTCGAGCCACCGATTTTGGAGATGAAAAGGATCGGGTTCTGGTTCGCCGCACCGGAGAAGCAACCTATTTCGCTTCCGATGTGGCCTATCACTGGGACAAGCTTCGGCGGGGATTTGAAACGATTATAGATGTTTGGGGTGCGGACCATCACGGATACGTTCCCCGAATACGCGCCATTATGGAGGCCTCAGGCCCCGGCGGCAAGGATCGGTTTCACGCGGTTCTTGTTCAGCTCGTGAATCTGGTTCGGGCCGGGCAGCCCGTATCCATGAGCACTCGCGCGGGTACCTTCGTAACCTTACGGGAGGTTTTGGACGAGGTGGGCTCCGACGCCGCCCGCTTCATGTTTCTCACCCGCCGCGCGGACAGCTCCCTGGATTTCGACCTGGACGTGGCTAAATCCCAAACGGAAGACAACCCCGTGTTCTACGTTCAATATGCCCATGCGCGCATATGCAGCGTCTTGCGAATCGCCGAGGAGCGGAACATTCCAATGCGCCCCCCGGCCGATGTCCGCCTGGATCTTCTCAGAGAGAAGGAAGAAATCCAACTCCTGAAGCAGTTGAATGCGTTCCCCGAAACCGTGGCCCTGTCCGCCGCCCATCTCGAAGTACACCGCCTGCCCTATTATCTGACCGAACTGGTGGGGGGCTTCCATCGTTTTTACCGCCGACATCGAATCATGGGAGAAGATCCCGAGCTGACACAAGCGCGACTCTGTTTTGTAAAAGTCATTCGGACGGTGATCCGGAACGGGCTGCATCTCCTGGGAATCACCGCCCCCGAAAGTATGTGACCGGATAGGATTATGACCGCCTCCCCACGACGAAAAGCTCCTTCACCGTCCTCAAGAAACCGTTCTCACACGTGGTACGGCTGGATTCCCGTGTTTTTGATCTGGTCAACCTGGATGTTCGTTTTGGGAGTCATGGCCGCGAAGGACATGGCGCCTGATTACCTGAAACTGGGCAATCTGATAAACTGGCTCAGTCCCTCTCGCGCCCAAGAGTCGGTGGCTTCTCTAACAGGGACCCGGGAAGACCCCGAGTTGAGCAACCCCAGGCTGGAATTCTTCGAGAACCTGGGTCATCCTCCCGTGCAGGGTTCAAGTTTGGACAAGAAGGAGCAAGAACATCGGTACACGGTGCAGATTGCCTCCCTCAAGACCACGGAACAGGCTCAAGTTTTTATCGACACCCTGAAAAAACAGGGCGTTGCAGGCGAATCCCATCCGGTGACCTCGCAGGGTGTAACCTGGTACGCCATTCGGTCCGGGGAATTCGGTTCGTTCCAGGACGCCAAGACACTTGCCCAGGAACTCACGGCCCGGTGCGGCTACAAGCCCTTGGTCATTCAGCTTCAAAAATGAACCGTCCGATACCTTTTTCGGCCCACCGGCGCACGGACTTTCCGAGGTTCCGAGTCGCGCTGGTGAGTTGCCCCTGGCCGATACTCGGCAGGCCTTCGATCCAATTGGGCGCTTTGTGCGCCTACCTTCGCGCCGAACTTCCCTGGGTCTCCACGGAGACCGTGCATCTGTATCTTGACGTGGGTGGGGCCTTGGGACCGGACACCTATACGGCCGTCGCCTCCGGAGGATGGCCGGCCGAAACGGTCTACGCCGCATTGCTGTCTCCGCATCGGCTGGACGAATTTCAGCCTTTCTTCCAGACACGGGCTCGGGAAAAGGGGGTTCGCGTGCCTCCCCTTTCCTCGCTGTTAGACCCCGTCCGGCAAGCGACTCACCAAGCGGTGAGACACCTCGTGGAAGCCGGGTACGACCTGTACGGCTTCACCCTGTCGCTGGCTCAATGGACCTCGACGCTTTACTGCATCCGCGAACTCAAACGATTGGCTCCGAACCTTCGCATTGTGACGGGGGGGAACCCATTGCGCGGGCATGCTCGGGAAGACGCTTTTTCAGACCGTACCCGAAATCGACTTCGTGGTGAGCGGTGAAGGGGAACTTCCCCTGAAGTCTTTGGTGCGCAGACTGGCAGGTCGCGAGCAGGAATGGGGCGCCAACATACTCCATCGGAATCCTGTAGGAGAAATCCAGGGAGAGCTGTGTCCCGGAGCAAGCCAGATCGCCCTCTCCCACCTGCCCGTGCCGGAATACGAGGAATACTTTCAGCGACTGGGGAAGATCTCCGCCCTGAGAGGGCTGGAAGTGACTTTACCCGTGGAAGCCGGCCGCGGATGCTGGTGGCAGGCCGCCCCGCGGAACAGGGAGGACGGGGGATGCCGGTTCTGCAGCCTGAATCTCCAATGGCGCGGATTCCGCCGAAAATCCGCATCGCAGGTGTCCCATGACGTCGAGACGTTGTCCAGCCGGCACGAAGTCCTGAAATTCTTCTTTGTTGACAATGTCCTGTCCCTCAAGAGCATGAGGACCTTCCAGAAGTCGGAAGCCCGTTCCCCGGTGGACCGAACCTATTTCGGCGAATTCCGCGCGCCTCTGGCCGCTCCGGATGTAACCACTCTGAAGCGGGGAGGATTCACCCGCGTTCAGGTGGGGATCGAAGCGCTGTCCACATCCCTGCTCCGCCGGATGAACAAGGGAGTCGGCGCCCTGGAGAACCTCTGGACCATGAAGCTCCTGGAAGAAGCGGACATCCGGAACGAATCCAACCTGATTCTCGGGTTCCCGGGAAGCACCCCGGAAGAGGTGCGGGAAACCCTGGAAACGATTCAGGCCGCCCGCTGGTACGCACCCCTTGTACCGGTGTGGTTCTGGTTGGGATACGGAAGTCCGGTACATCGGAATCCGAAGCGCTTCGGCATCCGGTATTCGACCAATCACCCCCACTACCGAATCCTCCTCCCCGACGGTATGCACACCCGCCTTTGCTTGATGACCCAGACTTACCGCGGGGATCGCACCATGCAGGCCCGGAGCTGGAAGCCGGTCCTGGAGGCCCTTCGAGCCTGGAAGCACCACTATACGGAGGTCAAGAAGCGCTACCCTCGTCTTCCGCTGCTGGGCTGGCAGGAAGGAGGTCGATTCCTGATTGTCCGTGAACGCCGGGCATCCGCTCCCCCCATGAACCATCGATTTCGCGGCCTTTCCGCCGAATTGTACCGGTTCTGCCTGGCTCCGAAGTCTCTTCAAGCCGTGCACCGTCGTTTTCCCTCCCTGGAGATTAGCGCCATCGTCCGATTCTGGCGGGATCTCGAACAGAAGGGATTGGCGTTCCGTGAAGGAGAGCGCTTTCTGAGTCTGGCCGTACGGGACCCGAAATGAATCCCCTGCCGGCGATACATTTTTGAATACCGGCACAATAATGTGTCGTCATTCTTCCGCCATTTCCCCGGCCTCCCCCGGATCATTCCGAACATCCCTATAAAAACCGGATAGTTATCCCCATGGCACCGGAATTGCTAATCCGTCGGCCAACGCAGTTACATCCAACCATTCGGCAGGAGGATTGTTCAATGAATACCGGCGACACTGCATTTATGTTGGTTTCCACCGCACTGGTAATGTTCATGACCCCAGGTCTGGCCTTGTTTTACGGAGGCTTGGTGCGATCCAAGAACGTACTGGCTACCATGATGCAAAGCTTCATCTGCCTGGGCATCGTCTCCCTGGTTTGGGTATTTTATGGCTACAGTCTGGCCTTCGGACCCGACGTGGGAGGCGTCATCGGAAATCTCAGCTATTTCGCGTTACGGGGCGTAACGCTGGAGCCGGGTCCCTACGCGGATACCATCCCGGACTTACTGTTCGTCGCTTTCCAATTGATGTTCGCCATCATCACCCCCGCGCTCATCACCGGGGCCTTCGCCGAGCGTATGAAGTTTTCGGCCTTCGTGGTGTTCACCGTCCTTTGGAGCACCCTGGTGTACGCACCCGTCTGCCACTGGGTCTGGGGCGGAGGATGGCTTGGAGAGTTGGGGGCCCTGGATTTCGCGGGAGGAACCGTAATCCACATCAACTCCGGTGCTGCGGCACTGGCCGCGGCCTTGTTCATCGGGAAACGACGCGGCTGGCCCAGGGAGCCCATGCATCCTCACAACCTTCCCACCACCATCCTGGGGGCGGCCATTTTGTGGTTCGGGTGGTTCGGATTTAATGCCGGCAGCGCTCTTACCTCCGGCGGATTGGCCACACTGGCGTTCTTCAACACGCAGGTGGCTACGGGAAGCGCCGCCGTGTCATGGATTCTGGCGGAACGCATTCTCCGCGGGAAAGCCACTACCTTGGGCGCCGCCTCAGGCGCCGTGGCCGGGCTGGTGGCCGTCACTCCGGCCGCGGGATTCGTCGGACCCCTTTCCGCCGTCATCATCGGACTGGTGGCGGGTGTTCTCTGCTATCTCGCCGTCAACGCCAAGATGAAATTGGGATACGACGACGCCCTGGATGTGGTGGCCGTGCACGGTATCGGCGGGCTTTGGGGGGCTTTGGCGACGGGGCTCTTCGCCACAACCGCCTTCAACCCGGACGGGGCCAACGGTCTGTTCTTCGGTGACGCCTGGCAGTTCGTCGTCCAGGCCATCGGTGCGGGGGCCGTGGTGATCTACTCCCTGATCGTTACCTCGATTCTGCTCAAGGTCACGGATGTCTTGGTCGGCCTCCGTGTCGGCGAGGAAAGCGAAGTTCAGGGTCTTGACTTGACGGAACACAGCGAAAGCGGCTACTCAATCAGCTAGCAGCCCGGCTCAGGGATCCCCCTTGGGCGGACCGTCATAAGAAATAGAGGAGCGGACCATGAAAAAGATCGAAGCCATTGTCAAACCATTTAAACTGGATCAGATCAAAGAAGCGTTGCACCAGTTGGGAGTTCAAGGGTTGACGGTCTCCGAGGTAAAAGGCTTCGGCCGCCAGAAAGGGCACATGGAGATCTACCGGGGAGCCGAGTATCTGGTGGAATTCGTGCCCAAAATAAAACTTGAAATCGCGGTCACCGACGATCTGGCCGGCAAAGTAGTGGAAACCATCATGACTTCGGCGCGGACGGGGAAAATCGGCGACGGCAAAATCTTCGTGCTTCCCATAGAACAAGCCGTGCGGATACGAACCGGCGAGTCCGGGGAAGAAGCTCTATAACAGAGCCCTATAATAGCCGTTGATAAACTGCATTACGGGCAGGCCGGTCAAAAACGATGAGATGCAAGGCGGGCGAATCCTGAAAAATGAGGCGTACATACAGTACGCCGCAATGACGAAGGATGAAGTCCAACGACGCAGATCGCGTTTTTCAACGGCCTGATAAATGTTCCGGGCCGGCCGGGGTAAGCCCCGGCCGGCGCCGGGCATCGCACCCACGCGGAACTCCACTTCCGCGTCCCGGCGTGCGGGGCGGATGCATCCCATGGATAGTTTTTGTAAACCCGCGTTGGCGCGAGGCACCGGACGGGCGGAAAATACACCCGATGCGCCGCCGGGATGGCGGGCGACCCGCTCCTATACGGCGGAGATGGACGTCCTCGTCTCCGGTCTGTACGAGGAACATCTGCGGATTCCTCCATCGTCCGAAACGGCATTGGTGGCGTTGGGGGGCTATGGGCGCCGGGAATTGTGCCCCCACTCGGACATCGATCTTCTGTTCCTCGTGGGCGACACGACCTCCATGGACCAGGTGGTCTCCACGGTTTCCCAAGTCATCTATCCGCTGTGGGACCGGAAACTGGATGTGAGCCAGAGCGTCCGGACGGTGACCCAGACCATCGAAGACGCCGGGGAAGACTTCCCCCTACTCACTTCACTGCTGGACGCGCGGCGCCTGGCCGGGTCACCCGCCTTGTTCGCCCGTCTCATCTCGGATTTCGAAAAAACCATCCTGGTCGGACATTGTTCACGGTTCATCGAAAACCTGCTGGCCCAGGACCGGGAGCGGCGCCATGCCCTCGGAAACGACGCCTACAGCCTGGAACCGAATCTCAAGGAAGGACGAGGCGGGCTTCGGGATTACCACAGCATATTCTGGGCCGCCAAAGGGATCCTGGGCCTTATGGATCTTACGGAAATCGAACTCGAAGGCTTGCTCACCGAACGGGATCGCCGGGAGTTGGAGCATGCGGTGGATTTCCTGCTCCAGGCTCGCATCGAGCTGCACCGGGTCTCCGGCCGGAAAAACGACCGACTGCTGTTCGACTACCAGGAAATCGTGGCTCGAAACTTAGGATTCCAGGCAACCACACCGGAAGCGACCATAGAAAGCTTCATGAAACACCTCCACCGCACCATCCTCATCGTCAAAGCCCAAAACGAAGCCTTCCTGGAACGCATACGGGATCATTTGAGCATCTTTAAGGATGATACACGATTTGTCATCGATTCCCGCTTCCATGTGGTTTCGGGACGGGTGGACTTCCAAAGCGTTCATGTCGTGAAAGAGCATCCGGAACTCATCCTGAAGCTGTTCGAACATATGGCCCGTTTGGACAGGGCCGTTCACCCTTCGGCCCGGCAACTGATTCGAAGACGGCTGGAATGGGTGGACCTCTGCCGGGAATCGGAAACCGCCAAGTCCTCGTTCCGCCGACTGCTCACGGAGAAAGGCGGCCGCCGGGCGCTGGAAACCATGCTGGAAACCGGGGTCCTGGATCGGTTCATCCCGGAGTTCGAACACATTCGAGGCCAGACCCAGTTCGACCTGTACCACACCTGCACGGTGGACCGGCACAGCATCCTGACCGTATTCGAGTTAAAGGAGTTGGAGGATACCCACCCGGAAGTTTTCGCGCGTCTCCGGAACCGCGAATTGCTCTACGCGACGGCCCTCTTCCACGACATCGGGAAGGGATACGGTTCCTCCCACGCAAAACGGGGCGCCGCCATCGCCCTCGAGAACCTGATAGGGTTGGGCTTCACCCGCGAGGAAGCCGAATTGGGCGCCTTCGTCATCGAGAACCATCTCCGCTTGGCGGAAATCGCCACGAAAAGGGACCTTTCGGAGGAGCGGGTGGCCTTTCGCTTCGCCCGTGACATGGGCGCCGTGGAAGCCCTGTGCATGCTCTACCTGCTGACCATCGCGGACAGCAAAGCCACCGGTCCCGCCGCCTGGAGTTCCTGGAAAGACTCCCTGACCCGTGAATTGTTCCTCAAGACCCTGAAGTTCCTCGAACAAGGCGACTTGAAGGAACGGCAGACCGTGATGGACCTCGAGGACCGTTGGAACGCCCTCCTCCGGGAAGCCCCCGGGTTGCTGGGCGAAGAACGGGCCGGCCTGCTGGAAAGCCTGCCCCAGGCCTACGTGCTCAGTTTCGATCTGCCCGTTATTCTGGAGCATTTCGAAATGTCCAAGAACATCGAGACCCCCGCCGATGTGGAAATCAAGGTTCGCGCCCAGGGGCGCCTCCATGAAGTCACCATTGCGGCTCTGGATCGTCCCGGACTGTTCTCCCGGCTGACGGGTGTGTTCAGCCTCAACCATTTCGACATTCGGGCCGGAAAGGTATTCACCTGGTGGAACAAGCTGGCGGTGGATGTGTTTGAAGTCGTTCCTCCCTGGACGGACTATACGGAGTGGGACCGCCTGGCCTCCCAGTTCCGAAAAGCCGTGGCGGGCCGACTGGCTCTGAGCGCCCGCATGCATCATGTGCGGCCTCCCCTGGATCACGTCCCCAAAATCACCCTGAAACAGAAACCCCGGATTACCATCGACAACGCCTCCTCCGACTTTTACACCGTCATCGAGGTCGTCTCGCCGGACCGCGTGGGACTGCTGTACGAGATCGCCAGGACCCTCTCCGAGTTCGACCTGAACATTTTGCGGGCGTTTATTTCCAACAAGGGGGATCTGGCCGCGGACGCCTTTTATGTGTGCGATCTCCTGGGCCGGAAGATCGAAGATCCCGAGCATTTGAAGGAGATCATCCGGGCCGTGGAGCACGCGCTGAGCTGACGGGGGATTCGGCCGAGAACGACATTCCCCGACGGGAGCCGCTGCCCGTCCGGATCATGAATTCCGGTGCAGCCGTTTTTCCAGACACAGGGTTCCGTCGTCGAGGATTCGCGTGCATTCGTAGCCGGCGCTCCGGGCTAGACCGAGGCCGGCCTCGTTTTCCGGCCGGATATGCGCCCGAATTAACTGTACGCCCACCTCTCCGCCCAGAAAATCCTCCAGGAGTTCGAGGACCTGCGCTCCGTATCCCCTGCCCATCCAGGAAGATTCGACGGCCATACCTACATCGGCCCCATGAAGTCCTTCCGTCTCCAGGAATACATGGACGCAGCCGATGGATCGGAACCGACGTCGGACATGAATCTGGAAAGACAGGGGGATCCTGCCGCGGGGCCCGGATTCGGACACCACCCGGAAGAGGGATCGGATGCGGGGGCGAAGCGTCACGTCGCCGCGGGAGAGCATCCAGGGTATACGAATCACGCGCAGGGCGCTCATGCGGATCTATGTAGCGGAAGATGTTCCGGCATTCAAGCCGTCCCCCGGTTTTCCGCTTGAAATGGTCTTCGAATCGTCCTAATGATGAAGGTGCGCGCCCGTAGCTCAGTTGGATAGAGCAGCGGACTTCTAATCCGCAGGTCTGGGGTTCGAATCCCTACGGGCGTGCCAAGGAAATGAAATAGTTAGGGGGCTACCAAGCCCTCTTTTTGTTGGGTTTCCCCTCCAGGCGTGTCACTTTTTTAATGGGGCTATGCATTTGACTTCCTGAACCACAACATATTGTGATGGGTCAAAAGTGTATTTCTCCCAGGTCATCGGTCAACATTTCATGTTTGCCGGCGGCGAGGAGCTGTCGCCCGGTGACAGGAGCGGTTTCCACTACCTGCCGAACCAAACGATAGAACAACTTCCCTCTCCTGGCACAACTCCGTCGATTGAAACGAAAGGTGAACTGATCCAGGTAGTAATGCAGATGGTGAGGTTTCACGGCTCCTTTATAGGCGGCAAGAAGCCACCTTTGCAGTAGAGAGGCAATGCGATGCGGAATTGTCAGTTCGCGAGCGCCTACAACGATATGCCGATACCCTTTTTCACCCAGGGTCGTGTATCCGGTCCACTCATCTGTGTGCACCCAACTTCCGCGTGTAATATTGCTTTGAACGAAGCCGCAGAGATTTTGACCCGACTCATCGGGCACGCAGTGAAGATGGATTCGACCGATACTTCTTCCTGTCTTGCTCTGATCCCATTTTTCCTCAACCCCTATAACAACCAGCGCCTTGCCCTCGACTCCTCGTCCACGTTGTCCGGATTCCTCGCCACCGATGCATGGCTCATCAACCTCGACCAAACCGGATAGGGTATCTCGTCCGGGCGACGCCATGGCCCTGCGCAACCGATGCAACCATCGCCAAGCTGTCTGCTGACTACCCAATCCCAGTACACGTTGGACGCCCAAAGCGTTCGCGCCGAACTCCTGGCTGAAGACGCGCTCATAGCCTCAAACCCCATTTTCAAAGGCTTTCGAGTGTCATCAAACAGCGTATCCGCCGTAACCGAGACTTGTCGCCGGCACTTCCAGCACTCAAACAAGCCCGACCGGTCTTACGAGCATCATCGTGGCCGCATGTCATGCAGCGGACGAAAAACCGTCACGCCTACGAAGTGCTATGACGTAATCCAGGCATGCTGTCTCCTCTCTAAAGCGTTACGGAAACTCGAGAAGCGTCCTCGAACAGTTGTCCATACAACTAGATATTCGAGTATCAAGACCCAAGTGAATGGCCCCACATTTTTAATCCACAAAAACATTCTCGTAAATAGGCTATAGCCAGCCTCTAATTTTACATTCATATAGGCAAAAAGTACATCGTCTATTCCTGAATGACATATTAAGTTGTGCGATATGCCACTTGTTTCGTTGTGATATGTCCATCTATAATGGATCGTGACTGAAGAGGCAGAGTCGACTCTGCGTCTTCTGGGCCATATGAATGTACTACACTGTTGTGCTACATCGTCTTCTGAGCCCTACAAGCCCAACTATGCCTGAACCGAGTAGCCAAACTGAGCCGGTGATGGGGACGGCAGATGGTGTGAATACGGCGTAATTATAGGCACTTTCAAAATGTAAATATGCGATGCCGACACTAGGATCTATCCACGTAGGTGAATAATGAATATTATCCCTGGAAGCAATTTTATTCGCTCCATAATAATCTATATACGTAATGTACATTGGAATATAATAAGTCATATTATTACCAACGTCTATATACTCTGTTCCTAATGCAGCGTTTACCGCATTAGCTGCTTCGTTAGCAGAAGTTATAGTGGTAAAATCAAACTTCCATAGACCCGAAGTATCATCAAGAAAGACGTCCTCTGCAATCCCATTAACGAAATCTACATCGTAATAGGATAATCCGATTTGTAGATTTGTAATCCCTGTTACATACTGCCCATTATAAATTAGGGCTCCAAAAGCTAAACCATGGCATATAGATACATATATAATAGTACATAAACCTATTTTAGCTACGCCTTTCATATGACCTCCTATAGTGGCTTATATAGTTTGCGCATTGACCATTAACCACTAGGTTTTATTTATTACAATACTTTTGTATTACATTAAACAATAGCATCATTATGTTTTCAGTTTTGCCATTTTATATACCAAAAGCTATTTATCATATGAACCTTACCCGTTTCAGTTTTCTTATATTCCTAACTAAAGCACTAGGTATGATCCGGTTTCAGGCTGCCTGAATAGATACGAAATTTACATAGCTACTTATCATGCTTGTGCTATGACTCTGTAAGCTTACTAACAAACTTACCATATACCGCCTCTATGCTGCATTAGATTGGCAGATAGGACAATGGACAGGACCCACAAGGATTCGGAAGAGCGATTGAACAAAAACTGGAAAGCCGGCCGCCCGTCTTCTATCGGCGGCCGGGAGCTTTTGCCGAGGCCGGAAGGTCTGTATCCGGCCTCGGGCTTTCAGGCATTTATGATGGCTGGCAAGGCCTACTGGTTGACAATTACGATGCAGTCTTGCCCTTCCAGAACCACGGGCACTGGATCACTGATCGGGTAATAGTCCGCCTTGACGGTCAACGGTACGATATCACCGCTTTCATGCCCTGCATCCCTTAGGATGGCCGCCAGTTCGGTAGAATTGAACTTCAAGTTGAGATCCAATATACCGTCGTAATCACAGGCGCCCTCTTCATCACACAAAGGCGAATAGGATATGCAATTGCAGTCTTCGCAATCCATGCAGGGGATACCCGCGTCCGCAAGCTCGACCCCGACAGGCTCAATGCACGTTTCCCCGTCCTCTAGGCAGAGCCGGACGCTCTCCGGATCGAGTTGCGTCACGTCCAATATATCGCTCCCCAGGATGGCCACCGGCGTCACGCCTTTTTGTTTCAAATTGAAGGGATTGGGGCAGGATCCCGGTTTGATGTCTACGGATAATGGTATATCGGCCAGACAGATGTTGTCCATGGCGAAATCATTGCCGGAATGTGCTATCATCTTGTTTATGAAACTGAGATCAAAACTTCCGCTTTGACCTGAATTGATAATCAGTTCAAAGCGGTGAAATTCTCCAACAGAGGTGTCCGGGATGGTAAACGGGCCATATTCAGTTTTTGCTTGATCTATGGCCACATATATTCTGGCAGGAGATAGGTCAGATAAATTGGCAAACTCAAAGGACAATACATAGTTGGTGCTTGGCGTCAGAGAAAACGACTGTTTCCATATGATTACATCTTCCAATGTTTCTTGGCCATTTACAACCAGCATATTACCATCATATGTGAAAGATGGCCACAAATAGTGAACAGTATTTGGGTCACTTACTATAGTAATTCTTTTAGACAAATTCATGTTAGAGCCAGTAGTGTAAATATATCCAGTATCAAATGTTTTAGCAGCAATAGTAAAATCACCATTTACGACATAGCCGCAGTTTCCGGCAACGGCCGGCAAACTGAGCCCACAAATAAGTACAATCGCGAACATGCACGCCCACACTTTTTTCATTGCCTTTCCTCCCTTAAATAGAATAATTGTCACCGGCGTTCTCCTTTTCCAACTTTCCTTTATGTTTTGCTGACCTCCTTTGCTGGGTGAACACGTTCATTCTCAAGCCGTAAGGCGGCGATCCATTCCATGCCTTTCGTCCCGGAAACCTCATAAAAACGGATATCCGGTTTATCCCTGCAAAGGTCCATGCTGTTTAAAACCCGCAGATAGGTTCCGGACTGGATATGCCGCCCCATGGCTTCCTTGGATTGCCACTGTTCCAGGTAGAGAATCACCGAATCTTGGCTGCATCCCTGATAGATGCTGCAGTCTAGGCAGCCCGGCTTCATCTGTACCCGGTCTTGAACGTATTGCAGCGTATCCAGAATAGCCTGGCAGTTTTCAGGAATGGGCTTGAGCTTCAGCAATGCGACGATCATGCACGGAAGGAAGAGCAGAACTCGTGCCAGCGGATGACGCGGGGGAACGATATTGGATAACTAATTAGATCTATTACTCATTATCGGTAAGGCAGCGCCGGTGACGGCGAGGGTGTCTCCTAAGAAAAAGGGCGCTATTCCGTCCTTAGGTCGATATGCGGTCTTTCTGGCGGGGAGTGCGTATGCCCAGTTTGGCCATTTTACTGTAGAGCGTTGAGGGTTTGAGTTTCAGGAATTCAGCGGCCCCGTCGGGGCCTTTAATGCGCCAGCCGGTTTGCTTAAGCACGCTCAGGATGAACTCTCTTTCGGTATCCTCCAGGCTGGGTAGCGGGGCTGAGGGTCCAATGGGTGGGTTAGGCATCTCCAGATGGAGGATTTCCCCCTCGCTGAGGATCACCGCATGTTCGATGACGTTTCGCAGTTCGCGAATATTCCCCGGCCAGGCATACTGCTGCAGCCGGTGCATGGCTTTTTTGGAAACGGACTGAATGTTTTTACCCATTTGTTGGTTGAATTCCCTGATAAACATCTTCATGAGGAGGGGAATGTCTTCCGGCCGCCGCCTCAACGGCGGAACCTCAATGGGAAATACGTTGAGCCGATAGTACAGATCTTCCCGGAAAGCCCCTTTCCTCACTTCCTCCGCCAGTTCCCGATTGGTGGCGGCAATGATCCGCACATCCACCCGGATCGTTTTGCCGCTTCCAAGCCTTTCAAATTCACCCGAATCCAGAAAATGCAGCAGTTTGGCTTGAAGATCGGCCTGCAACTCGCCGATCTCGTCCAGAAAAAGGGTTGATCCGTTCGCCAATTCAAAACGGCCGGCTTCCCGGGACAGGGCGCCGGTGTAGGCGCCCTTCTCCCGCCCGAAGAGTTCACTTTCGATTAGGGTCGGCGGCAGAGCCCCGCAGTTGACCCGGACCAGCACCCGGTCGCGGCGTTTGCTCTGGTTGTGAATAAAATGCGCCAGCAGTTCCTTCCCCGTACCCGTTTCGCCGGTGATCAGGACGGTGCTGTCGGTTTGAGCAACCTGGTCCGCCGCTCCCAGGACCTGTTGGATGAGGGCGCTTTGGCCGACGATGGTGTCCTGGGGAAACGAAAGCGCCACTTCATGGCGGAGATAGATATTTTCCTTCTCAAGCTGCTGTTTGAGATTTTCGATTTCCTCCAGCCGGTTGCGCAGTTCCGCTTCCATGAGCTTCCGCTCCGTGATGTCTAGGGATACCCCCGTGAGGCGATCGGGAACTTCCGGGGCGGTGCAGTGGACGCGGCCCTGCGAAGCGATCCATCGCACCGCTCCGTTGGCGCAAAGGATACGGTACTCGATGGCGCCTCCTTCCTGTGATGGCTCGTCCCCTTCTATCTGCCGGCGAACCGTCTCGCGATCATCAGGATGCACAATTTCCAGAAAGCGGTCATACGTTATGGCTTCATCCGGGGAAAAATTGTAAAGCTCTCTGGTTTTGTCGGTTACCCAGTAACGCCCGTCGGCCAGATTCAAACTCCAGAGCCCTGCTCCGGCCGAATCCGCAGCCAGGCTCAAACGCTCCTCGCTTTCGATCAGTGACTGTTCCGCTCTGCGACGTCTCAGAAAATTGAAGAACAACCCAAATACAAGCAGGGTCTCCACAACAATCAGTGTGATCACTCCGATGATGGCCGATCGGTGCGCTTCCCAGAATGACGGCGCTCGAAACCGGATTTCAGATCCGGCGGGGACGGCCTTTTCGCGCATTCCCCAGCGCTTGAGTTCCCGCCAGTCATAGGCCGAGATATACGCCTCATCCCCGCCGAAGGGAATCGCTTCCGGCGATTGCCCTTTCAGGATCTGCAATGCCATGGCGGCGGCTTCTCTTCCGTGCGCCGTAAAGCTGAGCATGTGGCCGCCGACAATGCCCTGCCCCAGGTACGTCTCTAATACACCGAACACCGGTACGCTGGAAGCCTCGGCAATGCGCGCCAGCGCATCACGCGGTGAAAACGTTGTTCCTGCGCCGTCCTTGAAAATGCTTGAATAGAAAACGATCGCGTCTTCAGGAAGTGATCGCACGCGTGCGAGGGTTTCCGCCATCGACAGCTTCGTCAGATCGATCAATCCGATTTCGGGCGCATACAGCTTGAGTCCCTGCCGGAAACCCTCTTCCGCATGCATGTCGCTGTCCGCCGTACCGGCGATCAAGGCCGCGCGCCGGGTTTGCGGTCTGAGGCGCCGCGCGTCGTCCATCAAACTCGTAATCTTCTGTCCCACGATGGTGCCCGTGACAAAGGCGCGCGCCGGCGAATTTTCCAGAATGTCTGCATAGTCTCTGGTAATTACGGCGGCAATAACCGGAACATCGGCAAAAAGCGTGCGTCTTTCGGCAACCAGGAAGTCCGCCGCCCATGGATAGACCGTGATGATGACGTCCATTGGAATCTCGGCGTACTTGCGGCGCAGAAAATCGGCCATGGCGTGCGCATGCGCGGCGTCGCCGAACCGGGACGCATCCAGGTACTCGGTATACCATTGAATGTCGAAGTCCCGGTTTGCAGAAAGGACCGCCCGAATGCCCTGCTCGGTCAGTTCCTGGCCCTGGTTATGCGCGCCTTCGCTGTGAAGCAGTAGGACCCGCTTCACTGCCCTCGGCTCAGCGGTAGACAATGGATGGAAAAGCAGAACCACGGCAAGGGCAGGCAAAACAATCCAACAGATCCGCTTCATATCGGTTGTCCTTTGGTCCACAATCTTTCCGGACACCTCCTTGGATTCATGCTCTCCTATCCCCACTCCTTGTCCGTAGAAACGATGGACCCTGGGAAACCCTGTCTTCCCTGTTTCACGGAATAATCTCGAACGGGTAGTCGGCCGTCGCATCCGCACCCCTCAGTTTGTCATGCACCACAATGCGGAACCGGTACATACCCGGCGGAAGATTTCCCAGACTGAGCGAATTGGACGCGTATACATCCAGGACCGGAGACCGGGACTGATGATTGAAATTCAGGTTTTCCTTGCCGCTGTACAGCTCCTTGCCATCCTCCGTCAAGACGATCATGTCCTGGGTAAACCACATGTGATACGTCCCGTTGAGCCGGTTCGTGAACAGATTCACCGGTTCATAATAGAAATAGATTTCACTCCCCGCTTTCGCCTGGTCCCCCGGCATGGGCACGTACTGGCCGAAACCCAGAATTCTCGAGCAGAGCTTGAAATGGCGGACACCGAGTTCCCCCGCGTTCTGTAAGTCGAGGATTTTTTCTTTCAACTGCGCGACCGGATCGAAATCCTCAGCCGGCAGAGCCGCAGGCACGAGCATCAACATCATGACGACCGCGAATACACGCATAGAAACCTCCTGTTCATCCGTTATCTGAATATTGATTGCGCCTCGACAACCCCACGAATGCCCACATTAGGACACGATAGACGCTTGACCGCAACCAAACGCGCCCCTCCTCGCCGAGCCGACACGGTGCCGGTCAGGGGACCTTCTCGGCGGCCAGCCATTGCTCGCGGCTGGAAAGGAACGAGGTCTTGATCGAAAGGCCCTTCCGGTCCGCCATGGCCAGGATGACGCGGGCCATGTGCCAGAAATCCCGGCGCATGCTGGAAAACGCGATTTTCTTTCGTTTCCCGTGAAGGCGCATATCGCGATATCGGCCGCGCCCGCTGTGAAGCCTGATCTCCACGATATCACTCCAGGCCAGGATCCTAGTGCGGTTCAGGAAACCGGTCCACCGGATTCCGTTCTCATCGAGCCGCATGACCGCCACCAGATTTTCCGCCACCATCACTACGGGAATGCCGACCAATCCGTTGAAGAAGAAGACCCATCCGAGGGACAAGCCGTCTCCCGCGTTGCGAGCCAGGGAAAACCCGAACCAGGCCGCATACGCGGCGAGCAGGACATATCCTCCCGGTTTACTGAGAGGTCGCATAATCGCGTTTATGGAAGGATAATCCATGCCATTCGTTCTCGTGATCTCTCTCGGACATGTCGACACGGTTGCCAAATACCGGGACAGCCCATAGATAAACTTCATTGCAGGCGGGCCGGTGCAAAACGATGATGAACTCGTAACAAGGGAAAAGACTTCGTTTTCTCATTTCGAGCGTAGCGAGAACTCTCTAGAATTATTACGATATTTCTCCTCGCCGTGCTCGTTGAAATGACAGAAATCGACTTTTGCGAAACTATCAACGATGAACCGGCGAGTCACACGGGCGGCGTGACGGCGGATCGGCTTTTTCAACAGGCGACACGGAACGTCGGAGCCTCCCTTATCAGCCCGTGGAAAACAGCATTTCGGACAAGCTGTTCAAAAACGATGAGATGCAAGGCGCGCGAATCCTGAGGAATGAGGCGTACAACCCGTACGCCGCAATGACGAAGGAGGATGCGTCACGCCAAAGGCGTGAAAGCAGATCGCGTTGTTCAACAGCCTGCTATCGGTGACGGCGGATCTCAATAGTCCGCCACTTTCCAGTAATTGCCGGTGCCGCCTATGTTTTCAATGATGTTTAACGAGGTGGCATGGGACATGGTGTTCATGTCCATCATCATCTGCATACACCGCTGTCGGGCCTGGAAATCCGCCATCTGCTGAGACATGCTTGGGCTGGATGGGACCCCCAATGCGCCGCCGGTGTAGGCTCCCTCCTGAGACAGCCCGCCTTGAGGCGTCTGGGCCGTGAATTGCTGCCGGAACTGCTGTTGCTGGACCTGGCTGAGCTGTTTCCAGTTGGACTCCATGACCTGCCAAAGGAGGCCGGCCGAACAAAGCACTTTCTTCTGCTCCAACGGCATGGAAGGGAAGCGGTTGACCAGGTCGCTCCGGATCTGACGGGCGAGGGACTCATGAATCTGCATGGGTTGACCGCTCAAGGAACTGACAAAGCTCACGTATTGGATCATCCCGTCGGCGTCGCGGTCCGTGAGGATCAGCTTGTTGTCCGGGTCCACGGCCAGCGTCCGCATGTACCGGTTTATAACCTGGATCAACAGCGGTTTTTCAGGTTCAGGAATCTGGGCCGTGCCCATGTAGAGAGCGGCAAAGAGCTCCTGGCGGGCGATGCCGATGTGAATCGGGTCGGAAAGGGTCCGCAGTTGCTCCAGCGACCGCCCGATGGACTCCAGCTGCTGGACGACGTAGGCCGGTTCCTGATGAAATTCCGCCACCGTTTGGTCGGTGAGTTCCTTTACTTCAGAGGGTTTCACAGGATGTCCAATGATGAATTGAACCAGCCCGATCCCGGCTTCCACATGGGTGCTCGTCAGGGTGTACCCCTGTGCCTGGGCCATGGCCCGGCCGGAAGCGGGGGTGGGTGGCGGCATGGAAAGACCGCCTGATCCGGAAAGACCTGCCTGCCCCATCTGCCGCTCGAAATGCATCAGGTTGCCCTGCACATCGCGCAGGGCCAACGCCTGGCCTGTCAGATTCAGGATCTGGTATTGCACCGGAGCCGCAGCGTGGGTGTCCTGCATCAACAGGAAGTAGCCCTGTACGCCGAATCGGCCTCGGCTGGTCCCCCCGGGGTATTGCAGGGCATACGTACCATCCCCATGGAGCACCAGGACGAGTTCGAACCGGCCTTCCCTCCAGGTCCCCTCCAGGGACTGTGCAAGACCCTCGGCGCCGGCGCTCAGCATCCACAGCCCGACCAACGCCGCCACCGCGAACATCCGTCTTTGGCGAAATACGTTCATTTCCTTTCCTCCCCCGGCGTCTCTGGTATACCGCACCAGGCCGGATGACTTGAAAAGCTCCACCACCCTCTACCCGCAGGGACCCTTTCCTGGAGCCGCTCGATCCCTTCCCAGACCGACTCAGGGACCCTTTCCGCCGAGGACGGCAGTCGTTCAAGCTTGGACCCTATACGTTTTTTTTCAACAGCCGGTTAAGAAACGAAGCGTCCCGGAAAAAGGCCCGCACAGTACAATTCGGCATCCACCTCCAATTCCATAACATCTTTTCTGACGAATTTTTCGGGATTGGCAGGGGGACGGTCATCGGGTATCTTGGGACTCTCGTGATCCGGGATTCGGAACCCCCGTCGGCGGCTCGCTCGGCACGAAAACTCGAACACCCAAATCGAACCGGAGGGGAAAAACCGAACCATGCAGATGGACGGGAGCTGAACAGAGGAAACGGATGCCATGAGACTCACTGCCGACGAGATACGATTTCTGGAAAAACGAGCCAGGTTCGTTCAGGCGTGGCCGATGGTCGGTTGGATCCTGCTGTGTCTCATCATTGGCCTTGGCGGTTTTCTGTTTGTCTTCAGCCCCCGCCTGGCGAACCCCTTCTTAGTGCTGTCGGAGTTGGAGGGTCATTCCATACCGGAATCGAGTCTGTCATTGATGGCCGCATTGTTGCCCATTTCAGTCCTGATGTGTTTAGGGCTCGCTGTTATTATTATTCTATTTGCTTTCGTAGCCTTCAGAAATGAAAAGCAACATATCAAAGTGATTCAGAGATTCACTTGTTATACCGGAAACGATCCCATGCATGGAAACAAATAGACACCCAATCCAGAGCAGAATGATACAGTGGCTGCCAGATAGGCTTATTCAGCTCGTCGTCGAGACATCTGAACAACCGCTTACTCTATATCTTCTGATGCGAACAGCTCCCCCAAATTTAAGAATACGTTATAACAGCCCGTCGATAAACGGCATTTGAAACAGGCCGGCCAAAAAGGATGAGATGCAAGCCGCGCCTTCGGCGTGACGGCAGGTCGCATTTTTCACCCGCCTGATAATCGGACAGACTCAGGGTTGTTTCCTTACCAATCCCGGTCTATCGGCGACCCCTGGACCAAACCACAGTGCGCTGCGCTTCGGCGTGCTCTATCGGGCCGCCGAGGGTCTGATGTAATAGCTGTCCCCCATGGTGACGCCGATGAACGGGGGCCCCATCTCCACCCCCTTCATTTCACGGGTCAGCAGGGTGCTGGAATAGACCCGTACCAGCTTTTGCGCCTTTTCGCTTTCCGTCTGCACCGCGGTGGCTATGGGCAGATTGTACTGGATGGGTTCTCCGAGAATGTTCTTTTTGAACACCCGCCAGGGACCGGTTATGGACACGGCGAGCACTTTGCTGACCTCGCCGCCTTTTTCCGCGGCAAGTTTTTCATTCTCCTTCTGGAGAAATTCCACGGCCGCCTTGACCAGTTTCGCGGCGTCCCGAGGCGCATCGGCGGCCTGTTTGGGAAAAACCGCCTTATCGATCCTGTCGTTCAGCGCCCGTGCATCCTCCCTCACCCAGGCGTCAATCCCATCGTTGAATGCCTTCACTCTCGGATTCTGCGGATCAAACCGCGCCGCCATTCTCCCCCATTCCCGGACCCGCTCGTGCTGGCCAAGCCTGGCAAAATCATGGATCCCCTTGGTCGTTCGCTCTTTCATATCGTCGGCCCTTCGGATCAGGTCATCGGCCATGGCGGTGCGGGTTTTCTGCACATTCTCGATGCCTTCGGCCAGTTTTATATAGGCGAAACTGGCCCGATAATAGCTGTCCTCATACCCCATGGAATCGGCTTTTCGGTCGATCTCTTCCTTGGCGCCGCCGTATTTCTCGGCAAAGGCCTTCATCCGCCGCTGAATTTTATCCCGGTCGTTCTTCTCGAAATGCTCAATGGCCGCGATCAGATCCTCCACCGGTTGGAGGTCGTTGTAGTAGACGGCCACTCCCGAAGCCTTGGCGAATACGGGCTGGACCCGGTCGTATTCCGCCTTGAGGGCCTTTACATCGGCGGTCACCTCACCGGCCCTTTGCGCAGCCTCCGCCTGAGACGCCTGATGCATCTTGCGGGCCTCGGAGATCTTGGTCGCGGCTTCCGCGATACCCGCCTCCAGCGCATCAAACCGGGCATGGGAAGTGACCCCTCTTTTCGCCGCCTCCTCCCGGGCTGTTTCCAAATGCTGACGGGCGCTCTCCATGTGCTTCTCCATGTTCCCGAGAAGTTGATTCGCGTTCCACTTGGGATCCTTCAGCCTTTCGATGGCGCCGTCAATCCTTCCGAGATCGCTCTCGGCGGCATCGGCGGGACGCCTGGCCGCGTGAGGAAGCGCGTCCGGAGCCTCGGCTCTCGCATCAGGCCGCGCATCGGGTCTCGCCTCGGGGCGCACCTCAGGCCGTGCGTCAGGTCTTGCCTCGGGCCGCGCCGGTTTTGCCTCAGCCACGGGTAAGGGTCGCCCTTCGGGCCGGGGCGCTAATTCCGGCTGTGTGCTCCCAACCGCCGCGGTAAGCGTGCCGCCTCCGAGATCCTTTCCCGTCCTTCGTTCCAGGTCCTTGACCAGCTTCTCGAATTTCTTCTCCAACGTCGTGACTTGTGGATTGTTGGGATCCGCCTCCTTGGCCCGAAGGAGCTTTTCACGGATCGACTCCAGGGAGGCAATGGCCTCTTCCGTCTTCCCCCCAAACATGTCTCTTTCAACCTGACGCAACTCGCTGTTGACCTGCGCAAGCAGTTGTTTGGCATCCGAAGCATGGACCGCGGGAAAGAGATTTGAAACAAGGATCAAAGCGCCCACGAGCACCGCACAACAGACGGCGTTTCGAACTCCATCCACTCTCATGTCATCCTCCTGTCAAACCGGAATCGCTATTCCTGGGAATCCCCGGGCAACCAACATTTTGCTTCAGAATACCAGCAGGTCTTACCAGCGGACAACGAAAAACGACGGGCTGGATGCGGAGTGAAGGAAGAGGAAAACCCATGCGAAGGATTCCAGGAAATCGGCGGACGACGCTTCGTTGGGCATTCCTGAATCCGCGAACCGGATGCTGAAACAGATGGGGGTTGTGAATATATCGACTGGATGGCGGCCCGTTGAAGAACGGCATTTCGGACAGGCTGTTCAAAAACGATGAGATGCAAGGCGCGCGAATCCTGAGGAATGAGGCGTACAACCCGTACGCCGTAATGACGAAGGATGAAGTCACGCCGGCGGCGTGACCAAAGGCGTGAAAGCAGATCGCGTTTTTCAACAGCCTGATAGATCAGACTGTTTTTCCTTTGCTGAACCGTTTCTTTCTTGGACACCGGATGGGAATTGGGCGAAAATGAATCCATGGACCGTTCAACTCCGTTGCCTGATTCATTCGCCATGGAGTATCTTGGCAATTAAGGTTGATTTTCTTACCGTCTGAGGAGGCCGCCATGGGGGAAGACTCGAAAAAGATGGGCCGTTGGACAAAAATCGGGATCGGCATCGCCGCCTTCTTTCTGCTGTACACGGTTTTCGGTTTTTTCATCGCCCCCCCACTGCTCAAATCCATACTCACCAAACGCCTGACGGAACACCTCCATCGCGAGGTCTCCATGGAACGCATCCAGATGAACCCGTATTCCCTGACGGTGAGGGTGTCGGGATTCTCCGTGAATCATCGGGAACAGCCGGGCGTGTTCGTCTCCTTCGATGAGTTCTACGCCAACCTTCAAGCCGTTTCGGTCATCAAGAGGGCGCTGGTCCTCAGTGAATTCCGGCTGGCGGCCCCCTACCTGAATCTGGCCCGGACGGGCGATCACTCGTTCAACGTCAGTGACCTGTGGGAAGACAAGGAAACACCGGAACCTCCCCCGGGCGGACCCGCCAAACCGCTCCTGTTTTCGGTGGCAAACATCGCCGTCACGGGGGGACGTATCGATTTTTCGGACGAACCCAAACAGACGAACCACCGCATCGCGGATCTGACTCTGGGACTTCCCTTCGTCTCCAACTTCCCCTACCACGCCGAGACTCGCGTGCAGCCTCATTTCAGCGCCATGGTAAACGAAACGCCCGTTTCCTTTCAGGGGAAGACCCTCCCCTTTCATCAGAGCCTGGAAACGGCCCTGAACATAGACATTGAGAGCCTGGACCTGACCCACTACCTGGCGTATGCGCCGTTTGAACTCCCCTGTCGCGTGGTCAGCGGATTCCTGGACGTAGATACGGAACTCGCCTACGTGCAGACGGCGGAACATGTAGCCTCTTTGTATGTGAGCGGGTCCGTCCTGTTGCGGAACTTCAAGGCAACGGAAGCATCGGGGGAACTCCTCAACGAAATCCCACGGTTGGAGGTTTCCCTAGGCCGGTCCGACCTGCTTGCCGGCAAAGTGCATATTGAAACGCTGGTCGTCTCTTCCCCTCATGTAAACGCTGTGAGGAACGCGGCCGGGGCATTCAATCTGGCCCGTCTGACGGTCGTTACAGGAGACGGTGAACCGAAGCAGGAAGACTCGGAACCCGGGGGTATCCTCATCGTGGACGAGATTCGTGTTTCCGATGGACGGATCGATATCCGGGACGAAACGGTGGACGGCCCCTTTACGGCGACCCTTAGCAAAGTCGACGTGAACGTGTCGGGCTTTACCAACGACGCCGGCAAGCAGGCGCGGGTCGCTCTGTCTCTGCTCACGGACGCGGGCGAGGACTTGATCCTCGACGGCGCCTTTTCGGTGAATCCCCTGTCCGCCCACGGAAACGTGCGTGTGAACAAAGTCCCCTTGAAACGATACGCGCCCTATTATCGAAATCAGGTTTTGTTCCGGATCGAAGCGGGGGATCTCGATCTTCGGACGGATTACGGTTTTATTGGAAAGGACGAACAGGCAGACCCGCAGATCCGCTTATCCGGGTTGTCGACCCGGCTGAACGGGCTGCGATTGAGCAGGGAAAACGAAAAGGAAGCCTTCTTCGAGGCTCCCGTCATTTCCGTATCGGATACCTCCGTCGACGTGACCGGACGCCGGGTGACGGTGGGGAATTTCTCCACAGAGAAGGGCCATGTGAATGTAATCCGATCGGCGGAGGGCGTCATCAATCTGACCGAACTTGTCCCCGGGGGAGAACCGGTCCAAGAAGACCGGTCCGGCAACCCATGGGAATTTCTCCTGAAAGAAGGGAACGTCACCGGCTTCAACGTCCTATTCCAGGACGCCGTTCCCGTCGCGCCGGTCACCCTGGCCGTCACGGGAATCGACCTGAAGCTGGAGAACATAGCCACCACAGAGGACAGTACGGGCAACCTGTCCCTCACCATGAACCTTCCCGGAAAGGGGCGCCTTGCCCTCGCCGGCCGTATGGGAATCAGCCCTCCGATAGCGGACCTCGAGGTCCGGGTGGCCGGCCTGGACGTCCGGCCTTACCAACCCTATTGGAAAGACAAGATCACTCTCACCGTCACCGGCGCCTCTGTTTCCACTCAAGGAAACGCCGTCTTTCACATGCCGGCGGACAAGGATGCCAGAGGCGGCTTCAAGGGGAAGCTGCAGGTGACCGACTTCCGCGTCATCGACTCTGCTCATGCCCAGGATTTTCTGAAATGGAAGTCGTTGCGCGTGGATGGCATCGATGTGTCCCTGAACCCGCCGCGTGTGCACATAGAAGGCGTTACCCTTTCCGACTTCTATTCCCGCATCGCCATCGACGAAAACGGCCGCGCCAACCTGCAGGACATCGTCGTAGCCCCAAAAGCGGATGCGGCAACGCCTTCCGAACCCGCCGAGGCGCAAGGCAGACCTGAAAAAGAACCGGCCCTGAACATCGATGTCCGGACGGTTCGCCTCGAAGGAGGGAAAATCGACTATTCGGACCGGTTTATCCGACCTCACGTGGATGCGGAACTGAGCGGTCTGGAAGGCGCCGTCACGGGACTGACCTCGGAAGACGCCCAACACGCGGACGTCCACATAACGGGCAAGACGAATCAGCACGCGCCCCTTGAAATCACCGGGAAAGTCAATCCGCTGGGCAGGGATCTGTTTTTGGATCTCAAGGTGAGGACCACCGGCATCGACCTCTCCCCCGCCACGCCTTACGCCGGCAAATACATGGGTTATACCATCGAAAAGGGCAAGCTTTCTCTTCAACTGGACTATCGGGTGGCCCAAAGAACACTCCAGGCCGAAAACCGCGTGTTTCTCGATCAATTCACCCTGGGACAGACCGTCGAGAGTGCCCATGCCACCAAGCTGCCCGTGGCTCTCGCCGTATCCCTCTTGAAAAACCGGGCCGGAGAAATCAACCTGGATCTGCCGGTCAGCGGCAGTCTGGACGACCCGGAGTTCAAGGTGGGCAAAGTCATTCTTCAGATAATCGTCAACCTCTTGAAAAAGGTCTTGACCGCTCCTTTCGCGCTGCTGGGCGCCCTGGTGGGGGGCGGCGAAGAATTAAGCTATGTCGAGTTCGAACCCGGTTCCTCGGAACTCGATGAAACGGGACGGGCGAAGCTGGGAAAGTTGGTGGACGTCCTCTATGACCGGCCCGGATTGCGGATCGAACTGGCGGGCTACGCGGATCCCGCAGCGGACCGAGAGGCGCTGAAACAGGAAGCCTTCATGAGGAAGCTGAGACAGCACAAGATGGACGTGCTCATGGCCATGGGAGAAGCCGTTAAATCCCTGGACGACATCGTTATCGAACCGGAGGAATACGACATCTATCTTGAAATGGCCTACCAGTTGGAAATAGGCCCTCTGCCGGAGAGGGAACCCGCGGACAAGGCCGAGGAAGAGGGGCAGGAAGAAGCCTCCGAGAGGGACGGCTCACTGCCGGAAGCGGACGCCGCCGAAGCGATGACGACCGAGACCATGAAAGAAGCCATAATGGAGCATATCCAGGTGATGGACGATCAACTCCGTCTCCTGGCCTTAAAGCGCTCCGAACGGATCCGGGATTTCCTGATCTCCTCGGAAAAAGTGGAGCCCGGCCGGGTGTTCATGAGTGAACCCAAATCCCTGACTCCGGAAAAGAAGGAAAACCAGAAAGACAGCCGGGTCGAGTTCATCCTGAAATAGGCCGACCGGAAACTGTGCGGCTTCACAGGCCCCTCAGGCTCGGGTCCCGCCGGTCCGACCTCTTGAGAGCCCATGGATACGCCGTATTGCGGGCAGGCCGGTGAAAACCGATGAGATGCAACGCGGGCGAATCCTGAGGAATGAGGCGTAGATAAGGTATGCAATGACGAAAGATGAAGCCCAACGACGCAGATCGCGTTTTTCACTGTTAGGCCGTGAAACCTGAACGGAGGTGCTTTTCCATGACCAGACCCCTCGTTTCCATCGTCCGTTACGAAAAGCCTTTGGAATCCGTGCGCAAAACCGTCGATCTCTCCAACGGCCTGGATCACCTTCCCCGCAACGCCAAAGTCTTTATCAAGCCCAATATTGTGCTTTGGACCCGCAAATCGACTTTCCCCAAGTGGGGCGTGATCACGACATCGCGGGTCATCGAGGATATGGTGGTGCTTCTCAGGGAGCGTGGCGCCGGCGACATCACCATCGGCGAGGGCATGGTGCTGTTCGATCCCAAAGACAGGGCCACCCCGAAACACGCCTTCGAAACCCTGGGCTATCCGGATCTTCGGAAGCGCTACGGTGTGAGGTGCGTGGACATTCACGATCGGCCCGTTCGAAAGGTGGATCTCGGAGCGGACGTGGTGTTGAACATGAACACCGATATGCTGGACAGCGATTTTGTGGTCAACATTCCGGTTCTGAAGACCCATCATCTCACCGTAGTCAGTCTTGGAATCAAGAATCTCAAGGGCGCCATCGATATCCCGTCCCGGAAGAAATGCCACAACGCGGATCCGGTAAAGAACCTGAATTACTGGATTGCCCGTCTCGGAAACAAGCTGCCGCCTTCGTTCACCCTTCTGGACGGGATCTATACGGCGGAGCGGGGACCCAGCGTCAACGGGAAGATCCGGAGGAGCGATCTCTTGGTCGGGTCCGCGGATCTGCTTTCCGCGGACAAGGTCGGAGCCAGGCTCCTGGGATTCGAAGCTTCCCAGGTGCCGCATCTGGTCCACGCGGCCCTGGACCGGGATAGACCCACGGATCTGTCCGACGTCGAGATCGCGGGCCTGAAGATCGAAGACGAAGCATCTCCGTACGAGTACGATTTCCCTTACAACGAGGCGGGAACCCTTCCCGGCGCCATGGTGAAGATGGGTATTCGGGGCGTGGACTTCCGCAAGTACGATTTTTCGATCTGCACGTACTGCGCGGGTCTATACCCGCTGATCATGGCTTCCATCATGCAGGCATGGAAGGGAACGCCGTATGATGAGGTGGAAATTCTCACCGGAAAAATCATGAAACCCACGCCGGGGAAGAAAACGGCTTTACTGATCGGAAAATGCATGTACCGGGCCCACAAGGACAACCCGGACGTCAAAAACCTGATCGCCGTCAAGGGGTGTCCCCCTCAGCCCAAAGCGCTGGTGAAGGCCCTGCATGAAGCCGGAATCGAAGCGAATCCCGTGTTCCTGGAGCAATGGGATGAGAATATGGGCCTCTTGATGAATAAGTACAGGAACAAGCCCGAGTTCGACGAAGCCTTTTTCAGGATTCCGTGATCCCTGTTCCCGCGGCATCCCATCCATACGCGCGCCGTCCGAGGAAGACACCGCTTCGCGCGCCCCTTCAACCCTAGTGCGCCGCCTCTGAGAGCTTTTTCCAGGCCGCTTCGGCGCTGCCCTGAAATTCCAGGTACTTCATGTTCCTCTCCGTCAGGGCCCGGATCATATTCCGCCCGAATTCCCCGGCTACGACCAGGGTCACTCCCTTTTGCGCCAGAAGGCGCGCCACCGAAGGTCCCGCTCCCTTTCCGGCATCCAGGTACGGGTTGTCCACGACTTCCAGCAAGGCGCCGTCTCCGTCCAATATCAAGAAATAGGGACTTCGGGCCGCCACCCCGCTCACCTCGGCGGCCGGCGTGTTCCCCACAGCGGCCACGGCGACGACGGCCTTCTGATCGGCATACACAATACCCGTCAACAGGAGCACCAGAACCGGAACGTACAATCCAATCCTTCTCACTGCGAAGCCTCCCGGTTATACATATTCCCAATCCGGCATCGAATCCGTTTCGCATGCCTGGAACGCCAGCTGAAACGGGTCACTATCCCCGGTTCAACGACCACCCCTGAACGCACCAAAACGTTCCGAAACATTTTATCTCACCAGGATTCCCCAAAATCAAACCCTCGCGACTCCCGGAAACCGCCCGACCAGGCGAACATTTCTTGGTCTCACCGACACGTCGGCCCACATCCATACCCGAATCTCCATTCTCCTCATTACGGACCATTGAAGCGCTATCGAGAACGTTGTGACCTGTTCCGGCGCCGTTATTCGCATATTTCCACCCGATTCGTCTTGGATGACTCAAGATAAACGAACCCGTATCCGATAAAATGAGTAGATATTAGCACCACTACAAGTTGCTTCACAAACCCGACAACCGGCCCGGTATGGAAAGGAGGACAGGAAGAGGCGGAAACGGCCTCATGGCTGAATCGAGCGGTGACGGCCATGGCGCACACAACGGGCGACTATCTCACCTTCACTCTGGCCGGTGAGGAATACGGCATCGGCGTTCGCGATCACCAAAAACTCATCGCCCTCATACCCATCCGATTTGTGCCGGGCGCCCCGGCTTTTATCCAAAGCGTCGTCAACCCATAGGTAGGATCACTCCCATTTTCGAACTCATGCCGGGGTTCGGCATGCCCGAGTCGTCACATACGGAAGGAAGCGCTATCTCGGTGTCGAAGGGGGGAATCCACAGGCAGGGATCCGCAAACATGGGGACGGGACTCGCAGCGAAGCACACGACATCCCGGACCCGTCCGTCGAGGTGACAACGGTGATGGGAGTCCCGCCCCCCGGACACACAAGGAATAAAAGCGTGACCATTGGCGGGAAAACAGTTCCCGTCTTTCGAGCGCTTGATGACAAGCGGCATGAGAGCAATGTATAAAATACTTCCATGAAGGAGGATGGTCATGTCAAGGAGAGTGAAGTTGAAAACCAAACTCATCGGAATGATTATCGGAGTTCTAGTCTTATCCTGCGCAGCCATACTGGCTATCGGTCTTGTATCCCTAAGGAAGGCTGTCTACCATGAGAAGGAACTTCAAACTAGAGAGTTCGTGAACATAGGACTGTCCGTGCTTAAGCATTACCATTCGATGGAACTCGAGGGCCTTCTGACGACAACAGAAGCTCAAGATAAAGCCAAGGAGGCCGTAAAATCCATGACCTTCGGGGAGCGAAACCTGGACTATTACTGGATCAACGATTTCCATCCTCGAATGATCATGTATCCGTTCAGACCTGACTTGGACGGCCAGGATCTCTCTACGTTGAAGGACCCTGACGGATTAAACCTGTTTGTCGAGATGGTAAAAGTGTGCCGCGAAGCAGGAAAAGGGTATGTTCCGTACAAGTGGCAATATTACGACGATGAAGGAAGGATCGAGCCGAAACTATCCTACGTGGCGGAATTCAAACCCTGGCGTTGGATAATCGGGACCGGTGTGTACATAAACGATGTAACGCAGACGGTTTACCGCGTTGCAGGCACTCTGCTTCTGATTTCTCTCATTGCACTCCTGCTGGCCGCCTCCATCGCTTTCCTCTTCAGCCGTAATCTCAGTAACCTGCTCACGCGCATCGCCGAATCCCTCGGAGAAGGCGCCGAACAGGTGGCCTCGGCTTCCGGGCAGGTGGCTTCCGCAAGCCAATCTCTGGCGGAAGGCGCGTCGGAACAGGCGGCCGGCGTCGAGGAGGTTTCCGCGTCCATGGAGGAGATGTCCTCCATGACCCGGCAGAACGCGGACCATGCGAGTCAGGCGGACGCACTGATGAAGCAAGCGAAACAGATCGTGGATCAGGCCGACCAGTCCATGACCCGACTCAGCGACTCCATGCACGAAATCTCCCGGGCCAGCGAGGAAACCTCCAAGATCATCAAGACCATCGACGAGATCGCTTTCCAGACCAATCTCCTGGCTTTGAACGCGGCGGTGGAGGCGGCCCGCGCGGGGGAAGCCGGAGCCGGATTCGCCGTGGTGGCGGATGAGGTAAGGAATCTGGCCATGCGCGCGGCCGATGCGGCCAAAAACACCTCGAACCTCATCGAAGGGACCGTAAAGAAGATCAAGGAGGGCGCCGAACTCACAGCCAAGACCAATCAGGCATTCACCCAGGTGGCGGACAGCTCCCATCGGGTGGCCCAACTGGTGGGTGAAATCTCCGCAGCCTCCAAGGAACAGGCCCAAGGCATCGACCAGGTGAATAAAGGCATTTCGGAGATGGACAAAGTCATTCAACAGAATGCAGCCAATGCCGAGGAATCCGCGGCGGCGAGCGAGGAACTCAATGCTCAGGCGGAGCAAATGAAAAGCACCGTGGTGGAGCTGGTGACTCTGGTAAACGGCGGGGGAACTGAGAGTGCCGCCGCCTCTCCGAGATCCCTTGGTTCCAGACGACAAGACCGGGGCGCCCGCGGCGTTTCCCGCAGGAAACCGGAAAGGGCGACCGGGCCCGCGTCCCGACAGACGCGAGAGGTTCGGCCGGACCAACTCATTCCATTGGATGACAAGAACCTGAAAGACTTTTGACGAATCGCCGCCGGAAGCGGCTGCGCCGACTTTTACTCCTCGTCGCTCCGGTGCGCACCGGAGTGACGACGCCGCATCGCTATCCGGAAAGATCGAAGTTCAAAGGAGACCGCCGTTACAGAGGAGGGAATAATCCTCCGCTATTCCACCTTCCTCACGGGGGACCATCCTTCGGTCCCCTTTGTCTTTGCAGGGCATCCACCCACGAACTTTCTCGACAAGCATTCCGGCGGGTGCTATAGTTTTTAGCATACTATCTCACCATCCAAATCCTTCCAACAGGCAACGGGAGGGGATCGATGTGTTCCCCGAGCCATTTCCTCTTGCGGTTCATGGCCGAAAGGCCCAGAAACATCCCGCGCTACTGCGCCGCCTCCCATGGGTGTTCCGTTTTCAAAGGATACCGTACCCCATGGGATGGCTTCGCATGGTGTGTGAACGGCGCGGGATAGGCTCGAGCTGAACTCGGTGTTCGCGAAAGGCGGTTTCCGTTGAACCCTGTGGGTATTATCGCCAATCCTGCTTCCGGCAAGGATATCCGCCGTCTGGTGGCTTACGGTTCGGTTTTCGATAACAACGAAAAAGTGAACATCGTGCGCCGGATCCTCCTGGGTCTGGAGGCCATGAGCGTCCGGGAAGTCCATTGCATGCCCGATTTTTTCGGTATTTGCGTGCGGGCCCTGGACGGCCTCGAAGTAGGGTTCAAGACGGTCTTCCTCGAAATGGACATGGAAGGGGTTCAGGAAGACTCCACTCAAGCCGCGGCCCGGATGAACGCCCAGGGCATAGGCTGTATCGTCACCCTGGGCGGGGACGGCACCAACCGCGCAGTGGCCAAGGCCTGCGGGGATACGCCCATCCTCCCCATTTCCACGGGAACCAACAACGTGTTCCCTTTTATGGTGGAGAGCACCCTGGCGGGTATCGCCGCCGGCTTTGTCGCCATGGATACGCCCGATAACGAATTGTGCGTCAAGCGGGCTCCGCGTCTGGAGATCCGAAAAGACGGCGTCCTGGTGGACATCGCCTTGGTGGATGCGGTGGTGTCCAAGGCGGGGTTCATCGCCACCCGCGCACTATGGGACGTGGACGCGGTAAAGGAGATTTTTCTGGCGCGGGCGGAACCGGATAACATCGGGTTCTCCTCCATCGGCGGACTCCTGTACGGCATGGCCCCCGATTCCGGGAAGGGGGTACACATCGTCCTCGGTAACGGGCGCGGAAGGGTGAGGGCCCCCATCGCTCCCGGTTTGATCCGTTCCATCCCCATACAGTCCCACGACCTTTTCGGACCGGGGGAGGAAATCCCCTTGACCCATGCGCCCGCTGTGATCGCACTCGACGGCGAACGCGAACTCATGGTCAAACAGGGGGACGCATGGACCCTCCGACTGAATGTGTCCGGTCCCAGGGTTGTGAATATTGCTCTGGCGCTGAGTCTGGCTTCACGGCAGGGCCTTTTCCGGGAACCTTAACGGTTGAGGAGGAGCACGATGGACGTATCCAAAGAAAAGCTGCTGGCCATGTATAAGACCATGGCGGCCATTCGGGGATTCGAGGAATCGCTGGCCGAAGCGGTCACCGCCGGGACCTTGCCCGGCTTCGTCCATTTGGGAGTCGGCCAGGAGGCGGTGCACGTGGGCATCTGCGCCGCCCTGAGGGACACCGACTGGATATCCAGCACCCACCGAGACCATGGAATGATCCTGGCGCGTGGGGCGGACATCAAACGCATGCGCGCCGAAATCTTCGGGAAAGTCACCGGGTACTGCAAAGGCAAAGGCGGTTCCATGCACCTGGCCGCATTCGATAAGAGGGCGCCCGGATGCAACGGTATCCTGGGCCCCAGCCAGACCATCAACAACGGCATTGCCTTGGCCCTGAAACGCGAAGGCCAAGGGAACATCGCCGCCGTGGTATTCGGAGACGGCGCCGCCCATCGGGGCGAGTTTCATGAAGCCCTCAATCTGGCCGCCTGCTGGAAGCTGCCCGCGCTGGCCATCTGTGTCAATAATCAGTTCGCCATCAGCACCTGTGTGGAGGACGCCTGCGCCGTCGAAGATATCGCCGCCCGGGCGTCCGGCTACGGTATGCCGGGACTGGTGGCGGATGGAAACGATGTAATGGCCGTGTACGAAGCCGTCTCGGAAACGGTCAAACCCATCCGTGCGGGGAAAGGCCCTGCCCTGCTGGAATTGAAAACGCACCGCTGGCGAGGCCACTTCGAAGGCGACCCTCAACCTTACCGCACTCCGGAACAGATTGTGGAAGACAAAAAGAAGGATCCCATCGCCCGTTTCGCCGCCCAACTCCTGGATCAGGGATTGGTTACTTCCGCGGAACTGGAAGCCCTCAGGGCCGAGGCCGATAAGGAACTCCGGGAAGCCATCGAATTTGCGGACCAGAGCGAATACCCGCCCCTGGAGGAGATATACACGGATCTGTTCTATGAGGAAAGGGGGTAGACCCGATGCGCACCATCACATTTATCGAGGCCATAAGGGAAGCGCTGCGTCATGAGATGAAACTGGACGACAAGGTGTTCATTCTGGGCGAGGATGTGGGCGCTTTCGGAGGCTGCTTCGGCGTCACCGCCGGCCTGTACCACGAGTTCGGACCGGACCGGGTGATGGACACCCCGATCTCCGAAGCGGCCATTATGGGCGCCGCTTTAGGAGCGGCCATGATGGGACTGCGCCCGGTGCCCGAGATCATGTTCATCGACTTCACTACCGTGTGCTTCGATTACCTGACCAACCAGGCCCCCAAGGTCCGGTACATGTGCGGCGGCCAGGTGAAGAAGCTGCCCCTGGTGGTGAGAACCCCCTCGGGGGGATGGATCCGCGCGGCCGGACAGCATTCCCAATCTCTCGAAGGCTGGTTTACCCAGGTGCCGGGACTCAAAGTAGTGATGCCGGCCACACCCTACGATGCCAAAGGTCTGCTCACGGCTTCCCTTCGGGACAACAACCCGGTGCTGTATATCGAGGAGAAGGTGTTGTACGGTTGCTCCGGCGAAGTTCCCGAAGAGGAATATGTGATTCCCCTGGGAAAGTCCGACATCAAGAAAGAAGGCTCGGACGTCACGCTGATTTCGTACGCCTTCATGCTGAACCAATGCCTGGCCGCCGCCGAGACACTGGCGGCCGACGGGATCAGCGCCGAGGTCCTGGACTTGAGAACCCTCTCCCCATTGGACCATGAGGGTCTGGCCAAATCCGTCCAGAAAACTCATAAGGCGGTGGTGGTCCAGGAAGCCTATGAAATGGCCGGAGTCGCGGCCCAGGTGGTCAAGAGCCTGGTGGACAGCAGCTTCGACTATCTGGACGCTCCCGTGCGAACCGTGGCGGCCGCCGACACGATTATTCCCTTCAGTCCCGCGCTCGAAGACGCCATGCTGCCCAGTCCCGACAAGGTTGTGGCCGCCGTCAAGGCACTGATGGGCTGACGCCGGAACAAGGGACGCCAAGGGTTCTTCTCGGGCGTCATCACGAAGCAGCGAAGTCCCAGTTCCCCGTGAACCCCGGAAACGGAGCCCCCGGGCCGGGATAAAGGAGGAACCTCACGCCGTCGGCGTGACCGACGGTCGCGTTTTTCAACGGCCTGGTAAAGCGGGTTACCAACCAAGAAAGGGAGTCAGGCAGTGGCCAGTAAGATCACCATGCCCAAATGGGGCTTGACCATGAAAGAGGGCAAAATCACCCAATGGTTCAAGAACGAGGGTGATACAATCAAAAAGGGCGAAGCCTTCTTTGAAGTGGAAACGGAAAAGATCACCAACACGGTGGAATGCACTGCCGAAGGCATAGTGTTCCAGATTGTCGTACCTGCGGGCGCCACGGTGCCCGTGGGTACCGTGGTGGCCGTTCTGGCCCAACCCGGAGAGACGCCGGAACGCGTCGAAGGCGTGGTGGCCGGCGAAAAACCCGAAAAAGCCGCCGCTGAACCGAAAGCGGGCGCCGCACCGGGAAAACCGGCCGAAGAGAAGTTCGTTCCGGCCAGTCCCGCGGCCCGCCGTCTGGCCAAGGAACTGGGCATCGGCCTGGCTCGGGTGACCGGGTCCGGACCCGGGGGCAGAATCACCGAAGGAGACGTGAAGAAGTACCACGAAGAAGGGCCGCCTCCGCCGAAGATCACGCCGCTGGCGGAAGAAATGGCCCGTCAGGCCGGTTTGGACATTTCCTCCATCACCGGAACCGGAGAAGGGGGAAAGATCACCAAGGCGGACGTCGAGCGGGCCATGGCGAGCGCGCCGCCGGAGGAGAAACCGGAAGAGGCGCCGGCGCCGGTGACGTCCATCCCGTTCTCCGGTATGCGCCGCACCATCGCCGCCAACATGCAGGCCAGTCTCCGAAACGCCGCCCAGCTCACGGTGTTTACCGAGGTCGACGTTACGGAGTCCTTGCGGTTCCTCGAACTGGTGCGTGAAGAATACAAGAAAGACGCCGCGGTCCGTGTTTCCCTGAACGATATCGTCATCCTGGCGGCGTCGAGGGCTCTGAAACGGTTTCCTAGGATGAATTCCAATCTGGTGGGAGAAGAAATCCTCGTGTTCGACGCCGTGAACATGGGCATAGCCGTGGCCCTTCCGGAAGGGCTCATCGTGCCCGTGTTGGTAAACGCCGATAAGAAAGGACTCCTCCAGATCGCCCGGGAAGCCCGGGTCTTGGCCCGGAAGGCGCGGGAAGGAACGCTCCAGGTGGATGAAGTCACCGGCGGTACCTTCACCATCACCAACGTAAGCATGTTCCAGGTGGACGGGTTCACGCCCATCCTGAAGCCCCCGGAGACCGGTATCCTGGGTGTGGGCCGAGTAAAAGAGAAGCCCGCGGTATACAAAGGACAAATCGCGGTGCGTTCCATGATGGTTCTGAGCCTGACCTTCGACCATCAGGTCGTGGACGGCGCTCCGGCCAACGAGTTTCTCCAGACCGTGGCCAGGTATCTCGAAGAACCCAACCTCATCATGGCGTAAAGGTTCGGAGCGCAGGACACGGGAAAAGGAGACGGCATGTACGACGTAGTGGTGATCGGAGGAGGTCCGGGCGGGTATGCGGCCGCCATCAGGGTCTCTCAGCTTGGCGGTAAAGCGGCCTTGATCGAGGCCGCCGACATCGGCGGCGCATGTGTCAATTGCGGCTGTATTCCCACGAAAATCTGGCATCGAGCGGCGCATCTGCTCCACGGAATTCGGACGGGCGGGGACTTCGGCGTCAAAGCCTCCCTGGAAGCACTGGACCTGACCGCTCTCAGGGCCCGGAAGAACGGGGTAGCGGGCGACATCCGCATGGGCATGGAAAGTCTGCTGGCCAACAACGGCGTGGAGCTGATCCGGGGGCGGGCCGCCCTGGCGAGCCCCCGGCAAGTATCGGTGGACGGAAAGTCCGTGGAAGCGGGCAAGATCATCCTGGCCACGGGCGCCCATCCGGACATACCGGATATCCCGGGGCTGGAAGAGGCGCTTCTGACCACGAACCAGGCTCTGGAACTCGCCGAACCGCCCGCCTCTCTGTTGGTCTGGGGAGCCGGACCCCTGGAAGTGGAGTTCGCCACCTTCTTCCATCTGTTCGGAACCCAGGTGTGTCTCGCCGCATCCGAAACCCGTCTCCTGCCCAAAGAAGACGCGGAAACCAGCCAACGCATCACCCAGAGCCTGCGGGAACTGGGTGTCGATATCCGGACACGCCAGACCCTTCAGTCCATTTCGTCGGCCAAGGGCGCCTTCGAAGCCCTGCTGTCGGGTTCCCCCGAGGAACCGCTCATGGTAAACCGCGTGTTGGTGGCCGGCAGGCGGCCGAATACCCAAGGAATGGGTCTGGAGCAGGCGGGAATACGACTCAAGGAGGATGGCGCCGTGCAGGTAGACGGCCGACTGGAGACTTCCGCCAAACAGATCTTCGCTTTAGGGGACTGCACCGGCGGATGGATGCTCAGTCACGCGGCGTCCGCCATGGCCGTTACGGCCGCGGAGAACGCCATGGGGCGCGCCAGGGAGTTCCCCTTCCATCGGGTGCCGCGGTCCATCTGGACCTTTCCCGAAGTGGGCGCCGTGGGCCTGTCCGAGGAGGAAGCCGAGAAAGCGGGATATGAGACGGAAACCGGGTCCTTCCCCTATGCCATCAACGGTCTGGCCATGGCCCGAGGCGAGATGAACGGAGCCGTAAAGGTGGTGTTCGAGCCGCGCTACGGGGAGATCCTGGGGGTCCATATCGTGGGGGGCGGCGCTACGGAACTGGCCGGGGAGGCCGCTCTGGCCATGCAACTCGAGTGCACCGTGAACGAGTTGGCCAACAGCATTCACGCCCATCCGACCTTTTCCGAGTCCATCACGGATGCGGCCCGTGAGGCCCTGGACTGGGCGCTTTATCTCCCTAAACGATAAGGAACGCCTGCAAGAGTCACCATGTCCGGACGAAAACTCGAAATCATCGACTGGGGTCTGCTGGCGTACGGCGATGCGCTGGAGCGCCAGCGAGCGCTGGTGGAGGATCGCGCAACCGGAAGGGCGCCCGATTGCCTCGTGTTTGTGGAACATCCGCCGGTGGTGACCATCGGCCGCAGCGGCGGTTCCGACGATCTGCGGCTGGACCTCGATCCTTTGCGGCGAAAAGGGGTGGAAGTCCACCGGGTCAGCCGCGGGGGACGCGCCACGTTCCACGGTCCAGGCCAGTTGGTGGCCTACCCGGTCATCCGGTTGGAGGACAGGGACCTTCACGGTTATGTGCGCCTCTTGCTGGAAACCGCGGCGGCCACCCTTCGCAGCTACGGCCTGGAACCCGCCTTCCGGAAGGGCCGGCCGGGTCTGTGGGTGAACGGAGCCAAAATCGCCAGCGTGGGTATCGCCGTTCAACGATGGGTGACCTATCACGGCCTGGCTCTGAACGTTAACACGGATCTCACGGGCTTTCAGTGGATCGTTCCCTGCGGGAATCCCTCGGAGTCCGTCACATCCATGCAGCGACTCCTGGGCCGTCCTTTGGATCTTGCCGGCGTCCGGGAACGCTTCGCCCGCTACTTCCGACGGGCCTTCGGCTACGAGGACACGAAATCCGCTCATCCGGTCTGGCTGGTTCACGCCGATCCGGGAGCCGAAGCCATAGAACGCATGGAGCGGAGTCTGGCGCGGTTTCGGCTGGAAACGGTCTGCCAGAGTGCGCATTGCCCCAACATAGGCGACTGCTTTCGTCGCGGCGCGGCCACGTTCATGATTTTGGGCCCTCATTGCACGAGAAGGTGCCGGTTCTGCGCCGTCCATCAAGGCGCACCCGCACCGGTGGACCCGGAAGAGCCCCTGCGGGTGGCCCATGCCGCCGGGCGGTTGGGCCTGCGGCATGTGGTGGTCACCTCCGTGACCCGGGATGACCTCCCCGATGGCGGCGCCGAGCAGTTCGTCCGGGTTATCGGGGAACTGCGACGGAAGCGCCCCGGCGCCGGCATCGAGGTGTTGACTCCGGATTTCCGGGGTTCCGTACAGGCGTTGGAACGCATAAAAGCCGCCGCACCAGATGTCTTCAATCACAACATGGAGACCGTGGCCCGATTGTATCCTCTCGTGAGGCCCCAGGCCCAATATGGGAGATCGCTGGGAGTCATCGAATACATGGCCCGCTCCGGTCTTACGGTGAAGTCCGGGTTGATGCTGGGGTTGGGCGAGCGCAGGGAGGAAATACGGCATACGCTGGCCGACCTCAGACACGCGGGGTGCCGGTACCTGACGCTGGGCCAGTATCTGGCGCCTTCCGAAAGGCACTTTCCCGTAATCCGCTACGCGCCGCCGCACGAATTCGAGGATCTGGCCGAGACCGCCCGCTCTATGGGGTTCCAACGGGTGGCGGCCGGCCCCCTCGTCCGAAGCTCCTATCGCGCGGAAGAACTGGTCGGCTCCGATCCGCGTTCGGAACAAGGAGACCTGTATGGATCGCAAGAGATTCGTCGTTGAAATCGGGACCGGCATCGACCTGCACGGAGAAAACATGACGGAAGCCTGTTGCCGCGCGGTGAAAGACGCCGTTTCGCGCAGTTGTTTGTGCGGATTGCTGGAAATCGTCCGGATCCCGGCGCTGGAAGTCGTGGATGTGCATATCCTGGTGGCCTGCCCCAAGCCGCAGGAGGTCGACTTGGAGCAGGTAAAAGCGAGCGTGCCCATCGGGAGGAAAAGCGCCGAAGCCGTGTTGGGGGGAATGCAGGCCATGGGCCTCTGTGTTCCCGCCTTCGGCCCCGAATGCGACCGGATCGTGGTGGCCAATGCGGCGGTCACCGTTTCCATCACCTCCTGACGGTACATCGGATCGTCGCAGCGCCGAAACACCGGAACAGAAAGGAGGTCGGACCTTAAGGACACCCGCAGCTTCGTCGGCATAAACCTTTCGCTTCCACAAACAAGAAAGAGGAGGCCTGGGAACCATGAGCCTTACAAACGAAAAGATGTTGGCCATGTACCGGAATATGGTCAAAATCCGGTCCTTCGAGACCAAAGTGGCGGAGATCTTCGCCGCGGGAAGAATACCCGGATTCGCACATCTCTATATCGGTGAGGAAGCGGTGGCCACGGGCGTATGCGCCACGTTGACCGACAAGGATTACATCACCAGCACGCACCGGGGCCACGGCCACCTGATCTCCAAGGGCGGGGACGTCAAACGGATGATGGCCGAACTCATGGGGAAAAAGACCGGGTACTGCAAAGGCAAGGGCGGCTCCATGCATATCGCCGACGTTGAACTGGGCATCCTGGGAGCCAACGGCATCGTGGGCGGTGGACCGCCATTGGCGGCGGGCGCCGCGCTCTCGGCCCAGATTCTGGGGACCGATGCCGTGGCCGCCTGCTTCTTCGGCGACGGCGCATCCAACCAGGGCACCACCCACGAAGCCATGAACCTGGCGGCCTGCTGGAAGCTCCCCGTGGTGTTCGTCAATGAAAACAACCTGTACGGCATCTCCTGCTGCACCGCGAATTCCATGTGCGTGGCGGATATAGCGGACCGCGCCGCGGCGTACGACATGCCCGGCGTGGTGGTGGACGGCAACGACGTAATAGCCGTGTTCGAAGCGGCGGAAGAAGCCGTCAAGCGCGCCCGCGCCGGCGACGGCCCTTCGCTCATTGAATGCAAAACCTACCGCCATCGGGGCCATTTCGAGGGCGATCCGGTAACGTACCGGACGGACGAAGAGCTGCAGGAATGGTTGGCCAAGGACCCGCTGCCTCGGTTTGAAACCAGACTGTTGGAAATGGGTGTTCTGACGGAGGCGAAGATAGCCGAAATCAAGAGCGCCATCCAGAGTGAGGTGGACGACGCCGTCAAGTTTGCCGAAGAAAGCCCGTATCCTGAGCCCGGCGAACTCATGGAGGACGTCTATACCGCTTAGAGCCGTACGGACGCTCTGGATCGCCACCGGCATCTTTTAGCAGCCTGTTAGGGGACACGCTTACCAAAGGGAGGAACATCCTCATGGCAACCATGAATTTTGCTCAAGCCCTCAACGACGCCCATAGACTGGAAATGAAGAGGGACCCCAAAATCTATGTCGCCGGCGAGGACGTCGGCGCGTACGGCGGTATTTTCGGAGTTACCGCCGGACTGAAGGACACATTTGGAGAAAAACGCGTCCGGGATACGCCCATCACGGAAAGCGCCATCATCGGCACCGCGGTGGGCGCCGCTGCGGGCGGCCTTCGCCCCGTGGTGGAGCTGATGTTCGTGGATTTCATCGGGGTGGCGCTGGACCAGTTGTACAATCAAGCGGCCAAGATGAAATTCATGTTCGGAGGCAAGGCCAAGATCCCCATGGTGCTCAGGGCCGCCTGCGGGGCCGGCATCGGGGCCGCGGCCCAGCATTCCCAATGTCTCGAGGCCTGGTTCATGCACGTCCCCGGGCTCAAAGTGGTGATGCCGAGCACCCCGGCCGATGCCAAAGGCCTTCTGATCTCCTCAATTCGGGACGACAACCCCGTGGTTTTCCTTGAACACAAGCTGCTTTACGGCCTGGAAGGGGAGGTGCCCGAAGGGGACTATACGGTGCCCCTGGGCAAGGCGGACGTTAAACGGGAAGGCTCCGACGTTACCGTAGTGGCCACGGCCCGGATGGTGCATCTGGCGCTCAGCGCCGCCGAAAAGCTGGCGGGAGAAGGCATCGGTGTGGAAGTGGTGGATCCGAGGACGCTGTCCCCCCTGGACGAAGACACCATCCTCGAATCCGTGCGCAAGACACACCGCCTGGTCATCGTGCACGAGGAGGTCAAGTTCGCCGGGTCGGGTGCGGAAATAGCCGCCCTGGTGGCCGAGAAAGCCTTCGACTATCTGGACGCCCCCATTCTGAGAGTGGCCGCACCCTTTACGCCGGTGCCGTTCTCTCCGCCCCTGGAAGCCGAGTTCATACCCAGTGAGGAAAAGATCATCGCCGCCATACGGTCGGTGGTGGGCGGGTAACCCTGCGTCTCCATCTCCGCTCCGGTTTAGACCCGGAAGGAGATGGAGCTCCGACGGGCCGTCGAAGAACTCGGTCTTCGGTCACGCAGGCGGCTTCGCCTGAGGCGTGACGACGCATTCCCGGGGATTGGCGCGCCTACACTTCATTCTTTTTCATCCAAGTTTTTTTCCACGAACTGTGCTAAGGTCGTGTGGTTTGGCCGAACTGAAAGATGAGAGGGGGGCTGCTGTTGTCGCTGGTGGGAATTATCGCCAACCCGGCGTCCGGCAAGGATATACGGAGATTGGTGGCTCACGGGAGCGTATTCGACAACCAGGAAAAAGTCCGCATGGTCCGGCGGATCCTCCTGGGATTAACGGCCATGGGCATCGAGCGGATCTGCTATATGCCGGACTATTTCGGGATCGTGCCCAAGGCCGCGCAGGGCGTCAAAGCGAACATCCCTATCTTCCCCGCAAACTTCAAAGCCAAGGCTTCCCAGGAGGACTCCACGCAGGCGGGGAGGATCATGGAGGAGCGGGGGGCGGGATGCATCATCACCCTGGGGGGAGACGGCACCAACCGGGCCGTGGCCAAGGGCAACGCACACGTTCCCATGCTTCCGCTCTCCACGGGCACCAACAATGTGTTTCCCTGTATGGTGGAAGCCACCCTGGCCGGCCTGGCCGCCGCCATGATCGCCCAAAGGCTCGTGCCCCTGGAAGCCTGCACCATCCCCTCCACCAAACTGGAAGTGCTGGTGGACGGCCAAGCCGCCGATCTGGCGCTGGTGGATGCCGCCGTGTACGACGACCCGTTCATCGGATCCCGCGCCATATGGAATATGGAAAAGGTCAGACAGATTTTCCTGAATAGAGCCGAACCGCACAGTATCGGCCTGTCCTCCATCGGCGGGTTGCTCCACGTGGTCAAGGCTCAAGACCCGTCCGGGTTGAGCCTTGTGTTGGGAGGCAAAGGCCGCAGAATCAGGGCCCCGGTGGCCCCGGGCATGATCGAGACCGTCATCGTGCAGGAGATGTCCCTTATGGAACCGGACGTACCGGTGAAAGTGCGCCTGGTTCCCAGCGTGCTGTCTCTGGACGGGGAGCGCGAGTTGGAACTCAAACGCGGCCAGGAAGCCGCCGTGCGCCTGAGCCGCAACGGACCCGTCGTGGTGGATGTGGCCAAGACCATGGCCGAAGCCATGAAAGCCGAGATCCTCATCGACGACGGTGTGGTATGACGGGACAATACCCCGATCATCCTCGTGTGGCCGTCGGCGGGGTGGTATTCAAGCACGGCTGTGTGCTCCTGGTGCGGCGAGGAAAACCGCCGGCCATGGGCGAATGGGCCATACCGGGAGGCGGCGTGGAGTTGGGGGAAAGCCTGCGGGAGGCCGTGGAACGGGAAATACGGGAAGAGACCGGAATACGCGTTCGGGTGGGGGAGTTCTGCCATCTGTTCGAGGACATCCGAAAAGACCGCCACGGCAGGGTGGAATTCCACTATGTCATCGTGGACTTCCTGGCGGAGCATGTCTCCGGGGAACCGGAACCGAAAAGCGACGCCCTGGCCGCTTCCTGGATCACGGCGGAGGAACTCCCGGGTCTGACGGTAAACC
>CAZQXK010000012.1:0-62523 GCA_964597345.1 uncultured Thermodesulfobacteriota bacterium | reverse complement strand
GGAATCCCGCCTGGCCGCGCCGGCATGGGACGCCGGAGCCCTGTCCGAATTGAACACGCTGTGCGGCGCACGAAATATCATACTGGAAACCCGAAATCTCCGGTCCACCGTGGATCGTTGGATCACCTGCCTCACACCCGCGGACTGGGGCGTGGCCGAGACAGGCGCCCTCGTCCTGGATTCCTCGGACGAAGACCTGCGGCTGGGCACTATGCTCTCCCTGTGTCATATCGCCATCCTTCCCGAAAGCCGGGTGGTATCCCACATGGATGACCTGCGGGAAGACCTCGAGCGTATTCTGGCACGCGAATCCGCCTATCTGGCCTTCATCACGGGTCCCAGCCGCACCGCGGATATCGAACGGGTTCTCACCATCGGGGTGCACGGCCCCGCCGAACTGCTCATTCTTACAATCCGGGAGGACATGCTCTGAAACCGACCCCGTCCGATTGGAAGACTTACCACAGAAACCTGAAAAAGGCCCTGGAGAATCCCCACCTGGGCCCGGCCCTTCGGACTTTTTCCGAATCCTATCGGGACGCCCGTTCCAGAGCCTTTCAGAACAGGGACTTCCAGGAACTGGTGCGGCGAGTGATCCGAATCAAGGAGGATGCTCTGCTCCGGCTTCCCGAACTCTACCGGAGTTTCAAGGACCGCGCGGAACGATCCGGAGCACGGGTCCATTGGGCCTCCACGGCGGAAGAGGCCCGTCGTATCGTGGGGGAACGGGCCTGCGCGGAGGGAGCCCGTACGGTCGTCAAATCCAAGTCCATGACCGCCGAGGAGATTTTTCTGAACGATCACCTGGAAGCCCTTGGCATGAACGTTCTCGAAACGGATTTGGGAGAGCGGATCGTTCAACTGCGCGGTGAAGGTCCCTCCCATATGGTGATGCCCGCCATCCACCTGACCCGGAAACAGGTGGCGGAACTCTTTTCCGGAACAACGGGCTCCCGGATGGACCCGGACGATATTCAGGCTCTGGTGAACACCGCTCGCAAAGAACTCCGCCGGGCCTTTCTCGAAGCGGAGGTGGGGATCACGGGGGCCAATTTCGCCGTCGCCGATACGGGAACCCTCGGACTGGTCACCAACGAAGGAAACGGACGCCTGGTGACGACACTGCCGCCCCGTCACATCGCCCTGGTGGGAATCGAGAAACTGCTTCCCGACATCTCCTCCGCCCTGGAAATCCTGAACGTGCTTCCCAAGAACGCCACGGGCCAAGCCATCAGTTCCTATGTGACGTGGATCACCGGAGCCGTCCCGGCTTCCGCATCCCCCTCGGGACGCAAGGAACTGGACATCGTGTTCCTGGACAACGGCCGCACCTCCCTGGCGGCGGATCCCCGTTTCCGGGAAGCGCTCCGCTGCATCCGCTGCGGCGGGTGCGCCAACGTGTGCCCCGCCTACACCGCGGTAGGGGGACATAACTACGGCTATGTTTACGTGGGCGCCATCGGGCTCATCCTCACCTTTTTCTACCACGGGCGGGAGAACGCGCGATTCCCGGCATGGAACTGCCTGAATTGCCAAGCCTGCAAAGCCGTATGCCCGGCCGGCATTGACCTGCCCCTGCTGATCCGGGAGGTTCGGACCCGGGTCTCCGCCATGGACGCGCACCCGCCTTTGAAGCACGCACTCCTGTCCTGGGCCATGAAGGACCGGAACCGGTTTCATGCACTGCTCCGCCAGGCGGCCCGCATTCAGAAACCCTGGGTGAACCGGCGGCAGGGAACCCTGCGGCATCTCCCATTCGTTTTGAGCGGCTACCAGGAAACCCGAACCAGCCCGGCCCTCTCCCGACGCCCCTTGCGGGAGCGATGGGAGGATCTCGGCACAGGGTCGTCCAAATCTTCGCGGCTTAGAGCGGCTTTGTTCAGCGGTTGTCTGGCGGACTTCGTCTTCCCGGAACAAGGAGAAGCGCTCCTGGAGATACTGCGACACCGGAACATTTCCCTGGTCTTTCCCCGACAGCAGACATGCTGCGGACTCCCCGCACTCATGCTTTCCCAGATGGACACGGCGCGTCAAACGGCGCGGCAAAACCTGGCGGCCTTTGAGGAACCCGATTTTGACGTGATCCTGACGCTGTGCGCTTCCTGCGCGTCCCATATGAAAGACGCCTATCTCCGCCTGTTTCCGGAAGAACCGGACACGGCCGTCCGCGCAAGCCGCTTCACAGCCAAACTCGTGGATTTCAGCACCTTTCTGACGGACACCCTGGCCATGGAACCGGTGCTTCCTCCTTCCGCCGTCCCGGTAGCCTATCATGCGCCCTGCCACCTGTGCCGGGGCCTGCGCATCACCCGTGCGCCCAGGGAGTTGATCCGTCTGGCCGGATATACATACATACCCTCCAGAGACGAAGAGGTCTGTTGCGGGCTTGGAGGCTCCTACGCCCTGGAATTTCCCGACGTGTCGGCCCGGGTCCTGCGCCGTAAGATCGAAAGTCTCCGAGAAACCGGCGCCTCCATGGTCGTGACCGACTGCCCGGGCTGCGTGCTCCAGCTCCGGGGCGGCGCGCTCAAGACAGGGGAGTCTTTTGAGGTCAAACACATGGTCGAGGCGGTGGCCTTGGCCCTGAGACATGCCGGAACAAGAGCAATCATCAATGGGAATGCATGATCCGAGGCCGTTCCGCCCGGGCGATCGGAGCCTGTTACCGCATCGAGAACATCCGAAGGCGCCGCGCCGACTCCATACGCTGTGACGCCGAAAACCACAGAGGATTGAACCCCATGACGGCACCCCATGCCGGAGGACCCACCGTGGCCGTGGTGGTCAACGACGACGCCACCCAGCGAAATGTGTTGTCCGGGTTGTTGCGCACGCAGGGATTCGAGGTTCTTAGTTTCGAAGACGCGGAAGCGGCTCTCTCGGCCATGATCCAGAGGGAGGCGCCCCACCTGGTCGTCACGGACCTCTACATGCCCGGTATCGACGGCTGGCGATTCTGCCGTCTCCTGCGTTCTCCGGAATACGAACCGTTCAACTGCGTACCTATCCTGGTGGTTTCAGCCACCTTCTCGGGCGACGAAGCGGCCCGGATTACCCGGGACACAGGAGCCGACGCCTTCATGCCCGCCCCCGTGGACGGCCAACGATTCCTGGAACAGGTCCGCAGCCTGCTTGGCGGCGCGCGGAGACAGCAGCGCCTTCGCGCTCTGATTGTCGAAGACAGCAGCGCCTTGGCCGTTCTTCTCCAAAGGGCTTTCGAAGCGCACGGGTATCGGGCGGACACGGCCCCGACATTGCAGCAGGCCGTGTCCTTACTGGAAGAAACCGCGTTTGACACGGCCGTCATCGATTATCATCTACCCGACGGCGCGGGGGACTCGCTGCTGGAAACCGTCCGGGCGCTTCGCCCCGACTGCGTGTGCATCATGATGACCGGCGATCCCGCCCCCGTACCCGCTCTGGACTGGATGAAGCAGGGCGCATCCGCTTTTCTCCGCAAGCCTTTCGAACCGGCGTATCTCATCGAGATGTGCGCCAGGGCGCGTAGAGAACGGGCCCTCCTGCGAGTGGAGGACCTCCTCGAGGAGCGGACACACGAATTGAAGCATCGCCTCGAATTCGAAAAACTCCTCACTTCCCTGTCCGCGGAACTCATGGGCCTGCCCACGGAAGAAACGAGCGACGGCATCGATCGCGTCTTGAAAAAGATCGGGGAGTTTTCCTCGGTGGATCGAGCCTACGTGTTCCTGTTCCGGGATGGCGATACATGGATGGACAACACCCATGAATGGTGCGCCCCGGACGTGGAACCCCAGAAGGAACGCCTCCAGCGCCTTCCCACGAACTCCTTTTCCTGGTGGATGGAGCGGCTCCGGAAACGGGAACCCATTCATATCCCTCGGTTGGCCATGTTGCCCCCCGGGGCCCGTTCGGAACATGAGTTCCTGAAATCCCAGGGTATCCGGTCGGTTCTGGTCGTTCCCCTGCCCGGGAAGAAATCCCTGGTCGGATTCCTGGGATTCGATTCGGTACGGGCGGAAAAGACCTGGTCGGAAGGGGACATCGCTTTACTCAGGGCGGCGGGCGAATTCATCACCCATACCCTCCTTCGAAGGCAGGCCGAAGAGGCGTTGCGTGAGAGCGAGAACCGGATTCGGAAGAAACTGGACGCCCTCCTGGACCCCCCCGGCGATATCGGCCGACTGGAACTCGTCGATATCATCGACTCCAAGGCGATCCAGTCCATGATGGACGATTTCTACCAGTTGACCCGACTTCCCATGTCCATCATCGATCTCCGGGGCCGAGTCCTGGTAGGCATCGGTTGGCAGGAAATCTGCCTAAAGTTCCACCGAAAGCATCCCGAAACCCTCAGGCGATGTCTGGAAAGCGATTTGGAACTCACCCGGGAAGTGCCCCCGGGAGAGGTTACGCTCTATAAATGCAGGAACCACATGTGGGACATGGCGACCCCGATTTTCGTGGGTGAGACCAAGGTCGGCAACCTGTTTATGGGACAATTTTTCTTCGACGACGAACCGTTGGATCGGTTGCGCTTCCTGGAACAGGCCCGACGGTTCGGGTTCGACGAGGAGCGCTATCTCGCCGCCCTGGGTCGGGTCCCCCGGCTGAACCGGGCGACGGTGTCCACAGCCATGCGTTTCTTTACCAAGCTGGCTCGGATGTTGTCTCTGCTGAGCCTCGGAAATCTCAAACTCGCCCGGACAATTGCCGAAAAGGACCGCGCACTGGAAGCCCTTCGCGAACGGGAAGAGTTGTTGGCCAAGTCCCAGGAAATCGCCCACCTCGGCAGTTGGGAACTGGACCTTCTGAGCGACCGCCTTATCTGGTCGGACGAGGTCTACCGTATTTTCGGACTGGAGCCGCAGGAGTTTGGGCCTACCTACGAAGCCTTTCTGGAAGCCGTACACCCGGACGACCGCGCCGCCGTGGACGCCGCTTATTCGGAATCCCTGCGCGAGGGGCGGGAAGGGTACGAAATGGAACACCGGGTGGTGAAAAGAACCACCGGAGAAATTCGCGAGGTCCATGAACGGTGTGTGCATATCCGGGATGAATCCGGGGCCGTCATCCGATCCGTGGGCATGGTGCAGGATATCACCGAGCACAAGCGGGCGGAAGAAGAACGGGAACGACTCCGGGAACAGTTGACTCAGGCCCGGAAGATGGAATCCGTGGGACGTCTGGCCGGCGGCGTGGCGCACGATTTCAACAACATGCTCCAGGCCATTCTGGGTCATGTCGAACTGGCCCTGGATCGGGTGGATTCCACTCACCCCCTGCATGCGGACTTGCAGGAAATTCGGAAAGCGGCCCAACGTTCCGCGGAGCTGACCGGGCAACTGCTGGCCTTCGCCCGCAGGCAAACCATCCGGCCCAGGGTCCTGAACCTGAACGAAGCCGTATCCGGCACGCTCCGGATGCTGCGCCGGCTCATCGGCGAAAACATCGAATTAATCTTCAAACCCGGCTCCGATCTGTGGCCCATCCAGGCGGACCCGGCCCAAATCGACCAAGTCCTGGCCAATCTCTCGGTCAACGCCCGGGACGCCATTCATGGCACGGGGCATGTGACCATCGAGACGGAAAACGTGTTCCTGGACAACCCGGCCGGCAATGACCGCGAGGAATTCGTCCCCGGCGAATATGTGCTCCTGGCCGTAAGCGATACGGGCGCCGGTATGCATCCGAAAACCCTGGAACATATGTTCGAACCGTTTTTCACCACCAAGGAAACGGGCAAAGGGACCGGTCTGGGACTCGCCACCGTCTATGGCATCGTCAAGCAAAACGGGGGTCTCATTCATGTGGACAGTGAACCGGCCCAGGGAACGACCGTCAGGATGTACCTCCCCCGCGCGCACACGGAGGCATCGGCAAACCATGTCGTTCCGGAGAAAGAACTTCCCTGCGGGGCCGAAACCGTGCTTCTCGTGGAGGATGAGGAATCCATCCTGAACCTCGGAAAATCGATCCTGGAGCGCTTAGGATACTCGGTCTTGACGGCGCACGGCCCTTTTGAAGCCCTGACCTTGGTGGAATCGCATACGGGACCGATCCATCTCCTGATCACCGATGTGATCATGCCCCGGATGAACGGAAAAGAACTCGCGGAACACGTCGCAACGTTGCGGCCGGAAATCCGGCGTCTGTACATGTCCGGGTACACGGCCGACGCCATCGCCCATCACGGGGTGCTCGAAGAAGGCGTGCGGTTCCTTCAAAAACCCTTCACCCTCCGCACCTTGGCCGAGGCGGTGCGGGAAATACTGGACGGGTAAGCGAAATTCAGGCGGCGCCGAAACGTTCTAATCGGAGCCAATTCTTCCTAGCATCGAAAACAATCCATGACACGGCATGAATGGCCGTCCCTCTTTCCGCCACGCCATTCTCCGGATTTGAACCCCATCCAACGAATATGGATCACCTCCAACGCCAGATGGTTCAACCATTATGTCTCAAAAACCGTACGCCAGCTCCTCGAAAGGCTCAACCAGGCTATCCTGGACGTCATCAAGCATCCCAATCAGACCAAACAAACCACCGCAATCGGAACGTTGTTTTGGAGAAAATCTAAAGGTTCACTCCCTCCCGTCCGATAGGGACATAGGCGAACACAACCGGAATGGATCTCCTAAGAACGGTGGGGGAGCAAGGAATCCTCATCCCCGTTATCCTGATGACCGCCTAAGGAACGAAGGAACCCGACATTGAAGCCCTAAGGAATTCTCCCAACGGCTTCATTGAAAACCTCCCTTCCCCGGATCCGGTGGTGACCTGGATAACCCAAGTGAAAAAGCGGGGCATCCTGCCAACGAAAAGGAGAATGCATGCAAATGACAGGATCGACTGGAGTGATGGATCAAGCGGCAAGAACGGCGGTTCCCAGGGAGGGCAAGTATCTCACTTTCGCCCTGGCCCATGAGGAATACGGCATCGGCATCCGCAAAATCAAGGAAATCATCGGCATGATGCCCATCCGATCCGTACCCCGGACCCCGGAGTATGTCAAGGGCGTCATCAACCTCCGGGGCAAGGTCATCCCGGTCATCGACCTGAGGCTGCGGTTCGGCATGCCCGAGTCGGCTTACACGGAGCGCACCTGCATCGTGGTGGTGGAAGTGGAAGGATCGGGCGGCGTGGTGATCACCGGCATCGTGGTGGATTCGGTTTCCGAAGTGCTCAACATCAAGACCGAATCCATCGAGGACACTCCGGCTTTCGGGGCCTCCCTGGACACCCGGTATATTCTGGGCATGGCCAAGATGGAAGGCGGGGTCAAGATCCTGCTGGACATCGACCGGGTGCTCGGCGCCGAGGAGCTATCCCTCCTGGAAACGGCGGCCTGAGGCTTAAACGAAACGATCGAACCATGGAAACGCTTCACACCGCCTGTTGCGCGAATACTTCGCAGATCGCGTCTTTCAACACTCGGATAAGACCGCTGACAAACCGCATTGCCGGTAGGCCGGTGTAAAACGATGAGATGCAAGGCGCGCGAATCCACAGGAATGAGGCGTACCTGTAGTACGCCGCAATGACGAAGAATGAAGCGCAACACAGCAGATCGCGTTTTCGACGGTCTGCCAAGGAGGAATTCGGATATGAAAAGCCAATGGACCATCGGAAGAAAACTCATCGCCTCGTTTATGGCGGTGGCGCTCATCACCTTAGTATTAGGCATCGTCGGCTATTACGGGGCCGTCCAGAGCGAAGGCGCCATTGAAGAACTGGGAGCGGTGCGCCTGCCCCGCGTGGAAAGCCTGCTTATCATCAAGGAAAACGCCAACACCATGAAGGCGGCCCAGCGCACCCTGTTGGACCTGGGCCTGGAACGAACCCACCGCCAGCGTCAATACGACATCGTGATTCAAAGCCGGGCCAAATACGAAGCCGCCTGGAAAGTCTACGAAACCCTTCCCCAGACTCCCGAGGAAGCCCAGTTGTGGAACCAGTTTGTTCCCGCCTGGAACCGGTGGCGGGACGAGAATAATAAATTCTATGAAATGACCCGAAAAATCGATGCGCTGGACTTGGGGGACCCATTGGCGCTTTCCCGAAATCTGGAAACGTTTCGGGGAAATCACTACCGCCTGGTTACGCAGACCATGACTCTCCTACGGGAGGGGACCCTGTTCCAGGGAGGCGAGAGTCACGGGGACTGCAATTTCGGGAAATGGCTGGCCTCCTTTAAAACCGCCAATCCGGCCCTGCAGCGCCTCATGCAGGAAGCGGCGGAACCCCACCGCCGTTTCCACGAGGCCGTGGCCCGGATCAAGGAACGAGTGGCTGTGGGGAATTTGGAAGAACCCCAGCGGATCTTTGACGCCGAACTCATGCCCGCCATGGATCTCACCTTCGGCAAGCTGAGAGAATTGAGGCAGTTGGCCGATCAGGCCATCGCCTCCAGGCATGAAGCGGAAGCCCACGTCATGGGCCCCATGCTGGCAGCGGAAGCCCAAGCCAACGAGTTGCTGGATCGGCTTGTTCAACTCAACACAACCATTGCGGCGGACACGGTCCGCGATTCCCAAGCCAACGCCCGGTTCATGAAGCTCTTCACCCTCATCGCCATGATCGTGGGCGTATTGCTGGCCCTGGGTCTGGGCATCCTCATCACCCGCGGCATTAACCGGGTGCTCACGCGCATCGCCGCATCCCTGGGAGACGGGGCCGAGCAGGTGGCCTCGGCCTCCGGGCAGGTGGCCTCGGCCAGTCAATCCCTGGCGGAAGGGGCGTCGGAACAGGCCGCCGGCGTCGAAGAGGTTTCCGCGTCCATGGAGGAAATGTCCTCCATGACCCGGCAGAACGCCGACAACGCCGGCCAGGCGGACACGCTGATGAAAGAAGCGAAACAGATTGTGGACCAGGCCAACCAGTCCATGGCCCGGCTGAGCGGGTCCATGGAAGAAATCACCCGGGCCAGCGAGGAAACCTCCAAAATCGTCAAGACCATCGACGAGATCGCCTTCCAGACCAACCTGCTGGCCTTGAACGCCGCCGTGGAAGCGGCCCGGGCCGGTGAAGCCGGGGCCGGGTTCGCCGTGGTGGCCGACGAAGTGCGCAATCTGGCCATGCGCGCCGCCGAGGCGGCCAAAAACACCTCGAACCTCATCGAGGGAACCGTCAAGAAGATCAAGGACGGCGCGGATCTGACGGCTAAAACCAGCCAAGCCTTCGGCCAGGTGGCCGACAGCTCCCACCGGGTGGCCCAACTGGTGGGGGAAATCTCAGCGGCTTCCAAGGAACAGGCCCAAGGCATCGAGCAGGTGAACAAGGGCGTCACGGAGATGGACAAGGTCATTCAGCAGAACGCGGCCAACGCCGAGGAATCCGCTTCGGCCGGGGAAGAACTCAACGCCCAGGCGGAACAGATGAAGTACGCCGTGGCGGAGTTGATCGCCTTGGTGGGCGGCGGAGGAAACTCGCACTCCGCCGGCATTTCCCGGGGTGTACATACCCGAGGCGGCCGGAACACCCAGGCCATGGCAAAGACCCTGGCCGCCAAAAACACGAAAAAAACTTCCGCTCCTTCCACTCAGAAGGCCCGGGAGGTCCAGCCGGAACAACTCATCCCGTTGGAGGACGACAGAAACCTGAAAGACTTCTGAACGTAATTCCCAAAGAGAGCATCAGGACAGGCCGATGTGATGCAATGAGATGCACGTCGACCGAATCCTGAGGAACACAACTTATCTACGGTTTTCGAGGCATCACGCTTCACTTCCAGCCCCTTGGGCCGCCCGATGACCGGGCGGCCCGACGCTTCAATCATCCGTGGGACCGAAATAACACATCGCCGTTCCGCCGCCGGAGCCCGTCTCGGGAGCCGCGAAGCAGCGGTAAATGGGAGCGGCCATGGGGTCCCCCAACCCGCCGAAGGCGATATCCAACCGGTAGGGCTTTCCACTCAATTCCGTCACATCGATACCGTCCGTCACGTCTTCATCCAGAAATACGTAGAAATGCACCAGGTCCTGGGTCACGATGACCACCGCGGAACCCGTATCGTACGTCTGCACATAGTGGTTCATGGGGCCGCCGGGACACTCGTCTTTCCAGATCCCCTGCTCCGACAGGTCCTCGGGCATGCCGAAATTCTTGAAGATCTCGTAGGTCTGGGGTTCCGTTCCGGCCCGAGTCAACACCGCCACGGCATGGGATTCGTCCGAGAACGCGACCGTGAGATGGTGTCCCTGCCCCGCCAGATCCCCTACGTCGACGCCGTCGCTGAAATCCGAATCCAAAAACACGCAGTAGCTTTCCAGATCCGGCGAAGCGAGCACCAGCGCGGACCCTGTCACGTACGTCTGGATGTAGAAGTTCATGTTCGGCCCGACGTCCTTCCAGATGCCGTCATAGACGGCCACGGAGGGGGCTTTCTTGACGGCATAGAACCCGAAGGGAGTCCCGGCCCACCAGGTGAGACCCGCCAGAGCATCCTTGGTCCAGGTGAACAGGAATCCCTCGAATTTCTGGTCGTCCGAGGGGTCCGGCGTATCGTTGAAATCGACGTAGAATTCGATCATGTGATCCGGTCCCCACTCGGACGGAAGCGGGTACGACGCGGTTCTCACGTAGCCCCGAACCTGGTGTCGCCTACCGTCCTCTCGTGTGTAGGTTCCTCCCAGGTTGGGAATATGTTCGATGTAGTCTCCCGGAACATCGGTAAGTTCGAGAGTCCCTTTCCATCCATCGTGATTCATCAGGTACGTACCGACAAAGTCGGACTTCTCCACCGCCGCGGGGCCCAAACCGGCCTCCGTGGAAAGAGCGCCGTTTCGGGTGAGATAGAAACCGAAGGGAATGTCGTTCCACCAGGTGACTCCGGCCATGGCGTCTTTGGACTGAGTGAAGAAATATCCTTCGAATTCCTGGTCGTCTTCATACGTGGGCGTATCCGGGAAATCGATGTAGAACTCGATCTTGTGGTCGGGTCCCCATTCGTCCGAAAGCGGATAGGCCCAGGTCCGCACATATCCCCGCACGCTGTGACTTCCCCCGCCGGATGCCGTGTAGGTTCCGACGATGTTGGGCATCATCTCGATATAGCTGTCCCCCGAGGCCTCCAGACTGAGCGCACCCTCCCAGCCGTCGTGGCGCATGGCGTATTCGCCCGTAAGGGCCGGTTTCTGGAGCCAGGAAATACCGGCGACCCGCAGAGAGGGATCTCCGAACAGGTGAAACTTCCAGGGTTGATGGAATCGGGCCACCACGGTCCAGTCCGGAGCAGCGATGACTCCGGGATCGGGATTCGCCGTGTAATACCGGGTCACCATCCCGTTCCACATGTTCCCTAACGTCAGGAAGATCGGAGCCATGGACTCGAAGAAATAGGTATCCAAGCTCAGACTGAACGGTTGCGCCCCCGTGACGCAGCCCACATACCCCACGGCGCCCGTGGGGGCTCCGCCGGATTCCGATTTCACGATCAGGTGCTCGGCGAAGCTTTCCGGATTGTCCGTAACCTGTAAACAGGCGGGTTGAGGCGGCGTACCGGTGAACACCTCACCGGCGGCGGTCCCCACGTGGTGGGTCCCGCTCAGATCCGTATACGGGTGATACGGGGGCTGCGTGGTGAACTGGGCCGTATCGCACGCCGCGGCGAACACGATGGGAAATGTGTTCGTGTTGGTGAGACCCGCCGTATCCCCTGTGCCGAATCCGCCGGGTATGCTCCATCCCGTCAGGTATCCATGACCCACGTAATTCACGAAACCCAGTCCCTGGTTCCATGCGTTCAGAATATTGGCGGCGTCCAACGTGGGCGTGGACACGCAGGGATTACCGGAAGCATACAAACGCGTGAACGTATAACCGGTCAGGGAATGGCTCGCGATGTCTTCCTTGGTCTGGCAGGCATTGGACACCCAGTCCGTGGTGGCCGCCAACAATGCCTTCTTTGCCCAGCCGGCTTTGTAGGCTCCGTACTCGTAGGCGATGACCTTGTTCACATAACGCGTCACCTCCGCCACGCTGGAGGCCGGTATTCGTCCCACGGCCACATCCGGGATCAGATTCACCTGATCGTAGTTCACGCGGTCCGCAATGGTTTCCCCTCTCAGTTCTCCATAGTACCCGTTTCTCACGGAGTCCCAATCATCGAAGCTGTGATCCGCTTTGTACAGGTCCGCATAGTACAGGTCCGCCGAATAGAACGCCCGGTTGAACGCTTCCGCCGTACCGCGGTCCGTCATGGTGTAGCGGACAGGAAACCGATCGCTGTCCCCCACGAGGACCACATAGGGCGTCTTGCAGCACGCCTGGTAAGCGGCCATGCCTTTCTTGATGCGTTCCGCCTCATCCCTTCCCTCCGAGAAATGGGCTGTATTCAGGCTCTGCCAGCTCAGGCTGTAGGTGACCATCCCGCTGGAATCCTTATGTTCCTTGAACGGAACCAGTGCGGAAAGGAAGTCCTCGTGGGCCAGCACCAACACATCGATCTTCATGGAAACCAGGGCGATCTCCAGGATCCCCGGATAATCCGCCATAAACCGGAACTGCGGGGATTCCCCGCTTTCCGGAAATACCGAAGACGTATCCAAGGCAATTCCGACCCTGGAGCCGGGCGCGGCGCCGATCTCGGAGAGGCTCAGAGCCGCTTCCCAGAACGTATGAGGCTCCGGATCGCTCCATGCGGTTCCGGCGCCCAACGCGGCGAGGGAATCGCAGGAACCGGCCGTTTCCAGGATTCCCGGTGAAGGGGAAACCCACTTCGTCAGCATCTTGTCTTCCGAAGTCATGAGGTACAGGAGATCGCTCCCCGCAACGATTTCGCCGTCCTTATCCATATCCACGGCAATCCGTACATCCGCTCCGGCGGCGGTGATTCCGGTCCCCGCAAGATCCAGGAGCAGATACAGATTCGTCCCGTCGTTCATCACCCGCAGCGTTCCCTGGGGCAGCGCGTATTCCAGCGAGGAATCCCACTCCCCCGGGCTGATCTTTCCATCGATCACCGGCGGCGATTCCGGAAACACACTCACCAGGAAGTCCGCTTCCCAAGCATTGACGTCCCGCGGTCCACCCGCGTCCCCAACCCGGCCCGGACACGGCGGAGTCGCACCCAGGAACAGGCACGCACCGATACCGAGCACCACCAAGAATCTTCTCAAGACAGTTCTTTTCCACATGTGTTCGCCTCCCGAGATCGAAACCTGGTAAGGAAAGTGTGACATTTATCCTTCACCGGAGTCCAAACCACCCGGTATGAATCCCGCTGAATAACGAGGGCGACATCTTCCCTCCCCATCGGCCCCCCGACCCCCCCTCGGTCCCACAAGGAGGTCATCCCCCGAACAGACGTTGCGGCTCCTCTTCATAACCCGATGGATTGCGAGGCTGAGAACCGGTTCGTCAGCGGCGAAAACGAAGGGAGCGGAAGAGGCGGGAAAGGGTCTCCTTACTTGGAGGGGCTTACCAGCCCGTTGAAAAACAGCATTTCGGACAGGCTGTTCAAAAACGATGAGATGCAAGGCGCGCGAATCCTGAGGAATGAGGCGTACAACCCGTACGTCGCAATGACGAAGGATGTAGCGCAACACAGCAGATCGCGTTTTTCAACAGCCTGTTACAGGCGGCATCCAAGAGCCTGTGGGACTCCGAAAACCAAAAAGCCTCCCCCCGGATCGGATCCGGCTTACGGAGGCAACGCATACACCCTAGGGCGCGCACAATACACGACCCACCCCTAAAGGCTTTCGGACAAAGGGATTGTACAAACTTCTTAGTTCATCATACGCCTGCCGTCGAAAAACTGTCAATGTTCTTAGTGGTTCTCGATCTTCGTGGGTTTCGGGACCCGCGTAGCGCGAAACAATCGCCACGGACGGACCATCGCCGCATCATGCCGCAGGTGCGGCTCATTGCTTCGGATTCACCCTGCCCGCATTTACGTTTTCTTCATCGGTCTGTTCGGACTGGAATTCCCGGTCCAAGGTCTCGAAGAGTCGAGCCGTGTCGAAAGGATTCCTGACTTCTTCGTCGCCCGCTTCCAGGTTTCGTTTCCGCCAGGCCTTATCCAGGAGCACCAGGGCCAGCAGACCCCGTTCCCATTCCGAATGGGCCTCGGCGCGGCCGCTGGACAGGAGAGCCGCCCGCCGCTCCCTCATGACGTCCCTTACCCGCCCGTATGCGGACGAAACGGCCTCATGGTCTTCGGGAGAGGTTCGGGCAAGCTCCCGAACGGCGTTCTCGATGGGTTTGAAATAGGGGCGAAGCTGCCGGCTGAGCAGATACAGGCGTATCCGTTCCCCAAGAGTCAAGCTTTCGGCCATTTCGGCCAATTTCAGCTCATCCACGTCCCCCCGCAGGTAGCCTTCCGCCACCCGGCGGGCCTTGTCTTCCGTCACCTCCGCGGGAGCCCCCGACCCACCGGCCGCGAAGGTTCCCAACAGCAGAATCAGGGTTATGAAGAGGCGCATGCGCACGGCCGAGCCCGCTCAGGATTTCAATGGGTTGTGATGCGGGAACAGGTAGAAACCGATATTTTTTCGGGTTTCATCGTCCTCGTACGTGAACCGAACCCCGAATTCGAACTCCTCCTCGCCTACCCGTTTATGCCAGACCACTTTACCCCCCACGCGAACAATTCGATCCCGCAGCCAGGGAAGATCATCCTCGGAATGCCGGTCCACGGAAGCCGACCGGCCGCCGATGGTCACGGAAGCGCTTTCGTCCGGAAGTTTGAAGACCAGGGACAGTTCGTCCTGCGGCTGAGGCGGCGACACACGGGTCTTCACCCGGCATCCCGAGACGGAGATATCCATCAGTTCCCCACCGTAAGGCAGGTCCCTGAAATTCAGGTCGAAGGGGCCGTACCGGACCGGCGGGTAAGGGATCCTACGGTAATAGTTCCTTTGTTCGCCCATATGCTCGAAGCCCTTACCGCAAGAGGGACACTTGACGGACATCTTTGCGGGCGCAGGGGAGGGCAGACGGAGAATGCCGGATTTCCCGCAGTGCGGACACTGGACTTTTACTTGCGTGGACATGGGCGCCGTCTCTCGATTTCCGGAGGAGTTTCCTTGTGGTCCAGTCTCCTCCAACTCCGTCTACAAGTCTGCATTCCGTCCCTGTGAGCCTGAGCACGGTCTTCCGGGTATCCGGAGTATGTGAATCGTCGGATCCGAGGGCTTCCCGCCTGCAGCGTACGGGATTGTCTCACCAGGGAACTCACCGGAGCAGATCGTTGATACACAGTCTGGTAAACAAGTATGCGAAGCATCAGGGCGCGACTCCGTCCTGTGTATGTAGGGCATATTTTCAACAAATACAATGCCCCAATCAGGACCGCATCCGGCCGTTGAAAAACGCCATCTGCGTCGTTGGGCTTCATCCTTCGTCAGCGCGGCGTACCGGTTGTACGCCGCATTCCTCAGGATTCGCCCACCCTGCATCTCATGGTTTTTCAACAGCCTGCCCGCAATACGGCTTATTAACGGCCTGCTACGGGGGCTGAACGGAGAATGCCGGATTTCCCGCAGTGCGGACACTGGACTTTTACTTGCGTGGACATGGGCGCCGTCTCTCGATTTCCGGAGGAGTTTCCTTGTGGTCCAGTCTCCTCCAACTCCGTCTACAAGTCTGCATTCCGTCCCTGTGAGCCTGAGCACGGTCTTCCGGGTATCCGGAGTATGTGAATCGTCGGATCCGAGGGCTTCCCGCCTGCAGCGTACGGGATTGTCTCACCAGGGAACTCACCGGAGCAGATCGTTGATACACAGTCTGGTAAACAAGTATGCGAAGCATCAGGGCGCGACTCCGTCCTGTGTATGTAGGGCATATTTTCAACAAATACAATGCCCCAATCAGGACCGCATCCGGCCGTTGAAAAACGCCATCTGCGTCGTTGGGCTTCATCCTTCGTCAGCGCGGCGTACCGGTTGTACGCCGCATTCCTCAGGATTCGCCCACCCTGCATCTCATGGTTTTTCAACAGCCTGCCCGCAATACGGCTTATTAACGGCCTGCTACGGGGGCTGAAAGGGACACGGGAATCCAATTGACCCGTTTCGTCTCCCTGTGCTAAGAATGTCCAGGCAAAAGAGGAGAGAAGCAACCGTAATGGCGGCGGAACCTTACCAGGAACCGAAAGCGGGCATACATGCGGCGTTGAGTTTTCTCAGGTCGATTTGGGGGCGTCGCCGGAAAGCTTTCGCGGTGCTTGCAGTGCTTCTCGCGCTGTTCGTGGCGTACGGTGCATGGTCTCTTTTGAGCGGCTCCCGCAAGATCGCCGGTGAGGACATTTCTCGCGTCGGGCCGATACAGACCATCCAACCCGCTTCTCCAACCACCCCATCGCCCCGAGATCCGGCTCCCGCCGGCGGGCTCCAGGGAACCCTTGCGCCGGTCCACGGGCCGGAAGTCGAGGGGGTCCTCTTTCTTCAGGCCTATATTCACGTTCTGGATTACGAACTCCGGGAACGCCGATTCGGATGGCGCCCCAATTCCCTGCTTTCGGGTAAGCTTCGGCTTACGGACAATGTCCGTAACGCACAACTGGGCGTACTGGAAACCGTGCGCGTCGTGGGCCGTGTCTTGAAAGAGAAGATCACCCGGTTCGGAGACGCGGACGCCTTCAATCCCCAGATTGAAAAAGCCACCAATCTTTTTATGATCAGTGCGGGGCAGTTCTGGTTTCCCGCGGCGGACGAGGAGTATCGAAAGGGAATCGTGGAATTGGAGCGCTACCTGAAGGACCTCAACGCCGGAAGGGTCCGTTTTTACGCGCGGAGCGACACGTTCGAACACCTGGTGCACGCGTGCAAGGAACTCGTGGGAAATTGCCATCATAACCTGATCAAGCAAACCGACTCCGATGGAACTCCGGTATCCACCTGGAGGGCCGACGATTATTTCTACTATGCCCAGGGAGTGGCAAGCGCCATGGGACCCATTCTCGAGGCCGGTTTGGTGGATTTCCGGGAAGAACTCGTATTGATCAAAGGCCTGAAGCTCATGGAAGAAGTGGTGCACGCTCTGCACCGGGCCGCCGGGATGAACCCCTGGATTGTCCTCAACGGCAACCTCAACGGATTCCTGGCCAACCATCGGGCCAACATGGCCGTTCCTATGGGAGAGGCGTTATTCAAATTGAATAACGTACTCAGGTACGGGGGAGGCGGGGTTTGATCCGGGTTTCTCCTTTACCCCTGTGTGTGGATCCCCAAGAGGCGAACCGTTTGTTTCCCGGCGGGATCGTATAACGGCCAAGCGGGTCCCACGGGCTGACCCATGGATACCCTCCGGTGAAGTCAGAACGCCTTTTTTCACGATAAACTCAGGAGGCTTCTTCGGAAACGGGTTTCCGGTGCTCGGGCCGGGGGAGAATAAAGAAAAAATTGTTTCCCATGGGAGTGGATTCGTACCCCACCACCCCTCCATGGAGTTCGATCACTTCCTTGATGAAAATCAGTCCGTGACCGGTTCCGTACTCTTCCGCCGCGTTTTCGCCTCGGTATCCTTCCTCGAACAGGTGTTCCACGTCACTGGGCGGAATATGGGGACCCGTACTGAACAGGTTGAACTTGATCCCGTCCTTGCCGCCTCCAAAGTAATTCATGAGGACTTCCATGCCCAGGGCGATAAACTTGTGAGCCCTCCCCTGATCGTCATAGACTTCCCGGGTGTATTTCATGGCGTTGCTAAACAAATTGGCATAGACCTGGGATATCAAACCGATGTCCGCCACCACGGTGATCTCTTCATCCGGGATCCCTCCAAGCCGATCGTCCACCTCGATGTTGCGGGAAGCCAGTCGGGGAAGATAGCGGTTCAACTGGGGCCGGATGATCCGTTCCTTGAAGTTCGTTCGACTGGATTCGAGGACGTATCTTCCCTGCTCGAAGTGGGACCTGCGCAACAGGGTTTCCAGAAAGAGGCTGGTGTGCTCGTAATGGGTGAGGATCTGCTCGAACTGCTCATCCATGGCCTCGTTCACGTATTCCAGTTCGTCCTGAAGATAGATCATCTGGTTCATCACCGGGTGATGGCACATTTCCGATCCGATCTCCAGCTTGGATCGCAGTTCCTTGCCGATCTCCCGAACCCGATCGATTTTTCCCTTCAATCGGCGGAAATACACTTTGTAGTACATATTGGGTACGATTACATTATGTCCAATATCGCTGACCAGGTTTTGAATGAACCGAATATGCTCCCTGTTTTTCTGGAGAATCAGCCGGTTATGGAGCTGGAATCCGATACGGTTGACGTACTTCTCGAAGAACAGCTTCATGTGCCAGGACAGCCATGAAGCCGAATGGATCTCGAACAGACCGAATATTCCCTTATCCGGAGCCTTGGGGAGAGACGCCAGCAGTCGTTCGTTTCCCTTGATGGGCACCACGAAAGAATCGTTATGCAGACAAGGTGTTTCGAATAGAGGAGGAGCATCCTGGGCCGTCTGCGGGGGGTCCGAGTACAGGTCTTCGGAATGACATACAGGCACGGGAATTCCGTTCTCGTTCACTAGATAGAGGGCGCTTTCCAAGTCATAGAAGATCTTCGGAATCAGCACGCAAACACAGTAGAAATCCCGCTGGTTGTCAAACTCCTGGCATAAATCGAAAAACGTCTTGAGCGCACAGTCTTGAACGGAACTGAAGGAATACTCCTCGTAATCGTCAATCTTCTCGTTGATCCGCCTCTCAATACGAAATATGCGTTCTTCTTCCGATTCGTGAATGGGAATTGAATTCCGGCAATTCATGTGTTTAGCCCTGAAGCGATCCCGGTTTGAGGGGTTGACGGATGCACTCGAAAACCTTATCTGCCTAGATTCTTAGCATACGGAGACGGGGTTTGAAAGGATTTTCCTCGGATATCGTTTCCACCATGGCGTAGGTTGTCGGAGAAATCGGCACCCTACGCCCGTGCCCGTCACTGACACGGACGCTTATCTACGGACGAATGGAAAAGAGGTGCAAAACGCGTCGACTGTGAAGAATCAGGCGCAATACTTTGAAGCGCGTTTTTCGGCGGTCCGATAACCACGTTGGGTTGAAAGCGTTCGCTTTTTATTATGCAACCGATTTCGTTCCGGGAGTTCATGACGGAACCAAGTCTTTTCTCAGAGGAATTCAAATAAGAGCGGGGAATTCTCGTATACCGGAGGGAGCAGGCATTGCATTCGAATACCGCGTCTCGCTTGAAAAAGCGGGAAACGCTGAGTATGATGCGTGAGTGCGTTTTTCCATCGTGACCTCAATCCTCCAACTACACGAAAAGTTCGGAGAAGAAGGGACGGGCGCTCCGCAGAGCGGATCTCGACTCCCAGCATTTCCCCGGAAAACGCGCCGGCAAAGGATGGGGATCGGGCGTTTCACGAGGACCGTAGACGCATTGAGCACGGATTTACACCTTGCGGCATTTTTGTCCGGCAAAGGAAATCAATGACCTGCTCCCTGCGAGGCGGTCGGCTTCTCCCCGGTCGAAAAACGTGATGCAATGCGGCGCTCTATCCGAACAGCCCGTTGATAAACCGAATTATGGGCAGGTTGATGAAAAACGATGAGATGCAAGGCGGGCAAATCCTGAGGAATGAGGCGTACAAACGGTACGCCGCAAGGACGAAGGATGAAGCGCAACACAGCGGATCGCGTTTTTCAACGGCCTGCTGACAGCCCGTTGGTAAGCACCATTTCGAGCAGGCCGGAAGTACGATAATCATCCGCCGAAAACGAGCGGAGTATGGATCGAGGAGGCGCGGAACCTGATATCATGACGATGCAATCTCTTAAAACGTGGCTTGAGAAGGAAAGCGCGAAGATTCCTTCCGTTCATGGGATCTCCTGTATGTTCGACGAACGACCCCCGTGGTCCGCAGGGCTTCCCAATGCCTATTGCGGACCTGGAATCGTTCGACCGGTAAACGTCACTCAACACCGTATATCCTACGGAAATCTCCCTGACGAACTGGAAGGCTTCACCATAGCTCATATTACGGACCTCCATGCCGGCCTGTTTATGGGTACGGCTCAAATCGAGGAAATCGTAAGCACCGTAAATGCGGGGAAACCGGATCTGGTAGCCATTACCGGCGATCTGATCAACCACCATCCCAGATACATTCCCGAATGCATGCGAGCGCTCAATCGATTGAAAGCGGGAGCCGGGGTATACGTAGTCCTCGGCAACCACGACTACTACACAGGATACGGCCTGGTTCTGCAGGCCGTAAAACACAGCCGTATGACGATTCTGCTGGACCAGGCGGCCGCCTCACGCAAACTGCCCGACTCTCTCCACGTCATCGGTTTGGACGACCCGGTATCGCACTGGACGCACCGCACTCCATTTCCGCATCTCGAACGACTCCTGCAAAAGTGTCCACCGGAAGGATTCCGCCTTCTTCTTTCCCATAGGCCCGGGGTCTTCAGGCAGGCCAGACATCTGAATGTTCATCTCACCTTGTCCGGGCATACTCATGGAGGACAAATGATTTTTCCCATCCCGGGTACACGGGGCCTCGCGTTGTCCCGAATGGGCCTCTCCTTTTCCCATGGATGGTACCATGCCCCGGATAATCCTGAGAACCGGTTGTACGTCAGTCGCGGCGTGGGAACCACCGTGGCTCCGGTTCGAATCAATTGCCCCCCGGAAATCGCCTGGATCCGGTTGGAGAAACGGCGGGTGGATCGGTGCGCATGATTTCCCCGACAACGGGGAATCCGATATACGGAGTCTCAGTATGCAGAGAACCTGCCGGCCTGGTTCGGGTTATCCGGCAACACGGCAAGAACGATCATATCGGGAGGATTGGACATGGCGATCGTGGTGGCCTTCGACGGTTCCGAAGCCTCGGTAAAAGCCTTGGATTACGCCATCTCCGAGGCAAAGAAACGGAATGCCGATCTCTGGTTGGTCTACGTGGTTCCCGCCGAGCGGATTCAAGGCGGCAAGAAGCCCGTGGCCCAGGTATTCAATCCCACCGATGCAGCCGAAAGGTATCCTGGAGCCATTCCTGAAGAAGTGCGGGCCGGATTGAAGGAAGGCCAGAAAAAGATCTCCGAAGCCGGGCTGAACTGGGAATCTCGGGTCATCGTCAAAGGGGCGGGAACGGGACAAGACATGGTGGACTTCCTCATGGAAATGCGGGAGCGGGTGGATATGGCCGTACTGGGAGTCCAGAAGACCAGCCCCACCGGCAAAGCCATATTCGGGAGCACGACCCAGCACGTGGTGTTGCATGCTCCGTGCCCCGTGATCACGGTCAGCCCCAAGATGCGCTAGCGGTCGAAGGCCTGAAGAACGAACAAAAGCGGGCCGGTCGCCGCCGGACCCGGATGCTCGCCTTCGCGGGCCGAGGTTCGAGACTTCCGGACCGTTTCTCCTCAAAGCGGTTCCTGTTCCCGGGAAAGGTTCTCGTCGTCCTCGGGGTCCCACATGGGATCCACGATGCAGAGAAAGGACAGCGTGTCGTCTCCCGTGTTTTCCAGACTCTGGACGATTCCCGGAGGGATGTATACCAGTTGTCCGGATTTCACAGGAGCGGACTCGGCTCCGATATGCATTACACCCGTCCCTGCCAGGATGTAGTACAATTCGGTGGATGTCTTGAGCCGGTGAGGACGGGAGCAAGCCCCGGGACCGAGCACCGCGTGCGCTATACTGCACCTCAAAGCAATGGCGTGGCCGCTCCTCGCCGGATGAAGCAGTTCACAAAGCAAGGTTCCGTCGGCGACGCGTTTGTGGACACAGTACTCTATATCCCGAATCAACATGAAACCGCTCCTTTCAGATTCTCGCTCCACACGGCCATGCCAAGGGCCAGCCAAGTCTCCGCCAATTATTCTTGCTCACTGGGACGCACAGGAGGGGAAGGATGAAGCCGAACGAAGCACATTGCGTTCGTCAACGGGCCTGCCCGCAATACCGTTTATCAACGGCTTGACAGAAGTCCTCAGTATTCACAAGACCCGCATTTCGCCGGTTTTTTACCGGCTCGATCAATAAGAATGGTTCACCGCGTCATGCCTTGCGTTTCCGGGCGAACCCGGAAGGCGTTGCGTATCCCGATCCGACCTCAGACGGAAGTGGAGTTGACCTCGGCGTTCCTGTCCCGCCCACTCTCCTCAGAGAGCCTCTTGAGTTCGAAAACGAGTTGAAGGGCATCCAGTGGAGTAAGGGAATTGGGATCCACCGACTGAATCTTTTCCGCCAGGAGAGCCCCCCTTTCCCCGAAAAGATTCATCTGCACGGAAGGCGTATCCGTGGAAGATTTTCGCCGCCCTCCCGCGGAGACGGCCGCCCCGCCTTTGTTCCCCGATTCGAAAGTGCGCAGCAGACGTTTTCCCCGCTCTATGATGGATTTGGGAAGACCGGCAAGCCGGGCCACCTCGAGACCGTAACTATGACTGGTTCCCCCACGAACCATCTTGCGCAGAAAAAGGACGCGCCCTTGCCACTCCTTCACGGCGATATTGTAGTTCCTCACTCTCGACAACTCCTGAGCCAGATCGGTCAGTTCGTGGTAGTGAGTCGCGAAGAGCGTCTTCACACCCTGCCCTCTCTTATTGTGCAGGTGCTCCACCAGAGCCCAGGCAATGCTCAGACCGTCCAACGTGCTCGTTCCACGTCCGATTTCGTCTAGAACCAAAAGGCTCTTTGGGGTGGATTGATGGACGATTCGGGCGGTTTCAATCATTTCGACCATGAATGTGCTCAGACCTCGATATAAATCATCGGAAGCCCCGATACGGGTGAAAATCCGATCGACCAACCCAAGATCGGCGTCCGAAGCGGGCACAAAACTCCCCATATGTCCCATGAGGGTGATTAGGGCGGTCTGGCGAAGCACGGTGGACTTCCCAGCCATGTTGGGCCCCGTGATAATGAGAATCTGTTCCCCCTTCATGTCCAAACGAATGTCGTTGGGTACAAAGGTTCCCGGTTCCATGGCTTGTTCCACCACGGGGTGGCGTCCGTTCTCGATGTGGATCTCGCCCTGGTCGTTCAGGCGGGGTTTAACGTATCCATTGTAATGGGCGACATGAGCCAAGGCGGATACCACATCCAGCACGGCTATACTCCCCGCAGTGGCCCGAATCCTCCGGCTGTGTCCCGCGATACGTTCCCGCAACGCCGCGAATACTTCGTATTCCAGTTGAACTCGACGGTCCTGGGCCTCGAGGATCAACTCCTCCCTGTCCTTGAGTTCCTGGGTAACGAATCGTTCCGCATGAACCAATGTCTGCTTGCGGATGTACGTATCGGGTACCCGGTCCAGCCGACTCTTGCTCACTTCTATGTAGTAGCCGAACACCTTGTTGTATCCGATTTTCAGATTGGATATTCCCGTCCGGTCCCGTTCATCGGCTTCCAAACGGGCAATCCAGGCCTTGTTGTCTCGCGTGGCCTCGATATATCGATCCAGGTCCGGATGGACCCCCGGACGGATGATTCCTCCTTCTGAAATTCCGGCCGGTGGATTCTCGTTCAATGTCTCGCGAATCCAACCGGACACATCTTCCATGGGATCGAGGTCTTCCAGAAGCCGCAGCAACAGGGTCGCCCCCGAGCCGCACAGGAGTTCACGGATTCGGGGAATCCGGCGAAAAGAAGATTCGAGGGCTACGAGGTCCCTGGCGTTGGCGCGGGCCAAGGCCACTTTGCTGTTCAACCGTTCCAGGTCGGCCACATTTTTCAACTCATCCCGCAGCTTTTCGCGCAGACTCATATTCCCGAACACCGCATCCACCGCGTCCAGTCGCTCCTGAATTTCATTCATCCGCGTGCGGGGATAGCAGATCCACTCCCTGAGAAGCCGACTGCCCATGGCCGTACAAGTCTGGTTCAGCACTCCGAGCAGGGACCCCTGAGTACTCTTGCGCTGGAGCGATTCCAGTAATTCAAGATTTCTCTGGGCCGATTCATCCAGGATCATAGCATCGGAAAGCGGGTATACCACGAGGTCGGAAAGGTGCGGGATGCGGGTTTTCTGAGTTTCCAGCGCGTAGTGGAGGACTCGGGCGGCGGCCCATATCTGTTCCGGCGAATCCATCAACCCGAATCCTTCCAGACTCGCCACTCCCAGTTGGTCCTTCAGCAATGTCGAAGCCTCAGCAAGCGACAGAGTCTCCGGTGCATACGTACTCTTGACGGTCCCCTCCGTGCAGGCGGAAAAGCGTTCCAATTCCTCTCCAAAGTCCAGGGACTCCGGGATCAGAAGTTCAGCGGGCTGGATTCTTCCGAGTTCATCCACCGCCTGGGACAGAGCGCCCATTCGGGTCACCCGGAAGTCTCCGGTGGATATATCCAGGCAGGATACTGCAAACCCGGAACCGGCTTCGGCTACCGCCGCGACATAATTGGGAATCCCTTCTTGAAGGGTTTCCGTATCCACCTGCATACCCGGAGTAATCACCCGGGTCACTTCCCTTCTGACCACCCCTTTGGCCGTCTTGGGATCCTCCATCTGGTCGCAGACGGCGACTTTGATGCCGCGCTCGATGAGTTTGGAAATATACGAGGAGACGGAATGATGAGGAACACCACACATGGGGATCGGATCCTCGTCGTCCCGGTTCCGGGAGGTGAGGGCGATGTTCAGGATGGGAGCGGCCTTCTCCGCATCCTCGAAGAACATCTCGTAAAAGTCCCCCATACGGTAAAAGAGAACCGCGTCCGGATATTGGCGTTTGATGGCCAAATACTGTTGAACCATGGGAGTGACCCGGACCATTGCGGCTCCTATAACGCTCCACGTACCATTCTGTAACGGAGTAGGGTTATCCTGAATTCGTGGTGGGAAAACGTGACGGTCTGAAACATCCGGGCTCACACGGACCCAAGTTGGAACGGGTATCGGGGAAGTTGAACCTTCGCCACATTCAGGGCTGTGGGCGAAATCCTCGGCGCATGCCGAGTATCGACTTTGTCGTCCGTCGGATCAGCAACGACACTGTTTGCGCAAATCCAATGAGTTGGAACGTGCATCGCAGTATTGCACGAACAGGAAAGAACGAACAATCCGCCGTTTGTCGTTTTCGCCCGCCCTACAGGATCCCACGATGTAAAACGTGTTCAGACTAACAGGCGCATGGCTGAGGAATGGAATAACACGACCCCCTGCATCAGCGTCGTTCCCTGGGCTCCGGGAGAACTCCCTGCTCCTGACCACGGTCCAATTCCAGGGCAGGTCGGCTGTCCGCTTCTTCCGCCTCACGCGATTCCGGCGACGCCCCCTCCTCTGAGGAAGACTCCGATCTCAGAGAATCCAACTCTTTTTTCAGCCGATCGTTTGTCTTTTTCTCCCGCCGAAGACTTCTCTTCATACGAAACCGGTCCAGGAGTCCATATGTGGATGCAATGAGCACACCGACCATGAAGGAGATGAGCAAAAGAATGTATACCGGGATGGCAATACTCTCGAAACTTATATAATACAGATTCAGGCGGATATGAATACCCTGGGAGAAATCCTGTATGTTCTGTTGAATGAATACAATGGTCAGGACAAATATAGCCGCGTACACGATGACCCGAATGTATTTCATTCCGCTCCCCCCACGTCCAGCACCCGGAAATAAGGCGCCAACTTCCTGTATGTAACTATCAAGTGCTCTGGTATAACTCTTGTTTGACTAACTACACACATATAGTTAGTGTCACCGGCCCATCTAGGCACTATATGGATATGAAGATGTTGGTCAATCCCAGCTCCTGCAACCCTACCTACATTAATGCCAACGTTGAACCCATCCGGATGCATCGCATTTTTTATTATTCCCATGGAAACACGCGTAAGTTCCATTATGTCGGTAAGCTCTGATCGATCCAGTCCCTCCAGTGTTGGTTTGTGAGACATAGGTGCTACTAGCAAATGACCGTTGTTATAAGGGTAGCGGTTCATCATAACCATGGAAAGAGATCCCGTGTATAGAATGAGACGGTCTTCCATGTCCTTATCCGAAATATCGGGTTCAACACAAAATATGCAGTCTTGGGTCTTATTCCCCAGTATATATTCCATTCGCCATGGCGCCCAAAGCACTTCCATGCGCTTCTCCTTCCGTATTCACCGGTCCTGCGGGGATCCACTCAGTCGAACCAATTCGAACTCACCGAAAACGCCCATTCTATCGCCGAGAATGACTAGGGCGCCTGAGATCCCGTCCACATTTCGCACCCACTCCAAGGCTCCGGGAATATCTCCATGCCTCGACACCCGATTCCCCAAAGCCGTGGCCGCGGCATCAGCGAGCGCAGTCGAGGACGCCAGTGTCAACGCCGCGTCGGATCGGCCGTAGCTGAAGGAATGACCGAAGGCGCCGGACGAAGTACAGACCCCCAACGGTGTCTTGTCGGGTGGAATGTTAATCCCGAGCTTCAAACTGAGAGGTGAAGCGCCGGCGAAAACGCCCACGATAACCGGTTCCACGGAAGCAATAAAAATGTCGCCTCCGTTTTCCACCAGTACGTCCGACTCACCCAACTCCAGTAGCCCCCGTCCCACCCATTCGGCCACCGCCCCCGCCACGGCGGCCATGGGCCCAACACCCGCAAACGAGGCGGCCCGAATCATTTCCCTGACAATTCGGGGTGCAAAAGAATCTTCCGGAAGCGGAACCCGGCTCTCCAGAAAGTTCGGGTGGCTGTCGATATACGCCTCGATACCGGTGCGGGCTTCCAATACCATGGTTTCTGCTTCCTGTTTGAGAAACCGCCCGCTCCGAATCAACAAATCGGTTTCCTTGACGCTCACTTCATACGTACTCAGATTCCGTCTTCCCACTAAGGTGCGGTACGTGCGTTTCACAAGGGTTCCCTGTGGGAATTCACAGCTTCATATCCGAGAAACCGGTTGATCTCCTGCACCAATTCCCGATCGGGAGTAATCCTCCCATGATCCGGCAGGGAAAACAACAAGTCCCCCGATTCCGCAAGCCTTACCCTGATGAAGGTCTCACAGGCTCCTTTGTGCGCATCCATGATGTCCTTGATTGCCCACAACTGCTCCTGAGTCACCGAATCTGCGTTCAGTTGGATCTCCACCCGGGAAATAAACCGGGTCCCGGCCTCTGCCAGGGGGAGTATTTCTGAAGCCACAACCTTCTCCCCACGGTCGTCCCTGCTCACCTTTCCCACGACCAGCAAGGGTTCCTCCTTTTCAAGCAGATCCACCGATTTCTCGAAGATATCTGAGAAGACCAACACTTCCGTAGTCCCGTGTCTATCTTCCAGGGAAATAAATCCCATCCGATCCCCTTTCTTGGTGTGGATGACCTTAAGCGCTGTGCGAATACCCGCCACACGCACCACCGCGTCGTCTTCACACTCCTTCACACCCCGAGTGTCCATGGTGGCGAAGGTTCGGATTTCGTCCGCATAGGGATCCAGAGGGTGCCCGGTAATATAGAACCCCAGGGCTTCTTTTTCAAATGTTAACTTTCGGCGATCATTCCATTCCTCGATATCCGGCAAATCCGGCTCCGGGCGTCGTTCCCCGGGACCGTCATGAAGGACGGCGAACAGGTTGATTTGGCCCTCCGCCCGGTCTTTCTGAAGGGATTGGCCGCTTTCCAGGGCCTCTTCGAGCACGGCCATGAGTTGAGACCTCCGAGCTCCCAGGGAATCGAAGGCCCCTGCCTTAATGAGGCTTTCGATGACCCTCCTGTGCACTCGGCGGAGGTCTACCCGTTCGCAAAAATCGTGCATGGAGACAAACGCCCCTCGCTGCTTCCGGCATTCCAGAACGGAATCGATGGCTCCGGACCCCACGTTCCGAACCGCGGCCAACCCGAATCGAATGGCGTCTCCAACCACGGTGAACTCCCTGAAACTTTCGTTCACGTCCGGGGGCAGTATGGGAATCCCCTGTTCTTTGCATTCTGCGATGAACTTGACGACCTGATCCGTGTTGCTCATGTCGCACGTCAACAAGGCCGTCATGAACTCCACGCGAAAATGAGTCTTTAGATAAGCGGTCTGATAGGCGATCAGCCCATAGGCCGCACTGTGGGACTTATTGAAGCCGTAATTGGCAAACTTCTCCATGAGATCGAATACCACACCCGCCTTTTGGGGGTCGATTCGATTCTCACCGGCGCCCTGCATGAACCGGGCGCGCTCTCGAGCCATCACCTCGGGTTTCTTCTTCCCCATGGCCCTCCGAAGAATGTCCGCTTCTCCCAGGCTGTAATTTCCCAACGCACTCGCAATCTGCATCACCTGTTCCTGGTAGACGATCACTCCGTAGGTGTCATCGAGGATGGGCTCCAGTTCGGGAAGCAGGTATTCGACCCGGGTCTTGCCTGACTTTCGACGGATGTAATCGTCGATCATGCCGCTTTCCATAGGACCGGGCCGGTACAGGGCGACAAGCGCAATCACGTCCTCAAACTCCGCCGGCTTCATCTTGACCAGCAGTTCCTTCATTCCCGTACTTTCAAGCTGGAACACTCCCGTGGTGTTGCCCGAGCACAGCAGCAGATAGGTCTCAGGATCGTCCAGCGGTAACGAGTCGAGGTCCAGTTCAACGCCCCTCGTTTTTTGGATGAGACGCAGGGCCAGATCGATGACGGTGATGGTCTTGAGTCCCAGGAAATCAAATTTGATGAGGCCCACTTCCTCAACGGCTTTCATGTCGAACTGAGTGACCACTTCGTTCTTGGAGCCTCGATACAGGGGAAGGTATTCCGTCAAGGGCAGGTCGGAAATAACCACGCCGGCGGCATGCGTGGAGGCGTGACGGGGCAGACCTTCCAGCGCCCTGGCCACGGTAAGCAGTTCATGGACCCTGGAATCCTTCTCCGCAAGTTCTTTCAGGCGCGGTTCCTCCTCCAACGCCTTCTCCAGGGTAATGTTCAGTTTGTTGGGCACGAGTTTGGCGATGCGATCGACATCCGCATAAGGCATGTTCAAAGCGCGCCCCACGTCCCGGATAACCGCTCGCGCCTTGATGGAACCGAATGTGATGATCTGGGCTACATGCTCTTTTCCCCCATACTTCTCGGCAACATACTCCAGGACCTTGTCCCGGTTTTCCATGCAGAAGTCCACATCAATGTCCGGCAAGGCGCGGCGCTCCAAATTCAGAAACCGCTCGAACAGAAGATTATACGGAATAGGATCGATATTGGTGATCCTCAGCGCGTAGGCGGCAAGGCTTCCAGCCGCCGAACCGCGCCCGGGGCCCACCGGACAACCGTGAGTTCTTGCATGGGAAACAAAATCGGCCACGATCAGGAAGTAACCGGAAAATCCCATGCGCCGGATCACATCGATTTCTGTTTCGAGGCGCTCCCGGTATCGTTGTCCATCCTCCGGGCTTAAAGGGGTTCCCTTGGCGCTCTTTTCACGGATGCGGCTTTCCAGTCCTTCACGACACTCTTCTTCAAAGACCTGCTCCACCGTCCTGCCGGGAGACGGCCTATACAAAGGGAAGTGAGGAGATCCCAACGGCAGCTCCAGGTCGCACTCTTCCATGATTCGAAGGGAGTTCTCCAGGGCTTCGGGAACGGAAGCGAACCGATCCCACATCTCCTCCTGGGATTTGAAATACAGCTCATCCGTGGCGAACCGCATACGGTTCCCGTCTTCCACCGTTTTGCCCGTCTGGATGCACAGCAGAATGTCATGGGCGCGGGCGTCTTCACGACGGAGATAATGACAATCATTGCTGGCCACCACGGGAATCTTCGTATCCCGGGCGATCTCCATGAGTCCGTCGTTTACCGTCTGCTGCTCCGGAAGACCGTTGTACTGGAGTTCCAGGTAAAACCGCTCCCGCCCGAAAAGACGCGCGTATTCAGACGCAGCCTGCCGAGCACGGATCATATCGCCCTCGAGAATGCACTCGGCTACTTCTCCGTGCAAACACCCACTCAAAGCCACCAAACCTTCCCGATGACGGGACAGAAGGTTTTTGTCGACCCTCGCCTTGTAATAGAAGCCCTCGAAATGAGCTGCGGTGAGCAAGCGGCATAGATTCTTGTAACCCGTGAGGTTCCGGGCCAGAAGCACCAGGTGATGGTTGCCGGACCTGGCATGATCGCCGTCCTTGTCCCGGTGGTCCCCCCGCGCCACATATACCTCGCACCCCAGCAGCGGCTTCACTCCTTGGGCGCGGGCCGTTTTGTAAAAATTCACCGCCCCGAACATGTTGCCGTGATCCGTCATCGCCACGGCGGGCATACCCAGTTCCCGGACCCGGTGAAAAAGATCATTCAGCCGAATGGCTCCATCCAGCAAGCTATACTGAGTATGGACGTGTAAGTGCACGAAATCGGACCGGCTCATGTCATTCCCATTCTATGGTGCTGGGAGGTTTGGACGAGATGTCGTACACCACCCGGTTGATGCCGCGCACCTCATTGATGATGCGATTGGAAACGGTACCCAGAAGTTCGTAGGGAAGCCTGCTCCAATCCGCCGTCATGGCGTCCAGGCTGTCTACAATCCGCAAGGCGGCTACGTGCTCGTAGGTGCGCTCATCGCCCATGACCCCCACCGTCCGTACCGGCAACAAGACCGCAAATGCCTGCCAGACCTTATCGTAATATCCCGAACGAACCATTTCCTCATGCACGATCCGGTCCGCCTTACGGAGCGTATCCAGGCGCTCCGCGGTCACTTCGCCGAGAATTCGTATAGCCAGACCGGGTCCCGGAAACGGATGGCGTCTCACCATGCTCCGCGGTAACCCCAGTTCCTCTCCCACCAACCGAACTTCATCCTTGAACAATTCCCGGAGGGGCTCGATCAGTTGAAACCGCATGTTCTCCGGAAGCCCCCCCACATTGTGATGCGTCTTGATCGTGGCCGAGGGGCCTTTGAAAGAGACGGACTCGATGACGTCCGGATACAGCGTGCCTTGGGCCAGATATTCGACTTTCCCTACCCCCCGCGCCGCTTCCTCAAATACACGGATGAACTCCCTACCTATGATTTTGCGTTTGGTCTCCGGATCTTCCACTCCTTTCAGCAACGCCAGGAAGCGGTCCGCCGCCGAGACGACGCGAAGATTCATCTTGAGATAATCCCGAAATAATTCCACCACCCCTTCCGCTTCACCGGCCCGCAGCAATCCGTTGTCCACGAAAACACACGTAAGCCGATCGCCTATGGCCTCATGAAGCAGCGCAGCCACCACGGAGGAGTCCACACCTCCGCTCAGGGCGCAGATCACCTGATCCCGACCCACGCGCTTGCGAATCCCCTCCACGGATTCATCGATGAAGGACCTCATATTCCAGGCAGGTTCCGCAGAACAGACACGAAACACAAAGTTCTGAAGAATCTGGACGCCGCAGGGAGTATGCGCCACTTCCGGGTGAAACTGAACTCCGAACAGCTTCCTCGCATCGTTCTTCATGGCGGCTGAAGGGGAATTCCCCGTGTGTGCGATCATCTGAAATCCATCCGGCAGGACCTCGATATAATCCCCGTGACTCATCCATACCGCGTGGGGCTCTCCGGGACTCTGACCATGGAATAAGTCGGAGACATCGTCCACGAACAACTCCGCATATCCATACTCCCGCCGCAAAGAATGGGCCACCCGTCCACCCAAAAGATGCGCCATGAGCTGCATGCCGTAACATATACCCAGGACGGGAACACCCAGTCCGAACAGCTTCGGGTCTACGCTGGGAGCCCCCTGCTGATACACGGAAGCGGGACCTCCGGACAATACGATGCCCCGAGGAGCAAAACGGCGGATTTCTTCAATGGTCATGGCGAAGGGATGAATTTCGGAATACACTTTCAGCTCTCGAATACGACGGGCGATAAGCTGGGTGTATTGGGAACCGAAGTCCAGAATGAGTATCTTGTGTTCGTGAATGTTCGCCATTTACGATTCCAGCCAATAGTTGGGCGCTTCCTTGGTAATCATCACGTCGTGCACATGACTCTCCTTGAGTCCCGCCGCCGTAATTCTCATAAACTTGGGGCGGGTCTGCAATTCGCGGATATCGGCGCAACCCAGGTACCCCATGCCCGACCGTACCCCGCCCACCAACTGATAAACGCTCGCCGCCAGTTCGCCTCGGTGGGGCACTCCGCCCACAATGCCTTCCGGTACCAGCTTCGATTCCTCGAACAAGTCCTGTTGATATCGGTCGCCGCTTCCCGCCCTCATGGCCTCGATGGACCCCATTCCCCGGTACACCTTGTACTTCCGCCCCTGATACAAGTATGTCTCGCCGGGACTCTCCTCCGTCCCCGCGAAAAGACTGCCGATCATTACGGAATCCGCGCCGGCCGCCAGTGCTTTGGTGATATCCCCCGAATACTTGACACCTCCGTCGGCAATCAGAGGTATTCCGGAGTCCTTGGAAATCTTCGCGCAGTTCATAATGGCCGTGATCTGCGGCACACCCACCCCGGCAACCACACGGGTCGTACAAATCGATCCCGGACCCACACCGATCTTGACCGCGTCGGCTCCGGCTTCTATCAGGGCCTTGAATCCTTCGGCCGTAGCCACGTTTCCGGCGATGCAGTCTTTCTCAGGGTATCTGAACTTGAACTCGCGCACGGCGTCCAAGACCCCCCGGGAATGTCCGTGCGCGGCGTCGAACAGGAGGACATCCACTTCGGCCTTGATCAATGCATCCACCCGAGCTTCACGGTCCGCGGAAATCCCCACGGCCGCTCCGACCCTGAGGCGCCCGATATGATCCTTACAACTGCTCGGGTATTTACGGATCTTTTCTATGTCCTTGATGGTGATCAAACCCTGGAGTTTCCCATCCTCATCCACCACAAGCAGCTTCTCGATTCGATTCTTGTGTAACAGCCGCTTGGAATCCTCCAGAGTGATACCAGGACGGGCCGTTACCAAATTCTCCCGAGTCATGACCGCACTGACGGGTTGGTCCAGGTTGGTCTCGAACCTCAAATCCCGGTTGGTCACGATTCCAGCTACTCTCCGGTCGGCCTCCACCACGGGCACTCCGGAAATCCGGTAACGCGACATGATATCCAGTATCTCATGAAGCTTCTGGTGTGGATTCGCGGTCACCGGATCCACAATCATACCGCTTTCCGACTTCTTAACCTTCTGCACCTCCATGACCTGACGCTCGATGGACATGTTCTTGTGAATAAAACCCACGCCTCCCTGCCGAGCCAGGGCAATGGCGGTCTCCGACTCCGTCACCGTGTCCATTGCCGCAGAAACCAAAGGTATGTTTATCAGGATACGGTCTGTCAGCCTGGAACGCACATCCACGTCTTTAGGCAGGATGCCTGAGTGCGCGGGTATGAGTAAAACATCATCAAAAGTCAAACCTTCCGGAATGGAATCGATACTCATGAAACCTCCGCATTCCTAATGATAATTGGACGGTCCTCATCCCCATGGATCGGACCTGTGTGCACACAATCAACCCATCAATAAAGGAGTGTTTCTCCTGGTCCCCGTTCCCTCCTCCACAGCGGATCTTCCCGGAACTCAGAAGACGCTCGGTCGTTCTCATACACGCGTCCGTAACGAAGCCGGGATGATCAAGGATCTAGAAACGACGCCTCCTCCCCGCAATCCGATGGGCTTTCACCGAACACTTTGTGGAAACATCTCCACGCACCAGGCGCCCCGAAGAAGCGGCATCCTGAAGCACCAAATCCTTCTTTCACGTTCAAGTGGTCCACGGAAGAAAGGGGCGCCGACGTGTCGATGGGATCCGTTTATGTCCGCCGGGGACTCGGGGACATCAAGGCATACTAAGGAGCAGTCCTTCCAGAAGTCCCGCATCCGCGCATACCAGCGTTTCTTGCTTCCAGCTGCGGAGTACGGCCAGCACGATCAGTGCACCCGCCATGATTATATCCGCCCGGCCCGGCTCCAAACCAGCCAGTTGAGCCCGGTCCCCAATTGGAAGGGAAGCCAGTTTCCGGCACAGTTGTTCCAGGGAACCGACATCCATTATGAAGTTGTTCACCCGCTCGGGGTCATACGAAGGGAGTTCCTGAAGCATGGATGCCAGGGTCGCAACCGTTCCCGCCGTCCCCACCAAGGTGATCCCTTGGGGATCATGCCTGCGAATGCTATCCCGAAAGGCGGCTGTGCCTCGCTTCAATTCACTTTGAATGCAATCATACAACGCGGCTACCTGTTTCGGATGCGGGGGATCGGAGCCTCCCATGAAACGAGACGTCAGGGACACCGCCCCCAACTCCAAACTGGTCAAGACCCAAGGCTCCCTCCCGATACAGAAGATGAACTCGGTGCTTCCCCCTCCCACGTCAAAGACCAGGACGGCATCCGTCGAAACCCGGATCACACTTAACACACCCGACACACTCAGCCGTGCTTCCTCTTCCTCGCTGAGCACCTCGATGCGGATCCCCGTGCACCGGAACACTTCGTCTATAAAGACCCGGGCATTTCGAGTCCTTCGGAACACCGCCGTGCCGCCGGCTCGGGTTTTCGATACGTCCAATGCATCCACACGCGCCTTGTACTCCCGAAACACGCGTATCCCCGCATGGAACGAAGACGCGCCAATGAGCCCCTCGTTGACAAGATCGGCTCCTAGACGGGCAGTGCGCCGATCTTTCCAGACGGGATTGAGAACATCCCCATCCCGGGCGATAAGAAGGCGAATGGAGTTGGTTCCTGCGTCGATGGCCGCCCGGTTTTCCATTGAGATGTACTTAACAGAAGCTCCCCCCCTTTTCAAGGTGCAAGCTCTCACTCCGGCGTCCAGGGGTCGGCAGGGGACGCGAAGAAGACCGACCTGTTTGCTCGTATGTTCAGGAGACGCCTCGTTTCAAGATCATTTCAAACGGCCATGGACCGCAATCCAAACGCACGGCGGATCCGAACTGGTCCATGATACTCGATGTTTCTTATGGGCGGGAATCAACACGTGTTCTCCGGCCGTCAACCCCAGCATTGGGCCTTCGGCAAACTCCAGCCGGGCCTCGCCTTGAACAAGAGCAACCCACTCATCCTGCTCCTGATCGTACCATACGCCTTCGGGAGTGGTGTGCCCCATGGACACGATCCGCTCGATCCGAACCTCACGGCCGGGAACCAATGCTTCGACGAATTCCACGTCGGGCATGGGATCGGGAAGGTCGAAGAGATTCTTCGATTCCGGATAAGTCATGGCCGAACCCTTTCCGCCGATCTTCGACATGCGTGCGGGATCGCGATGCCGGTGGCAACGTGCGTGAGGATACTTGTTCAGGGTTCCATGGGAATTCAGGATTCTTCACTGAACCGTTGGCTGCAATGAGTCTCCTTAGCGCACAGGATGAGCAACGCCGCCGATATCGCCCACGCAACCATGAGGATGAAGCCCCAACGATAGGCAGCCAAATCGTATATGCGGACTCCCCCCGCCATCCTTCCCATCCAGTTACGATCCAGAATCCATCCTATGGCGGGTTGCAGGACCATGGGTCCCAACATCACCCCCATGTTGCAGACGCCGGAAACGGTTCCTGCAAGGGAGGGGGGAACCGATTCCTTTACGAATGCGAATCCGATGATCATGCTCCCGGAAGCAAACCCCACCAGTAGGGACAGAGCCGTCAGCCAACCGATGGAAAGACCCGGAGAAAACAGCATGGCGGTCCAGCCTGTCGCCGCTACGATGCATCCTCCTAAATACAGAGGCTTTCTACGGCCTATTCGATCCGACAAGCCCCCCAATACGGGTCCTCCAACGGCCCATGCCACCATGAGCCCCGATGTAATGCCGGCGGCTTGCGCCGGCGACAGGCCGTAATGAGTGGTCAGAAACGGTACTCCCCACAAGCCCGAGAATGCCAGCACCGGCCCCACCAACCCACTGGGGGCCAGCGTCAGCAGCCAGGTATTCCTGTAGGTCAGCACCCGCCTGAGGCCGCGAATCAGCGAATTTCCCGACCCTGCCCCGATTCGGACAAAGGAAGGATTGAAACTCTTGTACCCTTTCTCTGAGGGATCGTCCCGAACAAACCACCACACGGCCGCGGCCACAATCAAGGTAACGAACCCGGCACCGCCCATCACGGGGCGCCACCCATAGTGATCCACCATAAGCCGGAGAGGCACTCCCGCCGTCACCGCCCCGGCCACTCCCACAAGAAGGGCGATTCCCGAGAGCATGGCAAAGTAGCGGGGATGGAACCAATGAGCCGCTATCTTAAGCAACGCAACAAAAGCAACCGCCACGGAACCGCCGATGAGGAGACGGCCCGTGTTGGCCGCCGGCGCATTCGGGGCTGCTGCAAACAGAAAAGTGCCTGCGGCCGCGATCAAGGAACCATAGGAAAGCAACTTCCGCGGTCCCCAATAATCGGCCAGCAACCCCGTAGGGATCTGCATGGCCACATAGCTGTAGTAGTAGAATGCCGAGAGATTGCCCAGAGCTGCGGCCCCGATCCCGAAATCGGACATAAGTTCATCCGTCATCACCGCAGGAGCCACACGCTGGTAAAAGCCGCTGAAGTACAGGCAGGCGCCCAATCCCCAAACGACCCATGATTGCACTATAGTCGGGTACCGTGATTCCATGAATTTCCAAGACGGGTCCGGAAGGCGCGCGGTTACGCCGGGTCCATCCGGCTTGGGGGGAAATGGGGTTTCAAGGGACGGCTACGGCTCAGCAAGTTCTTTCCGGTAACAGGTTTTCGATACCGCGTCCTCGCTGAACTGCAAGGAAGTTCAGGGTCTCGAGAGGCCCGGCGGACAGACTTTCAGCTCCCTCACGACCCCGCAATCAGGCAGGTTGATAATAACACCTCTTGGGCGAGGTTACCTTGCCCTGCTTTTTCAAGGAATTGATCGACTTTGTGACCAGTTCTTTGGGAAGTCCGGTGGACTCAGCCACATCTCCAGGTCTTACCGGCTTACCGGCCGCCTTCATTGCCTCCAAAACCAGGTGTTCCTGTTCCTGCATGAAAAGTCTCCTCCAGAGATTTCATTCCGCCGTCCCGGATTGCCCCAGTCAGTCCTTCACCTCAAGGAAACTCTAGTAGCACTCATACTCTCAAAACACAATGACCACAACATCGATGTCTCTTTCCCATCGAACCGGATACGGATGCATCAATCGATGAGAATCATACTGAACCACGCGGGCAGCAGTCTACCCTCCGGATCGAATTCCAACTTGAACCCCAACGACTCCAGGGTCTTGCCGATATCGACTCCATAGGCATCCATGGATGGGCGGGCCAGATGCGGAAAACGGCACGGTTCCGGGTACGCACATTCTTCGCATTGAACGCACAGCGCCAGTGCAAAAGCCATGACACACCCATGCTTCATCATGGCTTCTTTTTCGATGGCCAACGCCACTTCCTGTCCTTGATTCGGATCCGAAGTCTTGATCACGATGGCGTGCACATACCGGCCGAAAGCCTCCAGAAACAGCTCCGGCGAGAGATTCAGGTGCGGCGGGCAGGTCCAGTATCGTCCCCAACGGTTGCAGCCGAACCGACATTTCAGATAACTGCGCGGATCGAAAACCACATCATGGGTGGAAATCGATTTGGCTTCCCGTGCACCCAACTCCAATGCTCTGTCGATCAACTGAACGTACTTGTCCTTCTGCATACGCCCCCCTCAATTTCCCTATCCGTACGCCGACCACAGGATGGCGGTCCCCCTGACCTGCCGGCGCGGACGATATCAACAGCGATCACGCCAGAACTGAAAAATATAGTCAGGGTAACTCGCCCATAGCATCCTTTCCGACGGTCTGCCGAATTCGCCTCCCGCGGATCCCCCTCACCATGGTTCCCGTAGCGGGCCTCAATCTCATCCCCCATCCCGCAAGGCTTTTCGTGAACCGGGCACTGTACATCGAGCCGGACTCTCGAGGCTGCCACCGACAGGTCAATCCAGCAGAACCACTGTGAACCACGCGGGCAGCAGTTTACCCTCCGGGTCAAACTCAACGGTAAACCCGTAAGGCTCCAATGTCTTGGCCATGTCCACTCCGTAGCAATCCAACGAAGGGCGCGCCTTGTGAGGGAAGCGGCAGGGCTCCGGGTAGGCGCAGTCGTCGCACTGCACGCACATGACCATGGCAAAAGCCATAACGCATCCGTGTTGGAGCATGGCTTCTTTTTCTACGGCCAGGGCCACTCCTTGCCCGGTTTCCGGATTCGGGGTCCTGATCACGAGAACCCGCCGGTAGCAGCTGAGAGCCTCCCGAAACAACTCGGGAGAGATATCGAGGTGCGGGTGGCAGGTCCAATATCGTCCCCATCGGTTGCAGCCGAATCGGCATTTCAGATAACCACGGGGATCAAATACCACATCTCCGGTGGAAATGATCTTCGCTTCTCGGGCTCCCAAATCCAACGCTCTATCGATAAGGGCTCCATACGTGTCTTTCCCCATGCGGATTCCTCAATTCCCTCGTCGCTCCGTCGCATCCCAGGTCTGCGGTAGGCGGATCAGAAAACCATAAGTTCCGGGGGACGCGGACATCGGATATGAAACCCTTCACAGCATGCCCGTGATCCCATCTTGGACCTCCCCAAGGACGGGATCCCGTCATCTCGTCACCCCGGGGGACGGTCCGAATAGCCCGGCGGCCTCGAAACACTATACGGACCTCCGGCATTCTCAGGTAGTCAGGCGCTTATACATGGCCGGAAGCACCATGGGCAGGCGTTCCACACGTGGTACGATCATGCTTCGTGTCTCCGGGCAGATACGCTTCATGTAATCGGACCCTCTCTGATCCGAAGTGATGATGAACGGGTGAATCTTCCGCCTGCGGGCTTCCTGGACGGCGCGTTTGGTATCCTCGATGGCGTATTTCAGCCCTCCGTATTCCAGATCGTACGGTCTGCCATCCGTAAGGATCACCATGAGTTTTATCAGCGCCTGGACTCCTTCCAGCTTGTAGATCCCGTGCCGAATCACCGCACCCAATCGGGTAAGCTCCTTGGGTTCAAGGCCGCCCAAACGAGTTTGCACGCGATCCGAGTATGGCTCTCCGAATTCCTTGATCGAAAACAGATCCACCCGAAAACGACCTTCGGAGGAAAACCCGTAGATGGCGAAGGGATCCCCCAGGGAATCCAGAGCTTCCGCCATAAGCACCATGGCCTCCTTCTGAATATCGATCACTCGGCGTCCGTGGACCCGCTCCGCCGTGGATGCACTCATATCCAGCAGAAACAATACGGCCACATCCCGTGTCCGCTTGTCTCTTCGGATGTAAATCCCGTCCGAAGGCGAGGCGCCCGCCCGCATTTCGACCAGCGCCGGAATCAGTGCTTCCAGATCCAGATCATCTCCCGTTTCCTGGGCGCGAAGCCTCCGAAAACCCTCCGGTTTGAGGCGCATAAACTGCCGCCGGATCAAAGCGATGAGGCCGTGCATCCTGGTCCGCACATTCTCCACAAAGGGATTGGGCATGCTCTTGGCCACACGTTGCCGCACCAGACACCAATCCAACTTATAATCCGACAGGTCCGCATCCCATTCCTTATAAAAGAACGTCTTGAAACTCTCCTGCAATTCCTCGGGATCCGGTGAAGCAAACTCCAAGTCGTCGCACAGCGCCTGGAGCTTTTCCCAAAGCCCACGATCTTCCCGGTGCCCCTCGGCCATCATGTAGGAAAGAAGCGCCTCCACCACTTTGGGAGGCAGATCGGTCTGCTCTTCCGCCTTCTGCAGCAAACGCTGCATCGTCTCCTGAGTCTGCGTCACCAGCTCCGGCAGGAGATCCCCCCACCAAGGAAGTCGTTTCTTGAATTCGCGGGGCACCTTGTCCGGGTACGACGGGGGAAGTTCGCCTTGGGCCGCCTGGCGCATTTCCCGAAGGAGCGTCGGCATAGTGTCCAAGACCATCCGGTCCGCTTTCAAATGAATCCCCACGGGATCAAAAAAGGCTCTCATGGCGCTTTCGCGCCAATCGTCCAGCGCCAGGAGGCTGGATTGATGGAGCGCCATGAGCTTGAAAAGGCCGAAACTCTCCGCCACAATGGGAAGATACACGGTGCGCCCATCCGTGGCCGCACCGCCCGTGAATCCCTTTACTCCGGTCAACGGGGTATTGGGGCGGATCTTCACGGACCGGCCTAAGTAGGCCTCGCAAATAAGGGACAGCGTATTCGTTCGCTCCTCCAGAGGGATTCCCGAGGCCAGGCCGTTTCGTCTCTCCAGCGCACCTGAAAGAGTCCCACTGAAATAGCCCATAAGATCGTCTTCCGAAACACAGGACTCGATGCCTTCGGTGATCCATCGTTCGGTTTCGGTATCGTTCAACAACAGACACAGGCGGGACCCCAGGCGAATAAACGCCTCGGCGGCGGCGGCGGAACGAGCCGCAATGCGCGTCCCTTCCCGAAGCAGGAAGCCCCACTGGCCCAGTGCAATGGCGCAGTGGTTCGTCACGGCCTCCTCAAGGTAGGCTCTGGCCGCCTTGCCCATCCCCGGATTTCCCTGCACGACATCGAGGGCTTGTTCCCCCCAGGATAGAAACCGTTCCGGCCCGAACGTTTCCAGCGCGCGAGGCGTTTCCCGAACATACGTCACCGCCGTATCGATGTCCGCCTCGGCAAGCCCCAGCGCGAAAACGGTCCATCGTTGCAAGGAGTCCTCGTCCTGCGGTAGGTGTCCGACGCTTTCGAAATAGGGCTGAACCATAGCCCAGTTCTCAACCCCGAGCCGGATGGCCCCCTCCGCAATCAATCCTGCGAACTCCTTGTCCCGAAGCGTTTCCAGATTCTGCAGGGTCCGTATGAAGAAGTCCTTGGCCTTCCGAGAACGCAGATGAGAAATGGCCCCGCATATTTTGAGGAAGGCATCCTGGGTACCTGGCGGGAGTCTCTTCAGAAGATCCGGGTGATCGAGAATGAAATCGTGCACCGTTTTGAGGCGCGCTCTGGACAGCGTCCTGCAAAGCAAATAGATTTCCATGGAAATCAGAAGATCCCGTGGACGATCTCGGCTATGGCCTGCTGCATCTCCGAATCGTCCGTCATGGGTCGGATTATGGCGCTCTCACAAGCCGCCACGGGATCCAGCCCCTGAACCATGAGTTTCGCCGCGTATACCAGCAGGCGCGTGCTGACTCCTTCTTCCAAACCGTGCTGCCGCAGATTTCGAACCATTTCTCCGAGACGGACCAGCAGTTCCGCGGTTTCTCCGGGAAGCCCCGTTTCCCGTATGATAACGGCCGCCTCCTTGTCGGCCGGCGGATACGTGAACTCCAGAGCCACAAAACGCTGCCGGGTGGAATGCTTCAAATCCTTCATGACGCTCTGGTAACCGGGGTTGTAGGAGATAACCAGGAAAAATTCGGGATGCGCTTCGATCAGTATCCCCCGTTTCTCCTGGGGCAAAACCCGCCGGTCGTCCGTGAGAGGATGAATGACTACGGTAGTGTCTTTTCGGGCTTCCACCACCTCATCCAGATAACAGATGGCCCCATGTTTTACCGCAAGACTGAGAGGGCCTTCCGTCCACAAGGTTTCCTGGCCTTTAAGAAGAAATCTCCCCACCAGGTCCGAGGCGGTCAAGTCCTCGTGGCACGCGATGGTTACGAGGGGTCGCGACAGCTTCCATGCCATGTATTCCAGGAAACGGGTCTTCCCGCAACCCGTGGGCCCCTTCAACATGACAGGGATTTTCAAACTATAAGCCGTCTCAAAAATCCGGATCTCATTCCCCACGGGAAGATAAAACGGCTCTTGAAGGACGTGGAAGTCCTCCATGGCCTGTTCTTTGGCTCCCAGTAACGACTGTACCGCTTGAGTCCGCACTCTGTTTCCTCCACCTGCCTCTGCATGGAAGGAGGGGCGGCGGGCGATACTCGGACGCCGCCCCTTCCGTCTAGATGGTCGTGGTCAACGGGCGCCCTGTTTCCTCAGGATGCCCCGGCCCAAGCACCTGCATCCGGTTAGTATCTCCCGTAAAGTTCCGCCGCTTCCATCATGGCGATGGCGTTCATCAAGGAACCGTTAGGGGGAAATTCACACCCGGTGGCCAAGATGAATCCACCACCCTTGGCCAGTTCTCCGATTTCCTTTTTGCACTCCTGTTTCACTTCTTCAGGGGTTCCAAGAAACAAATAGCGGGCCGGTTCAATGTAGCCGACAATAGTCACCTTGTCCCCCCATTTTTCCTTGGCCTCGGTCCAACTCTTGCAGTCGTCCGGAACATAGGCACACGAGATGGCCACGGGATTCATGGCCTCTATCTGGACATCAAAGTAAATCCCCTTGCCGCAGTTATGGATGATGACCATGGCGCCGCTTTCCCGGACGGCGTTCGCGAGACGGGTGGTGAAGGGGCCTTCTACCGCCTTCCACAGTTCCTTACTCATGATGGTCTGAGATGCAAAGAGGGTGTCCAATACGATGGCGTGTACCCCGGTTTTGCACAGGGCTTTGATGTAATCCACAAGAACATCGGTGATGGTCTCCTCGGCCTTCAACACCATCTCTTTGTGTTTCATACAGTCCACAAAGAGCTTTTCCGCTCCCCGCATCATGCTCAGGATACCCAGGGGACCGTACACAAAACCCATCATGGGCACAGTGCTTCCCCGCTCATTCATCAGGATATCGCAATAAGTGATCATCTCTTTCATGCGCTTTCCCTTGGTGGGGTCGATACGCTCGATCTTGAGATAATCATCCGGGGTCTTGATGAAAGGATTGTTGTAGTTCGGATGAGGCGTATCCTCCACCGGAAACACCATCTCCTGTCCCAGGTCCGCCGCTTCCACGGACAGATCCACCAAGGTGAGTATTCCGTCGAAGCCGATGAGTTCCTGAGCCTGCAGCATGGATTTCGCCTGAAGTTCCCCGTCTTGGGCCCATTCTTCGTAAGTGACCCCGTACACACGCCTGGCCGCCCCGCAAACCAGGGGCGCAGTAGGCACTCGGTCCGCTTCCTTATGCTGTAATGCGGTTGCTACGCGTTCTAAAGACGTCATATCGTCCTCCTGTCAAGAAAAGATTCAGTGGGTGAAACCACCGGTAAGCGGCCGGGAAATCCCTGGCTCCAAACCCCACATCAGGGCCTCAAGAGCATCCCCGCCGTTTCCGTGCTTTCGGATCTCCTCCCGGGAATCCTCACATCCCGTACCTCCCGCCGACCCGGGCCGGAAGCCGGCACGCGGATCCCCCTGTCGTTGCGCCCGAAACCCCCTCGCCCCCGGCTTCGCCTGCTGGTTTCCGTCGAAAAGCCCAAGCAATCGAAGCCGTATCAGGGCGCCTGAATAGGAAAGCTTTTCTTTCGGCTGACGATCACCCCTCCCTATCGTTTAATAAACACCGGCGCTTTCCCAAATCTCTTACGCCGGTGACGCGATACCCGGAACCCTGGAATGGACCTGGGAGCCATGTCCCCCTGAACCTCCCGACGGGACCCCTCAACCTATACGATGTGTTTCATGATTTCTTCGACTCCCCAGCCCATGCGCACACTCAACTTCAGCAATCGGTCCGAGTGATTGCGCAGCAGGGAGAACACCCGTTCGAGCATTTCGGGGGAAATCTCATCCGCCCGGCTGATCGCCACCAGGTCCGCGCCCTGGATCTGACCCAAAAGCAAATCCCGCCTTTCCGACAGGGTGCGGTCGAAGTCCGGGCCGTTCACCAGGGTGATAAAGGCGCCGATCTCGTAAGAGACATCCCTCCGCGCCATAGCCGCCACCTGGCGAAGCTCATCCGTCACCACCATGCTCGAAGGCTCCACCATCAACAAATCGGCATTCGTGGTCCTGCGAATTTCTTTCAGACGAGCCGCAAAACTGGACGCCAGCGAACATCCCAGTCAGCCTCCGTGGATATGCCGTACCGTCACGTCGTATCGCTCCAGGAAATGATCCCCATACGACTCCTGTCCCTCTTCGTTCACGATGATCGCGGAACGTTTTCCCAGTCCGTGCACCCGCCCGATCAATTCTTTAATGAGAGAGGTTTTTCCGGCATCTTGAATCCCGGAGACGGTGATCACTTTCATGAGTCCTTGGACTCCCCCGGTCCGTTGGTTTCTTTTCTGAACTGCTTTTCCAATTGCCTCAGGTATTCCTGCTTGGACACAGTAAAATCAAACTCATCGAAATAGGTGTGTTCCTTCTCTTTGGCCACGACGTATCCCTTGCCCTCGGCCACTTCGTGAACGCCTTCCAGGGTGGCCGTTTTCACCACTTCTTCACGGATTCCCTGAACGATGCTGTTCACGGCCATGTACAAGTCTTTCACCGGATGGCGGATACTCCCCGATGAATAAGCCCCTTGTTCGACCCCTATGGTATCCGCTTTGATCGCGCCGGCTTCCGTCATCACATGAGACTTGATGTGGCCGATGCATCGAGCGCCCCGTTCCATGCATTTCTCCGCAATGGAATGCATCATCTCTTCGGCCATGGCTCGAATAAACCCTTCATCTTTGGGATGTTCGTGGGTCAGCTTGACCGCCACACCATAGCCGCTTACGCCGTGTTCCGTATAACACCCCTTCTCCGTGTTCATAGGGTCTGTCATGGAATCACTCCTCCCACGAAAGAATGACGTCTTTGAGCCGGTCCATGCCTTCTCCGGTGAAACTGGAGAGACGAACGAGTTCCGCATGGGGGTTGAGTTCCCGCACCCTTGCTTCCGTATCCTTCAATCCGTCTTCGGCTACGGCGTCGATCTTGCTCACAGCGATCACATCGGCATCCGTCACCTGGTTGGTGACCAGTCTTCCCAGCATATCCATGTCCAGGAGTTCCGCGGGCCGGGTGGCGTCAAAGAGAACAATGGCGGGCCCCATGGAAATCCGCGCATCTCTTCCGCTCATCCGGGCGGCCGCCTTCACCTGGTGGGGAATCGCCACACCCGTAGGTTCCACGAGGACATGGTCCGGCTTGAAATCCTTGTAGAGCGCATACACCGTCTTGGCAAACGTAGTCGCGACCTCGCAACATATACAGCCCCCCCCGATGTCCTTGACGCGCATGCCGCTTTCTTCCATGACCTTTCCGTCCACCGGGATTTCCCCGATCTCGTTCACCACCAGCGCCACCTTGTACGCACCGTCTCCCGCCAGCACTTTGGAGAGCTTCAACAGCAGAGTGGTTTTCCCACATCCAAGAAACCCGGCCACTTGCGTGATTTTCATGCCCGCTCCATGTCTTCCACCCGCCGTCTCCGGAAGCCGGTCGGTGGGCGCTCCGTTGAATCCGATCACAGGGCGGGATCCAAGAAGAACCCCGACCCATCCACTTCGTCCCCACCCCGAATGAGACCTTCAGCGCCCCATAGTGCGCCTATGACCTGCCTGGAGACTCCGCGAGTCCTTCCCATCGCACAGCTCATAAAGCCCTTGCCCCGCAAAACGGAGACGACGACTCAGAACCGCCGCCGCCTCGTGCACCGTAAGCGGAGTTCCGTTCAACTCCGCGGCATGCCCGCCCAGAAGTTCGAAAAGGCGGGTCAGTAACGGAGGTTCCAACCCGGATTCTTCGAGCAACGCGGCGTCCGTCAGCACTGTTCTCAAAGGGCCGTCCGCGGCAATCCGACCGTTTTTCAATAGAATCACCCGGGTAGCGATCATGGGCGCCAAGTCCACCGCATGAGTAACAATCACGAACGTATATCCATGATGCTCGTTCAGGTGCCGGATAAGATCGGTTAATTCTCGGGAAGAAGCCGGATCCAGACCTGCGGTGGGCTCATCGAGAAGCACCACGGGGGGCCGCATGGCAATGAGGCCGGCCAGGCCCACCCGTTTCATTTCTCCGTGGCTGAGCCTGTGAATCGGCCGGTCCGCCAAATGGGAAATCTGCATCAATTCCATGGAGGTGTGGACCAACCGGTCCACCTCCGCGGGATCGAGACCCAGGTTCCGGGGTCCATAAGCCACATCCTCCCGCACATGGGTACAGAACAACTGGTCGTTGGGATCCTCGAAAAGGATTCCAACGTGCCGAAACGCTTCGTTTCGCCACTTCCGATCCACCCGCTTTCCGGACAGATACACATCCCCCGCAACGGGCGCCAGAATACCCGCAAGGAGTTTCAGCAGCGAGGTCTTGCCTGACCCGTTGTGCCCGCAGACAGCAACCACTTCGCCACGACGGACTTCAAAGCTCACATCCTGGATGGCCATGGGTCCTTTACCGGGATAGGCATACGTAAGGTGCTCGCATCGGATCACCCGGTCGCATTCTTCCCGAAGCATGGGAGACACATCACACGCGTTGGGACATTCGCCGATCTCGGGATGAGCCGACCGGCTTCCGGGAACGGGGACCGCCTGGGCCCCCCTTGAAACCATGGCTGAATGAATCCGGTGCGCACGGTCATAGGCTCTCATCACAATCTGGGCGACGATCATCCCAGAAGTCTTGGCTTTCATTGGAAAGCCCTGCAGGCCGCCCCGTGATCCAGCGTTCATCCGCATTCTGCGGAATTCATCCGCGAGCAGGAATGCGTAGCGGTATGCTGTGGCCAGTGTTTCGGTAACGGCCGCCGGAATTCGGAACCACCGAAGGGCATCCAGAACCCGCATGAACGGCGTGGTAAGAAACACCAGCGCCATCCACGCCATATCGCACGCCACCCGGGCCGCTGCGGAGGCTCCCTGAAGCAAGCCTTCCTCATAGAGAGTGAACGGCCCGAGGGATAGGACCGGCGTCACGCCGAACCCAACCGAAAATCCCAGGAATACCACGAGGGTCGCCCAAGCGGGAGCAATCAGGAAGAACAAGAAGTGACGGGGGGGAATCCGGGACCACACGGCCATGGTGACAGCCAGGAAAAACAAAAAGATGGACAATTCTATCCGGGCCAGACCCACGTTCAGTGCTACGGCAAAAACCAGCAGAAACAGCTTCAGGCGAGGGTCCCAGCGATACACACCTCTGTGTGAGGACCCGTCAGGTCCCTCATCCGGAATTGCGGACGCGCGAAAGGCATCCCAGGCGCGTGTGGAGAAGCCCTCCTGTCTCATCGAGGTACGCTCATCGTGCGTATTTCCGCACGTCTGGTCGATTCATCAGTAATGGATCCCCGAGGTCGACCCCAGAGCAGATATCCAAACCGGCCCAAAATGAAGCCGCAGACACCACCGGCCAATAAAAGCAAGGCGTTCCACAGGTCTCCCAGTTCTTCAAAATTCAGGTAAGGCTCCCTGACGGTAATGCCGGCCTCCTCAGCCAGGCGCTCGTTGACCGCCTCATCCATTCCGCTGAAGACCCCGGGTGCCGGCAGGGCATTGCTTTCCACTGTGAAAACGCTTTTTGGACCTTCCTGCGGAATCAGACCGGCGGCGGACGCCTCTCGGGGCTGGAGAGACCATCCCGTGGCGATGCATACCGCAAGAAAAAACAGTCCCAGCGTCGATGAACCTCCGGCCGCGGTCCGCCGAAGCGCGGGAGATACTACGCCTAAATCCTCCAATACTTCGGGCCGTTGCTTATAGGCATAATGGAGCGCGAGTCCCGTAACCACCATCTCGGCAACGCCGATGGGAATTTGAGTCGGGAGATAAGCGGAGTAAATGGCGATCAGATATCCGGTAAGGCCGTATTGGGGAGAAGGCGCCATGGAAAGGGCGGCGCCCAGGATGAAACCCGATGACGCGTATACCATACCATCCCCCACCAGTCCCCCCAGTCCTCCCGCGGCCCACAACGGCAAGCCCGCCCTTCGGGCCAGCCGGAAGGTCCCCCAGCCGAACACGCTTCCGAAGAACCCCAGAGCCACCACATTGGCGCCCCACGTGGAAAACCCGCCGTGAGCGAAAAACGCCGCTTGCAGCAGCAGACTCATCCCTGCCAACGCCGTGCCCACGGCCGGGCCGAACAAGATGGCCACCAGCGGAGTACCGCAAGGATGAGTGCATGTGCCCGTGAAGGCCGGTATGGGCACCAGGGACATAAAGAAGACTATGGCGCACCCCATCCCGAACAAGGCCTTTTTTTCCGGGTACTCACGGATGAGCCGCTGCATCCTCCGGACCCCCCACGCCACGAGCCCCACACCCGCTCCGGTATAAACCGCCGCGGGAACCCCGGTGATAATGCCTTCGGCAAGATGCATGTCCGTCCTCCCGCGGAAACACCGCCCATAAACGTGTTTCCGCTTGGATTTCAGAAACCGGCGGTGTTCCCGTCGTCCCATTCATGAGCAACAAAATGAAGGAAGGGCGCTGCCGCGGCAAATCAGGATTCCGAAATCCGGCCACCCATGGGTAATCCCGACGGGTCCTCTGAAGACCCGCCCCCGTTCGGTTTCCCCTTCCGGGTGGAGTCCCGTCTGCATCGGCATAGATTGAATTTAGGCTATCGTATACATTATACGAGGTCAATGCGAGAGGGACCAAGGGGAGAGATCCGGCGCGTCGGATCACGGATAACTTATTGATCTTGCATAAGTAAATTATCGGATACCGGAAGCCACGGGGCTTTCTCCGCCGTGTTCACGCCCTCCGCCGGATCCGGATTTCAGCACAGCTGTGTGTTGAAATTAAAGCGTGGCGGGTGCTACTGTTTAATAGCCCGTTGAAAGATCGCATTTCGAGCAGGCTGGTCAAAAACGATGAAATGCAAGGCGTGCGAATCCTGAGGAATGAGGCGTACATAATGTGCGCCGCAATAACGAAGGAGGAAGCGTCACGCCAAAGGCGTGAAAGCAGATCGCGTTTTTCAACAGCCTGTTGAGACGGCATTTTCCCTTGAAGTGCAGGTGTTCCTCACTACCCGTGATTCGGGTCTTTCATCGAACACCAGCGCCCCTCGGGCGCCATTCCGGTGCGGAGGTACCGCCATGGATGAATCCCTGTCTTACCAGGAACTGCAGAACCGATATATCGCACTCAAAAAGGAATTTCGGGAATACCGGGAAATGATCGAGGCCTGGCATGAATCCAAGAAACGGTTCTACAGCTTGTCCAATCGGACCCAGGACGGTATTTACAATTTCAATCTTTCCATCAATAAGTACGTCTATACCAATCCTTCCTTCATAAAGATGTTCGGCCATCCATGCAAGGACATCGTTACGACGGATTCTGTAATGGAACGTATTCATCCAGAAGATCGGCAGAAGTTGAAACGCAGGATAGAGTCCAGCTTATCGGACAATAGGGACGGAGACGAGTCCGAATACAGGTGCGTTACCAGTGATGGTGTTCTCCGCTGGATGCATGATCGATGGATTGTTCTCAGGAACGATAAGGATGTTCCCACAGCCATAGAGGGAATCGTTCGGGACATAACCGAGATGAAAGACATCATAAGTATCAAGAATTATTTGGAGAGCCTTCTCGAGAGCTGTATGGACGCTATTGTGGTGACCAACGAGGCTGGAGTCATAACCTACATAAATGCGGGTGCTGAAGAACTGCTTCAAACACGCCACGACGCGCTAGTCGGAATGCTCATCAGCGATGTCATGAAGCACGGATCAAGCGGAGATACCGATACATTTCAGTTTACGTTGGATCACACGCCCACTTCGAACTACGAATTCGAGGCCCAACGCCCGGACGGCAGCACAGTTCCCTTGTTGATTTCCAGCGCCTTCCTGAAGGATCAAGAGGGTCGAACCACGGGAACCATCAGCTACATGCGGGACATCTCGGTGCGCAAACAGGCGGAGGAACAAATCCGAATGTTGTCCCAACAATTGCTTCGAGCCCAGGAGTTGGAACGGAACAGTATCGCACGCGACCTCCACGACCATCTGGCGCAAAAACTCTATTCCTTAAATATCCAGCTTTCAACATTTTGCCGCGATCTCCCGATCCCCAGAAGAGAATTGGAACCCCAGGTTAAAGTGCTATCGGATTCCTTGCATACTATTATGGATGATGTACGAAAGATGGTACTGAACATTCACCCAACATCCATGGATACTTTAGGACTTACGAGAACCATTCATAATTTGTGTAAAAACGTAGCCCAAATATGCGGCGTCGAAATTGACTTTAAAGCCGCGGGCATCGAGCCGCTCAAATTGGATTTTGACGCCAAGATCGCCCTTTATCGGTTGATCCAGGAAGGACTGAATAATATCGTCAAACATTCCGAGGCCACATACGCTTTGATTCGATTGGTATACTCCTATCCCCATCTCATCCTCAGAATCGAAGACAATGGCAAGGGATTCGATCCGGAGAGCCTAACCCGCGGCACATCTATGGGAAGCTGCATGGGAATCTGGAGTATGAAAGAGCGGGTGGCTCTCCTGAACGGAACCATGAATATACGCTCCAACCGGGCACAGGGCACCCAGATCCACATTGAGGTTCCCCACTATCCGCCTGTTGAAAAAGCGGGGTTTCGGCAGGTTGGTGAGAAGCGATGAGATGTCGAAATTGCCGACATCGAAGAGTAAGGCGCGGTGAGGTCACTTGGCAGGCCGGGACATGTGATTTTTCCCCCGCACGAGCCCGCAGCGTGAATCCGGGTACGCGGAAAGGTGCAACGCACATGCAATCAAGGACGAACACAACGCCGGAGATCGCGTTCTCGGGCGTCTCGGCGGCACAATGAATCCCAGGGATGGACATCCGGTCGACACGAGAACCATTCTTCTGGTCGATGATCACACCCTGTTCCGGGAAGGACTCAAAGTCCTCCTGAGGCAGAATCCCTCATTTGTGGTAGCCGGAGAGGCGGGATCCGTTCAAGAGGCTTGTGAACAGGCCGAGAAACTCCGCCCCGAACTCGTCCTCATGGACATAGCCCTGCCGGACGACAACGGCATCGAAGGCACCCGATTGATCCTTGACATTGTGCCTTCGGCCAAAGTGGTGATCATAAGTATGTACTCCAAGATGGATTTCGTGGTAAAAGCCATCCGCGCGGGAGCGGTGGGCTACATCATCAAGGACTCGACTCCGGGCATTCTCCTGAAAGCATTAGGAACGGTCCTAGAGGGTCACTACTATTTCGACCACACGGTACTGGAAGAAATCGTACAGTTTCTCCTGGAACAGGAGGACGGTCGGGTGACTGCTTCAGACGAGAACTACGAGCGTCTTACTCCAAGAGAGCAGGAGGTCATGCGCTTGGTGGCCAGGGGACTATCCACGAAGCAAATCGCTTCCGAGTTGTTCATCAGTCCGAAGACCGTGGAAAACCACAGAACTCGAATCATGGAGAAGTTGGGGCTGGACAACGTAGTGGATCTGGTCAAGTACGCTGCGAGACTCGGAATCATCGATATCCGATCTTGGGGGGAATAAGAGATCGATATGAACTCCGGCATGACAACCATGAAAGCCTTTGTGATGAAAGGCATCGGCGAAGTCGACTTCATGGAAAAACCGATCCCCATGCCCGGACCCAGGGATGCCGTGGTCCGAACGACCGCCGCCCTGGTATGCACCACGGATTGCCATACCGTCAACGGCTCCTTGGGAATGCGCAGGGACCTGACCATCGGACACGAGGCCGTCGGCGTGGTGTATCAAGTGGGACGAGAAGTTCACTCGTTCAAGGAGGGCGATCGTGTAGCCGTCAATGCCATCACCCCCTGCTTTCGGTGCGTCAATTGTCAGAGAGGGTTTCCCTCACAGTGCCATGAGGCCTTGGGGGGGTGGAAATTCTCGAACATCAAGGATGGCACCTTCGCCGAATATTTTCACGTAAACGATGCCGACGCCAACTTGGCGCTCATACCGCCGACCATTTCCGACGAAGCGGCCTGTTATACGACGGACATGATGTCCACGGGATTCATGGGCGCGGAAATGGCGCGCATCCCCCTGGGGGGAACGGTGGTCGTTTTCGCTCAAGGACCTGTGGGGCTCATGGCCACGGCCGGCGCCCGTCTCCTCGGGGCCGGATTGATCGTCGCCGTGGATAAACGGCCCAACCGTCTGGCCCTTTCGCGGTATTACGGCGCGGATTTCGCCGTCAATTTCACGGAAGTGGATCCCGAGGACGAACTCATGGAAATCACGAGAGGAATCGGAGTCGATTCCTCCATCGAAGCCATAGGTTCCCAAATGGCCTTCGATTCCTGTATTCGACTTACCCGTCCGGGAGGTACCGTCGTGAACCTGGGAATCCACAGCGACGGCGGCACGGTGGATATTCCAAGGGCGGCCTGGGGCATGGGTATGAAAGAACAGACCATTCGAACCGTGCTCTGTCCCGGTGGCAATGAACGCATGAAACGGCTGCTGAAACTGATCGAAACCGGACGAGTGGATCCTACCCGACTGACCACCCATACCTTCTTCTTCGACGAAATCGACACCGCGTTCGAAATGATGGCCACGAAACGAGACAACATCATCAAGCCCCTCATTCTCTTCGAATCGCCGAGGTGACCCGCCTCATCCGTTTTCCAGCCGCCCATGCGGCCCTCGGTTGTGTCCGTTTCACCAACGGGAGAATCCCCCAGGATTCCCTGTGGGATTCTCCCGCGACCAACCCAGGACAGGAGGCTAAAATGAGGGTTCACACGGATATACGATAGATCTTCATTCGGTTAGTATGTTCTTAATCAGCCTATAAGGCTCGCGACCCGATCAGCTAATGGAGTGCTGAAGAACATGGACGAATCCGAGTTCTCTTGGATATCATCCTTTTTAAAAGAAGCAGGAGGAAATCCATGGCGGGAACGATGAGGGCGTTTGTGATGAAGCGTATCGGCGAGGTGGGATTCATGGAGAAACCGATCCCGGAACCCGGCGTCAACGATGCGGTAATCAAGACCACCACGGCGCTGGTATGCACATCGGACGTCCATACGGTCAAAGGAGCTATCGGGGAACGCGAAAACATCACATTAGGGCACGAAGCATGCGGCATCGTTCACACAGTGGGCAGTGAGGTCAAGAATTTCAAACCGGGTGACCGCATCGTGGTCAACGCCATCACCCCCTGTTACACCTGCCACAATTGTCAGCGCGGGTTCACCTCCCAATGCAGCCAACCCCTCGGCGGATGGAAGTTCGCCAACGTCAAGGATGGAAATATGGCGGAATATTTCCACGTGAACGATGCAGACGCCAACCTCACATTGATCCCCGAAGGCGTTTCGGACGAAGCGGCTTGCTACACGACGGACATGATGTCAACGGGGTTCAAGGGCGCTGAGAACGCGGATATCGTTTTGGGCGGCTCCGCAGCGGTGTTCGGCCAAGGCCCAGTGGGGTTGATGGCTACCGTGGGATCGCGCCTGTTGGGAGCGGGACTCGTCATTGCCGTGGACTGCGTGCCTATGCGAATGGAGCTGGCGCGGGAATACGGCGCCGATGTAGTCCTGAATTACAAAGAAGTGGACGTGGTGCAAAAAATCATAAATCTCACGGACGGCGAGGGAGTGGACTCCGCCATGGAAGCCCTCGGCGCACAGATCACATTTGAGAATTGTATCAAGGTAACGCGCCCCGGGGGCACCATCTCGAACATCGGGTATCACGGCGAAGGGGAATATCTGAACATTCCCCGAATGGAATGGGGTGTCGGCATGGCCGAGAAAACCATCAAAACCCTGCTGTGTCCCGGAGGGAATGAACGAATGACTCGGCTCTTGAGACTCATTCAAACCGGCCGGGTGGATCCCACCAAGCTGACCACGCACCGCTTCACGTTCGATGAGATCGAAAAAGCATTCTGGATGATGGACACTAAGGAAGACGGTATAATCAAACCGGTGATAGCATTCACATGATGTCCGGACTGAATTGACTTCGCAATCCATGACCTCCGGCCGTAGTCCGGTAACCTGTTCATAGGTGCCTTACGCGAGGGGAAACCTTTTGAAGACGGTTCCCCTCGCTTTTGCAATGCATCCCACTCACAGGAATAGAAGCGGACGGCATCGGGATCACTTACTGCGCCAATTGCCGTCATCCTCCTGGATCCACCAACCGGATGCGGCTTTCTCTTTCCACTTGGCCGCAAAAACTCTTTCCACCCGGTCCACTTGGTCCATCTGCAGGTTCAATGCTTTGGCCACCTCGAGATAAAGCTGCCTTCTCAGGGAGTTGTCCGTGCCGGTCAGCCTCCTGAGCGCGGCCAGCTGAGCCATGGGCAGACCGCCTGTATCCCGCAGGGTCAGGTATCCGTTCTTGTCTATACCCACGTTTCCTTGCTCATAGAAAGGTATGAGGTTCTGATGGTTTGCCGCCAGTTGCTCCTGCAAGCCACGGATCACGGCATTGGTCACCGTAATGTCTTCCTGAGCATATGCGTTGGACGGTTCCAGAACGGCGGCCAACGCCCGCCCTACCCACCTTTGCCCTTGTTCTTCTCCGGAAGAACCGGCTGGGTTTCCGGGTTTCCCGTAAACGTCATCCACAATCTGCTCCGCCGCTCGATTTACTTCGGCGGCCGGGAAATAGATGTTCACCGTGACGCATGAAGTCACGAAAACCAAAGCGATCGACCAAAGCACTCCCAATACCCGAATCATGGACATTCTCCCCATCGTTTTGGAAATCCTGATCATCCGGCGCCGGGCCCCGAGATTCTCCGGAGGCGCTGCATCATATCTCTGAACGAAATCCGGTTGTCGGGATTTCCGTTGATTACATTGATGCCGAAAAGAGGGGGTTTCCTGACCAAGTATTCCACGCCGTTATCCCGGATCAAACCCCTCAATCGGAATACGTCGTTGTTCAGACTGCATTGTATGCCTATCTTACCATAGCGGAATTCATTGAAGAAGGAAGCAAATAGAGCCGTTCCCAGTCCCGAGGTCCCCTCCCCGGTTCCTAATACGGACAAGGAATCCACCGCTTCCATGCTCATGACTTGGGAAACTCCCCGTACCGGAACGGACTCGGCTGTAAGGACGAAGGATTGCGGCTCCCCGTAGGCAACCTGAACTCCGTCCACCTCCAAATTCAGCCGTCCGGTAATACGTCCCGCACCCAGCGAAGCACTCAACGGCTCCAAGTCCAGAAGATGCACCCGGAGCGTTTCCAGACCAAAGACACGCGCGGAGGAAAACGGCCTGTTTACGAAAAACCCTTCCCCTGAAAGTCGGCCGCCGAAGAAAGAACCGTGCAGGATCCCTTCGACATCCAATCTCTGGGTCGTGATCCGTACCGAATCGAAATCACCGTGCAACGTTCCTTGCATCCCGGCTCCGTCCGTCCGAATCTCTCCCAGATCCAGATCCCTCAACACTACCCGAAGCTCCGTCCGAACATCTCGGGAAAACGGTTCGTACACCTCCGCATCCGATAGAACCAACCGCCCCCCCAATACGGGAAACGATAGATGGCCGCGACTATACAGCGTGTTCGACTTCATGGAGACGGCCAGATCCACCGCAAGTTGATTGGAACGGTACAAGCAGGTCCGGCAGGTGAGACGACCCCAGCCGTCGAACGTGTTCCCTCCGGAATTCACGAGGTTTGATCCCCAGCGGTAATGAACCGGCAAATCCAGTTCCAAACCCTCCAAATGAATTCCCATGGCAGGATACGATACATGGACATCCTCGAGACCCAACGTCCCCAGGATCTCCACCTGCCCGTCTTTTCCTGAGAAGAGCAGGTCCATAGCAACACGCCCGTCGGCACGGAGATCTTCGAGATCCGGGTGCGAAATCAAAAAGGGCTGTACCAATAGAATATCCGCCCAGGCAGCCGGATGCGCTTCCTCCAGACTGACGCGGCCCCCATAGTTCCACGTTCCATGTTCTCTTCCAACCCAGCCGCCGACCGTCTTCAGACGACCCAAACCGGCCAACTCCAGTTCCGAGTGTAAATCCCGGAGTGTTCCCAGAACGCCGAGCTTTCCACGGACCCTCAGCGACAACGGCCTTTCTTTGAAAGCCCAGTACTGCGTCCCCGCCAGCATTTCTCCCCTATCGAGGGAGAAATCCATGTCGAAGGGACCGCCTTCCTCCAGTACGAGGTGAATGCCCAATGCGCCGCCGCCATCCGAGCCCATCCACTCGCCGCCGGAGAAAACAAATCCGAATTCGGAAAATGTTGCCCGAAAATCCAGTTCCGGCCGCCCCTTCTCATTCTCCAGGTGAAGATGAAGGGATGTCTTGCCCGACAGGCCTTGCGGCGCTTCCTGGATCACACCGATCTCCGTCAGGAGTCGGAGGACGGAATCCACATGGATGGGATCCGTATCGAGAAGGGCGACGCCCCGAACGGGATTCGACGGCCGGAAAGAAACCGTTCCCCGAATGCTCCCGACCTCCGCCACTTGTATGACCAGGCCCTCCAAGCGAACCCTGTCCTTCTCGTCCATTTCCAAAGACGCTTCGCCGACCAGACCATCCAGAGGAATCACCTTTTCATCGGCCAGCAGTCCGCCTCGGCTGATTTCCGCTCGCACTCGTTCGAACACGGGCCGATTCCATGGTCCCGCAAATCGCACGGCAACGCGCCCTGCTTCAACCTGGACCCATTCCGTCCTTAAAGTTCCCTCCGCGGATACGTCCCCGAACACCTCAAGGGATCCGGGCGCCTCCCCCTTTAAGCTCCAATCTCCGGCAACCACGCAATCCAGGCCCAGTTCCCGCTCCTCAAGAGATACTTCCCGAGCAGCGCCGCGTCCATAAACGGCCGTCCTTCCCTCCGCGCGTTCCACAGAACCGGAAAAGGGGATCTCCCCGGTCAGGGAGACGGTCTGCAGGAAGGGGGGTAGCAGGTGTCTCATCTTTCCCATCAAATCCTTCGTCTGAAGAATCCGCCCCTCTACATCCGCGTGGAACTCCGGATAGTCAAGAGCGGGCAAGGTCCCCCGAAAGCCTGCCGCCAGTTCCAGGAATCCCGGCACAAGAACGCGTAAGCGCGGGACCTCGAAGGTCATCCGGGAGAGCGAGAAAACCCCTTCTCCCTGCAATACCAATTCCTCCAGTGGCTCCATGGCCTCATCCGGCGAAAAAAACCAAACCCGAGAAGCCGCAACGGAGAGATCTTCCACCACCAATACCTGATTTTCGGTCTTCATCCGGACGGAGGCCTTAAGATCAGCGCCGGCATTGGAAGCTTCCAAGCGCCCGGAGGCGATCTCCACGGATGCGGCCACCGCACCCGCCGGCAGCCGTTCGGCGCGGCCGAAGATTCGGGCTTCGAACTCCATCGTCTCGGAACCCATGGAGCCGACGGCTCTTTCCGGGTGACGTCTCGCGTAAAGACCGACATTGAAGTCCAATACCCCGGCGTCCTCCGCTCCTCCGGGGACCATGATCGCTTCGAGGTTCGAGGCCGTCACCGCCCATTCAGGAGTCGCCACGCGCGCGAATCCGCCACGCACTCCCAATTGCCCCACGCGGGAAAGGAATTCCTCCCATTCCTTGAAACGTTCGAATCCAGGGGCTTCATTCCTGTGCCCCGAAGACCGCACTTCAAGCTGGGGATTCTCCACTTCCAGGAGCCGGATCCAAGGCTTACCGGAAAATACGGCGCGCACATCCAGGACGCAGACGACTCCCTCCGAACGAAAAGAAACCTTACCCTCCGGAACCTTCGACAAATCCGCACGCGCCGTCCCCCCAAGCGGCTCCAGACTCCACGGACCCAGCTTCACCTGAAACGGCCGCATAGAAACATGCACGTCTTCGATTTCCAGTTGATATCCTTGACGGCGGGCGATGTCCTGCAGGACTGGAAGGAAGATCCGAGGCCGGTAGATCGCTAAAGAAGCAAGAACGGCAACGCACAGGAGCACGCCGCCGACCGCCTGTACGATCCGGAGAGCACGGGCGCCTCGACGGTCCCCGCGCCGAGAGTCCGCCGAGGCGCCCGGTTGATCTCGGAAGAGAGTTCGGACATTCATGGACACAATTCGCTGAACCTGTTGATGGATACAGAAAAGCGTTTCGTCAGTCGTTCGAAACGCCGAGCATTCTCTTACCAGCCCGCCGAAAAACAGCATTTCGGGCAGGCTGTTCAAAAACGATGAGATACAAGGCGCGCGAATCCTGAGAAATGAGGCGTACAACCAGTACACCGCAATGACGAAGGATAAAGCGCAACGAAGCAGATCGCGTTTTTCACTGTTACACAGCCCCGGACTTCCCCGTTATCTGCGCAACCTTACGCACATAGGCCCGAATATCGCATTTCCGCTCCAACCCTTTCGCCGTCATGGCCCGCACCTTACCGAAGACAGGCCGTTCCTTCCAGGGCCGGTCATGCAGGCCGAAGATCCACCCGATACTGGCGTATGAGTTGGGGTCCCGGCCATCCAGAAAATACCGATTGTTCAACTCCAAGGCGGTTCGGAAGGCCTCTCGCGGGTTACCGACCCACTCCAGGATCTTCTTACCCCAGTACATTCGCATGCTGTTGTGCAGGTAGCCCGTTTCCCGCATCTCGGTCATGGCGGCATTCCAGTAGAAATCGTGTGTGCGGGCCGTCTCCAGATCCTCCTTTGAATACCGGTACGGCCTGCTGTCCGCAGCATGTTCTTCCAAAGTTTTTCGAACCCATTCCGGCAGCCCGTCGTAGGAGGCGTAATTTGGATTGAAGTACACGAAATTGTGTGCGAGTTCACGCCGCACCAACAATTCCTCCAAAAAGCTCCGCCGGTTTTCGTCCTGAGGGACTCCGTGTCCCCGAACGGCAAGTGCAATGTAGACGGGAGAGATCTGTCCGAAGTGCAGATATGGGCTCATAGCGGACACATCGTTCGTCTGCGGCTGGTTTCGGTTGGCGTGGTACCGGGACAACCCGGTCTTGATAAAGGCATCCAGGCGTCTTTTCGCCTCCAGAGTTCCCCCCTGAAAAAAGCTCGGCACGGGAGCCACATTCGAATCCGCATGCAGTTGAGCAATCACCGCATCCAAGTTGTCCAAAGAGGGGTCTTCCCTATTCCATGTCAAGGAATCCCGTTCAACCGTCGTAGGGTCGAGCCCATACCCAAACTCCTCCGCGTGGGCGTAAAACTTGGGCCGGAATGTCCGAGCCGCGTATTCGGCCTTCTGCGAAACCACCTCCACGGGAACCAACACGTCCGATTCCACCTGGAACACAGGACATGGGGCTCGCTGAGACACCACGTCCCTCCAGACTCTCTGGTGATGCAAATATCCCCGGTCACAAACAAGAAGCGCCGCATCCCGGCTCATATCCAATACGGGCTGGGGAGGACTTCCCCGTCGCATAAGGAATCGGATGCCCCGTTCATTCAACGACCTACGGGTTTCCCCGAGGCCCTCGATCATGAAGCGGTAATGGCGAAGGTTCGCTTCCGGATAATCGTCCATCAGGCAGAATACCACCACGGGCGGGAGCTTCATCTCATTGGCGCGCTGCACGGCGTATTCCAGCGCATGATTCATTTCGGCCCGCTGCGATTGCTGCATCCAATACAATACGTATCGTCCACGCCGGACCGGGCGATCATTCAGAAATCGGACCCGGTCGGGATGGATGGCCTTCGTGAATTCCATAAATCCCTGGATACCTCCCGCCGACGGGCCATCAGGAAATCCCGCCCCCGGCGATGTCTCTTTCCCCCAAATGCAGCAGCCTGTTTTCCGTGGTCCGTATTCGGAGGGAAACCGCTTTGGAATCTTCCTTCAGGAGTTGCAGCGGGAAGAAACCTTCAAAACGAATGCACGGATCAACGGACCATACGGCTTCGCAATGATGCTTGCGTACCAAGTCCCAACTCGGCAAGTTAGGTCTGAGTCCTCCCAAAGCCTCGCCGTCCAGGTAAATCCTTCCCGCCCTCATACGTTCCGTTTCCTGAGAATCCAGGAACCATCCCTCGATTTTCAAGGAATCGAGGGCGGTATCCAGGATGAGGCGCCACCCGTACAGAAATCGGCCCAGACCCAGCGCGCTCTTGGCTTGCAAGGTACGTACCTTCGGGAAATGCACCCGGTCACGTACAAGATCCCCCGAAAGCAGGTTTCGTATGCTCTCGGGCGAGTACCGACGGGAGCGCCCCAGGGTATCCGTACATACGAACAAGATCTCGTCCACTTCCAACGCATCCGCCATCTCTGCCAGGCCATGCAGTTCCTCCAAAGAATCGTTCCAGGAAAACAAGATGTATTTAAGGACCAGCCAGGGTCTGGAAAGGGCGTTTGCACGCTTGTATCGGGAGATGTCCGCCGTGAGCCGAACCACCTGGTCGAAGTTGCCGTTGATACGGTATTTTCTGTAGGACCCCGGCGTGGTCCCATCCCAGGATATCTCGATTCTGTCCAGGCCCGATGTCACAATTCCGGAATCGAAGTCGAAGTTCCCATTGGTGATAATGGTCACGCGGGTGTCCAGGCGGTCTTTGATCCACCGCACCAGGTCCAGCAGATGCGGATTCAGAAAAGGCTCTCCCCTTCCGCAAAAGGAGAACTCGCGGACCGGCATCGTATGCACGGCCAAATCCGCCACAAAGCGTTGAAACACTTCCACCGGAAGCACGTAGGGCGGCCTCTGAACGGCGGGGCGCTCCCCTTTTCGGACACACATGGGACAGTCCAGCGTGCATAAAAAAGACGGCTCCACTTGAAGGATGCCCAGACCGCGCACCCGGCACGTGTCCGTATCGGAAAGCTCGCTCCACGCATCCAAAGGGACGTTCCATGAAAAGAGTTCGCAGACTCGACACTCATCAAAGGGCACGGAACCTTTGAGAAACGCTCTCCGTATTCTCCGCTGCAAAGGACCGTTGACGACATCCGAAACGAAATCCTCGATACTCCCGGAGAGAAGACTCCCCAGGACCACCCGCTCCCCGCTGCCGCACCAGCAACGTACGTCCCCGTTGGCTTTTATGTAGAGGTAGTTGTATCCGGCGCAGTAGGGAACACCGACACCCGTACCCGAGACCTTGGATGCCTCCATGAGAAACCCTTGCTCAAGGAATTACACCGGCCTGCCGCTTTCTGAACCCACCTACAGCCTTATTCAATCAATATACACTCAAAAGAAGGGATTGGCCAACGATTGCCCGATTCGAGGACGGGGAAAACCCTGTAGGGAGAGGAGGTTAGGAAGCAACTCAAGCGGAAAAAACACATTGAGGCGGGCGTAAGACGATACATCAGGGGGATCGTCTACAGCAGCCATCGCACACAGAAGGGGTGCATGTTGAGCCGGCTCAGGATCCTCCGGCCCTGTCCGGGGAAACCACCCGCCGAGCGGTGTCTATTATCAGGGCGAGGAAACTTATCGCCAGAGGGAATCCCGGGATTTCCATCTCCCATGGACATAGGTGAACCCCGCCTTCCGCAGAATTTCCGTGGATTCCCGGTCTGTTGGATCAAGATAGGCCGCCAGAACCCGGCACATAAGAGCCCTGGAGCGAAAGCCGCTTTGATCGGCCCATCCCGCAAGGCTCTTGAAGGAACCTGGAACCGTCGGATCCACCCGTTCCAGTCTGGCGTTATATTCCCTCATCAGGGCTCCTTGGGGTGATAGGTCCGTTCTCAAGATCTTTTCGGGACTCAGGAAGTACCGGTCTCCGGCGGCGTCTCTCAGAACCACCCTGCCGTCATGGGTTTTCGTCAGAGTCCCCGAAAGGCTGGTCCCGTCCGAGAGATGCACCACGTAGGGTTCTTCTCCGGAAGGGAGTGGCGCTGCGTTCTTGAATCGCTGCAATTCCAAGGCAACGATCTGGGATATAGCCTCCTGGGTGTAGGGACCCGAAGGATGTTCGCGCAGGAACTCCTCCAGGATGATCAATCCTTCGCTTACGGACCCGCTTTCCAGACTCCGGTTCTTCACCGACAGCCAGTTCTCCGCTTGTGCACGCTTCTGCTCCGCGTTCTTCAGGGAAACCAGTCGATTACGAGCTTCATCCGAATACTTGCCCGCCGGATATGCACGAAGGTAATTCTGCAGAAACCCCTCGACAACAGATACATTTCCAGGATCCTTCTCGATGGACGAAAGAACGGATACCCAGACGCGATCCTCCTCTTCTCCCGTAAGCAGGTCTCTTTGCCGGCGTGCCTCCTCCACTTCCGGCCCCTCTTGGTACTTTCTCACAAAGGCGTCATAGGCCCGAATCATGTCATCAGGTCGCGAACCGGACTTGGCGGTAATATCCAAACGTTCGCAACGGATCACCATGGACCTGAAATAGGATGTCGCCGGATGGGAAGGAAACCGCTTCACAAAAGACAAACATATTTCCTGACATTTCGTCCAGTCCTCCCGTGCTTGGACTTCACTCAGTCGTTCCTTTACAAGGTCCGCATATTCGTTCGGGAAGTTTTCGATCATAGATCGAGCGGCGGCTGCATTCCGGCCTTCGGGGTAAGACTCCAGAAACTCCTCCAACGCCCTCTTCTTTGCTTCAGGTCCTTGTTCAGCCTGGGACAATGCCCGTTGGAAATCCCCGTCCTCCACACTTTGATGCAATTCTCGGAGGCGCTCTCGGACGAGTTCCGCATAGGCTCCCGAGGGATGTCGATTCAAGAATTCCTCGATCAGGGATATCCGTTCCCCCAGTGCGCCGGACGCTTCATCCAGCCTGGCAAAAAGTTCCCGGGCATCCAGTTCCTCCAACATCGCGGGAAGGTCCTCCAGAATCGTTATAGCCTCCTCCACATAAGCCCCTCTGGGGTAGGTTCGGATAAACTTCGCCAGGTCCTCGTGAACAACCTCCAAGTTCCCCGTGGGATCCTCCAACCGGGCCCGGATCCGATTGAAATCCCGCTCTTCGATCTTCGCCGGAAGCTCTCTCAGCATGATCCGGGCCGCCTGGGCATGGGCTCCGTTCGGATGTTCGGCAAGAAACC
>CAZQXK010000011.1:0-66109 GCA_964597345.1 uncultured Thermodesulfobacteriota bacterium | reverse complement strand
GGATTCGAACCTCCGAATGCGGGTTCCAAAGACCCGTGTCTTGCCGCTTGACGACACCCCAGTAAAGTCAGTAGGACCGAGCCAGAAAACAAAGAAACCCCGTTTCCCGACCCAGTCGTTCAAGGGCGTGTTCGGCTCCGGTCTCATCGGTGAAATACCCGAATACGCTGGGGCCGCTTCCGGACATCAGTGATCCCCGGCTACCCAGTTTCAACAGGGCTTGTTTGATCTCTAGAATCACGGGATACCGCCGGCCGGTCACCTCTTCCAAATCGTTGTGCAAAATTTGGTCAATTTCGAAAGAGTCCCTGTTTAACAGAGATTTTATAAAAGGATTTTCGCCCCTTGTCAACTTCAAATTCAGATGGGCGTACACCCACGCCGTGGATACTCCGAACCCTGGATTCACCACCACGTACCATCCTGCGGGGACATCCACAGGCTCGATGGCGTCTCCCCGTCCCGTCCCCCGTGCGGTGGTCACTTCCCACACGAAGAAAGGAACGTCGGATCCAAGCGCTGCGCCCATCCGGGCAAGTTCTTCCCGGCTCAACCACTCCCCGGTCAGTCGATTCAGACCCAGAAGCACAGACGCGGCGTCGCTGCTTCCGCCCCCCAAACCCGCAGCGACGGGAATCCGCTTGTGGAGCACCATGCGAACCCCGCAACGCACTTTGGTCTTTTCCAGAAACAGCTCCGCCGCGCGGTAGGCCAAATTGTCGGGCCCGTGCGGAGCCCTGCCCGAGGGGCATTCCAAGCAGATTCCACTGGAATCCGACAACGTGAGTTCCAATTCGTCACAGAGATCCAGCCGGTGAAGTACGGTGACCACCTCGTGGTACCCGTCGGGCCGTTTGCCTGCAACACACAGAGCAAGGTTGATCTTGGCAGGGGCGATGAGGGTTGTTCTGCACGGCGCATGCATTGATTCGAGTTTCCTTCCCGTGTATCAGGCCCCGGACCGGGTTGAGACCCAACGGGAATCCCGTCGAAATGAAGGTCCGACGGACCCACTCTTGCCAGGCCGTTGAAAAACGATGAGATGCAAGGCGCGCGAATCCTGAGGAATGAGGCGTACAAACGGTACGCCGCAACCACAAATGATGAAGCGGAACGCAGGGGGTCGCGTTTTTCAACAGCCTGTCCGCCATACGGTTTATCAACGGCTGTTAAACCGGCGCTTCCGGACCTATTTTTTGACCTTGGACACGTACTTCAGCCGGAGATCCATGAGCAGGCTGCTCAACAGGTTCTTCTCGTCGTCATCCAGATTCCCCCGGGTTTTTTCCTGAAGCATCCCCAGAAGATCGATGGTCTGTTTGGCCAATGGAAGATCCGGATTCGTGTCACGGGTCGCGGGATCCGGTATCTCCCCCAAGTGCACCATGGCCGAGGTGCTCAAAGAAAAGATGAACGTGGAAAAAGTGATGGTGGGTAGGGGCGCCGATCGAGATTTCCCCTCCGGAGACGTACCCGGTGTTTCCGTCCGGGCCTGCTCGCGAGCGGACGAGGGCCGCGAATCCTCGGCCCCGGCAACCTCTTCCCGGGAGTCCTTCTCGTTACGGGCATCGCCCGTTTCGGTGAAATGGCGCCGATCCTTCACGGTAAAGCTCTTTTCTTCTTCACTCATACCGCGTCCTCCAAGGCCGGGGATTTCACAACTCCAACGTGAGGGCTGTCATGACGTTTTCCAGAGCGTTCAATCCGCGCAGGGGTCCATCAGGCATGGGAATGTTCGTTCGAATCAAAATCACGTTGAGTTTGTGCTCCAAGTCCTGGCCCACATGCATGTTGTCGATATTGATGGAATGCTCTCCCAAATAGGTTCCTATGCGGCCGATGACGCCCGGCCGATCGAGGCTCTTGATGAACAGCAGGTTTCCCTCGGGTACCGCCTCCAGGGTAAAGCCGTCGATGCGCACCAAGCGGGGTTCCTTCTTTCCGAACAGTGTGCCCGCCACCAGATGATGATCTCCATTGGTCACCGTTTGCACCGTGACGAGATCCAGAAAATCCTCAGATGTTCCCGATTTCTTCTCTATGACGTCGATGCCCCGTTCCTTAGCGATGATGGGAGCGTTTACGAAGTTCACCGCGCCCCGCAATTTGGGAAACAGAAGTCCCATAAGAACGGCGGTGGTTAAGGCCTCGGTCTGCATCTCGGATACCCCGCCCCGGTAGGTGATTTCCACCTTGGACAAAGCCCCGGAGGTGAGCCCGGTAAGCACCCGGCCGAGTTTTTCACAGAGTTCCACATAAGGCCTGATCTTGGCCAGAAGTTCTCCACTTACGGACGGCACGTTTACGGCATTGCGCACCGTTCCGGCGGTAAGGTATTCCACGATTTGCTCGGCGATGCCCACGGCCACATTGACTTGGGCTTCCTGGGTGGAAGCTCCCAAATGAGGGGTGCAGATCACGTTCTCCAGCGTCAGCAGAGGATGGTCCCCCGGTGGTTCCTGAACGAACACATCCAGGGCCGCTCCCCCCAATTTGCCGCCGGCCAGGGCTTCATAGAGCGCATCTTCGTCCACGATTCCGCCACGGGCGCAGTTGATGACCATGGCGCCCGGTTTCATCCGGGCGAAGGCTTCGCGTCCCAGAAGATTCTTGGTGTCCGGGGTGCGGGGCACGTGAATCGTTATGTAGTCGGATTCGCTCAACAGCCGATCCATGGAAACCAATTCCACGCCTTCGGAACGAGCTGTTTCCGGTTTCAGGTATGGGTCGCATCCCAGAATCTTCATCCCCAGTCCCAGCGCCCTATTGGCCACGATGCGGCCGATCTTTCCGATACCGATTATACCCAGGGTCTTGTTGAAAATCTCCCGTCCCTGGAATTTCTTCTTTTCCCACTTTCCGCCCTTCATGGACGCCGTGGCCTGAGGAATGTTTCGAGAAAGCGCCAGCATCATCGAGATGGTGTGTTCCGCGGTGGTGATCGTGTTTCCTTCCGGCGTATTCATCACCACGATGCCCCTCTTTGTGGCCGCAGGAATATCGACGTTATCCAGGCCGATACCCGCCCGACCGATGACTTTCAGGCGCGCGCCGGCCTCGATCACTTCCGCCGTAACCCGCGTGGCGCTCCGGATGACGAGCCCATCGTATGCATCAATACAGGCCACCAATTCTTCCGGAGAGATCCCGGACCGATAATCCACTTCCAGGCTCTTGGATCGGCGGAGAATCTCCAATCCTTCCTGGGCCAAAGAGTCGCTGACTAGTATTTTCACGTAGGGTTCCTCCAACAGACGTATGAAATGTGTACCCTCAATCAAACAAGGGAAGGACGATAAAGAAAAGTGCGGCGCATGTCAAGAATCCTGAAGGCTCCGGATCATCCCATCGGCTGCGGAAGGACGCGATCCGCCATCTTGCGCCCGATCCCGGATCGCTGCAAGGCAAGGCGCGTGCGCCGTCTTCTCCAGGATCCGAGCGCGTTGAGTCTCAAGGGCGGCTTCCGCTTGTCCTTGGAGTTGAAAAGGGGGCGGACCGAAGGATATCGCCTGCCCGAAAACTAGGCAATGCGGGGCCTGGGAACATAAAACACATACTCGCTTCCCAGGATCAGGAACTCTTCCTGGGTTTCTTCCCGTATGGCTTCCAGAAGCTTCCGGAGACTTTCGGCTTCCTGGATTCGTTGCCGGAACGTGTGAATGCCTCGATGCTGGGTCCCCATCGGAAACAGAAAATGATGCACCCGGCCCCGCCAGCGAACATCCAGAGCCTCCTGCACTTCCATGAGATGGCGGTAGAAAGGTCGGATCATCACGGAACGAAGCACCGAGTGCGGAACATGCGTGACGCATTCCATGAGTCCGGCAAGATAGTAGACTTCCCGCATTCGATCAGGTTCCTGTTTCCATCGCCACAAGGCCCAGAAGGTGGTGTCCAAACCGTCCCTCAAGACGAAGTGACTGGGTACGCCGGCTGCGTGGAAATGGCCGCTCCGCGCCACCGACTCACGGTAGGCTTCGAAACGGCGGGCTTCCGAACGATACACCTGGATGGGAAACCCGCCGTGCCAATCTCCCCATCGCATCTCCAACGGCTTCCGCAAAATAATATTCTCGCCACCCTCCTGGGATGAGCCGAGATGGATAACGTCACCCATAAGGCTTCCGTCCAACGTTCAATCACATGGGTTCACGGGGCGATGAAAATCCCTCCGGGATGGAAACCGCTTCCCCCAACCTTCTTCCGAACCCGCTTCCATGCCGTCCATATGTGAACGTCTCCCCAGGGGGGACGTCCTGCGCGAAATCGGGAAAGCGGGTATCCGTACGAACCGTATTCTTCCTTTCCGCATCCCTGAATCTTATCGGCCCGTTGAAAAACAGCGTTTCGGGCAGGCTGTCCAAAAACGATGAGATGCAAGGCGCGCGAATCCTGAGGAATGAGGCGTACGGCCAGTACGCCGCAATGACGAAGGATGAAGCGCAACGAAGCAGATCGCGTTTTTCGAAAGCCTGTTATGGGGCGGACTTCAGCTTTCGCTCCTTTAGCAGGGTGCGGACTTCGTCCAGTGCCTGATCGCGGTCGTGAATGCGACCTTCGAGGCGCCCCAATTCCACCTGCCTGAGGATGGTACCATAAACCGGTCCCGGAGGCAGTCCGAAAGTGGTTTTCAAATCATGGCCCGTGATCAGCGGAGGCCGGCGTTTCGACTGTTCCGAGTGATGGGTGTGCGCCTGCATGAGTTCGGTCAATCGGGGCTGCAACGGACATAGATCACCCTGGGCGGACCGGGATCCCAGAGTCGCGGCATAGTCCGCTAAGAAGAGCAGCAGCCATGCCCAAAAGTCGAACCCCGCCTTGAGAATGAAGCGGTTCAGAGTCCTGGGGTGTACCACGGGGGCTGCAAGGATTTGACCTATCCGCATGTGGTTCCGGATTACGTTCCGGACCCAATCCATTTCCCTCCTCGCCGGGTGCAGGCGCGCCAATGCTTCCTCCGTTCTAGGTAACCCCGCGACTTCGTGCCGGAAAAACCGGACCCGGCCTCTGGAGTCCACGAAGCGGGTTTCCGGCTTGCCGACGTCATGAAAGAGGGTCGCGAGTTTCAGCCAGCTTCCCGTGGGCCGGCCGGGGACGAGTTCTCGCTCGAGAGCCTCGCGGAGCCGGGATCGGTATTCTTCAGGCACCGGGCCGGGGCGTTCCATGTAATATTCCAGACGATCCAGGGCCAGCAGCGAATGCTCCCACACGTCCTTGTGGTGGTATTCATTCTGCTCCACGCCTTGCATGGTGCGGATGACGGGAAAGAGGCGTTCCAGCACCCCGTCCTCGCTCATCCACCGAATCACGGAAGCGGCCCCGGCTTGCTTCAAAATCTGGAAAAGCTCATCCCGGATACGTTCGCCCGATACCCGATACAGACGTTCACCTGCTTCGGGATTCATGGCGGAACGCAGGGAATCGTCGGGCCGCAGACCAAACTGTGCGGCGAAACGATATATCCGCAGCAGTCGCAAAGGATCTTCATCGATGGCATCCTGATCCGCCCAACGGAGTATCCCACGACAAAGATCTTTCCGCCCTCCCAGTGGATCGATCAATCCTGCGTCGGGATGCAACACATCCAGGGCCATAGCGTTTATCGTAAAATCCCGGCGGCGTAAATCCGCCGACAAGTTCGCTCCCCGGAGTTCCGTGAAATCGAAGGTGAAGGTCTTTCCGGCCGGCGCCCTGTGTACGACTCGATAAAACACCATGCGTTGTTGGAGGCGGAACCAGGGAGCGCCGATGCGGTCCGCGAAAATACGCACCAGATCTTCGTCCACCGAGATGCCCGTAAAATCCAGATCCGAGGGTTGGATGCCCAGGAGCAGATCCCGAACGGCGCCTCCCACCAGATAGACCGACCGGTTCTGTTGCCTTACCAGCTCGCACAGTTGATTCCATTGGGGAACGCTCTCCAGGAACCGGGACGGGGAAAAATCGTCGAAAGCAACACGAATTTGCACATCGCGGGGCTCAGCACGCTCATTTTCCCGGCTGGTTCGATTATTTAGAGTCTCTTGCATCTAACTGTTGACTTTTTCTTGAATATTTGTATAATCCTCTCATTTGCTTGGCGAAGCTTGTCGGGCGCATCCAATCCCAGGAAAAGAGATGAGACCATGAGCAGAAGGAAATCGGTAAAGTCAATTCGGAAAGAAAACCGGATGAAAGCCAATCTGAAAAGCAAGAAGCGCGTCTGCCGCAAATGCGGGCAGATCATTGAAGGCCCGAATTACTTCTACTGCGATTCCTGCCATCGAACCGTATCCAAGACCGTAGCGTAATCTTCCTTTTGGGCCGCCGGGGTCCGGCGGCCCAAAAGGCTCCCCCCCCGCTTTAACAGCCCCTTCATAGACCGTATTTCGGGCTGGCCGGCGCAAAACGATGAGATGCAAGCCACGCCGGCGGCGTGGCGGATCGCTTTTTTCATCAGCCTGTCAGGTTTCATGTGCTTTCCAACCACCCCGCAACGAAAGCCCCACTGTCCGGCTCCAGTCGTTCGTACTCTCCGAACCCGAACCGATGCCGCACGCCGGGCCTTCCAGAGTGTATCTGCGAGGCGAGCCGTATCCGCCTCTTCATCAGAGATATCCCTTGCCCTGAAGAAACTGCATAGTCCGACTGCTCACCGTGGTGGCCCGGCTGATGGCTTCCGTCAGGTGGTGATACGCTCCCTGCGGGGCGCCGGAACTGACCATAACGATCCCGGTTTCCAGGGAACCGCGGATATATCCCCATTCATCCTGGGGAGAGACGCGCTCCGCCAGAGTCGTTTCGCTGATGAGCCCGTTGAGATATACGCGGAACAGGCGCTCCGCTCCTCGTTTTTCTTCGCCGGAGAGGGACTCCAATACTTGGAGAAGACTGCCGGCCGCGATGAGCCCCGCCTTCAGGCGTTCTCCCATCATGAATCCCAGTATGGCTTCCCGTTCATTCATGAATGCGGGTCCTTTCCACATGTCCGAATTATTCTTGGAACCGATTCGAGCGTTGACTTCCCAGTCCGCGGAGGATGAGTGGTAAGCATGCATGATAGCATCCGGAGACCGCTTCGGAAAGCACCATTTTAACATTCTCGCCGACGATCTCCGCCGCGCCCTTTGCCGGCCTGTTAAGACTGGCGGATCCCGATTCCCTGCTTTATAATCCAACGAGAGGTAAATCCTCTTATGCCCCCGGGCGAAAACCGAGCAGCGCGAAGAGATCATGGAGAATTCGACCCCCCGATGGTTCTGGGTTATGGCCGCTCTTGCGGTGGTGCTCCTCGTCTTGTGGGGAATGCTCCGGTTCATGCGTTCGCCCGGCTCAGTTCCTATCACTGCCGGCTTCGTGTTCCCTACCGTGGTGGAATGGGTAGGTCCCCAGGGGGAATCCAAACTCCTGCTGTTCTCGCGTGATCCTCCGCTCTGTGAGGTAACGGAAGCCGCCGGAATGCGCGACCCCGATTCAGCCATGCGGGACACGGATCCGGCGCCTCTGGTTCACGGGACCCGAGTAGCGGTCCGGACTCATGGAAGAAAGGGTTCGGAGGAATGGATTGTGGAAACCATGGACCCGGCGAAACGGCTTGCTTTGGGTATCCTCCTGGATCTCAATGAAGCGGACGTTGAGAGCCTGAGGCGCATTCCCAACCTCGGCGTTCGCACCGCCCGGAAGATCGTGCAGTTCCGCATGGAACGGGGGAGCGTAGAAAGCATGGAAGATCTGGTGCGAGCAGGCGTTTTGACGGAGGAGGAGGCGGAGGCGGTGCGGCCCTTCGTAAAGGCGGGTCCATGACAAGGCGGGGGCTTGTGGACGGCGTCGTCTTGGGAGCCGGCTCGGCTCGCAGGATGAGCCTGCCCAAACAGCTGACTCGAGTGGGAGGGAAGCGGCTCCTGGAGTGGGTTCTGGATGCCGCGGTTCAGTCCTCACTGTCGCACGTCTGGCTGGTTCTCGGCTCCTGGGAAATGCGCATACGAAGAGAGTTAGGGCTTCGGCTTTCCCACTGGAAGATCACCGTGGTGTCCAATCCCGCGTTTGAAGCGGGCATGGGAACATCGCTTTCCGTGGGCTTCCGGCGCCTGGCGGAGGAATCTGTGGGAGGCGCCATGGTGCTGCTGGGCGATCAGCCCCGGATCACCCCCGAGCTGATCGACAGGCTTCTGGAACGATTCCATGCCTCGGACAAGCCCGTGTGCGCGGCTTTCCATCGGGGTGCACGGGGGCATCCCGTGGTATTCTCGAGAACCTTCTTTCCGGCGCTTGCCGCCTTGAAGGGGGATGAAGGGCCCCGGAATCTGCTGAATGCGCATCCCAACGAGGTGGAAAGGGTGGATGTGGAACCCCGATTCGGGGTGGATGTGGATACGCCCGAGGATCTTGAACGAGTGCGCGCCTCCGAAATGGCCAGGGCGCCGCATGGGTATTCGGCGTACGCCCCCCTGACTCATGCTCTGGGCGTGGCTCCCCGGGAACGGGCGGCGCTCGTGGGAGCCGGGGGAAAAACCACCCTGATGTTCGCTCTGGCTCGCGAACTGGCGGACGCCGGCCATGCCGTGGTGACCACCACGTCCACCCGGATCGCCCTGCCTTCCGAGGAGGACACACCCTGCCTGGTGCTGCTGGACGGAAGAACGGTTTCCGCCGTTTCGCCGAGGTCGCTATTGATGCGCCACGGCCGGATCACCGTGGGAAACTGCATAACGGTGGAATCCAAAGTGGCCGGATTGTCCCTGAACACCCTGTCGGAACTCTTCCGGGAGGTCCCGGATGCATGCGTCCTGGTGGAAGCGGATGGGGCCGCACGCAAGCCCTTAAAGGCCCCCAGAAGCTTCGAACCCGTCATTCCCCCGGAGTGCACCCTGGTGGTCGGATTGATAGGAATGGATGCATTGAACCAGCCGCTTTCCGAAAAATGGGTGTTCGGAAGCGAGTCCCTCAGCCGGATTACAGGCCGTTCCATGGGGGCTCTCCTGATCCCCGAGGTCTTGGCGCGGTTGGCGCTGCACCCGGAAGGACTGTTCCAGAAAACCCCTGCGCTTGCCCGCTGTATTCCTTTTCTCAACAAGGTGGACGTGTCGGCCGCTCCCGCCGCATGCGCCGTTCTGGCGAGAAGGTTGGCGGCCGCCCACCGATTCCCACGGGTCGTCTACGGAAGCGTGAAGCAGATGCGTTTCCGGACCGCCCCGTAAACGGACACCGTCTCCTTTAGCCCCCTGCATTCTTGTACCGGAAAAACATGCCAATCCCAAGGCGGCTCACACCGACGGTTCGCCTGATTCCCACGTTCCCGCCGAGATGTCGAAGATGGCCCGGATCTGCCGACACAGTGCTTCGAACTGATGCGGATACAGAGACTGGGCCCCATCGCTCATGGCCTTCTCGGGGGCATGGTGCACCTCCACCAGGATTCCGTGGGCGCCTACGGCCACGGCGGCGCGGCTGAGCGGGATCACCTGATCCCTTCGGCCCGCGGCGTGACTCGGATCCACGATGACGGGCAAATGACTCTCCTTGCGGACTACGGCCACGGCCGAAAGATCCAGCGTGTTTCGACTGTGGTGCGCGAAGGTGCGGACGCCGCGCTCGCACAGGATCACTTGGCTGTTCCCTCCCTCCAGGATATACTCCGCCGCCATAAGCCATTCGTCGATGGTGGCGGCCATGCCCCGCTTGAGCAATATGGGTTTTCGCGCCCGGCCGGCGCGACGGAGCAGGCTGAAATTCTGCATGTTCCGAGTCCCGATCTGGATCAGGTCCACCGCTTCTTCCACCCGATCGAACGTGTCCGTGTCCACGACTTCGGTAACCACCGGCAAGCCGGTTTCACGGCGCACCCGAGCCAGGATTTCCAGCCCCTGCTCCCCCAACCCCTGGAATGTGTACGGAGACGTGCGCGGCTTGAAGGCGCCGCCCCGGAACACGTGAGCTCCGGCGTTCTGAACCAGTCGGGCGATGGTCATCGCCTGGGTCTCGCTTTCCACCGCACAAGGACCCGCCATGACGGTCAGGCGACTGTTGCCGACGGCCACGGAACCCACCCGCACGATGGTATCCTCCGCCTGGAACTCCCGGCTCACCAACTTGTAGGGGCGGGTTACGGCAATCGCATCCTTCACACCGGGCAATGCCAGGAAGGGGGAGGGGTCCACGGGCCCCGGATTGTTGAGGATCCCGATGGCCACACGCTGGCCGCCGGGTATGGCTCGGGTGGCGTATCCCAGAGATTCGATGGTCTTGACTACGGCGTCCACTTGATGGGGTGTCGCCTTCTGATCCATAACCACGAGCATAGCCGCTTCTCCTTCGACTGTTCGATCCGTCCATGCGGATGTTTTGCCGGACGCGCCGGCCGGTTGGGAAATGACAAAGGGCTGCGGGAAATCCCACAGCCCTTGAAAATCAAAAAACCGTGGGCCTTGGGGGCCGACGGTTTGATGCTTCACGTTACACGGATGACTTACGTGGAGAGAACCGGTTCGGTACACCCCTTCCTGCCGGTGCTGCGCCACCAGTTACCGTTCCGCATGTCGATGTTTTTCATTCCGCGCATGTAAAACCCTTAAAGTATCTTAGCCTAAAGTATAAACAGATCCGAGGGCGCTTGTCAAGAGGAATGACGGCGTCCAATCGCCTTGACAACCCGTTGAAAAACGGCATTTCGGGCAGGCTGTTCAAAAACGATGAGATGCAAGGCGGGCGAATCCTGAGGAATGATGCGTACAACCAGTACGCCGCAATGACGAAGGATGAAGCGCAACAAAGCGGATCGCGTTTTTCAACAGCCTGTTGAGGGTTGATTCCACGTACCCCCTGGTTTATAGTCCTTTCCCACTCCCTGGAGGATCCGGAAATCATGCACTTGGAACTCACCATGAAACAGGCGGTCATCCGCAGAACCGTTCGAAAATTCGCCGAGGAACGGCTGGCTCCCCGGGCCGTGCAGATAGACGCCTCCGGTGAATTCCCATTGGAACTGGCTCGAGAGATGGCGGGGTTGGATTATTTCGGTCTTGAGATCCCGCCCGAATTCGGGGGCGCCGGGCTGGATTCGGTGAGTTACACCCTGATCATCGAGGAGATTTCCAGGGCCTCCGCCGCCATGGGAGTGTGCGTCAGCGTTCATAACAGCGTGGGCGCCTATCCCATCTATCAATTCGGCACGGAAGCTCAGAGGCGTTCTTTTCTGGTACCCCTGGCCCGGGGGGAACACATCGGCACCTTTTGTCTCACGGAACCCAATGCCGGTTCCGACGTCTCTTCTCTGGAAACCACGGCCATTCGGGACGGAGATTCCTATATCCTGAACGGCAACAAGATCTTTGTGACCAACGGCGGCGTGTCGGAAATCAACCTCGTTTTTGCGGTCTCGAATCCCTCGGAACCTCGTAAGCGCTTTTCCGTATTCATCGTGGAATCCAGCCGGCCGGGACTGGAGAAAGGACCCATCGAGGACCTGCTGGGAATGCGGGGCAACGCGGTATGTTCCATCTCATTTCATGACTGCCGTATTCCCGTGGAAAACCGGTTGGGGGAGGAGGGTCAGGGACTGAAAATGGCGTTGTCCACACTCGACGGGGGACGCTTGGGCATCGCCGCACAAGCAATCGGTCTTGCCGAGGCGTGCCTGGAAAACTCCCTGAAATACGCCGGAGAAAGGTACCAGTTCGGCGCCCCCCTGACGTCGTTCGGAACCATCCAGGGTTTTCTGGCGGATATGGCCACCCGTATCGACGCGGCGCGTCTGCTGCTTCACCGTGCCTGCCGGCTCCGGGACCAAAAACAGAATTACAGCAGCCAATCCGCCATGGCCAAGCTGTTTTCCAGCGAACTGGCGGTGGATTGCGCGCGCGTGGGAGTCCAAATCCATGGAGGATACGGGTGCACCAAGCCGTATGCCGTGGAGCGATTCTATCGGGATGCCAAGATCTGCGAAATCTATGAAGGCACTTCCGAAGTACAACGCATGGTGATCGCGCGACACCTGCTGAATGCGTGAAGAAAAAACCGGCGGCATGCCCCTCCGTGTGCGAAACCGGAACCGAGGGAGGTGGTGAATACGAACATCGTGGTGTGCATCAAACAGGTTCCCGATGTGGCCAAGGTCCGCATCGACCATCAGCGCATGACCATTATACGGGAAGGAGTGGACAGCATCATCAATCCGTTGGACGGAGTCGCCCTGGAGGCGGCGCTGGCCTTGAGGGAAAAGGAAGGAGGCGCCATCACCGCTCTGACCATGGGTCCCCTCCAGAGCCAGGAGGCCCTCCGCGAAGCCTTGGCCTCGGGTGCGGATCGAGGCGTTCTCCTTACGGATCCCCGTTTCGCCGGCGCGGATACGTGGGCCACTTCCAAAACCCTGGCCCGCGCCATTTCCCTTCTCCAACCGGCTGTGGATTTGATACTCTGCGGCCGCCAGACCATCGACAGCGACACCGGACACGTCGGACCTCAGATAGCGGAATTGCTGGATCTGCCTCAGGTATGCGGAGTCACAGAGATTCACAAGGAACAAGACGCGTTGACGGTCAAGAGGATCAGCGACGGATTCCTGGACACACTCCGGCTCTCGCTTCCCGCGCTGCTTACCGTAAGCCACGAGCTGTGCGTACCCCACTACATTCCTCTCGGGCGTCTGGAAAGGGCGTTTTCGGATATACCCCTGACTCGTTGGGGTCTGGAGGATCTGGGTTTGAGGGAGGAGGAGGTCGGCTTTCGAGGTTCGGCTACAAGAGTGACGCGCTTGTTTACGCCTCCCCCCCGCAGGAAGGGCGAATCCATCACAGGCGCCTCATCCTTGCTGGTGGAACATATCATCAGAAAACTGGAAGCCTTGGGCATCATCGATGAAGAACACGGAACCAAGTAAAGCTCTGGGTAGTGTCTGGATTTTCGGAGACTACCGGAACTATTTTCAAAACCGCGTGACGTTGCAGCTTATCGCCAAGGGAAAGGATCTGGCGGAGCGTCTGGAAACCGAGGTCACCGTCCTCGTGCTGGGGGATCGCATACACCAATATGCCATGGAATACGTCGCTCATGGGGCGGACGTCGTGTTGGCGGTCGACCATCCGCACTTGAAGGCGTATCAGGTGGAAACCTATACCCGTATCATCGCCGAGATCGCCGCCGAGTACCGGCCTGAAATTCTTTTGGGGGGCGCCACATCCTTCGGCCGCGAACTCTTTCCCCGCCTGGCCGTCCGTCTGGAAACGGGGTTGAGTTCCGATTGCATAGCCCTGGAAATCGATCCTGAAACAGGTCTGCTGCTTCAGACAAGCCCCGCGTTCGGCGGAGATCTTCTGGCCGAGGTGATCACTCCCGATCATCGGCCTCAAATGGCCACCGTCCATCCCGGCGTCTTCAAGGAACGACCCCACGACTCGGGGGCTGTGGGCCGTATTGTGTACCCCGAGGTGGAGATCCGTCCCGACACCCGAGTAGAACTGCTCCGGAGTCGTCCCCAGCAGGGCCGCAAGGGAGGCCTGGAAGAAGCCTCCGTGGTTTTTGCGGGGGGACGCGGCATGGGCCATGCCGAAGCCTTCGCAATATTGTACGAACTGGCGGAATTGCTGGGGGGAGAAGTGGGGGCCACGCGCCCCGCCGTACGCGCCGGTTGGGCGGAAGAAGAACGCCTGCTGGGTCAGACCGGGAAAAGCATCAAGCCCAAGTTACTGATCAGCGCCGGCGCCTCGGGCGCCCTTCAGTACACCGCCGGCATTCAGAACGCGGAAATCATTGTTGCCGTCAACCGAGATCCCAACGCCCCCATCTTCAAAATGGCGGATCTGGGTCTTGTAGGAGACGCCCGTTCCATTATGGCGCTTCTCCTGGAAGAACTCCGAAAACGCCTATAACCGAGGATCCAGCCCCCATGGCCGCAGATCGACGGAGCCTTGTCAGCGCTCATCACAACTACCTGGTCAACAACATGCTTTCACCGGGTTTCGTATTGGGGAAGCCCGATTCACCCCGTGGATTCTATTTCCTCGCGGATGTCGTGTTGCCCGGGGAAAGTACTCCCCGCATTTCAGGACGTTTCTTTGACGCCTCGGCGGCGCTGCTCGTGGAACTGCATTGGAATCGTATGATCGAGAACCCCGGTTCCTGCCTCTACCAGCCGGAGCCCGGCGGATTCCGCATCGCGTCCGGCTCCGGAGATGTGCTTCTGACGGTGCACACGGAACGGTTCCCCAACGGGTACCTAACCCGAATTCAAGGCAGGTTGTACGATGACCTGGGCCGATTGCGGATGGAACCTTCCTGTGAGGGCGTTCAGGTTTACGGAAACGCCCTGCTCTCTCTCGCCGAACCCTTCCAGTTCAGCAAGAAATAACCCGGACCTCCGGCGGAAATTGCTTGCGCCCAGGCCTCATTTCCTCCCGGTCGTTGGGTTCACACGCACCTTACCGCTTCAACGATATTCATCCGCGCAGCCCGAAAGGCTGGGGGAATCCCGCCGGCCAGTCCCATACAGACCGAAAAAGCCAGGGATTGGAAGGCGATCTCCGGGCTCAACGAGAACCGGAAAGCCAGCTCCGAGAAGGTCTGGAAATTCGTGGTGGACACCGTGACCCATTGCAGCAAGGAAGCGAAGATCAGCCCCACGGCGCCGCCGGAGAAACCGAGCAGCAGCGATTCGATCAGAAACGCCCCTAAAATGCTCGCCCGTTGAAACCCCAAAGCCCTCAATGTGCCGATCTCCGCCGTGCGGTGGGCCACCGCCGCATACATGGTGATCATGGCTCCGATTACGGCGCCTACTGAAAAAACGGTGGTAAGTGATATTCCCAGTATACGCAGAAACGTGGCCATCATTTCCGACTGATCCCGATAATATTGCGTTTCTCTCTTGGCTTCCACTGTGAGACGGGGATCGGCTTCCAGCCGTCCCTTCACGGCCTGGAAATCCGAGGGATCCTGCAGGCGGAAGATCACCGAGGAGTATACAGGCCGGCGAAATGCTTGCATGAACTGATCCACATCCCCCCAGATCTCGGAACTGAACCCCGTGTTGCCCGCATCAAAAATTCCAACCACATTCCAGACCCGCGTGGCAAAGAAGAGATTCGCTCCAGGCTCCACGTTCTCGAAGCGCTCCGCCACACTCTGTCCGGCGGCGATCTCCGTGGATCCGGCTCTGGGCATCCGTCCGGCCAGCAGCTTCACCTGCGGGCGCAATCCGGGGGAAGCCGGCGAAATTCCCCGGAGGGTCACATTAGCCGGGCTGCCCGTGTCCCTTTTCAGAAGGGTGATCAGGACCACCACTTCCTTGGCGGCCTGTCTTCGGCCTCGGCCGTCCAGTGCGATTTCCGGTTGGATTTCCACCAGAGCCGCTTGTGCGCGGTTCACACCGCTTTGGACTTCCGAGCCGGCGGACCGCCGGAGGACCACCACATTCTCAACGGACCCGGTGTCCACCAGGGTCCGCTCCAGCCCTTCCGCCAGCATCAAAATCGCCGCAAAGACAAACACCACCAAGGCCATGCCCAGTGCGGTGAGCACCGTAGTCAATCGGCGGGTGAACAGGTTGCGCGTGCTGTAAGCGAAGAGGAGCTTCACGTTATCCGATCCGTCTCAATCCTTCGGCGATGGGCACCGTTACGGCGCGCCACACCGGAACGACCGCGGATAGAAAACCCACGACGAACACCGCCAGCAGATCCATAAGAATGGTATCCCGACTGACTATAAATACCGGAAAATAGTTTCCCACGGCGTCGCCGAAGAAGCGTGCGGCGGGAAACGTCAGGACGATGCCCAGGATCCCCCCCATGAGAGTGAGCCAAAGGGCTTCCCCCAGAATCACGGCGCCCAGAAACATTCCCCCGAATCCCAGGGTCTTGAACACGGCATACTCACCCATGCGTTCCCGCACGGACATGGCCATGGTATTGGCTACCACGGCCAGAATGATGGCGATGACCACGAGGGACACCAGCCGGACGGCCGTCAAGATAGCCTGACTCAATGCGATGAATCCCATCTGGAAGGCCTTTTCCGTTTCGGTCAGGGTCTCCGCGAAGGAGTTCTTGAAGAGGGCGTCTACGGCGTTCGCCACCTGCGCCGCCTGATCGGGATCCGATATGCCGAAAACGTAGATCCCCACTTGGTCCGCCAGGGACGAATGCCGCTTCTTGATGCTTTCGTTCAAATAATCCCAATGGAAAAAAAACTGGTTTTCATCCACGGTGCTGTCACGGCCTCGGTAAATGCCCCGGAGTACGAATTCCCAGTCACCCGGGAAAATGGTTCCCTGCAAGGTGATGCTGTCCCCGATCCGCCAGCCGAAGCGATCCGCCAGTCTTCGACCCGCGACACAGCCTCTCCGATCTCTGAAAAAAGCCTCCTCTTCCTCGGAAGTAAGCAGGTATTCCGGGTACAGGTTGAGGAAGCTTTTGGGTTCCACGGCGAAGTTGGCAAAGAAATTCTTCTCGTCGATGTAAATCCCTCCAAACCAATTCATCACGGAAACCGAGGTGACCCCTTCGACGCCGCGTATCTTTTCTTTATAGGAAAGGGGAAGGCTGAACACGAGGGATATGGCGTTGCGGGTCACCAGTCTGTAGGCTGAGGACGCCTCCACTCCGGCATGCCACGCATCGATGACGGTTCGCAGAAGACCGAACGCCAGGATGGCCACACAAATCCCGAATACCGTGAGCGCGGTACGGAGGGGTCGTCTAAACGAATTCCGAAAGAGAATCTTCAGGAGCATCGGTCAGAAGCCCCTTATCCAAATATTTCAAAGTCTTGGCCCGTCTGGCGGCCCTTGGATCGTGGGTGACCATAATGATGGTCTTGTTCAGGTCCCGGCTGAACTGTTCCATGAGTCGGAGTACGTCCTCGGCGGAGGCTCGATCCAGATCTCCCGTGGGCTCATCGGCCACCAGGATGGTGGGGTCCGTCACCACCGCCCGGGCGATGGCCACCCGTTGTTGCTGCCCCCCGGAAAGCTCCGACGGTCGATGATGCATGCGGTCTTCCAAGTTTACGAGGTGCAACGCCGTGAGCGCATGCTCTTTGCGGGCTTTCCGGGAGAGTCCGCTCAACAACAGCGGAAGCTCCACGTTCTCTAGAGCCGTGAGTACCGGAATGAGATTGTAGAACTGAAAGATGAAGCCCACGTGCAACGATCTCCAGGCGGCCAGCTCCCCCTCCGAAAGCTCGGTGATGTCCACACCGCCAACGTGGACCATCCCCTGGTCCGCCCGGTCGAGGCCGGCGATGAGATTCAGCAGCGTGCTTTTTCCTGAACCCGATGGTCCCATCAGGGCCAGGAACTCCCCTTCCCGGATGGCCAGATGGATATCCCGCAGGACAGGTACAATCTGCGCACCTCTCCGGTAGGACTTGCACAATTCCGAAATCCTTACAATGATGGCGGGTTGACTCATGAATCACATCTGCGGGAAGCGTACTTTGCTCCCGTCCTTGAGTCGGTCCGAAGGCGCCAACAGGACCAGGTCTCCGGGTTCCACCCCCTGGATTACTTCCGTCAAGTCCCCAAAATTCAAACCGGTTCGAACCGGTGTCCGGAACACCCGATCCCCCCTAACCAGAAACACGACGGTTTCCTGTTCCCGGCGGACAACGGCGGAGGATGACACCGCGGTAAAAGGAGCTTCCGATTCCCCATCCATCGTTCGGGCCAGAAACGCCACCTTGGCGCTCATTTCGGGGAGGATCCTCGGATCCAATTCCCGAAACGCCACCTTCACCAGCACAGAGGCCTTGGCCCGGTCTGCTGTAGGAACCACCATATGCACGTGTCCCGGAAACCGCTCCTCCGGCAGCGCGTCTAATTGAATCACACAGGGCTGCCTCACCGTTACCAGGCCGATATTCGATTCCGACACGTCGGCTTCCACCTGCAAGGACATCATGTCCGCTATGGCGACCACCGCGGATTTGGCATCCGCCGCCGCGCCTAATGGCGTAACGATGTCTCCGATGTCCGCGTTCTTGGTCAATACCACGGCGTCGAACGGCGCGCGGATCACTGTGTATTCCAGAAGAACCTCGGCCTCCGCCAGAGCGGCCTCGGCGGCTCGAAGGGCCGCTTTCTGTGCTTCCACTTCGGCCTGTGCGGACTTGAATCTCGCTTCCGAGGCGTCAAACTCAGACCGGGCCAAATGCCCCCCTTCCACCAGTCTCTGTTTGCGACCATAGTCCAGCCGGGCGTTGCCAAATTCCACCTGGGCGCGCTTCAGTTGGAATCCCGCCCATTCCACATTGGCCTGGGCCCGATCCCGGGCCGCCAAGGCATCCTTGCTTTCCAAGCGGGCGATGGCCTCGCCTTCCCGGACCCGGCTTCCTTCTTCCACGCCCAGATGGATCAAGCGCCCGGTGAGTTTAGAGGCCACCGCGGCCTTCCGCTGAGCCACCACATACCCGCTGGCGTTCAGCAGCGTATGTACTTGAAATGGATGGAGCTTCTGAACACGGCCGATCTGTACATCCATTGCGGGAAGGAGCACCCCTGTTTGAACCAGCAAGGCCCCCGCGACAACCAACAACAAACACAGAAGCGCCCATACTGTTCGGGCCCTCCTTGTCTTGCGGAAACCAGTCCGCTCTTTGTCGATTCGAAGGGCGGCCAGATTTTCGGACGGCAAAGACGGTCTTTCCGGATCCATGAATATCCATCCCGAGCGCGGAATCCCTCGAACCCAAGGTTCCCGGCGTGTTGCATTCTCCATGCGGATGTATACAGCCGGCAGGCTTTATAGCACGAAATCCTTCCTGCCGGACAGGAAAAGCGATATGGCGGCCCCGCCGATGCTCGGATACCCGCCGATGCCGCGTTGCCGAACCGCCCTCCAGACAGGCGCCGGGGCCTGTCTTGCGTATGGCGTCCGGGACTCATTTATCTTTGCCGCTTCAGAGGACCTTATGTATCGGCTTATTCGATTTGACATATCGGATATAGGCCTATATAAGAGTATTTCCGCATTTAACCGGCAAAATCGGAAACACGCGCCGGAGACCCCTTCGGCGACTCCAACAGCCCACAGCATCCAATATGGAAAGGGACCCCACCCATGAGTACTAAAATGAAATATCTCATCGACGATGATTTCGCCGGGGCGCCGCCGGCGGAGCGCATGCTCGCTTATATTCAGGAAAAGCGCGACCACGGAGCCGGAGTTGCGGGCATATATTGTGGATACGCTCCCATGGAAGTGATCAAGGCCCACGGCTTGGTGCCGGCGATTCTGTGCGCTTTTTCCAACGCCATGATCAGCCCCGCCGAGGAGACCCTTCCCGCCAATCTCTGCCCCCTGATCAAATCGAGCTACGGTTTCATACTGAAGGACACCTGTCCCTTTTACAGCATATCCGACGCGGTCATCGCCGAAACCACCTGCGACGGCAAGAAGAAGATGTTTGAACTCATATCGGAGCGTAAACCCACGTTCGTCATGGACCTGCCCCAGCTCGCCGACGAACCGGAAGCCATCGACCATTGGACCGTCATGGTTCGGAAACTGCAACGGTTTCTTGAGAGGACGTTCGGCGCTTCCGCAGGAGACGAAAAGATCGAAGCCGCCATCCACGACTCGAACCAAAAGGCCCGTTTGATGCGGAGGGTATTCGAATATACGGCCATGGAGCCCCCCGTGGTCGGTTGGCAGGAACTCTACGAAATATTCTTTCTCGCTCAGGTGGCTTCCGGGTCCGACATGGAGGCGATCCTTCAGGACCCATTACGCGAATTGGAGGCGAGAGCAAAAAACGGTTATTCCCATGGCAAACCGGGATCGCCTCGAATTCTGGTCACCGGGTGCCCCGTTGCGGGGGATTCCGCCAAGGTGCTTAAGATCATCGAGGAGTTGGGTGGAGTCATCGTGGCCTTGGACGCCTGCACCGGCATGAAGCCGTTCATGGGTGAAATCGAGGAGAACACGGCCGATCCCGTGCGCGCCATCGCGGAGCGCTATCTGAAGATTCCCTGTTCCTGCATGACCCCCAACACTCGAAGGCTCACAGAGATGGATAAACTGATCCTTCAGTTTAGACCGGACGCCGTTATTGATGTTGTGCTTCATGCATGCCACTCATACAATATCGAATCATACAAGATAGGTAATCATGTTGAGACAGAACACGGAATCAAATTCATGAAGATAATAACGGACTACTCCCAGAACGACATGGAGCAATTAAGAACACGAATAGAAGCGCTCCTGGAAGCAGGAACATAAGACAACTATATTTGGTCATTCTATAATTACTATTTTAACATAATCCGTGTCAGGAGATAGGGTTGCATCGAGCCTCGACAGCCGCATCCACCCGGAGCTTTCCGTCCATAAAAGAACACGATAAGGTAAAGTTCTCGGTAAAGGGATTGTGCCATACGTATCTTCAATCGGGGGTAAGGGGCGTCGAGTCCTTGCGTAATGTAGACATGGATGTGATCGACCACGAATTTCTCTCGATTGTCGGCCCCAGTGGCTGCGGAAAAAGCAGTCTGCTCAACATCCTGTCCGGTCTCATCCAACCTGTATCCGGACAGGTTACCCTGGATGGAGAGCCGCTGACTGGAATCTCCCCCAAGATCGGATACATCTCTCAGACCGACTCGCTTCTTCCCTGGCGTACGGTTCTCGGAAACGTGGAATTCGGCCTGGAACTCAAAGGAACACCCCGAAAGAAACGGCGGGAAACCGCCCGGGAGCTGATTTCGAGGGCCGGGTTGGCCGGATTCGAAAAGAGTTATCCGTATGAACTTTCGGGCGGTATGAAAAAGCGGGTGGATATTATCCGGGTCCTTGCGGTGGATCCCGAGATCGTGCTCATGGATGAACCGTTCGGAGCCTTAGACGTATTCACCAAGGAAAAGCTCCAGGAATACATCCTCGACATCTGGCGGAAAACCAGGAAGACCATTGTATTCGTGACCCATGATCTTGCGGAAGCCGTCACCATGGCGGACAGGGTCGTGCTCATGACCGCACGCCCTTCCACCATCAAGGCGGAATATCGCATACCCCTCGAACGACCCCGAACCCCTCTCGAAGTCCGCTTCAATCCCACCTTCGTCGAACTGAACAAGATGATCTGGGGGGACCTTCGCGAGGAAGTGATCCGGTCCGACATGGAGCAGGATGGATAAGGGAAGTAGAAACAAGGCGGCCGGCGCGCTATGGCGGACTACCATTCTCTTATGCACCGCATCGTTATGGGAAGCGGCCGCTTTCTTCGGATTGATCGATACCTTCTACTTCAGCAAGCCTTCCTCGATACTCTTGGATTTCATAGAACTGTTTTCCACAGGATTCGTTCTTCCCCATATCTGGATTACCCTACAGGCCACCCTTGCGGGTCTCTTCCTGGGATCACTTTTGGGTCTTGTAATGGCGTTCTTTTTGGGGCGATTCGATCTCGCAGGGAAAGTACTGGATCCCATCATTATCGCGCTTTATGGAATTCCAAAACTTGCGCTGGGCCCTCTTTTTATCTTGTGGTTCGGTCTTGGAATTCAGTCCAAAATATTTTTGTCGTTTATTTGGGTATTCTTTATTATGTACTTCAACGCCTATGGCGGATTCAAAAACGTAGAACAGCGAGTTATCAATTCCGCCATTTTAATGGGCGCCACATCCTTCCAGGTAATCATCAAGGTTATCCTTCCGTCCACCGTCCCGTGGATACTTACGGGTTTAAAAGCGGGTATCGGGGTGGCTCTTCTAGGGGCAATCGTTGGAGAGTACATTGGTTCCGCCGCCGGTCTAGGCTACCTGGTCCAATACGCAGGCAATATGTTCAATACGACCAGGGTTTTCTCCACCATATTGGTTATGACACTGCTAATGATTATGCTGAACGAAGGGGTCAATAGCCTCGAAAGACGCATTCTGAAGTGGCGCCCTTGAATTGAACACTACTATTTATCGGAAAGGATCGAAAATGAACACGAGGAAAAGCTGTTTAATCATCTGTGCCGTAATCCTGTTTGCCGCGATTTCGGGAACCGGATATGCGAAAGCAAAGCCTGAAAAAGTCATCATCGTTCAACCCAACTTTCTGGTGCCTTGGCTTCCCATCTATATAGCGCACCAGTCGGGGTATTTTTCGGACGAGGGTCTCGATGTCACATTCACCACGGTTATGGGTGGACACAATGTTCACGCCGCGGTAATAAAAGGAGACGGTCATTTTGGTCTGACGGGCTACGAACAGGTCCTCAAGACCTTTGAACAGGGCAAGAGTACCAAAATGATCATGACGACCACCTTGAAACACCCTTGGTCCTACATCGGCGCCAAGGATATCCGCTGCATAGCCGAACTCAAAGGCAAGAAACTGGACGGGGGACTCGAGGCTTCCTCGTACCGGTCGTTTGCCCGAGCCGTAGTGAAGTTCGGGGGACTCGATCCCGACAAGGACGTGTTCTTCATCAACATTCCCCGAGGCTCCGAACTCGCCGCCCTGGAAAAGGGAGAAGTGGCCGGTGTTTTGGGGATAGACATCATGAAGATTGAACTGTTGAACCGCGGGTATACCCTCCTCGTGGACATGACGGATCCACAACAGCACAAAGAGGTTCTGGGCTATGACGTTTATCCTCTTTTCGTGGTTCAAGTAAACGACGCCTTGGTGGCCAAGAACCCCGAAATGATCCAGAAGTTCACCAACGCCGTGGTTCGAGGCATGTACCTGCAAAAAGAAACTTCCGCGGAAAAAATTGCAGCCATCGTAGCCCCTCTGTTTCCTCAAACGGATAGGGATGTGTTTACCAAGACCATTGAGCATAATTTGAGATCGCTTTCCAACGACGGCTTCTTTTCCGAGGAGGCGCATAGCGCCGCCGAGAAATTTGCCCTGGAGGTCAACTTCATAAAGGCCCCCGTGGCGATGGAAAACGTTGTGGACGAGTCTTTCCTGCATAAGGCGCACGAAACCCACGGAAAGAAATAGTCTTCCGGGCGTCGGGACCCGGCTTGGGTATCGGAATTCAGGCCGGGCGCCTTGGTGACGAAGACACCCGGGAATCCCCTTTGATTTTGTCGGCGCGCTTCCAGGCGCCGAAAGGATCGTACCCGAGTGCACCACCGCCCGAAAGTTCTTGTCGTCAATAAACTGTATCCTCCCTGGACCGGGGGCGTGGAACGGGCCGCGGAACTCATGATCCGCTCCCTGCGGACCGAATTCGACTTCCAGGTACTGGTCTGCGCTCCCAAGGGTCCCACGGTACGGGAAACATGGGAAGGTGTTCCCGTGGTGAGGGTCGGTTCACTGGGCATGGCGAGATCCATGCCCGTCTCCTCCCGCTTTCCGGCCTGGTATCATCGCCTTTCGGGAAAAACGGATCTCGTCCACTTCCATGAACCGTTTCCCTTGGGAACGTGGTCGGGCCTCCGGTATGGGTTCCCCCGGGCACTGGTCAGTTACCACTGTGACGTACACCGCCAGAAGATTCTGAACCTGGTTTACCGCCCCATTCTGCTGCGGTTTTTGAATCGCGTGGATCTCATCGCCGTGGGAACCGCCCAGTTGGCCCGCCAATCCAGAATACTAAGATGCTTCGCCGAAAAAATTCGCCCGCTCCCCTACGGACTGGACGACGAGCCCTTTTCGGGTGCGATTGATAGGACAGACGAGATCCGCAGAATCCGATCTTCTGCGGGGAATCGCACCGTATTCCTTGCCGTAGGGCGTTTGGTGCCGTACAAGGGGTTTCATCGGCTCATTCAAGCCATGTCCTACTGCCCGGAGATCTACCTCATATTGGTCGGGGAGGGTCCCCAGCAATCCGAACTGCGCCGTCTGGCTCAATCGTTGGGGCTTCTGAATCGCATTCGCTTCCAGGGCTTCCTGAGCGAACAAGACCTCCCCGCGTACTACCGGGCGGCGGACGCCTTTGTACTGCCCTCCGTAACGGCGGCGGAGGCCTTCGGCTTGGTGCAGTTGGAAGCCATGGCCTCCGGACTGCCGGTCATCAACACGGCCCTGCCCACCGGGGCGCCCCATGTAGGCGTCCATGGTCAAACCGGTTTCACCGTACCCCCGGGCAATGCTACGGCCCTTGCGGCGGCGATGAACATGCTGGCCGGAAACCCCGACATGCGGCGGAAGATGGGAGCACAAGCCCGCAAACGGTTTGAACGACATTACCACCTGGAACGCATGGCGCAAGAGCTGCGCACCCTGTACCACGAACTCCTGAAGCGCAACCCGGGTTGGAACACACGCTTCCGACAGGAAGATCCCGGCGGTATTTCCCGTGTTCCGACTGCTCCTTGAGAACATGGAAACACCGATGTCACACCAGCCTCAGGCGACCCCTAACAGCCCGTTGATACACCGTGTTGCGGGCGGGCTGATGCAAAACGATGAGATGCAAGCCACGCCGAAGGCGCGGCGAATCCCGAGGAATGAGGCGTACAACCGGCACGCCGCAATGACGAAGGATGAAACGTGACGCCGTCGGCATGATCGCAGGTCGTGTTTTTCAACAGCCTGATAAACGGCTTCAGCGGGTGTGGCGGAAAGGACCAGGGAAGGATGGAAAGATCAGTCGAGCCCTTCCAAAGGACCGACTCCTACGAGCACGGGATCACCGTTCAGGGGAAAGACCTTCAGGAATTCACCGACCCGTTCCGGGGTCACGGCCTGAATTCGGCGCGTCGTTTCCAAAACATTTTCCGGAGGAATTCCGGCGCTTTCCCGCTCCGCAAGCTGCATCCACCGGTACAGCCCATGCTCGGCTTCCCGAGCTAAAGAGGATTCCGCCTTGATCCGGGCCCGGCCGAGGGCTGCTTCGTGGACGTTCCCGTGCAATTCGGCCAATTCTCCACGGATGAGGTTTAACACTTCCCGGGCTTTGGAGGGGGCGCACGAGGCGTATACATACAGAAATCCCGCATCCGTAAAACCGTAATGGGACGCGCTGACCTGGTCCACAAGACCTTTCTGCTTGACCGCCCAGTACAGCCGGCTGTTCTCTCTGTCTCCGAAATACCGTGCCAACACACGGGCCGTGATCTCCCAGTCGCTTCCGATGGGAGGCCCCGGCCAGGCCATGGCCAGATGTTCCCGCGTGATTTCCGGCCGTACGAACCAGCGGGCTCCGGGACAAAACGCGGGTGCAGACTGACGCCGTCCTCCGTCGCCGGGGAACCAGGAGGCCGTGCAACGAGCCACGGTTTCCAACAGCCGATCCCCATCCAAGGAACCCGAAGCCAAGAACACCATGTTGTTCGGGTTGTATCGGCGCCGGAAATAGGCCGACATGTCCGAGTGCTCCACGGCGCCTACCGAATCCAGGGTGCCCAGTACGCTGACGCCAAGAGGATGATCCCCGAACGCCCGCTGAATCAGGCGGTCCACGATGAGCGCCGACGGGTTGTCGTTGTACATGGAAATCTCTTCCAAGATCACCTGCTTTTCCGTGGTGAAATCGTCCATGTCCAGACGCGGTCGCATCATATCCGAAAGGATGTCCACGGAATCGTCCACCCTGCGGGCCTGCACCCAGTGGTAATAGGCCGTGCCCTCCCACCACGTAAAGGCGTTCCACAGGGCCCCTAATGTGTCCACCTCCCGGTTGATTTCTTCCCACGTGCGCCGGTAAGTTCCCTTGAAGCACATGTGTTCCAGGAAGTGGGACATGCCCGCCCGCTCCCTGGGCTCGTCCCTCGAACCGGTGCGCACGAGGAACCCCACCGCCGCCGACCCTAAAGCCGGTATGCTTTCGAACACCACTTTGAGACCGTTGTTCAGTACGCTCGTATGAAATGTGGATTCAGCCATGTCTTGATTCCGCCGTTCCCCGGCGCACACACGTTTCATGTTCCGGAAGCCCTGGAAACGATACGGAATGTGCAAGCCCCGTGTGTGCGCTCTCGGGTCCGTATCAGCCGTTGACAAACCTTGTGGCGGGCTGGCCGGTGCACAACCATGAGATGCAAACCACGCCTTCGGCGCGACCGTTGGCGTAACAGCAGATCGCGTTCCGCAACAGCCTGGTGCGCTCCTCGCCGATCACCGGAGTTCTCGAGGGCCTAACACCGTTACCGCTCTCGGTTGAGGTGGGTAATGCGCCGCCGCCCGCCGAACCTCTTCCAGAGTCACCGATGCTACTCGCGCCTCGATTTCCTGGAGCGAACGGGGACGACCCTCCAGAAAGAGGTCGTCCAGCAGGGCCGAAGCGCGCCCCGCCGTAAGTTCCCCAACCGTTCGGAGACGTCCCGTCAGCATGGACTTGACCCGGTCCACCTCTTCCCCCGTAACGTCATGGGCGACCCGGTCCACCTCCGCGAGACATACGGCCAGGGTTTCTTCCGCGCGTTCCGCCCGGCTTCCGGCATACAGCAGCGTCACAGCCCCTCCTCGATACGGCCGGTATACCGCAGCCACCGTGTACGCCAACCCCCGTTTTTCCCGAACCTCCGTGAAGAGGCGGCTGGATCCGCTACCCGAAAGCACCGCCTGGGCCACCATGGACGCGTAGAAGTCCCCGACTCCCCTGGATGGACCCGGGTACACGACCACGATATGCGTCTGCTCGCTTTCCTTGGGTTCATGCACCGTCAACGGATTCAAGGTCACGGGAACCTCTCCGGGAGGATTCCCTGTGTTCTCCCAATCTCCGAAGGCCTTGTCTACGGCTTGAAAGAACGAGGAGGGATCGATACCGCCTGCTGCGGTTATCACCAGCCCGGAAGGCCGCACAAGATCATCACGAAAACGAATTGCGTCTTCCCGGCTGATCAAGGGCACAGATTGGAGACTGCCCGGCGCGGGTCTGCCCAGAGGGTCTCCCAGCGCCGATTTCAAGGCCGTTTGGAAGGCCTTGCTGCGAGGACGGTCTTCCAGGGCGGCGATGTGTTCCAAGGCCAGACGCTTGGCCAGTTCCACCTCCTCCTCCGGGAAAGAAGCCGTTTCAAAAAGCTCCCGGTACAGTAAGAGAACCTGTTCCGCATGTTCCGGCAGAACATTCGCGCGGAACGTGAGAGCCTCAGCCTCCACGGCAACGCTTCGCTCGGCTCCCAATGCGTCGAACGCGTCGAACACACCCGCCGCATCTCGGCTTTTCGTCCCTTTCATGAGAGCCGTTTGCATCACGTTCGCCAATCCCAGGCGGTCCGGAGGTTCTTGGGCCACGCCTCCATAAAACCGTAAGTTCACCGCAAAGGAGCGCACCCCCTCAAAGGGCTCCAGGCACACCCATGCGCCGTTATCCAAGGTCTCCAGAATGGGTATTCGTTCGGACATGGAGATGGAGTATACTCGGAGCGACGCCGGGGGGTCAAGAGTCGTCCGAATTTACCGCTGAGACGGGCCGGCGCCGGGGATCGCTCTCGAACGACCCTATACATTTTTGTCTCCATGGTTATACTAGCGTATATTCAACTTGGAATTGCGGAGTATAACCTTCGACAAGGAGGAGACCCATGTATTCGAGTACCGTAATGGACCATTTTCGGAATCCCCGTAATGTGGGGGAAATGAAGGACCCGGACGGAATTGGGGAAGTAGGAAATCCATTATGCGGAGACATGATGACAATTTTCATCAAGGTCGGCGACGACGATCGCATCCATGACATCAAATTCCTCACCTTCGGCTGCGGGGCCGCCATCGCCGTGTCCAGTATGATCACCGAAATGGCGAAGGGAAAGACTCTGGAGGAAGCGAAGCAAATCACCAACAAGTCGGTGGCCGAAGCCCTGGAAGGCCTTCCCCGGAACAAGCTTCATTGCTCCAACTTAGGGGCCGACGCCTTACATCTGGCCATCGAAAATTATCAGCGCAAGAAAGAGGGAAAACCCCCTCTGGAAGGTCGAGAGGGAGAAAGCCACATGCACGAGCACGGCGAATCCTGCTACTGTCCCTATTGCGACGCCAACATGCGGAGCAGTGCGGGGATTTGTGAAAACTGCGGGCGGAACGTACCCGCTTCCCCGTTTCCGGTAGTGTGACGAGGATTCATTTCCGGCGGAACCGATGGGTGGGTTTCACGGTGGAAGGAGGAGGATCATGAGGATTATCAATCTGGATCGGATTTCAGGGGGATCTCTGCCGCCTGAGGTTCAGGAAGCCATGGTGGAAGCTGTCCGGGCCGAGTGGGGAAATCCGTCCAGCCAACATCGCCTGGGAGATCGGGGCGCCGAGGCCCTGGAGAAGGCTCGGAAGCAGGTGGCCTGCCTGATCAACGCCCGACAGGAAAAGGAGGTCGTATTCACTTCCGGGGGGACCGAATCCATCAATCACGCCATCAAAGGAGTAGCTTTATCCAAAGGGGAGAAAGGCAGACATATAGTAACCTCGAACATCGAGCACAACGCAGTCTTGCGAACCCTTAGGCGACTGCGCATGATGGACTTTCAGGTCACTTCGGTGCCTGTGGACGACACAGGTCTCGTAAACCCGGATGACGTCGGCAAAGCCATCCGAGAAGACACCATTTTGGTGACCATTATGCATGCCAACAACGAAATCGGTACGCTGCAACCCATAGAAGAGATCGGGCATATCACCCGCCGGAAGAACGTTCTGTTTCACTGTGATGCGGTGGCCTCCACGGGAGTGGTTCCCGTGGATGTGCAGAAGATGCCTGTGGACCTGCTCAGTTTTGCCGCAAATCAGTTCTATGGCCCCTCGGGAGTCGGCGGCCTCTATATCCGGCAGGGAACGGCCCTGTGGCCTTTGCTGGATGGAGGCGTCCAGGAAAACAACAAACGCGCCGGAACAGAAAATCTCATTGGAATCGTCGGCATGGGAACGGCTGCGGAACTCGCGGTCCGGGATATGAGCCAACGGACGGCTCACGCCCTCCGCCTGAAGCATCGTCTGCGGGAAGGATTGAAAGCCCGTATCAGCCACATCCTGTTTAACGGACACCCCGAGCGTTCCGTTCCGAACCTGGTTTCCGTTTCCATTCAGTTCATCGAAGGGGAAGGGATCGTGCTCATGCTGGATGAGGAAGGCATCGCCGTGTCCACCCGATCCGCTTGCGCGGCGGGAGCCCTGCAGGCTTCTCACGTGCTGCTGTCCATCGGCCGGGATTTTGCCGATGCACAAGGCACCCTGGTGGTTTCGTTCGGAACGGACAACACGGAAGAAGACATCGATCGGTTCCTGACGGTCTTGGAGGGTTCCGTACAGACCCTTCGGGACATGTCCCCGCTCTACCGCAAGGCGGTGGCCGCATCATGACCCTTCCCCCGAACCGGGGACGTTCCATGGAACGGAGAAGCAGGGTTTGTAAAGGCTTCGAGGGTAAGCAGGCCTTTGAAAAACGCGATGTGCGGCGTTGGGCTTTATCCTTCGTCATGGCGGCGTACTGGTTGTACGCCTCATTCCTCAGGATTCACACGCCTTGCATCTCGTCGTTTTGCACCGGCCTGCACAGAATAGGGTTTACCAACGGGCTGTTAAGCAGCAGCGAGAGCGCATCGGTCCATTGGCTCATACCGGGGAAAAGACAAGGAGACCTTTCGTAACGTTTTCTGCCGCAAGGAGACCCGGAGTATTCCGAAAAAGGAGAGGTATGTTGAAGCGTGGGCTGAGTTTGTTGATGGCGTGTTGTCTTCTTTGCATCGTCTCCCTTCCCGCGGCGGCGGGCCAGGTGGAGGGAACGGTAAAGGGATTGTTGTGATTGATTTACAAGCGCCCGTGCCCGGTGGGCATGGAGGATGTGGTGGCTTCCGGAACGCATGTGTTCATCGTGGCCACGGAGGAAGGCGCCTACTATTTCGTTCCCAATGTGAGCGCTACCCTTTTAGCGAGGCATTTCCTGCAGTCGGTTCGGGTTTCGGGACACGTGGCGCCGGAGCATCGGACCGTAGTGGCGGAGCGACTGGAGACCCGGGAAAATGGTTCCTGGGTGCTTTCCTGGTCCCTGGAAATGGAGAAATCCATGCGGAAAGAGTTGGAGACCCTATTGAATCTTCAGGGGGATCATGACCCGGAAGCGGGGATGGTGCGGGAAGACCAGACGGAACCGTGACAGGTTGTTGAAAAACGCGATCTGCGGCGGGCTGGTGTTCGGGCAGTCCCGAGGGAACAGGAGGAAAACGGAGCTCCGGAACGATTCGAGATAAGAGGAAAGAGCCGGTCGATTGGACTTGAAAAAGGGTATGAATCCTGACATCATTCAGAATGAGGGTTCATTCATTCGGGGCTTTTCCCTTTCCACAGCTCAAGATCGAGGGCCCCGCATATGAAATTCCGGACACGCAAGTCTTTGTGTTCTCTAACGCCCTGTACGATACCGCCCGGGTCATGCCCGGTAATTTCCGGTCAGCCCCGCCCCTCCGGCAGGCGAAAGGAGTCTCCTTATGAGCAATCCCTACTACGTGGGCGAAGACAAGCCCTGGTTCAAGCCGGAAGCAGGGTGGCCGGCCGAGGCGCCCAAAAATTTAGACTTCCCCACACACTCTCTCTACGAGGCTTTGGCTCATTCGGCGCAACGATACAAGAGCCGGAAAGCCGTGTGGTTCCTCGGGACCTTCATGACCTACGAAGAGCTGCATCGGCGCGTCCTTTCCCTGGCCGCGGGCCTGGCCGCGCAGGGGATCCGGAAAGGCGACGTGGTCGCCCTGATTCTGCCCAATTCGTTCCAGTATGTCATCGGCTACTACGCGTGCATGCGACTAGGCGCCATCGTCACCGGGGTAAACCCCACCTATAAGCCCGGCGAAGTACTGCACCAATTGCGGATCACCGGCGTAAAAGCGGTTATTGTGCTGGATTCACTTATAGATACCTTGCTCAATCCCATTTTGAAGGAATATCCCATCCCGACCATCATCGTAACCAACATCGTGGATCAGGTGAAGATGAGCGGCTTCAAGAAATGGCTGGGAAAGAAATTGGGGAAAATCCCTACGGGTGTCCTTCCGTCCGGCGCCATCCCGTTGAAAGACCTGATGCGCACTCCGCCCCATCCTCCCGAGGTAAACGTTTCCTCAGACGATGTGGCCACCTATATCATGACCGGCGGCACCACGGGCGTGCCCAAAGCCGCAGTCCTCTCCCATTTCAACTGCGTCTCCAATATGGTCCAACTGGAAGCCTGGCTTTACCAGGGAGCATCCGGAGCCTGTAACGTGGGGGTGCTGCCTCTGTTCCATTCCTTTGCCATGACCTGCGTAATGAATCTGTCCGTCCAGGCGGGTATGTGGATGATGCTGTTTCCCAAGCCCCCCGATATCGAAAGTCTCTTGAAGACCATTTGCGATATCGGAGAAGATCATCATACCTTCTATTGCGGCGCCGAAGTGCTGTTCCAGCGGATTGCGGACTTTCCCGATGTACACAAGTATCCCATCGCGGATAAGCTGAGTTACTGCATCAGTGGAGCCGGCCCTCTGCACCGTCCCGTGCAGGAACGATTCGAAAAAGCCACCGGCGCGGTCATCGTGGAAGGATATGGGCTGTCCGAGGCATCCCCGGTGGTGTGCGCCGGCCCCCTTACCAAAGGGATTCGGATGATCGGAAAGATTGGTCTGCCCATGCCCGGCACGGACTGGAAGATTATGGATATCGAGACCGGAACGCGTACCCTGGCTCCCGGAGAGGACGGCGAATTGTGGGTGGCGGGACCCCAGGTCATGGTGGGATACCTGAACCAACCTCAGGAAACAGCCGACACCATTGTCACGGAAGACGGCAAGCGATGGCTCCTGACGGGGGACATCGGCCATATGGACGAATGGGGCCGCGTAACCATCAGTGACCGAAAGAAGCAGCTCATCAAGGTGCGGGGCTACTCGGTATTCCCGAAGGAAGTGGAGGAACTGGTGGGATCGCATCCGGACGTGATGGAAGTGGCCGCGGCCGGCCTTCCGGATGAAGCCTCGGGGGAAGCCATCAAGGTCTGGATCGTACTCAGACCCGAACGCCGCGGGAGCATCACGGAGGAAGAAATGTCGGCCTGGTGCAAGGAAAACATAACCCATTACAAGGTCCCCAAACACATCGAATTCAGGGAAGACCTGCCCAAAACCTTGGTGGGCAAAGTTATGCGCCGACACCTCCAAGAGGCGGACCCCTTGTTCAAAGGGCGGCAAGAATAGCGCCCGCGGGAGACAGCGTTATGGGCATGATAGACGTGTCATCCAAGGAAGTGGTATCCAGAGAAGCCGAGGCCGAGGGAACCATCCTCCTTCAGGCCGGGACGCTGAAACGCATTGCCGAACGGGAAATCCGGAAAGGCGATCCCTTCAGCTTCGCCGAAGCCGCCGGAATGGCCGCCGTTAAACAAACCCATCTGCTTATCCCCCATTGTCATCCGATCCCCGTGGAAGGAGTGGAATTCCACTTCGACCCGATCCCCGGCGGAATACGGGTGCGATGTAGGGTGCGGGCACTGGCCCGCACCGGGGTCGAAATGGAAGCTCTACTGGGAGTGACCCTGGCGTTGAACACCCTGTGGGATATGGTGAAATACCTTGAAAAAGACGCCGGCGGCCAGTATCCGCACACTCGGATTTCCGAGATCCGAATTCTTGAAAAGCAAAAAGGCGCCGTATCCGGCCGCAAAACGCCTTCAGACCACCCTCATGTCAAGCAAGCGCCCTCCCGGGCGAACTTCGCCATTCTCAGTGTGTCCACAAGCCGAACCCAGGAACAGGATTCCGCGGGCGATCTCATTGAAGCCCTGGTGCGCGCCCAAGGACATCACGTATCGGGTCGCAGCCTGGTGAAGGACGACGTGGACGCCATTCGAGACGCACTACACGGACTTCTCGATACGGAGGCGATGCTTGTGGTGCTTACAGGCGGTACCGGGATCACCCCCACCGATATAACCGTAGAGGCGTTGGAACCTCTGTTCCAGAAGAGACTGCCGGGCTTCAGCGCCCTTTTCACCCGACTCAGCTACGAAGAGATCGGGCCCTCCGCCATCCTGTCCAGGGCGGTGGGCGGCATAATACACGGCAAGGCCGTGTTCTGCCTTCCGGGCAATCCCAATGCGTGCAGACTGGCCATGGAACGGATCCTGTTACCGGAAGCTTCCCACCTGGCGGGCCACCTTACGCCCCATTGATCTACGTTCATGGTACGCATGAGACCAGGCAGCGGTATTCGAACATTTCCCATTTACGAACGAGGCAAACCGGCATGTGGCGATTTTTCTGCGGTATAATATTAACCTGGGGCTTGTGTCTGTCCCTGTGTACCGGGGTTTGGGCGGCCGGAGAACCGGGGGCGCATTCCCCAGTCCACGGAGAGAAGCATAATCACTGGATGGCTCCCGGTCAGGCGGCTCAACGGAAGAATCCCGTGCCTTATTCCCGGGAATCCATCGAACGGGGCGCGTATCTGTATGAGAAAAGCTGCGCTGCCTGCCATGGAACCGACGGTAGGGGAACCGGTCCGGCCGCCGCTGCCCTTTCCAAAAAACCTTCGGACCTGATCCAGTCGACCCTTCACCATTCCGACGGCGACATCGCATGGAAGATCGAAACCGGGAATCCGCCCATGCCCAAATTCAAGAATACGCTCAGCCGACAGGACATATGGCGCCTGGTGAACTATCTCAGAAGCTTGACGCTGAAGACCCCATAGCAGATGTTCGGTCAGGCCCGCCCGCGGCGCCATATCGACCTTCTCCGACACGGCCGGCGCGTGTATGCCACTCCTTAGCATGGGCAGGAACACGTTACGGATGATTTCCCAAAGCGCGTGCGCGGAAACCGCTGCGATCCCCATGGAGCTTGATTCCATATCTTGGGAATACTCCCGTCCTTTCATGTCGTCCGGATTCCCAAAACACACCGAAAAGAAGCCCTTGCAGGGAATAAGCGCCTGTGCTAAGAGATTAAAGAAAAGGGTTGTTTCGGATGTTTGCTTTTCACCCGGCAGCACCGGTCGGCAGGAAGGAAGGAGAAGATACGTCATGGTTTGATCGGCTTTTTTCAGGAAAGGTGGGAAGCTCGATGGCGCCCGACACACGAGCCACCGTGTCCGTTTCAAACCGCTTACCAAACCGGAGCAGACCGTTCTTGCTCATCGCTGATCCAGACCGATCGGATCTTCGGCAAACCGTGGGTCGTTCCAGCCTCGACGCAGCACATTCCGTCCGCATGTTGGTTATCGCACATGGTTGAGGCGAAAAACCACCGCTGAGGGTAGAGTCCTTCATGCTTTTCTCCCGATTGTCTGCGCGGATTTTCTTCCGGAAGAACCGAGCACGGCACGAAATGCACGGGTCTAAAGGTGCGCGGCAGCCTCTCGAGAGCACGTATACGTACATGTACCCGATCAACCATAGGGGAACGCATCCTGGTCCTCCCGAGCGGTAACAACCACGGGAATTCCGGTGCATGACTTCCCGTGGTTCCGTTGATTGTCCGTTTCAGCGTTCGGCAATGCGCTGACCCTGAGCCATCCGGCGCCCGGCGCCTTGTTTTTTATGCATTCCTACCGCCCGGTTCCATGCCGGCGGGGTTTTCACTTCAAGGAGATTTCTAGATGATGAAGACGATTTATGTGGGTAATCTGCCCTTCACCGCTTCTGAAGAACAGATCCGAGAGTTGTTTGGGCAGCATGGCACCGTCCATTCCGTGAAGCTGATCACGGACCGGGAAACCGGCCGGTTTCGCGGATTCGGGTTTGTCGAAATGTCCCGTGATCAGGCGGGGGAAGCGATTGAAGCGCTCAACGGCGCCGACTTCGGAGGACGCACCCTTCGAGTGAATGAAGCCAGGGATCGCGGCGCCGGCGGCGGACCCGGCGGCGGCGGCGGTGGTGGCGGTGGCGGCGGACGTCGCCAACGACGTTCCTGGTGATCTGACCCACCACCTTTCCACCCTGTTTGCGGACAGCCCTTTTTGCCCCGTCTTTTCAAGATGAAAGACGGGGTTCTTCATTTTCCGAATCCGCCATCCCAAGAATTTGCCGTTGCGGCATTCATGTTTCCAGCCATGGATGCCGATAGAAACCTTATCGGGCCGCTGCAAAACGCGATCTACGGGGTTGGGCTTCATCCTTGATCATTCCGGCGTACTGTATGTACGCATCATTCCTCAGGATTCGTTCGCCTTCCTCTCATCGTTTCGCACCGGCCTGCCCGCAACACGGTTTAGCAGCGGGCTGTTATGGAAGGCGGTTTCGATAATCCGCGAAACGGCTACTCCATCACTCGGATGGTCCATCGCACCGCCCTTCGGCGGATGCAAGAAAGGTACGCACACTGAAGGACAGCCAAAGCTTGGGTGCCGTTTTGAAAACCATTCTGGGTCCCGCCATGGCTTTGCTCGGCGTATTGGCCGCAGGCGCGGCGTTTGTCGCCTGGACCGTGCAGTGTACGGATCGGGAGTTGAAACAGCAGTTGCTGCAGCAAGCCCGATACGTGGCCGGTGCGGTGCATCTCCAACTCCTGGCGGCGCTTTCCGGAACGGAAGCGGACCGGAATACTCCTGAGTATCTGCGCATCAAAGAACAGCTGATCCTGACCCGACAGGCTTTTCAGGACTGCCGATTTCTTTACCTTATGGGGCGGGAACCGGACGGAACCATTTTCTTTTTTGCAGATTCCGAACCCCCCGGTTCTCCGGACGAATCTCCGCCCGGACAACACTATCAGGAGGCAACGGACGCCTTCCATCGAGCTTTTTCCACCGGCCGCATGCAGACCGAAGGTCCCTACTCCGACCGCTGGGGCACGTGGATCAGCGCCCTGGCGCCCTTGCTCGACCCATTCTCCGGAAACGTAATCGCCGTCCTGGGCATGGATGTGGAGGATGGAAAACGACGAACCCTGCTGGCTCGCCGCTTGTGGATTCCCATCGGATCCACGGGGGCGCTCCTGCTTATCGTTCTGGGCGGCATATCGTTGCTTCGCGGGCGCGAGCCCCTGGCGCCCAAGAGTCGAATCAGCCGGCTGCGGCAGCGGAGAGAAGCCCTGCTCATCGTTTCCGTCGGCCTGACGATCACCTTTCTGATTACCTATCTGGTGCATGACCGTGAGGAAAACAACAAGAGGGAAACGTTTCAGAGCCTGGCCGAGGCAAAGATAGGCGGTTTCAGGCAGGCGCTTCTGGACATCCGGACCCACCAATTGGAGGGACTGGCGCGCTTTTTTGAATCCAGCCTTCAGGTAGAGCGGGACGAGTTCCTTTCCTACGCCGGACATCTGGCGCGAAACCCTTCGGTGCAGGCGTGGGCATGGGTCCCAGCCGTCCCGGCGGAAGACCGAAGCCGAGTCGAGGCGGAAGCCCGACAGGAGGGTCTTCATGAGTTCATCTTCTGGGAAAAGGATGCGGAAGATCGTCCGACACCCGCCTCCCATCGTGAAATGTACTATCCCGTATTGTATACAGCGCCGGAGGCGGAGAACAAGGCGGTCCTCGGCTACGATCTGGGTTCGGAAACGGTTCGCCGGGCCGCTTTGGAAGAAGCGTTCCGGAGCGGCCTGATAACCGCCACGGATCCCGTCCCCATTATTCAGGATGTCGAGGAACACACGAGGAGCATCCTCCTGGTCCGGCCCGTCTTTGACGAACGGATCCCGAGAAACCTGCGCGGATTCGCCGTGGCCGTACCGCGCATGCCGTCCTTGCTGTCGCTTACGGTCCGGCTCACCCCTGAAGAGCAATCCACGGTCCTGTTGAGCCTGTATCAGTTGCAGGCAGAGGGCCCTCCTGTCTTCCTGTCTTCCACATGGACGGAAAGCTCCGAAAAGAACGGCGCCGAAAACGGTCCGGGACGCCATCCGTCAGCCCAGGACCTCACCGTGAAAGCACCTGTGTTCGCTTTCGGAAAAACGTACGTCCTGGCGGCTCACCCCGGCCCCGCGTTTCCCGAGTTGCACTCGGTGCGGACGCACTGGTTGATCGGACCGGCCGGTATGCTGCTCACCGCGCTGTCCGCCGTTTTCGCCGGCTTTCTCGGAAACCGTCGTGCTTACCTGGAACAACAGGTCGGACAGCGTACGCGGGAGCTTTCCGAAAGCGAGGAGCATCTGGCGGCCACGCTGCGTTCCATCGGCGACGGAGTCATCCGAACGGACTCCCAAGGCCGGCTGATCGATCTCAACCCGGTGGCCGAAATCCTTACCGGATGGACCGCCTCCGAGGCACGCGGCATTCCCGTGACTGAAATCTTCCGCATCCTGGATGGGAAGACCCGGACCGAAGCAGCCCATCCCGTGGAACACGCGCTGAAAGAAGGCATCACTCCGGGTCTGGCCGACCATGCAGTCCTCGTGGCCCGGGACGGAACGGAGCGACAGATCGCGGACAGCTGCGCCCCCATCCGGAACATGACGGGGGACCTCTTGGGAGCCGTGCTCGTGTTCCGGGACATAACCGACGAATATCAGAGACGAGCGGAATTGCGGGAAAGTCATCGCCGATTGGAGGAAACCAACCGGCGACTCGAATTCATTCTGGGCGCTACCCGAACCAGCATCGACATTGTGGACGCCGGGTTCAACCTCCGGTATGTGGACGAGCCTTCGACGAAGATCTACGGCGAACCGCAAGGTCGCACGTGTTACGAGTACTTCATCGGCCGCGATACGCCTTGCGAAACCTGTGGAGTCCCCCACGCTTTGGAAACCAAACAAGTGGCAGTCCGGGAGCAGGTTCTTTCCAGCCAAGATCATCGAGTGGTGGAAGCCCATACCATTCCCTTTCAGAACGCGGACGGGGAATGGCTCGTCGCAGAGTTCAAAATCGACATCAGCGACCGGAAACGGGTCGAAGAGGAAGTGCGTCGCAACGAGACCCGACTCAAAAGTCTCGTACGTATTCTTCAGAAGCCCTTCGAGACAATTCAGGATCTTCTGGACTTCGCTCTGGAAGAAGCCATCGCCCTGACGGGAAGCAGGATCGGCTACATCTACCACTATTCCGAGGACCGGGAGGAATTCGTTCTGAACTCGTGGTCTAAAGAGGTTATGAGCGAATGCACGGTCCTTGACCCGCAAACACGTTACGAATTGGCAAAAACCGGTGTGTGGGGCGATGCCGTCCGCCTTCGGAAGCCGATCGTGCTGAATGATTTCCAGACGGCTCATCCTTCCAAGAAGGGCTACCCCGAGGGCCATGCGCCGCTTCTGAAATACTTGACCGTTCCCATTTTCAGCGGAACCCGGATTGTCTCGGTCATTGGAGTGGCCAACAAAGAAACCGATTATAACGAGTTGGACATCCTCCATTTGACTTTACTGATGGATGCCGTTTGGAAGATTGTCGAGCAAAGACACGCTCAGGATGACCTTCGAAAACAGCTGGATTTCCTGGATACGTTATTGGAAACCATCCCAAACCCGGTCTTCCACAAAGACGCCGAACTGATCTACACCGGCTGCAACAAGGCCTTCGAGGAGTTCGTGGGCCGGTCCCGTGAGGAAATCATCGGCAGATCCGTATACGAGCTTTCTCCAAGAAAGATTGCGGACTGCTACGCGGAAAAGGACAAGCTGCTTCTCGAAAACGCCGGCGATCAGCACTATGAATGGAACGTCCAAGGCAAGGACGGTGTCCTTCGACAAGTCCTTTTCGACAAAGCCGCTTTCAGGGACATCCACGGCAAGGTGCAGGGCATCGTAGGCGTGATCACGGACATCACGGAACGCAAACGGGCCGAAGAAGAACTCCAGTCTGCAGTGGATCGCCTCCAAGCGGAAACGGCAAAGCTGTCCGCTATGATCGGAAGTATGGAGGAAGGAGTCGTCTTTGCGAACCGTCATAATACGATCGTGGAGGTGAATGATTTCTTCTGTAATTTTGTCCGATTGCCGCGGGACCGCATGGTGGGCCGGCGACTCGATGAATTCCATGAGGGCGATGCCCTCCATCGTGTTCGTGAAATAATCACCTTCTTCAAAGAGCGGCCGGATTCCGGAGCCTTCAAGACACAAAGGCGCATGGGCGCGGCGGAGGTCCTTCTCCGGGTGCAGCCCATATACCGCGAGGGAGAATATGACGGGGTGTTGCTGAATGTGGTGGATGTCAGCGATATGGTTCAGGCCCGCCGTGAAATCGAGGAAACCAACGCCCAGCTTGAACAGGCCATTGCCCGGGCCAATGAAATGGCCGTGCAGGCGGAAATGGCCAATATAGCCAAAAGCGAATTTTTGGCCAATATGAGTCACGAGATCCGTACACCCATGAACGGCGTGATCGGCATGACCGCGCTCCTTTTAGATACCGAACTGACGGCTGATCAGCGGCGTTACGCGGAAACGGTGAGGACCAGCGGCGAATCTCTTCTGAATCTCATCAACGACATCCTGGACTTCTCCAAGATCGAGGCAGGCAAGCTGGATATCGAGACATTGGACTTCGATCTCCGGAGTCTCCTGGAGGATTTCTCTGAACTCATGGCCGTCAAGGCCGCGGAAAAGAATCTCGAATTCGTCTGTGCTGCGGATCCGGACGTTCCCGCCCTTCTTCGGGGGGATCCCGGCCGGCTGCGTCAGGTGTTGACCAACCTGGTAGGCAATGCGCTCAAATTTACCCACAGGGGCGAAGTGACCGTCCGGGTCGGCGTGGAATCGGAGACGGATACGGACATATTGCTGCGCTTTTCGGTGCGGGATACGGGCATCGGTATCCCTGAAGGCAAGATCGCCATTCTTTTCGACAAATTCACTCAGGTGGATGCCTCGACCACCCGAAATTACGGAGGCACCGGTCTGGGACTGGCCATAGCCAAGCAGTTGGTCGAAATGATGGGAGGCGGCATCTGGGTGAAGAGCGCCGTCGGAACAGGCTCCGAGTTTTGGTTCACGGTCCGCCTGACCCTGCAATCGGCGCGCGACTCCGAGGATACGGCGCCGGCGGATTTGCGCGGCGTCCGTGTATTGGTTGTGGATGACCATGCCGCCAACCGTGAATTGCTCATGGAGCGCCTCGCATCCTGGGGGATGCCTTCTGTTGAGGCCGAAAACGCTCCCACGGCTCTGAGGCGCCTTCGCGAAGCCAAACGAAGCGGTACCCCGTTCCGCGTGATCATCACGGACATGCAGATGCCCGACATGGACGGTGAAGCCTTGGGTCGCGCCATCCGCGCCGACGAAGACCTCGCCGACACCATCCTGGTCATGATGACTTCTCTGGGCCGGCGCGGAGACGCGCGGCGGATGGCGGATATAGGCTTCACGGCGTACCTGACCAAGCCGGTCCGTCATTCCGAACTGTTCGACTGTTTGGTCACGGCTTTGACCGGCACGGCGCCCCGCCGAAGTACACAGCCCATCGTGACGCGTCACTCCGTTCGGGAACAGCGGCGGGGCAACCTGCGGATCCTCCTTGCAGAGGACAACGTGACCAACCAACAGGTGGCCGTAGGCATTCTCGGAAAATTGGGTCTGCATGCGGACACCGTGGATAACGGCAGGGAAGCCGTTGAGGCTCTGATGTCGACCTCCTACGACCTGGTGCTCATGGATGTGCAGATGCCGGAAATGGACGGTCTGGAGGCCACACGACGAATCCGAGATCCACGAAGCGAAATCCCCCATCGAGACATCCCCATCATCGCCATGACCGCCCGCGCCATGCCCGGTGACAGGGATCTCTGTCTGGAAGCGGGCATGGACGATTATCTCTCCAAACCGGTTACGCCTGAGGCCCTGGCCGAAGTCCTTCACAAATGGTTGCCCCGACAGGAAAGCAGGGGCAAAGAGAAAGGGGAAATAAAAAATCCGGAAGAGAAAGGGCATTCCGAAAAGGACACTGCAAACCAAATCGTCTTCGACCGAGCGGGTCTGCTCCATCGCCTCATGAACGATGAAGCCTTGGTGAATATCGTGTTGAATGCTTTTCTGGAAGACATTCCCCAAAGAATCGCCAGGCTCAGGGAGCATGTCGAAGCCGGTGAATCCAAGGCCGCGGAAATGCAGGCGCATACCATCAAAGGCGCCAGCGCTAACATAGGCGGGGAGGCCCTTCGTTCCGCGGCCTTCGAGATGGAAAAGGCGGCCAAGGCCGGCGGACTGGAAGTGCTGAAACGTTGGATGCCCGAGCTGGAAGCGCAGTTTGAACGCCTGAAAGAAGCCATGAACGGAAGTTGACACCATCCCGATGAGGTTCTTGATTCCGGCTGTGAAAAGAATCGGAAGGCGGTATATTCTTTTTCACGGGGGGAAATTGGGGTGTTCCGCAAATAACAACCCGCACCGACTTGGATGCAACACCGGGAGAACGCCATGCGCATCCTTATCGCTGAAGACGACGTAACTTCGCGCACCATGCTTCAAGCCGTTCTGAGGAAGTGGGGTTTCGATCCCATCGTCGCCTGTAACGGCGCCGAAGCCTGGAACGTCTTGCAGCAGAGCGATCCTCCCACACTGGTCGTTCTGGATTGGAACATGCCCGGCATGGATGGTCTCGAGGTCTGCCGACTCGCGAGAGCAAAGAACGTGTCCGATCCTCCCTATATCATCATCCTCACCGCCCGGGGCGACAAAGCAGACATTGTCCGGGGCCTCGAAGCAGGCGCCAACGACTACATCTCCAAACCCTACGACGCCGAAGAATTACGCGCCCGCATCGGGGTCGGGCGCAAGATGGTTGAACTGCAAAGAGAACTCATTCAAGCACGGGACGCCCAGGCACGGGATGCGGCCCGGGATTTCTTGACCGGTGTTATGAATCGAAGAGCCGTCGTTCATGCCCTGGAAACGGAACTGCATCGCGCCGGGCGACATGGCGGCAGGCTCACCGTGGGTTTGTTCGACATCGATCATTTCAAGGAAATCAATGATACTTACGGACATAAGGCAGGAGACGAAGCACTTTGTGGCTTGGTCCGTCTCGTTCAAGACAACATCCGACAGTATGATCTCCTGGGCCGATTCGGAGGAGATGAATTTCTCGTCATCGCCCCCGGATCACGCGGCAGTCCGGAAGCAGGTCCCTTCACCCGACTGTGCGCCCTTGTGGACGAGAAACTGTTCGACACGCATGTCGGGGCTCTTTCCATCACGATCAGCATCGGGGTTGTGGAAGCAACCGGTGCAAGCACGGTGGATGCCGTGATCGCGTCTGTCGACAAAGCATTGTACCGGGCCAAGCACTTGGGGCGCAACCGTGTCGCATATAGCGGCGAACCGGATCCGGCCCAGCAGGTCATCTGAATGTTTTTCGGGCCGGGCGCCGCTCAGAACCGCGCACCATAGCGTCGGCGTTCGCCAATCCGATCACAGGAGACGGACACTCGAAACCAAAAACTCCATCACTCGAATGATTCACTTCAGGAATGGAATCGCGAGGCGGGCAAACCAAAAAGAAGTCCGCCCGGCCTGTTCCGGTCAGGACGAAGAAGACAGGTGATACGCGAGATTATCCAGTTTTACCGTAAAATCCACATGTTCCACCTGAAATCCCTCGGGGACGTGGATCTGACTGGGCGCGAAATTCAGAATGGCGCGGATGTTGGCTTTGATCAAACGGTTGCCGATGTCTTGAGCCCAGTTGGCGGGCGTGGCGATAACACCAATTTCAATGACGGTTTTCTTGGCTACCCAGCTCAAATCATTGATATGATGAACCACGAGTCCGTTGGGAAGCTTTTTGGAAATCTTCTGGGGGTCGTTGTCGAAAACCGCCACAAAGACATATCCCTGCCGGGCGAAGTTCTCGTGGGATAACAATGCCAGGCCGAGATTCCCCACACCCACGATGCCTAGACGCCATTCACGATTGAGTCCCAGAATTCTCTTGATTTCAAACAAAAGCTCCTTGGTGTAGTAGCCGACGCCACGAACGCCGAATTCGCCGAAGTAGGACAAATCCTTCCGGATCTGGGCCGGGTTGACCTCACACAGTGTGGCCAGGCGCTCGGAGGAAATAATCTTTACATCCTCCGCACCCAAGCGTTCAAGTACCCGCGAGTACATGGACAGTCGAGTGATGGTTGCGGAAGGAATCTTAGAGTACTTCATTCAGCTCCTCGGCTGCTTGTGAAGGTATCCACATTGCCGACACGAAAAAAGGGGCTGATTCGTGCACGGAATACAACCCCTTTTCTCCGCAAATGATTACAGCGGAACGCCAATAAACTTGGCGACGGGTTCCGCCATGGGATACGCATACAAAAGGATCAACGCCACAACCAGGGCGTAGATACACAGAGACTCGATCATGGCGATACCGATAAGCAGGGTCACGGTGATCTTGCCCGAAGCTTCCGGATTGCGGGCAATGCCTTCCACGGCGTTCCTGATGGCGATCCCCTGGGCTAAACCGGTACCCACCGCGGCTATGGCGATTCCAAACCCGGCCGCGGTCACCGTGGCGATGAACAGCCTCAGTGCGGTCGACGTTACCGTCGGATCCATCTCAGCAAAGGCCATGGAACTCATTCCGAGAACGAAAAACGTGCTCAGCATGGTCAAACGGAAAACCCTCTTACTCATTTCTTCCTCCTTGGACAGTTTATTGGTTGCCTTCTTCCACAAGGCGTATTCCCGCAATAGCCGTACCGGTGAATCCCATCGTCGGATCAGTGGGCTTCTTCCATGGCGCCGGCAATATACATCATGGTCAGCAGCGAAAAAATGAACGCCTGTACCGCACTGGTGAATAAACCCAGAAACATCATGGGCACGGGAGCGAAATACTTGCCCGCCAACAAGAACAGGATGGCCAGAACCAGATCTTCCCCCATAATATTACCGAATAAACGAAACGTCAGGGAGAGTACCCGGCTGAGATGCCCGATGATTTCAATGGGCAGCATCAGGGGAGCCAGCCACCACACGGCGCCCGTGAAATGACGGATGTAATGGACTCCATGCATTTTAATGCCTATGGCATGGGTAACCACGAACACTACCAGCGCACAGGACAACGGCGTATTGATATTGGACGTGGGCGCGAACATGCCCGGAATCAATCCCATCCAGTTACATGCCAAAATATACAGGCCCAACGTGGCAATGAGCGGAAAGAACGGTCGCCCTTCCTCGCCCATGATGGATACCTGGAAATCCTCGATTCCCTTGATGACCACTTCAAAGACGTTCTGCCCTCCCGAGGGAATTATCTCCAGGGCCCGCACAAAGACCTTCGCCAGGACCACGTACATGAGGATAATGAACCAGGAATACACCACGTGAGGATAGTGATGCGCAAAATCCCCCACCCCGATCCATTCCAACAGCGCCACCAAAAACATGAAGGGATGTTCCATCCGGTTCAGGCCCCCTTATCTGAAAAGCTTCACAATCTCAATCATTGCACACAGCATGAGGTTCAGCGCCACCGTGCTGAGACCCACAATCAAACCCACAGGATTCATACCGGCAACCTTGATAAGCAATAAAAGCGCGACGCCCGTGGCGATCAGTCTCAGATAGTATTTGAATACCAATCCCGCGGAATCCGGTATGCTCGTGGACGAAAAGGCTCTTCTCAGCGCCCGGTACAAAAGATGGAAGTTTGCGATGACGACGAGACCCCCGCAAAGAACACTCAGGGAAAACCTCGCACCCAGGAAGACACCGGTCGCCGCCGCCAAAAGGATCAGAATGATCCAATTATATATCTTGAGACGGCGGACGCTATGGGCTTCATTTGTCCAGTCTTTCGGTTCTGTTTTGAGCCCGTTTGCCAATAATATAGATGTTTCTGAAGCCTGCAATGATCCCCAAGACCAAGCCGATGAGAGTCAGCCACGGCGACGTATTGAATACACGACGGTCCAAGTAATACCCTATTCCCAGCCCCATAACGGTGGCGAGTACAATGGATATCCCCATGGAGCTGGCCATAGCCAATAATCGAATGTATTCCGGCTGCCTCTTTTTCCTGAAAAAAACCATAGTCCCTCTCCCTCGACACGCAGCCGGACCGTCTGTGAAAGGGAGTACATGCCCTCTAACATGAGTTTTCGAGACGTGTCAACCCATTTTTGTGATTCTTTTAACGTAGTCCCTGAAAGGCCTTACGCACCGCCTCCAACGTCCGCTCCAGGTCTTCTCGACCATGGGACACGGATACGAACATGGCCTCATACGGCGATGGAGCCATGTATATCCCTTGCTCCAAGAGAGCCCCGTAGTACCGGATGAATCGCTCCCCATCGCAGGAAACGGCATCCTGAAAATTGCGCACGGGGTTTTCGGTAAAAAACAAGGTCCCCATGGAGCCCACCGCGTTCACCTCAACCGCTATCCCCGTCTCCGTTCCACAGCGCCGTAGCCCTTCCCAGAAAAGAGCGCTCTCCGATTCCAGGGACTCCAAGACACCCCGCGCCGAGAGTTTCCGAAGCGTACACAATCCCGCGGCCATGGCCAGAGGGTTTCCGGAAAGGGTGCCCGCCTGGTACACATCCCCTTCCGGAGCCAGTCGGCTCATGATCTCCCGCTTGCCCCCGAAAGCTCCTACGGGAAGCCCTCCACCCAGGATCTTTCCGAGACACGTGAGGTCCGGAATCACTCCGAACCGCTCTTGAGCACCTCCAAGGGCCACCCGGAAACCGGTGATGACTTCGTCAAAAATAAGCAGGCTTCCGGATTCCGACGTGCGTCGACGCAACGTCTCCAAAAAACCCGTAGCCGGGGGAACCACCCCCATATTGCCCGCTACCGGCTCCACGATCACCGCGGCCACCCGATCACCTGCATCGTCCATGAGGCCTTCGAAGGCGGAGAGGTCGTTGTATGGCAGGGAAAGCGTGTTACGGGCCACATCCTCGGGCACTCCGGGGCTCGCGGGAAGTCCCAGAGTGGCCAGACCGGAGCCCGCCCGGACCAGAAACGCATCCCCGTGCCCATGATAACACCCGTCGAACTTGACCAGCAGGTCCCGTCCCGTATACGCGCGGGCCAGCCTTACCGCACTCATGGTGGCCTCCGTGCCGGAATTCACCATCCGGACCGACTCGATGGAGGGCATCAGGGCGCAGATCAACCGAGCCATATCCACCTCCAACTCCGTCGGCGCCCCGAAACTGGCGCCCCGTCCCGCCGCCTCCCGAAGGGCCGCCACCACATCCGGGTCCGCATGCCCCAGAATCATGGGACCCCAGGAACCCACATAATCCAGATATTCGTTCCCGTCCACGTCGTAAATACGGGGTCCCTCGCCCCGGAGAATAAAAACGGGATCCCTCCGGACACTCCGGCAGGCCCGCACGGGAGAATTGACTCCCCCGGGAATCATCCGGAGCGCTTCCTCAAACAGGGCGTGGGAAACGGTATACGGTTTCATCAGAAGTACCTCATGCTCGTTTTCTTGTGTTCCCGGTCGCTGAACAGCAGCTCGTACTCTTCTATCCCGGCGTTCTCGGCGACCTCCCGGGCCACTTGCGTACACTCGTCGCGCGTAGCCCCGTGAATCATGGCGAACAGATTGTATTTCCACGATCCCATGGACTTCCGGTGGTAACAGTGGGTGACCTGGGGATAGGCGGCGACGAGTCTCCCCACTTCCTCGACCCGTTCTTCCGGCACAAACCATGCGGCCATGGCGTTCGCCTGAAATCCCGAAATCTGATGTCGGATGGTGACTCCGAATCGGCGGATAACGCCTCGATCGATGAGCTCCCGGATACGACCGAGGACTTGGTTCTCGGTAAGATCAAGCTTCCGGGCGATACGCAGAAAAGGCCGCGCTTCCACCGCCAGATCCCCTTGGATCTCTTTCAGGAGCGCCTTGTCCAGCTTGTCGATCATAACTTCCGTTCCATGTCCGGTTTCCATCGCGGAACCGTCAAGAGACACAACCCCCGCTTCACCCCGCAGCAATCCTCCTCGATGCGGAGTCGGCCGTAACGCGCCCATCACGGGCTGGTTGACACATCCGGGGCGATGGTTTAAAAAAGCGGCGGTGCAACAAACCTTTGCCGGAGGACTGAGCCGGAATGCATGATACCAGACATCTTGTCCTCAGTGAAGACCAGATTCAATCTAAAGTGAAGGAACTCGCTGAAATGTTGAGCCGGGATTACGCCGAAAAACGCCCCATGCTGATCGGCGTTCTCAAGGGCGCTTTCCGCTTTCTCGCTGATCTCACGCATCACCTGACCATCCCCGTGGACATCGAATTCGTCCGGATTTCCTCCTACGGCATGAACTCCGCCTCCTGCGGCAAAATCCATCTCATCGGCGATGTCTGCATGAGTCTCAAAGACCGTCATGTGATCATCGTGGAAGACATCGTGGACAGCGGAATTACCCTGGATTGGCTCGTCCGGGAACTGAATTCTCGAGGCCCGACCAGCCTCAAGATCTGCGCCCTTATAGACAAACTCGAGCGCAGGGAACATTCCCTCTCACTGGATTATGTCGGCTTCACCATCAAAGAAGGCTTTCTGGTCGGATACGGGTTGGACTATGCGGAGCAATACCGGTATCTGAATGCGGTATACCATCTCGACCCCGACTGAATCTCCTCCGCACCGTTCACCCCGCTGCCGCCCGGAGTTCGGGATCCTGCGGGAAAAGCGACGTACAGGCATCGAATCGGCCGGGAGGCATGCACGAATGGAGGACTCAGGCGGAGGCGACGTCCGTTTCCGATGAAATCCAGGGCCCACGATCAGCCGATTGCCCGCCGCCCAGGGTCCGAACCCCCAGGGCGCCGTCGCCTCCTGGAGAAAAAACCTCCAGGTTAACGTTCCCACCCGTTGAGGATGGGGCCATGATTGTCCGATGCGAACAGTGTAAGACACGGTATCGTCTGGATCCGCGCCGAATCAAGACGGATACGGCCAAGGTCCGGTGTTCTCGATGCGGTCATGTTTTCGAGATTTCCGCAGACGAGGATCGCCTGCCCTTCATCCCTAAAGCGTCCGAGGACGATCGGGGAGATACCCCGTCTTCCCGGCGGATTCCCCGCATACGGCTGCCCAAACCTTCCATCTCCTCGATTCAAGCCAAGAAATGGATCTTGGGGGGATCGGCGGCCATAGTGGTTCTGCTCGCCGTCGGAATGCTCTGGAAGACATGGATCCCATCGTTCAAGACCGGTTCGGCCCTCCAGAGCCCTTTTCCAGCGGACGATCCGGGAAACAAGCGACTCGCCCTGGAGGCGGTGGAAGGGTCTTTTCTGGAAACGCAACACTCCGACAGGCTGTTCGTAATCCATGGAACCGTACGGAACCAGTATCCGTTTCCCGTGCGGTATATCCGCCTGCAAGCCTTCCTTCATGGAGAAGTTCCGGACTCATCCCTCGATGTGCGCCTGTTCGCCGGCAACCCTCTTTCCGAAAAGGAACTCGCATCCCGTACGCTCCCGGAAATTCAGGACGCGATGCGTACGAAAGCCGGCAGAGACGGCTTGAATGAGCGGATCCCGCCCGGAAGCACTGTGCCTTTCTCCGTGGTGTTTGCCGAACTCCCGGCAAACCCCGTCGAATATGCGGTCAAGATCGAGGGTTGCGAAGCCGTTGAATCCTGAGGGATTCTTTCCCGTTGGGGAAGCGCCCCCCGTCAGATGAGTCACTCGATCCCAAAGTAAGATCATTTCTTCAGGCAGGCGTAGGGTCTGTCCGTGATCGCCGCGGTTGCCGCGGAATTTCAGTCCAAACGAATAGGCGGTTTGAGGAAACACATCCTTCCCTTCCGCCCCGATTTCTCCGGTGTTCAGCAGCGCCCGGCCCGTATTTCCAGGAAACCCGCGTGAGGGCCCGCTTACCCCGTGGCGTAGCTGTGCAGACCGCTCAACAGAAAATTCACGCCGAAATAGGTGAAAAGGACACTGGCAAAGCCCACGAGCGACAATACGGCAACGCGTTCACCCCCCCATCCCCGCATATACCGGGCGTGCAGCAGTGTGGCATATACGAGCCAGGTGATCAGAGACCACGTCTCCTTGGGATCCCAACTCCAGTAGCTTCCCCAAGCCGAGTGGGCCCAGACCGCTCCGGTGATGATGCCCGCGGAAAGAAATAAGAACCCGATGAGAATCAATTTGTAGGAAATTTCTTCCATCACGACGCCCTTGGGGAGATAGTGCGCCACCCCCCCTTGTTCACGTGGTTTTCGACCCCAGATGAGATACATGATGCTGACGGCGCAGGCCACGGTGAACGCCGCATACCCCAGAAAACACGTCACCACATGGGCGATGAGCCAATTGCTTTTCAGGGCCGGAATCAGAGGCTGAATCTGACTGCTCATGGAAGGGGAAAAGGAAGCGTACGCCATGGCAAAAAAGGCGAACGGGGCGGCGAAGGCCCCGATGGTTTTCACTTTGTAGCGCCATTCCAGAATCAGGTACAGCAGGATGATGGTCCATGCGAAGAATACCAGGGATTCGTACAGATTAGACAAAGGAGCGCGCCCTATGCCCATCTGGTACGACTCGATCCAACGCAGGATGATGCCATAGAGATTAAGGGCGCATGCGGTCACAGCCGTCCCTGTGGCCAGTCTCCCTGCGGCCGGCGAGCGAAACACCAAATGCACCAGATACAGCAGGGAAGCGCCCAAGTAAACGAACGTAACCACGCTTAAAGCCCAAGAACTTGACATACCCTCGTCCTTTCACGTTATTCGAGCGCGGAAACCAGTTCCGACCAAAAGGCTTCCATCCGATGATTAAACGAGCCCCGATTTCGGTGAGCCGTTCCGGCCACGATGAGTTTCCACTCTCCGCCGGAAGGGCTCATCTGCACCCAGAGCATCTGATGGGATAGAAAGAACGTCACCAGAAACCCCGCGAGCATGAAGGTGAAACCGGCATACACCACCCACACTCCGGGATCCCGATTCGCCTGCAACCCCGTATAATAGATCTGATCGAAGGAGGTAAGTTTAAACGTGTAGCTCCCCTTGCGCTCTCTATCGAATTCCGGAAATCGTTGCAGCACCCAGAACGGAGGAGACGGCGTTTCCACTCCCATGAGGTGTATCAGCACGCCCGGACCGAAGGACATCCCTCCGGAGGTGAGGTTGGGCTGAAAATGGATGACCCGGAAGCTTCCCCGGCCGTCGGGAAGCGGAAAAGGCTCTCTGGCGTTCCCTTGCAGCCCGTGAACTTCCCCGGTCCGGTTGTTCACTAACTCAAAGCCGGCCGTTCCTCCCAGGGTGGTCCCGTAGCTGGACTGATAGAACGTGATTCCCTCAAACGTAACGGGATGGTTGACCCGGATCGCGTGTCGGGCCGCCTCTTCACCGTTTTTCAAAAACGTCACGTCCGAACGGAACTCCTTGGGAGCCCCCGTCTCGTAAAATTCCACGGTGAATCGGTCGCAGCGTACCTGGAAGTCCAATGGGTAAGGTTCCCCACCGCCTCGGAGCACGATGGTATCCACCGTTTCTCCTTCCACGATGGTTACGGATCCCCTGAAGCCCCAAAGTCCCCCCATGACGGCGCCGATAAACAGGAGCAGCACCGAGGCGTGTACAATGTATACACCCATCCGCGACCACGGCGTTTTTTCGCCGAATACCACCAAGGCTTCTCCGAACTCCTGCCGTTCAATTCGTGAAAATCGTTTGGAAACCGCGGTTTGAAGGATGTCTTTCCAGCCGGGCGGTACTTGTTCAAAGTTCCGTTCCTGCCGAAAGTTCATATGGGAGTAATCCCGAAGCTTGAGTTCGGGGCGAAATCGAACCTGCTTCCAGGTCTTGGGAATGCGACGGAGGGAACACACCACGAGATTGAGACCCAACAACGCCAGCAGGAGCACAAACCATCCGGAGGCGTACATGTTCGTGAAGCCCGCGCGCTGAAACAGCTCCGCCGTGGACTCGCCGTACATCTGCACATAATGTCCCGGGGGTTCCTGCTGGGGAATCACGGTGCCGATAATGGCCAGAGCCGCTATGAGAATGAGCAAGACCACGGTCAGCTTGACCGAGGCCAGAAAATCGAATAGCTTGTTCATGATTTCAGACCGTCTTTTCTGATGAGTGTGCACAGGGCTGCACGATTGGTATCACAGCAAACCCGCTTTTACAAAACATTCTCGGTTCCGTACCGGACAGCCGGGTCAGGCAGCCGTTCTGCATTCTCGAAGCACTCGTGGAGGGAGCCCCATGCTGGACATCAAATTCATCCGGGAGAACCTGGAGTTGGTCGCACAGAAGACTCGCCACAGGGGTCTTTCCCTGGATTTCCAAGAGTTCCTGACCCTGGACGAGCGCCGGCGGGCGCTCCTGGGCGAGGCGGAATCCTTGAAGCACCATCGGAACCAAGTATCCAGCCGCATTGCGGAAATGAAAAGGGCGAAACAGGATATTTCGCTTCTCGCCGCTGAAACCAAAGAGGTCGGGCGACAGATCAAGAAACTGGACACGGAACTCGCCGAGGTGCAGGCTCTCCTGGAGCAGTTCATTTTGAATGTGCCCAACCTGGCGGACGACACTGTCCCCATCGGAAACAGTGATGAAGACAACTCCGTGGTGCGATTCTGGGGAAACAAGCCGGTCTTTTCTTTTGAACCAAAACCTCATTGGGATCTGGGCGAACATCTCGGCATCCTGGACTTCATTCGGGCGGCCAAAATCTCCGGGGCGCGCTTCACTCTCTATCGTGGAGCCGGGGCTCTGCTGGAACGGTCCTTGATCAATTACATGCTGGATCTGCACACGCAACGTCACGGCTACACGGAGATATTCCCCCCTTTCATCGTGAATCGCGAAAGCATGACAGGCACCGGGCAACTCCCTAAATTCGAGGAGGACCTTTTCCGCCTGCAGGGAACGGATTATTACCTCATCCCCACCGCCGAAGTCCCGGTAACCAACATCCATCGGAGCGAAGTCCTGGAAGAGGACCAACTGCCCGTTCGCTATGCGGCTTACAGCGCATGCTTCCGGGCCGAAGCGGGATCCTACGGAAAGGATACCCGGGGTTTGATACGGCAACACCAATTCAACAAAGTGGAGTTGGTGCGGTTTTGCCGTCCCGAAGACTCGTTCCAGGAACTGGAGCTTCTACTGTCCCACGCCGAGGAGGTGCTTCGGACCCTCGGACTCCACTACCGGGTGGTTAATCTATGCACCGGAGACTTAGGTTTCGCAGCGGCGAAAACGTATGACATCGAAGTGTGGCTGCCCGGTCAGAACCGGTACCGGGAGATTTCTTCCTGCAGCAATTTCACCGGTTTTCAAGCTCGAAGAGCCGATATCCGATTCCGGCGCTCCGGTCAGCGCAAGACGGAATTGGTTCACACATTGAACGGGTCGGGTTTGGCTGTGGGGCGGACACTGGTGGCCATCCTGGAGAACGGCCAGCAGGAGGACGGCAGCATAGAGGTGCCGGAGAAGTTAAGACCCTATCTTAGGGGATTGGAGCGCATCCCCGCCGTGTAATTTCCAAACCGGACGAGAACGGCGTCGGAGTGAAACAAAGCCGCCAATCCGACAGGCGCACCTCTAAAGGCCCCGGGCTTTTTCCATGGATTCCTGTTTTTCCTTGCAGCGGATGCATAGCGTGGTCACGGGGCGGGCCTCCAGGCGTTTGTCGGAAATATCCTCCCCGCATACTTCGCAGATACCGAAGGACCCTTCGTCGATACGCATCAAGGCTTCACGGATCTTCTGAATGAGTTTTCGTTCACGGTCACGGATGCGAAGCAAAAAATTCCGATCCGATTCCATCGCGGCACGGTCCGTGGGATCCGGATAGTTATCCTTTCCATCCGTCATACCCGAAACAGTGCCTTCGGCACTATGAATCAGCTCATTGAGGCGATGCTCTAACAGCTTCTTGAAATACTCCAGTCGTTCGGGGTTCATGGGGTACATCCCTGGTTGGAATTCAGAATAGCGAAAACCGGGCAGCAAGCATCGCGGCGCATAAGAATCCTGTGATAGGACACACCGGGTCGTCCATTCTTCTGAGGCCCACTATCGAATCTTTTGGAAGATAGCACCCATAATCTCCGGACGCAAGTGCAAATGTTCCGAAAAGATCCCTCCATACCTCCAGACACCCGAATCCCAAGTCCTTCCCATCGAAACACCCCACCGACAACCAAGGTGAACTTTTCTATTTCTTTTCTTTCTTCTTACGACCGAAGATGGACCGATGCGGAGGATCGATCTCATCACCCGTAAGGTCGGAAAACGCTCGCAGCAGCTGCTCCTGTTTCCGGGTAAGATTCGTGGGGGTCTTCACATCGATGTGAACCAACTGGTCTCCTCTGCCAAAGCCTCTAAGACGCTGAAATCCTTTGCCTTTAAGCTTATAGACTTCACCGGGTTGAGTCCCCTTGGGAATAGACAGGGTTTCGGCGCCTTCAAGAGTGGGCACGTCCACCGTCGTCCCGAGGGCAGCCTGAACAAACGAAATGGGCACGGAGCAGACCACATCGTCCCCTTCCCTGTGGAAGAACTCATGCATCTGCACATGAATCACGATGTACAGGTCCCCGGGAGGACCGCCATGTTCGCCGGGCTCCCCTTCTTCCCGAAGTCGAAGTCGGGAACCCGTGTCCACTCCCGCCGGAATGCGCACATGCACTTTCCGGTTCGCCTGCACCCGACCTTGACCCCGGCATTCCTTACACGGATCGGCGATCACACTGCCTTCGCCGCCACAAGAGGGACACGTGGTACTGATACGAAAGAAACCCTGGGTCCGAGTCACGTGGCCGGTACCCGCGCAGGTTTGACACCGTTCGGGGCGGGTGCCGGGGGTGCACCCACTGCCCGAACATACCGGACAGGTCTCGTGTTTCAGAATATCGAGGTCGATCTCTTTGCCGTTGGCCGCCTCCATGAACGTGATTTCCAGATCGTAGCGGAGATCGGCGCCACGCTGGGCTCTGCGGGACCGCCGCGCCCCGGCGGAGCCAAAACCGAACAGGTCCTGAAAGATATCTCCGAAGCTGGAAAAGATGTCCTCAAATCCCGAAAATCCCCGGAAACCCGTCCCCTGGAGCCCGTCATGGCCGAACTGATCGTAAATCCGCCGCTTCTCCGGGTCCCGGAGCACCTCATAGGCTTCCGCCGCTTCCCGGAAACGCTCTGCGGCGGTCCCATCCCCAGGATTACGATCCGGGTGATATTGCAGAGCCAACTTGCGATAGGTCCGTTTGATTTCCTCTTCCGACGCTCCAGGGGAAACCCCCAGCACCTCATAATAATCGCGTTTCATCATCCCTTGCCGAATCCGCCTTCCTGAATGCGTTTGGTCATTTCTTCGACCTGACGGAGGTCACCCGCCTTTTCGAACGCACTACGGGCAAAGAACAGCTTCCCCGCCTCCAGTGCCTTTTCGCCGACATGGGACCATACCTCCGGCGCGGTCCGTCCCAGGATCTGTCCCGCGGCGATGCATACAAACGTGTCCCCCGATTCCACGGCGGCGGACCACACCGCTTCCACGCCTTCGGTATGACGCGCACGCGAGAAACAATTCAAAGCATCCATGAGGAAACCTTCTTCCAGGAACCGTTCTCCTTCCCGGATCAGGCGGTTCACGTCGCCGTTCGGGTCGTTTAAAAGGTCGCGTTTCCGTAAGCAGGACAAGAGCTTGGAGTTCTGCGTCGCCAAAGCCGGACTCCTTACACATACCAGATCTTCAACTCAATCAGACTCGTCCAAACGGGTTTCCAGATCCATTTCGTCCGTGTCCTCCATTTCGCCGGGTTCCATCTCCGCGGCGTGCATCTCATCAGAAACCAATCGGGAAACCTCTTCCTCCAAAGTGTTCCTGATCTGCTCATCCTCGGCGGAAAGAGTGATCTGAGATGTCCCGCGCCGGGTTCTCTCGGAGGCGCCGTGCTCCACGGCCCTGCTCCTGGATTCTTCGATCTCACGCAGGGCGGCCGGGGTAATAATCCCGCCGGCGATTTCCCGGAGGGCGGTCACCACTTCGCGATTCTTGCATTTGATGCGCGGATTGTCTCCTTTCTTGAGCTGGCGCACGCGCTTGGCCGCCAGATGTACCAGGGAAAAGCGATTGTCCACCTGGGTCAGGCAATCTTCCACGGTGATTCGAGCCATGGGATCTCCTTGCGTATGGAAATGCAGGGGCCGCGGATATACCGTCTTGTCCCTGACATGGAAGGATAGAGGTTTTTAGTGCAATATATTATATTGCGTTCAGTTGACCTGTTTGTAAAGCTTTTTGTGCGTTTTTTTTGTGTTACCGGCGGGCGTTGCACCCGGAAGAAGCCCGGCTCCGGGGTATCCCGTTGGGGAGCTATCGGGCGAGGTCCTCAGGCCACGTGGCTTCTATCACGGCGCCTCCCCCCTTCTCGGATACCACCAGGAACCGACCACCGGAAAGCTCGACACGTTCACGCATACTGGTAAGCCCCACGCCGCCGGCATCCACGCGACTCATGGAAACTTGGTGAAGATCAAATCCGGAGCCGTCGTCCTGAATCCGAAGATGGATCCGTTCCTCCCTGACCGTCAATAACACGGCGGCGTGACTGGCTCCGCTGTGCTTTGCGATATTGTTCAGGGCTTCCTGAACCACCCGGTATAGAACCACTTTGAGGGGTTCCGGAATCCGGTCTTCTTCCAGGTTCATACGCGTTTCGATTCGGATGGAAGGATGCATCTGTTCAAATTCCCGGCATAAGCAGGAGAGAGTGGCCAAGGCGCCCAGATTGTCCAGTATGGCAGGCCGTAAGCCCGAGATGATCGTACGAATTTCCTCGATGACATGAAACGCCATCCGGGTAAGACCTTCCAGCGAACGGTACGCCGATGTCTCCGGAGGCACCAGATCCATGGTGTTCTCCGCGATGATCTTTATGGCTGTCAGTGACTGGGAAATACTGTCGTGCAATTCCCGGGCGATCCGTTTGCGCTCGTTCTCCTGGGCGGTTAGAAGCTGAGAAGACAAGGCCCGAAGCTCCTGTTCCGATTTGCGAAGCGCTTCTTCCGCATGCTTGCGGCGGGTCATGTCCCGTATGACCGCCACATAACCATGAACGCGGCCGTCCGGACGTTTCATGGCGGAGATCGTCGTCTCCACCGGGAACACGGTTCCGTCCCGGTGCATATGATTCCATTCCGCGCGATGGAACCCATTCCGCAGAATCAAGGGATACACGATTTCTCCGAATACTCGGAAGCTCTCATCGGATGGATGAATCAACCGCACCGATCGACCCAGCACTTCTTCCTGGGCGTAGCCGAACAGCTTCAGGAAGGCCCGGTTGCAGGAAACGATAGTTCGGTCCCGGTCGAAACTGGCTATGGCATCCCACGAACTCTCCACAAGCGAGCGATACCGCTCTTCCGAATCCCGGAGAGCCCGCTCAAAGGTCTTACGCTCCGTTATATCCAGGGCCACCACCAGGCATCCCGCGACCATGGTCCCGGCGTCCCGAATGGCATGAGCCGAATACATCGCCGGAAAGATCTCTCCCGTCTTCTTGACGAGCGCCGCCTCGCAATGAACGCCCTCATTGTGGTGCTCCAAAACGCCCAGAATCAGCGAAAACCGTTCCCGGTCTTCCGGAAGATGAAGGATGGACAGGGGTTTTCCCAAGACCTCCGACCGCTTATATCCGAAAATACGCTCGGCTCCCGGACTGAATTCCACGATACGAGCCTCATTATCCGCCGGTTCCGATAAAACAAGCGCGATGCCGGCTGCGGATTCAAAGATGGAACGCAAGCGGGCTTCGCTCTCTTTCAGAGCCTGTTCCGCAAGAATCCGTTCCGTCACGTTCACCAGGCAGAGCGCCAGTCCTTCCGTATCCCCGGCGGCGCCTTTCACCGGATGAAGGGTCCAGTCCCAGTAGGTCACACCCTTCTCGGGATGTTGCGCATAGACAAAGGGTCGGGCGAAAGCCACATAAGGCTTTCCCGTTTCCACCACCTTCCTGAAAATGGACTCGTTTTCCGCATTGGGAAACAGATCGAAATGGTTCTTCCCCACATACTCATCCGGGTCCCGACCTTCCGCCTCGGCATAGGCCCGATTTACGCGGATGAAGTTGAACTGCGTATCCAGATACGCCACTAGAAAATGAATGTTCGCAAAGAGGCTCTCCAGCAACTCGTTCCTCTCCTGCAGAACATTCTCCGCATATCTCCGCTCTTCGATTTCCCGCTTCAATTGCTCGTTGGCCCGTTTCAACTCGGCGGTTCGCTCTTCCACTCGGCGTTCCATCTCTTCATGGGCCTGGCGAAGAGCCACTTCCATTTCCTTGCGTTCCGTGACGTCGCGATTGCTGGACCTGCGGCCGAGCCACTCCCCCCGTTCGTTGTAAACGGATCGGCTGTGCTGGTGGATCCAACGCACTTCTCCCTTCCTGTTCACCAGCCGGAACTCCAGACTCGCCTGAGAAGACTCCTGAGGTCGCCGAATATGGTCGCGGATGGTTTCCCGGTCTTCCGGGTATACAATCCTTTCCAACAGGTACGGATCCGCCGCGAATTCCTCCGGCGCGTACCCGGTGATTCGCTCGCAGGATGGAGAGATGTAGACATACTTCCCATCCGGACCCCGCCAGGTCTCCCAATCGTAGGCAAAGTCCGCCAAGGTCCGGAACCGTTCTTCCGCTTCCCGAAGCCGTTCCTCCATCCCCGCCTTGAACACCGCCACTTCGATCGCGGCATAGAGATCACGATCCTTTATGGGTTTGAGCAGGTACCCATACGGCTCCACCTCCTTGGCCCGCTGCAGACTCTTCTCGTCCTCATAGGCCGTGATGAATATCACGGGAACTCTGAAGCGACTCCAGATCCGCGCCGCCGCCTCGATACCATCCATTCGCCCTCGGAGTCGGATGTCCATCAAGACCAGGTTCGGTTTGAAGAGTTCCGCTTCCTGAACGGCCTTTTCACCGGAATCCAGTAACGGACCCACCACATATCCCATGCGTGTCAATCTCGTCTGCAGATCCGCCGCCACGATGGCTTCATCTTCCACCACCAGGATCTTCGTTTCAGCCATCTTCATTCCTCAAAACGATCGAATCGAATGATAAAGCATGTCCCGTCATCCCGGCCGATTTCAAGGGAGCCGCGCAACTGGTTTTCCAGCAAAAGAGTGACCAACCTAAACCCCAGCGTTCCAGAATTCCGGATATCCAAATCCTGGGGAAGTCCCACCCCGGTATCTTTTACGGTCAATTCAATCCCGTTCTTCCCGATGGATACCGCCCTCACCCGGATCTCGCCCGTTCGCCCGTTCGGAAACGCGTACTTGAGGGCGTTGGAAACCAGTTCGTTGATGACGAGACCGCAGGGTATGGCCTGATCCATGCCCAACGACAGATTGTCCGCCTCCACTTCGGTCCGGATGAAGCCGCCGCAGGCGCCGTACACTTGGCACAAGCCTTCCACCAGGCTCGATAGATAGCGCTTCAGATCAATCCGCGCCACTGACCCGCCCTCGTATAACACTTGATGGATCAAGGCCATGGCGGAAACACGGTTCTGGGCGTCTTCAAACACTTCCCGGATGGCCTCGTCCCGAGCAATGGCCGCTTGAAGAGACAACAAGCTGGAAATGACCTGAAGATTGTTTTTTACCCGATGATGGATTTCCTGGAGAAGCACCTCCTTTTCCTCGAGGGCCGCCTTCACCTGATCCTCCGCACGCTTTCGATCCGTGATATCATGCACGATGGAATACAGCAGCTCTCTGCCGTACAAATGAATGGACCCCGAATAGACCTCCACGTCCCGTATCTCTCCGCTCGCCAACCGGTGGCGGAAGTAAAACCGTCGGCGGCCTTCCTCCGTGGTTCGGTTCATGGCGTCAAACACAGGTTCGCTGTCCAGCACGTTGATATCGGTTATCCTCTTCGCAAGAAGCTCCGCGGTGCTCCATCCGTAAAACCGGCACGCCGCCGGATTGGCATCCATAATGGAACCGTCCTTCGGATCGATAAGCAACATGACGGCATGATTGTGCGTAAACAAACTTCGATATCGCTTCTCACTCTGGCGCAGCTTCTCCTCGGCGCGCTTGCGTTCCGTGATATCCTGCAGGCTCCCTTCATAATAGGCCAATTCCCCCTGCTCGTCTCGAACGGCATGGGCTTTGTTCTCCACCCAAATCACCGATCCGTCCGACCGCCGCACGGGAAATTCAAAGTTCACCACCGCCCCATCCCGATCCATCATGGTTTGCCACTGTCTTCGTAACGGATGATCCACATAGGCGGCAATGGATCGGGATCCCAGAAACGATTCCCGGTCCAAATGCCCTATCATCCGAATCAGACATAGATTGGCGTCCATCAATCGCCCCTTCGGACTCAGCCGATACAGACCGATGGGAACGCTGTCAAACAGGCTGTGAAACTTCCGCTCGCTCGCTCGCAGCGCTTCCTCGGCTCGTTTCCGTTCGGCGACATCCCGCAGATTGACGACGGTTCCACGAAATTTACCGCTGATGTCACGCATCCTGGACAATTCCACATAGTACCACCGGGTTTCCGTCCCGACGCGAACGCTTTTCTCAAAACTAGTCCTTGCATTTGTTCCCGCGGCAAACGCCTTCAATTCATCGGCGGCCCACGGCAGAAGCTCTTCACAGGCCATGCCGTCGAAACAACTCGTTCCGTGACGGTGAGGCTCATCCTTCACGCTTGAAGTCGTCTGCCTATCTTCATTCGTATCACGGGATCGCTTCGCATCCGAGTAGGATTTGAGTTCATGAAACAGGTCGGACGCAACTTTGTTGATGCTGTTGACACAGTTATCCTGATCCAGAAGGATAATAGGATTTGGATGGCTCTCAAAAATGGTTATGTATTTGTTTTTCTCATTGGTCAGAATTCGGTTAGTGCTCTGAAGCTCTTCCAGGAGTTCATCATGGGCGCGCTCCGTCCATCCCATGCAAATTCCTATTTCCATACGATCAAAAAAACGCTCCACGCACCTTCGAAAACGCTCCAAATCCGCGGAAGGAAGTTCGGATTCACAGACCACGTCAATATAAGACTGCCGATAGTATTTGAGCAGTCCCAGAAACATGGGCAGACTCACACCCCGCTCCCGGTGGCGCTGCGCTTCCGTAATTCCGAACCAAGCGGCCGGGTCCTGCCTGAAATCCTCGTCCGGACCAAATTCCAAATCAGGGCGACGCTCTTCCAAGAGGGAAAGAAACGAAGCGGATATACCGGCGATGGACATCCGCCAATCCTCTTTAAGTGTGGAAGTGTACTTTACAAAGTTGTGTTTCTTCGCGTAGTCCAGAATTCTTTCCAGGAGCCGGTCTTCGCCTTCTTCGATCAAGGTGCGCAGCAGTTCCATCTGCGATGATCCTCTCCAACCATCCCGCCTGCAACCCTGTCCTCCGCTCACGATGCGGAAGGGCTACACGGAACTCCATCCACAAAAGCGCCGCATTACGCGCTTGGCCGGCCGTTGAACAACGCGATCCGCCGTCACACCAACGGCGTGGATCGCATCTCATCGTTTTGCACCGGCCTGCCCGCGATGCTGTTTAGGAACGGGCTGTCAGGACGGCCGGGCGCGTTGCGGGTGATGATGTCCGGCGAAAGCCTTTCCGGGCAAATCCGCGTTCAACATATCCATGGCCATGAGTCAACAAACATGGGAGACTAATTTTACCGAGTGTGATCCCGCAAGCCACGTTTTCGACAACTAGCGAGGAATGTCTCAACCTAATGAGACCTGCACAAGAAGTCCGCCGGAAACCATCCGGCCGGGCGGAAAACCCGCCTGACCTTGCACGGGAAGAACGAATGGGCGTTAAGAAGATCCCTCGGGTTCCCTCGGAGCCGGTCCGCCGCGGCAAGGGACCGTTTCACCGAGATCCCCTGGGCTGCGGGGGACCGGATTCCAATTGCTTCTTGAGTTCCCGATTCTCTTTTTGCAGGGTATTGGAAAAATTCAGTATGTCTTGGTATCGCTTCTGGTACTCATCCAACAGGTGTCGGAGTTTCTCACTTTCCGCTCGAAGGTTCTCTATCTGTTTATGGAGGCGTTCCACTTCCTCCCGGTCCGCCGATGGACCATTCGTTTCCATGGTCAGGTGATCGAGCGTCTCCGAATCGGAAACAGGAGACACGGAGGAAGCGGATCCAGCGTGCCGGACATCCGCCTTGGGGCGGGCGCCGGGCTGTAAAGGCTGGGAGGTCTTCTGATCGAGGAGTTCGATTCGTTTTCGAAGTTTCTCGCCAAGCGACGGGTCGGCGTCGGCTGCATCCCTGAAGGCTCGAAGCGCATCCGCATGCCTTCCGATCTTCTCACAGATCAGACCCAGGCGCCCCTGAAGATCCGCCGCCTCCTGTCTGGAAAGTCCCGGTAGAGACAGGCTCCCTTCCAACTGTTCCACAGCCTGGTCGTACATTCCGCCCTGATTCAACAACCGGATCATTTCCATTAGGCATGCGTATGGGCTGAATCCTTGTTCGAGCGCGAGCTGGAAATTCTTCAACGCTTCATCGGCCAATCCCAGGTCACGAAACCCGATTCCTTTTTGAAACAGCGATTCGGGGGATTCTCCTTCCCGGGCATCCGGAACATCGGAACGGTTGACGTTCAGGCTTGAACTGTGCAAATCCCGTATTCGAGAGTCCAACTCTCCCAACCGCTGCTCCAGCGGCTCTCGGAGAGACTGGAGAGCGGTCCGGTCCTCCGCTCCGAACTCCCCTTCGTGTTCCTTTTCGATACGCTTGAGCGAACTCAGGAGGGACGCATACATGTCACGGCTCTCCACCAACAGACCGTGTCTGTAATACGTATCCGCTACGCGCTGCTTATCCTGGATAAATCTGCGGATTTTCGCAAGCGACATGCAATATTGCCTCTCGTGCACACGCGGGCTTCCTCGTTCCCCGAAACCCTCTCAGGTCACGAAGCGGACAAAAGATCTCCAACGGACAGGAGTTCAAGTCCTTTCCCTTCGTTTGCGTCCACGACATCCGGTATCTCATCGGTAACCAAAGCCCCCGTCAGACGCTCCGCTTTCAAAAGGATATAACCCTGTTCACCACTATCCAACACCTCCTCGTCCTCAATGGACAGAAGGGGAAACTCCATCTGCGACAACTCCCGGGAAGGCAGAAGCGCCCATGCCGGAAACACCCCCTTCTTGATCGAGCGGAACGGACTTCTCACATCCTCCAACGAGATGGAGCCTTTCCTCAATATTTTCTTCCGGGCCCTTCGTTTGAGTTTTCCGATTTGGACCACGTATTCCTGAGGAACGGCATAATGCGTACCTCCCAAGGAAACGCGCACGAGGAACCCCTCCCCGCCCGCTCCGGCGGCAACCTCATCGGTTTCTCGATCCTGCCGATCCTCCTCGGCCTCAAACTGGAAGTCCAATTCCCCGGCCTCCGGAAAAACCTCCTGTATTCCGGATGAAGTCCCATCCAATGCGCCGACGGGTTTTTCCTCATGGGAAAGGGAGACGGCCTCTTCCGATTCCGGTGTCATCGAGAACTCCGGCGCCGCTTGCTTCCATGAAAGGTCTCTGTCGGGTACCTGGTCAAACAATTCCTCCAGGCTCTCGGTCTCTTCCCGGGCATCCGGCTCCTCTATCGGAGCCTCTTCGAAAAGATCCTCCAGACTTGAGGACTCCAGGTCGAGCGCTTCACGCTCACCCTGACGTTCCACATCCTCATAGGCATGCTCATAGGATTCGGGGGCGTATTCTCGGGAATCCGTCCCCGAAATATCGAGATCCGAAAAATAGCCGGGCGCTCCCGTGTCCGCGGTCTTCGTTTCCACCGAGATTCGTTCCTGAAGAACCTCATCGATGAGCCTTCGTGTTTCGAAGATCTCGCTCCGCAATCCAGCCAGTTCGGACCGGACCTCTCTTCGGAAGTCCGTGATCGTTCGCACAAGCCGATCCCATTCTCCGGTATCGAAGCCGATTTCCGCGGCCCGGCGATTCACGGCGGGAGCTTCCAGATCCTCACCCAAAGATTCGCCGACGGTGTCACGTATGGCGCGTGATGCGCCGTGCGGGAATGCCGCGATCTCCATCGGGGATTCTTCCACGTATCCCTCGATGTCGGCGCCGTCTGTAAGGGATTCCAGGTCGCCGGCGCCCCTCCCCTCCATGTCATACATTTCCAAGTCAGAAAAGTCGCCGCGTTTTCCAGAGCGAACGGCGGATCTCCGGCTTTCCGGTTGAGCGTCTCTGTCCGGCGCTTCCGCATCTTCTTCCGGGAAAATTCCGGCGGCGGATGCCGGCGTTTCCGCGGAGGTCTTCTCTCGCGCAAGTTCGTCCTGGAACAAGGATTCGAGATCGATCCACTCCTTGCCTTCGGCCTCTGGAGCCGCCTTGCCCTCATCCCGCTCCGTCACGGTTTGCACGGACCACGTATGCTCACTCCCCGGATCCTGCAATTCGCCCTGCTCAATAACCCTCTCGTCTGTGGATAGCCTTTCGACAGGCGCTTCCGACGATTCCGCCCCGGCCCTCAACAGGGACTCCAGATCCTGGATTTCAGCGGCCAGCGTCTTGGCGTCATAGCTGGAGGATTCCGGGATCTCAAAGGTGGAAACCTCCTCCGTCTCCAGCACCTCCGACAAGGAAGGTTCCGCAGCGGCTCTTCCCGCAGCGCCGCCGGAATACTCGGTGTCCCGGTCGACGGGGTCAAAAAGCAACGATTCGTCAAAGGGAATGCTCCCCTCAGGATCTCGCGCGGATGACGGCTGAGCAGCGGTCTCTTTGAACAGCGCGGGCGACGGACGATAAGGCTCCGTCGGCGGCTTCCGGGACCTGGACAGTTCCCACTTCAATTCCTGAAACCGGTCGATGTCTTTCCGGACGATGGCGTTTCGTTCCCGCAGATTCAACCCTTTCGTCTCCGTAATCCGGAAAAGATCCTTGGCGACCTTATGAAACAACTGGACGGATTCCGGGTGGGAATCGCCCTTGTACTTCCGGATGTAGCCCGCCAGGCTGGAAAGCATCTTCAGCAGGAGCATCACCGCCTTATCGCTCCCGAATGTTCGGCGCAGAACCCGCACCTCCTCTTCGATGGATGCGAGCGTCTTGTCGCTGATCTCCCAGTCCACGGTCATGATTTTGCCCTTCAGGCTTTCCAATGGAGACATCGTGTCCCCCGGCTGTTCGGCCGCGTCTTCCCCAAACAGGCTGTCCAGTCGTTCATCCAGTTCGGAGAACAAGCTTTCTTTGGTCGTATCCGCCAATGGTATGCCTCCTTGCTGATAGAATCCCCGAAGATCAACTAAGGACTCTCAAAACCGTTTGATCGAACGGCGGCGGGATCTCCGGTGGTGTCTCAGGAAAGATCCCCAACATTCTCCTGAATCGCTCCGACAGTGAGCTTGATAATGGTTTTAAGCGTATTGATCACGTTGACCCCCTTCACGGCGCTTGCCGGAAAACACGGCGCCCTCAATCTCGAATTCAGATCGGCGTCCAGCACTTCTTCCGGAGTCAATGGGATACCCTCTGCGGCGAGATCCCGCTTATTATACTGAAATACCAGCGGGATCTTTAGAATGGATTTCTTGTATCCTTCCAGATTTTCCCGAAGATTATTTAATGATTCGATATTCTTCCGCCTGCGGTTCGAGAGCGAATCCGCCACAAAAACCACGCCGTCGACTCCTTTGAGCACGAGTCGCCGAGTGGAATTATACATCACCTGACCCGGAACCGTATACAACTGGATTCGAATATCGAAATCCCGAACCTTGCCCAACCCTATAGGAAGAAAGTCAAAAAACAGCGTACGGTCTTCCTGGGTCTTGATCGTTACCATTTCGCTCCGAATATACTGCCGGTATCGATGGTAGATATATTCGAGATTCGTCGTCTTGCCCCCTCTCCCAGGCCCATAGTACACGATTTTCGTTTGGATCTCTTTTTTCTTGAGATTGATGAAGGCCATATGCACCGTTCAAGTATTCGGAATGAGAAACGAGACCGGGAAAATCATAACTCCTTGCCCGTAATCAGCGCCAATATTTTACTGACAACCTCCGCAATCTTGAGTCGAACGAAACCAAGAGAAATCTCGTTCCCAAATATGGTGCCCAGCAGGAAGTTTTCTCCCGCCCGGCTGAAATGAATATTTTCCCGATTCCCTTTGTGAAACAGAAGCGAGAAATCTTCTTCTCCGATCAGCCGGGCGATCTCCGAGGTCGCTCCAAAATTGGCTGCCGACAGTGCCGCCAGAGCAATGATATTGTGGCTGCTGGTTCCATCGTCGGTCACTACGACGATATTTCCGGCCATATCCGTCAAGAAGGCGCAATGCACACCGATGTCGATCAAGTCCCTCCTCAAGACACCGTCAATGGTATCCAATTGGGCCTGATCCAGTGCGTAGCTCATAGTGTGATCCTGTATCCGGATTGTATGGTTCCCTGATCCAAGACCTCGGAGAAAAAGCCGAGGTTTTTCGCATCCCTTCTCGAAAACTTGACTGGTACAAAACAACCCGATTTTCTTTAGTTATGCCGAGCGATGTCAAAAGTCAACCAAAGGATTCCGGAGGTCTCGGGTCCCCTGGAAGGAAGCCAACGATCACCCAGGTGGTCTCCACCGCCCCCCCACCTTCGATATCGCTCCCGTGGGATCTAAAAGCACCGGATCCCCTTCAACCGCGGAATTGCCGGCGGAACGGAAAAGGAGGCTGGGATGCAGAGTATGCGGATCCCGAAGGACGAGCGGCCTTGCTTGAGGGCGATCCAGTGACAAAAAATGGAACCCCATGCCGCGGATGGCTTCTTTCGGCACTCCGCCAAGACAATCTTCGGGTGCTCGGCAACCTGAATCCGTGGTTCATAGCTTTTTCGTCGCCGACACAAACAGCATCAAAGCGTCGAATTTCCGTTTCCCGGACGTAAAAGCGGCGGCTCTCGTGACGGAGCCGCCGCTTTCACCCCTGATCCGGTTCCGTTGCGTATCCGCCCCGGACGTCACCCATGGAACGGATCCCGGATCGCCACGATAAGCCCCCTTGTGAAGCGTTTCCATCCGGATCCTATCGCACAAGGTCCGGCAGTCCTTTGATACACCGTATTGCGGGTAGGCCGGTGCAAAACGATGAGATGCAAGGCGGGCGAATCCTGGGGAATGAGGCGTACATCCAGTACACCACAATGACGAAGGATGAAGCCTCACGCCGATGATCGCAGATCGCATTTATCAACGGCCTGCTTAGCAACCCGTTGATAAACAGCATTGCGGGCAGGCCGGTCAAAAACGATGAGATGCAAGGCGCGCGAATCCGGAGGAATGAGGCGTACATCCAGTACGCCGCAATAACGAAGGATGAAGCCCAACGACGCAGATCGCGTTTTTCAACGGCCTGCTTAGGACCGGGAAGACTCGATGCACGTGTTCCGGCCACGCTTGCCCGCCCATT
>CAZQXK010000010.1:0-68182 GCA_964597345.1 uncultured Thermodesulfobacteriota bacterium | reverse complement strand
ACTGCCGCCCCGCGGGAGGGCTGCGCATCGGCCATGTGATGCGCTTTTTTCGCCTGTACTGGATACCCGAGGGGAAGACTCCTTCCGAGGGCGCCTATGTGAAAGAACGGTATGAGGACTACCTGAATTTGCTCGCACTGGAGAGTCAACGGAGTCGAACCCTCATTGTGGGTGAGGACTTGGGCACGGTCCCGGGGGAAATCCGGGAAACCCTTCGGCGCAAAGGGGTCCTGTCTTATAGGTTGCTCATGTTTGAAAAGGATCCGAAAGGTATGTTCCTCAGTGAGGATGCATACCCGGAGGCTGCCGTGGTGTCGTTTTCCACCCATGATCTACCCACCATGGCCGGATTCTTCAACGGCGCCGATATCGAGTTGAGACACCGGCTGAACCGCCTGGGAAACGACGGAGCGTACCACCGGGCCCTGGAAGAACGGGTGAGAGATACGCAGTCCCTTCTGAAACTTCTCAACTCCAGGGGATTTCTGGAGGAAGCCTATGCCGTCGAGACGGACTCCTTGTCCGGCCTGAGTGATACGATACGTGAGGCCGTGTGGGCCTTCCTGGCGCATACTTCCTGTAAGTTGTTTCTCATTGCTCTGGAGGATCTATTGAAGGACGAGCACCAGCAAAACGTTCCCGGAACCACCCATGAGAACATGAATTGGTCCCATAAGATGCCTGTTTCCCTGGAGGATCTGCATGGGCCTGAATGGGAAGAACCGGTTGCCCGGCTGCGCGCCGTTTTGGAGCGGTCGGGGCGATGTGGAAACGGCGCAATTCCATCGGCGTCCACCGGATAGTCGGCCGGGATTGTTTTTTCAATGGTTCCGGGAATCAATACGGTCCCAAACCCGTTGGATTCGGCGGGAGGCTGCATTACAATGGGATGAGGACGCTTATCAGTCCGTTGATAAGCGCCGTTTCGAGAAGGCTGATGAAAAGCGATGAGATGCAAGGCGCGAATCCTGGGGAATGCGGTATACCCATAGCATGCCGCGATGACGAAGGATCAAGCGCAACACAGCAGATCGCGTTTTTCGACAGCCTGTTATTACGAAAGGCCAAAAGCTTCATGAGAAGGGGCTGCGTGATAGGTCCGGACCTCGGTGGACACCGAGGGCACTGATGGGAAATCACACGGTGGGCCGGTGGATGCCGTACCGGGGCCGATGGGCTCCGCGTTGACGATATAGTCATGAGTTGATGGCATCCGTTCGTTTCCCACAAAGGATGATTCGGAAACTATCGGCGTGGGAGCGAGGTAAGTCGTGAATGAGAAAAAGGCGGTGACTGGTTCGGAACCCTGGCACGCCAGGGACTTGGCGTATGTGTTCGAGAGATTTCTTTCGGGAACCGAAGGATTGACCCAGGAGGAAGCCGACCGGCGTCTCGAGGAGTACGGGCCGAACCGGTTGCCCGCCCAGAAGCGCCGGGGACCGCTGATGCGGTTTATATCCCAGTTCCATAACGTGCTGATCTACGTGTTGTTGGCGGCGGCCCTGGGAACCGCGCTGATGAATCACTGGGCGGACGCGGCCGTGATCTTGGCCGTGGTGCTCATCAATGCCTTTATCGGATTCATTCAGGAGGGAAAAGCCGAGGAGGCCATAGAGGCCATACGCGATCTCTTGTCACCCACCGTGACGGTTCTAAGGGACGGCAGGCGCGTATCCGTCGAGTCCGAGAAGCTGGCGCCCGGAGATATGGTCTATCTCCAGACGGGGGATCGGGTTTCCGCGGACATGCGGCTCACGTATGTCAAACAGCTCCGCATCGACGAAGCGGCGCTCACGGGTGAGTCCGTACCGGTGGATAAGATGGAGACCGTGCTCGATGAGGATTTGTCGTTGGGTGATCGGTCGAATATGGCGTTTTCCGGGACGCTGGTGATCTACGGCCAGGGTGCGGGCGTGGTTGTGGGCACGGGGGAAAATACCGAGTTGGGACGGATCAGTTCTCTCATGGCCACCGTTCAAGCTCCCACCACCAAGCTCCTGCGGCAAATGGCCCAGTTCGGGAGATGGCTCACCGGGGCCATTATCCTTTTATCCCTGGTGGCCTTCGGGTTTGGTGTGTTCTTTCGGGATTACACGGTGGAAGCCATGTTTCTGGCCGCCGTGGGCATCGCCGTGGCCGCCATCCCGGAGGGGCTCCCCGCCATCGTATCCATTACACTGGCCATCGGGGTTCAGCGGATGGCTCGGCGGCGAGCCATCATCCGGAAGCTTCCTTCCGTGGAGACGCTGGGTTCGGTGACGGTGATCTGCTCGGATAAAACGGGCACCCTGACCCGGAACGAGATGACCGTGAAGACCGTGGTGACACCCACACAGGTGTTTGAGGTGAGGGGAGTGGGATATGCTCCGGAGGGCCGGTGCTCTCTGAAAGGGAAGGAAGTGGATTGCCGGGAGTATCCCGAGATCCTGGAGTTGGCCCGGGGCGGAGTGCTGTGCAATGAAGCCTCAGTCCATCCCAAGAACGGAGAATACCAGCTTCACGGAGATCCCACGGAAGGCGCCCTGGTAGTCCTCGGAATGAAGGCGGGTTTGGATGTCGAGAAAGAGCGTACTCTTCGGCCGCGTCTGGATGTGATTCCCTTCGAGTCGGAGCATCGTTTCATGGCGAGCCTGCACCGGGAGGAAGACGGAACCGGCGTGATCCACGTAAAAGGGGCCCCGGAACGTATTTTGGAGATGTGTGAAAAGGAACGCCGTGACGGAACGGATTCGGACTTGGATCCGGAGTATTGGGAGTCCGAAATGGAAGAGGTGGCCGGCCGGGGTCAACGATTACTGGCCGTGGCCATGAAACGTGTTGCAACAGAGGTGAAGGGAATAGGTGTCGGTGATGTGGAAAGCGGCCTGACGCTGTTGGGCATGGTGGGGATCATCGACCCGCCGCGAGGGGCCGCCATCAGCGCGGTGAAGCAGTGTCGCTCCGCGGGTATCCGAGTGAAAATGATAACGGGCGATCATACGGTCACCGCCCGCGCCATCGGGGCTCAGATGGGGATCGGGGACGGAACGTATTCACTGTCGGGCCGCGAGTTGGACGAGTTGGACGACGAACGCTTGCGGGAAGTGATTCCAAAGGTGGATGTGTTTGCCCGGGTAAACCCGGGACATAAACTGCGCATTGTCCGGGCGCTGCAATCGGACGGCGAAGTGGTGGCCATGACCGGCGACGGCGTGAATGACGCACCGGCGCTGAAAAGCGCGGACATCGGCGTGGCCATGGGGATAAAGGGAACGGAGGTGGCCAAGGAAGCGGCGGGAATGGTCCTGGCGGACGACAATTTCGCTTCCATCGCCCATGCGGTGGAAGAAGGCCGCACGGTGTACGACAACATCCGAAAGGCCATTATGTTCATTCTGCCCACGAACGCGGGGGAAGCCGGTATCATCGTCACGGCGATTCTTCTGGGTCGAACTTTGCCCATCACGCCCATCCAGATCCTGTGGGTGAACATGATTACGGCCGTGACGCTGGCTCTGGCTTTGGCCTTCGAGCCTTCGGAGGCCGACGTCATGCGGCGTCCGCCCAGGCATCCCGATGAACCGATCCTGTCCCGGTTCCTGCTCTGGCGCGTGTTCTTCGTTTCCATCATCGTTCTGTCGGGGACCTTCGGGCTTTTTGTCTGGGAGCGGGCTCAAGGCGCTTCCATCGAAGTGGCCCGCACGGTGGCGGTAAATACGCTGGTGATGTTCGAGATTTTCTACCTCCTGTGTACACGGCATCTCACGGCATCGGCCCTCTCCCAGGAAGGCTTGTGCGGTAACGGATACGCACTGGCCGCCATGGGCGTGGTCGTCGCCCTGCAACTGGTGTTTACGTATGCGCCTCCCGTTACGGCTCTGTTCGGTGTCGCTCCCATCGACGGCTCCGCCTGGGTCCGGATCGTGGGGATCGCGTTTCTCGTGCTCGTCCTGGTGGAGGTCGAAAAATTCGTGCTGCGGAAAAGAGGACCGATCCGCGTGTAATGGCGGGCGCCGAGGGATCTTGGGTGGAGGGGAAGCTACTAAATCCCCTCCCTGTACCCGGACGTATGCGGGAAGGCTCATAGACGACAAAGGGACCGTGGATCAAGCAGTTATCCTCGGGCGGCCAAGACCTGTTTTTTGAGCCGGCTCACATGCCCCCTGCCCATACCCTTCACTTCGCAACCCAGTTCGAAATATCTGCGGATCTGGCTGTCGGTCAGCATGCCGAAACAGTCCACCACCGCCAGAGGCTTTCCCGCCATTTCCACCACGGCTTCGGGTGCGGTTTCCAGGTATTCCCTGTGTTTCACGGCCAGGACCAACGCGTCGGCTCCCGCCAGAGCGTCTTCCAGGGTCCGTTCCATGCGGAGCTGCTTCAAGTGTTCCTGGTTGCGAAAAAAGCGGGCGCGGCTTTGTCCCGTGGCCGGGTAAGTTTCCTGGTTTTCGAACTCCCACCAATGCTTGACGTAGGGATCGTACACGGAAATTTCACCGCCCATTTCCACCAATTTCCGAACGATCAACTCGCTGCCGCTGTATCGGGTATCCCCCACTCCTTCCTTATAGGAAGCGCCCAGCAGAGCGATACGTGCGGCGGCCACGATCCTGCCCATGTTCCGAAGCGCGTCCCTCACGAGTTGCGCCGCATGAAGCGCGCGCGTGTCATTGATATTGATGGCCAGAGGCGTCATCCGGAATATCCGGTCCTCGAACCCCATGAGATGGCGGTATGACCAGATGCCCAGGCCGCCGTCCTTGGGAAGACAATAACCGCCGATGCCCGGGCCCGGAAAAATAATGTTCGAATGGGTGGGGCGTACCTGGATGGCTTCCAGCACCTTGATGAGATCCACCCCGTTCCGCTCGGCGAACACGGACCATTCGTGCAGAAAGCCGAGTATGACGGCGCGATAGGAGTTTTCCACTATTTTGCAGGTCTCGCTTTCGACAGGCCGATTGAGAACGGTCAACGGATACCGGTCCACGTGGATGACTTCCGAGAGGAATCGGACCACGCGATCGCGGCTGTGGTCGTCGATGCCGCTGCATACCCTCCAGAAGTTGCGAACGGAATCCACGTATCGGCTTCCGGGCATCACTCGTTCGAAGCTGTGAGCCAGGCAGGGTTCGGCCTGGATGGCCCTGCGCTCGAATTCCTTTTTGATCAGGGGGTAGGCGATATATTCCGTAGTTCCGGGGGGAACGGTGGTTTCTATGAGCACCAGACAGTCGGGAGAAATCAACCGGCCGATGATCCTGAAGGCCTCTTCCAGGTCGGCCATTTCGGCCCGGCCCGATTCCACGTCTCCCAAATGCTCCTTGACGAAGTCGCACTGGATGTCCACGATGACCACGTCCGCCAGCGAAAGAACGTCGTAGGTGAAAGTGGCCGTCAGGGTCTTTCTTTCCTGGACGGTTCTTCGGATCATCCGTTCCACCTCGGGATCTTCGGAAGATACAGGCGGCCATCCCCGGTTGAGATAGGGAATCTTCCAGAAACTCCTGGAACTGGGGCGTTGCATCCCGATGACGAACTTGCCGGGACGTCCTGTCTCCGGATTCGTGGAATCCGCTACCACCGCGGCCATGACGGCGCCTACGAAACCGATCCCCATGACGACCACGACCTCTTGGCCGTTTCTCCGCGCTTCTTCGGCAAGTTGTTCAAGACGGTGGAATTCCGTTCGATAGTCCTGTTCATCGGGTAGCGGAAAGGATTCACCGTCCGGACTGATGGAATGAATCATCGCAGGTTCTCCCGTACAAATCCCGGAGGGCCGGGATTGAGGATAAAGGGGTTCGCCCTTTCGGGTATCAAAATCGAGGCCGGATAATACCGTCCAGGTAACGGTGGATCAAGGACAAGTTTTGGTGTACCTTAACTTTCCGGAACGCTTCCCAAGAACGGGCTTTGATTATGGAAGAATGGATCGTGGAATACACGCCCATAGAGGTCAAATCGCATTTGTATGTTTTTGCCGTATCCTTTCTGACCCTGTCGCACGCCGGGTCTTATGAACAGTATTGTGACCTCATGGAAGCGGTTTCTTTTCAGGAACCGGAGACTGAAAGTCAGATGGCTTCGGCGCTGGTCGAGATCGGACACCAGCTGGGCATTCGCGTTTCCCACGCATCAGCGGGCCGAAGGAACCGGGCGGTGGAGGAAGCGGCTCGGAAGGCCGATTTGTGGATTCAGGGAGGCCTGTTCCTGATGAAACGGAGGGAACCCGCCGCCGGCGCCGGCGGAGAACCATGCCCGGCCCCGAGAATTCTATACGGAGTCGGTGACGGATTCGATGCACGGCCCGGCGTAGCGGTTCTCAATTCCCGAAAACCGGCGAGAATTCGGCGAGGGGAGCGGTGGGTCCGCGTGGCCGTGGAAATGACTCGCAGGGCTGTCCAAGCAGGATGTTCCATAGTCGGCAGCTACGGGACCCTTCCCTATGATCTGATCATGTTGGAGGCGGCGCGGTTGCAGGCCCGGGCCTGGATCGTATGTCCCGACGCCTGGCCGTTCATGCGGGCGGAAGGACTCCCGCCGCCCCCGCAGGTCCGGTCCAGGCTGGATTTGTTTCCGGATAGAAGCACATTCGTTACCCCGTTTCCCCCTCGCCGCCGGCCTCCGCGGCATCGTTTGGGATTCGTGCGGGACCAATGTGTGGCGGGTTTGGCCTGTTCTCTGTGGATGGGGGAGATCCGACGGGGAGGAAACATGGAACGTTTGGGCCGGGAAATCCTGCAAAGAGGGGGCTCAATGGCGGTGTACGTACCGGCCGGGTTTGATCCAGGCACGGCCGGGAACGCCGCCCTCCTGGAAGAGGACCGGAAGGGATCCATCGAACGGGTGGAGATTCACCTGCAGGAAGCCCCGGAGCGGAGTGTTTCACACAACGGGGGAAAACCCCTGCCTTGGGCGGGAAAACCGGAAGATGAAGGGGATGGCTGTCTGATTCATTTTACCCGTGGGTATCCAGGTCCATGGCCCGGGCAATCCGTGAGGGAGTACCTGGAGGAAATTCTGACAGACAGTGAGCGGATGGAGCATACCCCCCTGGATGCATTGATCCGGATTCTCGAGGAGGGTCGAATCCGAGCGTCCCGTGCTTTGATCCGGTGTTCCCGGTCTGTCGTGTGCTTCACGGAACGGACCCCCGGCGAGATCCTTGCGCATCGATTCTGGCGTTCTTCCCTCAGAAGGTGGAGTCTTGAACCCTACGGCATCGCGATTTCCAGAAGTATCCTGGAAGCAAGAGGCTGCGTCCCCGTAATTTATGGAACCCGGGAAGATTACGCGAAGCTTCCGGAAGAGGAACGATTTCGGTTTCAGGTTCGACGAAGCTCCGTAAGCGATTGGTCCTGGGAACAAGAGTGGAGACTGCCCGGAGATCTCATTCTGGACGAAATCCCGGCGTCCGCCGTCCGGTTGGTGGTTCCGTCCGTTCAGGAAGCCTCTCTTCTCATAAAACGATTTGGAGAAGCGTTTCGTGCGTATTGATCCCAGCGCGCCAGTCCGATGAGCAAGAAATCACTTACGGTGAAGGATTGCGTGTATCCTTGACGAAACAAGAAAATTGGAATAAGCGTACCTACTGGAAATATGGAAACAAATCCTCAGAGGCGCAACGGTGTTGCCCGGTTGGGACGGAATGATCCCGGATGTAAGATCTTCGAAAAGGAAGTCCTTTGAGGTATACCGGTAAGGATGATTGGGTTCACGGAGCATTAGTTTCAGGAGGACTGCATTGGAAGTGATTCAGAGAGCTTTGGAGGAAGGACGAAACGTTCTGTCCGAGTATGAGTCCAAGCAAGTGCTGGCCGCATACGGGATTCCTGTGGCCCGGGAAATCTATGTGGAGGATTCGGCGGACTTCAAGGAAGCGCTCCGCCGGATCGGATTTCCGGTGGTTCTGAAGGGATGTTCACCGCAACTGGCCCATAAGACCGAACGGGATGTTATTCGGGTGGATCTGCGCGACGAGGAGGAAGCCGAAGCCGCTTTCCGCGATATCCGGAGTAATATGGGGACAGTGGCCGGGGGGATTTTGGTTCAAGAGATGGTTCGGGGGAAACGTGAGCTGGTGGTGGGCATGACACGGGATCCTCAGTTCGGCCCCTGCGTGATGTTCGGGCTGGGAGGTATTTTCACCGAGATCCTGAAGGACGTGTCCTTCAGGTTGGCTCCGCTGGACAAGCGCGACGCGTTGGAGATGATGAGGGAAATACGGAGCCACAAGATCCTGGACGCAGTTCGGGGTATGGAAGCGGCGGACGTGGAAGCCTTGAGCGACGTGCTTATCCGCGTAGGCCGCATCGGATTGGAAGAGGAGCGGATCAAAGAGATCGATATCAATCCCGTGATCTTGTCCCAAGGCAAACCCCTCGGAGTGGATGCGTTGATTCTGCTCCAGTGACTCCGTTGAGACGGGGTCTATGACTCGAAGGTTTTCCCCCGGCGGCCGTTTCCAACGCATTGAAGGGGTGGGGAATTCCCGCCGCACGGGCAGCGGGGCGACGGACGGCTTCGGGGACGGTGTTCACCGGACGAGCGTTCTCCCCATACCTCGCGGGCCGGTTGCCGGAGAGCGCCCATTATGAAACGCATCCACCCTCTATTTTCAAGGCCTTCCTCGTCTCGCAGGCACGAGGCGTGTGGGTGAGACCAACCCCGGAAAGCGAGCACATCCGACCATGGCCGCGAACATTCGAAAAGCACGAATACAGGATGCCAAGTACATACATCAACTTCTGGGAAAGTATGCCGCGGAAGGTCGCCTGCTGCCCCGTTCCTTGAGTGAGATTTATGATCATCTCCGGGATTATTTTGTGGCGGTGTCCGATTCCGATGAGCCCATGGGTGTCTGCTCCACGCATATTTGTTGGGAGAACCTTGCCGAGGTTCGCTCGCTGGCCGTCGAAAAAACCCATCAGGGGCACGGAGTCGGGGCTATACTGGTCGAAGCGTGCATTTCGGATGCCATCACCCTGGGGATTTATGAGATCTTCACTCTCACCTACGTTCCCGAGTTCTTTAAGCACTTCGGTTTCAAGGAAGTGGACAAGTCGATTCTTCCCCACAAGATTTGGGCGGATTGCGTCAAGTGTGTCAAGTTCCCTGAATGCGACGAAATTGCCATGCTGTTGAAGCTATAGGGCGTTGGAGTCGTTGAGGGATTCATCGGCGGTGCGGGCTTTGCGCGGCAGTGGTCCTCACTCTCCGATGTCCCTTCGGGCGGGTCAGGGGTTAAACGCACATTCTTTCACGGCCGTCTGTTAGGCAGCGCTTGGGGTTTCGGACAGCCACGGGGACGGCGCAAAGGGCGAACGCGGAACGGAGTTGCCGGTACGTTTATGGGCGTCTATCGCCGAGCCGGAGTCAGGAAGTCCGTTCCAGATTAAGTCCGGGTAAAATTGAATCAGTGTCCGGGATTGAGGATCCTAATGTTCATGAACATACTGATGAAGCTGGTGGGGACGAAGAATGAACGCGAGCTGAAAAAGCTTGCGCCCACGGTGGATGAAGTCAACGGACTTGAGCCCGAGATGCGGGCCAAGGGCGATGTCGAGCTTCGAGGCATGACGGCGGTGTTGAAACAGAAGCTGACCCAGGGCGTCGAATTGGAGGACCTGCTTCCGGAAGCCTTTGCCGTGGTTCGAGAGGCGGCGGTGCGAACCTTGGGGCAAAGGCCCTTCGATGTGCAAGTACTGGGCGGCATTGTTCTTCACCAGGGGAAGATTGCGGAAATGAAAACAGGAGAGGGAAAGACCCTTGCCGCCACCATGCCGGTGTATTTGAATGCCCTCACGGGGCGGGGTGTTCATGTAGTGACGGTGAATGATTATCTAGCGCGGCGTGACTCGGAGTGGATGGGGGCTGTTTACCGATTTCTAGGTCTGGAGGTGGGGGTCATTCTTCACCAGATGGATGATTCCGAACGCAGAAAGGCGTACCACTCGGACATCACCTATGGAACCAACAACGAATTCGGCTTCGACTATCTGCGGGACAACATGAAGTACCGTTCGGAGGACATGGTCCAGCGGGAGTTCCATTATGCCATCGTGGATGAGGTGGACAGCATCCTGATCGATGAGGCCAGAACCCCGCTCATTATTTCGGGACCCTCGGAGCGATCCACCGAATTGTACTTCCGTTTGAATCGGATCGTGCCGCGGCTCAGACGGGACGTGGATTACACGGTGGAAGAGAAGACACGCACCCTGGCCTTGACGGAAGATGGGGTGGCGCACGCCGAGAGTCTCCTTAAGATCGAGAACTTGTACGATCCCAAGTTCATTGAGGTATTGCATCATTTGCAGCAGGGATTGAAAGCCCATGTGCTCTTCAAACGGGATGTGGATTACATCGTGAAGAACGGTGAGGTCATCATCGTGGACGAGTTTACGGGACGCCTGATGCCCGGAAGAAGGTACAGTGAAGGACTCCATCAGGCGCTGGAAGCCAAGGAGGGGGTCAAGATCGAACGTGAGAATCAGACACTTGCTTCCATCACCTTCCAGAATTATTTCCGTATGTACAGCAAGCTGGCGGGCATGACGGGAACGGCGGATACGGAAGCCGCGGAATTCAAGAAGATATATAACCTGGACGTGGTGGTGATCCCGACCAATCAAGAGATGATCCGAACGGATCATCCGGATGTGATCTACCGCACGGAAGACGAGAAATTCGAAGCTCTTGTGTCCGAAATCGAAGCGCTGCATGCAGAGGGTCGCCCCGTGTTGGTGGGAACCATCTCCATAGAAAAGTCGGAGAAAGTGAGCCGGATGCTGAAGAAACGGGGTATAAAGCATGAAGTGTTAAATGCGAAACACCATGAAAAGGAGGCCGAGATCGTTGCTGAGGCGGGTCAACCCGGTTCCGTGACCATTTCCACCAACATGGCGGGGCGCGGTACGGATATTGTCCTGGGCCCCGGAATGGCCCAGCTGGGAGGACTGCACATCATCGGAACCGAGCGCCACGAAAGTCGGCGTATTGACAATCAGCTGCGGGGACGATCGGGCCGTCAGGGAGACAAGGGGTCCTCAAGGTTCTACCTGTCCCTGGAAGACGATCTCATGCGGATCTTCGGTTCGGATCGCATCAGCGGCTTGATGAATCGATTCGGTATGGATGGGGAGCCCATCGAACACAAGCTGGTGACTCGGGGAATCGAGAGCGCTCAGAAACGGGTGGAGGCCCACAACTTCGATATCCGCAAACACCTTTTGGAGTACGATAACGTGATGAACAAGCAGCGGGAAGTGATCTACGCCCGCCGCAGGGAAGTTCTCCAGGGCAACCTCAGGGAAGATATCCTGGAGATGATTGAAACCCAAGCCACGGAACTGGTGGAGCGGCTTACGGATGCCGAGACGGGCTACGAGGACTGGAACGTCAAGGAGTTGGCGGAGGCGCTGCATCACCAGTATGGAGTTCGCTTTCAATGGAGTGACGAGTTCCTGGAGGGAATGACTCAAGCCGGGCTGGCGGAGCACGTGGTGGGGGAGCTGCGTCAGGTGTATGAGAGGAAGGAAAGAGAGTTTGAATCGGATCGGATGCGTTACCTGGAACGTATGATCCTGTTGTCCAATCTGGACAACATGTGGAAAGACCATTTGTTGGGAATGGATCATCTCAAGGAGGGTATCGGGCTGAGAGGCTATGCCCAGCAGGATCCATTGAGGGCTTACCAGAAAGAAGGGTATGAGATGTTCCAGGAACTGATGCGGAGAATCGAGGAATCCAGTGTACGCCAACTGTTCCATGTTCAGATGGTGCGGGAGGACACGGAACTGGAGTCCCTGTCCAAGGAAAGGGAACAGGAGCTGGTGTTCAGCCATTCCGGAGGGGGGAGTCCCAAACCGGCGGCCAGAAAGGGTGTCAAAGTGGGCCGAAACGAGCCCTGTCCCTGCGGGAGCGGCAAGAAGTTCAAAAAGTGCTGTGGGAGATAGCGCATGGAAGTGAACGGGTTCTTGTTTTCCGCCGCCCAGAGCCGCCAGAAGAATTGGGAGCGGGACGATCTGGCCCTGATTTATTCCGAAAGGGAAGCCGTGGCGGCGGGCATGTTCACCCGAAATCGATTCAAAGCGGCTCCGGTGTTGCTCGCCATGGAGCGACTGCGGCGAGGTACGGCTCGGGCGGTGATTGCCAACGCGGGCAACGCCAATGCCATTACGGGCGAAGGAGGTCTTGCGGATGCTCGAAGCGTGTCCGATATGGTGGCGCAGGCTCTCGACATTCCCGTCGAGGAAGTACTGACCGCTTCCACGGGTGTCATCGGTCGCCGGATGAATCTGCAGGGCATCCGGACGGCCGTGCCTGAGCTGATCGCAAACCTGGGTGCGTCCCACCTGCCCAGGGTGGCCAGGGCCATCATGACAACGGATACGGTTTCCAAGATTTCTTTCGGGCAGGGGGTCCTTTCGGGCGCCCCGTTCAAAATCGCCGGGACGGCCAAGGGCGCCGGCATGATTCGTCCGGACATGGCCACGCTGTTGTGTTTTCTCGTGACGGACCTGAAGGCGGACTCGGAGTTTTTGCAGGAAGCCCTCGGAGAAGCAGTGGAATCCTCGTTCCATCGGATCAACGTGGACGGCGATACCTCCACCAACGACACAGTGCTTGTACTGGCCAATGGATTGGCCGACAATCGGCCACCCCGCCGGGGATCACCGGAGAGTGATGAGGTGCGGCGTATTCTGGGCCAGGTATGTGTAGACTTGGCCAAGCAGATCGTCCGGGATGCGGAGGGAGCCACCAAGTTTGTGGAAATACGGCTCCAGGGAGCCCGGACCGCCGCTGAAGCGCGTCAGGCGGCCCATCTCATATCCGAGTCCAAATTGGTTAAGACGGCATTGTTCGGGGAGGATGCGAACTGGGGACGAATTCTGGCCGCGCTGGGACGATCCGGGGCCACGTGTTCGCCGGACAGAGTGGATCTGTTCGTGGGACCCGTATGTCTGGTCCGCAACGGCCGGTACCAGGGCGAGGCCGCGGAAAAGGAGTCGTCGCAACTCCTCAAGGACAGGAACATCGAAGTGACCCTGGACTTGAAGGAGGGCACGGGGGATTACAGCGTTTGGACCACGGATCTTTCACTGGATTACGTGCGAATCAACGCCGACTACCGGACCTGAATAATTCCGGGGAAGAAAGACCTCTTTTATGTTGAAGAGCGCGTTGATTGTGATGTTGGCGGTGCCTCTCACGGGGGTGGTGATTCTTGCGGAATGGCTTTTGCACCGGACTGCGGGAAATCCGGATCTTACACACCGGGTGGCCCGCTTCTGGGGCAGGGGCATTATCCGTCTCTGCGGGTTAAGGGTCCGGGTGGAAGGGGCGGAGCACATCCGGCGCGGAGATTCTTACGTGTTCGTGGCCAATCACACCAGTATGCTGGATATTCCGCTTCTCTTGGGATACCTTCCCATCCGGTTTCACTGGTTGGCCAAGAGGGAACTGTTTGGGATTCCATTGTTTGGCTCATCCATCCGCATGATCGGCGGTATTCCGGTGGACCGTGAGAATCCACGTTCCGCTCTCAAGAGCATGAGAGCTGCGGCAAAACGAGTCCGGGACGGTGCTTCGCTCATGATCTTCCCGGAGGGGACCCGGAGTAAGGATGGCTCGGTACAGGAATTCAAGGCGGGAGCATTCCATGTCGCCGTTCAGACCGGCGGAGCAGTGGTTCCCGTGGCCGTTTGGGGTGCTCATCGGGCCCTGCCCAGGGGGCGGCTGTCCGTGCGACACGTTCCCGTAACCATAACGATCACGCCTCCCATACGCTCCGGCCCCAGTCCCATAAACAAGCGCCTCTTGGCGCGGCAGACGCGACAGCGTATACTGCACGTTCAACAAGCCCATGAAACTCACTCCGGAATCCGGACCTGAACCCGCCCTGAGCCTGGTTCCCCTGGGCGGTCTGGGGGAAATAGGGCTGAACTCGATGCTCCTCGAGGTTGCGGGCGCGGCATTGCTGGTGGACGCGGGACTGATGTTCCCGGATGAGCACATGCCGGGGGTGGATTCCGTGATCCCCTTGCTGTCGTATGTCCTGGAACGCAGATCCCGGCTTGCGGGTATCGTGTTGACTCATGGTCACGAAGACCACATCGGGGCGCTTCCCTATTATATTAAAGATCTGGACGTTCCGGTGTACGGTACGAGGTTCACTCTGGAACTGCTCAAAGAGAAACTCCGGGAGCATGCGGGAGTCGATGCGGCCGTGCTCAGAGTCATGGAACCCGGGTGTCCCTTTGTGCTGGGCCCTTTCGAAATCGATCCCATTCCGGTAAACCATACGATCCTCGAAGGGGTCGGACTCGCCATTCAAACGCCCGCGGGATTGGTGATTCATTCGGGCGACTTCAAAATGGACGAAATGTCCGCTCCGGGTTACGTGGCGGACTGGGGGCGATTCACACGGTACGGAGACCGAGGCGTTCTGCTTCTGTTGTCGGATTCCACCAATGTGGAGAGACCGGGACGAACCCTCTCGGAATCCCGGGTGGGGGAGGCCCTCCGTTCCCTATTCCAGCAATGTACCGGCCGTATCGTGTTGGCTGTGTTCGCCTCGAATGTGCATCGGGTGAGGCAGGCTGTGGAACTTTCCCTTTCCTTGGGCAGGAAAGTCGCCTTTGCAGGGCGAAGCATGCTGGCCAACGTGCGAATTGCCAAGGAACTGGGATTCTTGGATATTCCTGTGGATATGGAAATCCCGGTTCGGGAGCTGTCGCGGCATGCCGGGCGGGATGTGACACTGATTACGACGGGCAGCCAGGGGGAGCCTCTGGCTGCATTGACCCTCATGGCCCTGAAGAAGCACAGCCATATACGGATTGCACCCGGTGACACGGTGCTCCTTTCTTCCCGATTCATTCCGGGTCATGAACGGGCCATCGCGGAGATCATCAACCTGCTGGTCCGGCAAGGGGCGGAGGTGATCTATGAGAACGTGTCCGAAATACACGCTTCGGGGCACGCGTACCAAGATGAGCAGCGGGAGATGATTCAACTCGTCCGCCCACGATACTTCATTCCTATTCATGGGGAATACAGGCATCTGGTAAGACATGCCCGTCTGGCCATGGAAACCGGGATTCCGCCGGAAAGGGTGTTTGTGGTGGAAAACGGAGATCGGTTGGTGTTCGACGAACAGGGCGGTCGTATCGAGGGGCGGGTGGAGTCCGGCCGGGTGTTCGTCGACGGGAAGATGGTCGGCGATGTGGGGTACCCGGTGATTCGGGACCGGCGCCATTTGTCCAGGGACGGTCTGATCGTAGTGGTAACGGTGGTGGATCAGAAAACGGGCGAGCTTCTGTCCGAGCCGGAAATCGTTACCCGGGGCGTCATGCTTGAGGAACACCAGGAGGTTTTCCTGGAAGAGGCCAGGAACACCGTGGTAAACATACTTTGCGAATATCAAAACCGGGAAGCTCTGGATTGGACGGAATTCAAACAAGAGCTGTCCAGGGGAATCCGAAAGCTGTCCAATCGGATGTTGAATCGGCGTCCATTGGTTCTGTGTACCGTGATGGCCATGTGATGATTCGGCATGGAGCGGCGGTTTTCATATCCCTTCCGCCGGCCGCGGTAGTTGGGATCGCGCGGGGCCCGGCGAAAGTGAGACAAGAAGCGGGATGAGGACCTGGTGAGTAACGACGGATCCAAGCATTCGAGAAGGCGTTCCTGTCGTCCCGGCGGGTGAAAGTATGCCGGCGGAAGTACGACCCAAGAATCTGTCCAGGGAAGTGATGGGCCTTTTGTTCCTGTCGCTCGCCCTATTCCTGTCCCTCAGTCTGGTGACGTATTCACCCAACGATTCGTCCCTGTTGAGTTCCCGACTGGCTGACGCCCATGTGAAGAATTTGCTGGGACCGGTGGGAAGCTATGTCGCGGGGGCCTTCTTTGCGCTCATCGGGTTTTCTGCATTCTGGATTCCGGTGTTCCTGTTTCTGATCGGAATCCGGACGATTCAGGGGAAGGTGAGGCCGGGGATGTGGGTGGTTGTCTTGGGAGCGGGCATGTTCGTTTTGGCTTCCTCGGGGCTTATGGCCCTGGGAAGCAAGAGCATCTCCATCGGCGGCGTGGACTTCCCGGCGCACAGCGTGTTGGGAACCTTGTTGAGCCGACCGCTGGGGGCCTATCTCGGCCGCTTCGGAGCCTACCTGGTACTGGTGACCCTGATCCTGGTCTCCTTGATGGTGTGCACGCGCTTCTCCGTGATGGCCTTTTTCCGGAGGACTGCGCATGGTGCGAAGATGTTCTGGGGGTTCCTGGAGTCCTTTGCGATGAAACGCCGGGAGCGGTCCCGGAAGAAGAAGGAAGTGAAAAACCAGGCACAGCGGATGCGCAAGGAAAAGCCCCGGGTCCGGGAGGCGAAGGCCGAGTCCGTGAAACCGTTCAACCCTCCCGAGAAGAATATAGACTTTACCCGCATGCTGCCGTCCCTGAGTCTCATGGATGACCCGCCCCCTCGGGAAAGTCGGGTGCATCGGGAAAGTCTGGAAATGAATTCCCGGATCCTGGAAAAGAAACTCCTGGATTTCGGAGTCCAAGGCCACGTGGAAGAAGTCGTTCCCGGTCCCGTGATTACCATGTACGAATTCAAACCGGCGCCGGGGATCAAGATCAGCAAGGTGGCGGGTCTGGCGGACGATCTGGCGTTGGCCCTCAGGGCGGAATCCATCCGTGTGGTGGCGCCCATACCGGGGAAGGGCGCCATAGGCATCGAAATTCCCAATTCGCTTCGCGAGACGGTCTATTTGAAGGAGGTCCTGGGGTCGGAGGCGTTTCTGGATCCGGACAAGCGCCTGACCCTGGGTCTGGCTTTGGGGAAAGATATCATGGGGTACCCGGTGGCCGCCGACCTGAGCCGAATGCCGCACCTGCTCATCGCGGGCGCCACGGGAAGCGGCAAGAGCGTGTGCCTGAACACCATGATCCTGAGTCTGCTGTACGGGAAGCCTCCGGAAGAGCTGCGATTTCTGATGGTGGACCCGAAGCGGATCGAACTGTCCGTCTACGAGGGGCTGCCCCACCTGCTGCATCCCGTGGTTACCAATCCGAAAAAGGCCACCATGGCGCTCCGGTGGGCCGTCAAAGAAATGGAACGACGGTACCGGCTTCTGTCGGAACTGGGCGTACGTGGCCTGGACGCCTACAACAAAAAGCTTTCCAAACGACCCCCGGAACCGCAGCCGGTGACGGAGGGGGATGCGCCGGAAGAGGGACCGTTGCCTTACATCGTCGTGGTCATCGATGAGCTGGCGGACTTGATGATGGTTGCGTCCAAAGATGTGGAGGAATCCATCGCCCGATTGGCTCAAATGGCCCGGGCCGCAGGAATTCACTTGGTACTCGCCACGCAGAGGCCTTCGGTGGATGTGCTTACGGGCGTCATCAAAGCCAATTTCCCGACCCGCATCTCTTTCCAGGTGTCATCGAAAACGGATTCCCGAACTATTCTGGACGCCAATGGAGCCGAGAAGCTTCTGGGAGCCGGAGACATGCTGTACGTTCCTCCCGGGACCGCGAGAATCCAACGAATCCATGGGGCCTTTGTTTCGGACATGGAGATCAAGCGTGTCGCGGACTACTTGCGCAAGCAGTCGGCCCCGGACTACACTGTGGATATCCCCGATTCCCCGGAGCAAAACGATTCGGAACTCAGCGACGATGATGCGGATGAGAAGTATGAGGAGGCCGTTAGAATCGTGTTGGAGACCCGGCAGGCGTCCATTTCCATGTTGCAGAGGAGATTGCGGGTGGGCTACAATCGCGCCGCACGGATGATTGAATTGATGGAGCGACAAGGGATCGTTGGTCCTTCCGACGGCGTCAAACCGAGGGAAGTCCGAGGGATTCCCTGAAGTGGGTGGCGGATATGCAGAAACAGGTTGGAACCCGAAGTCTGTCCTGGATGGGTTTGCTTCGAAGAAAGCGTACAAGATACGGCGTGATGGGAACTGCACTGGTTTTTTTATGGGGATTGTCGGCATGGGTCCTTGCCGGATCGACGCCTTCCGAGATCCTGGGAGAAATCAACAAACACTGCGAGAAGGTCGAAACATTCTCCGCCGCCTACCTCCAGGAAACGGTAACCCAGGCCTTGGGGGGGCCTCAGCCCATCGTGATCAAGGAGATCCAGGAGGGCCGGTTGTTTTTCGGCAGACCGGGCCTGTTTCGGTTGGATCAATCCGAGCCTCGACCCGAAAGAGTGGTGTCCAATTCGGAAGCCGTGTGGTGGTGGATCCCCGCGGAGAACAAAGTATACCGATATCCTTCCCAACCCCGTTCCGGTCTGATTGGTGCGCTGGAGGGTCTTCTTTCAGGCCGGGGAAAACTGGAGGACGTATTTCGGGTCGAAGTGGTTTCGGAGCCGGGTCCCGAAATCACGCTGAAACTTTTTCCCGAGAAACCGTCTCAAGATTTTGAGCGGGTGGAGGCGATTCTGGAGAAAGACTCCTACACGCTTTCCAGTCTGAGGGTGTACTATCCCATGGGGCAGGAAGTCTCGTATGTGTTTCGCGACGTTCAGGAAAATATTCCGCTGCCGGTAGATTTCTTCCAATTCACTCCTCCGCCGGGCGTCCAGGTGATCGAAAACCCGTAATAGCCTGGTAAGATGCGTGTGGCTGGAGGTGCTCGTGCACCGGTTTCCTTGTCTTCCGAGGTCCGCGGTATGCATCCGTTCGTGGAGGAGGTGGCGGCGTTCTGTTTGAAACGGGAACTGCTGCGACCCGGCGAGCACGTGCTGATCGCTGTCTCCGGCGGCCCTGATTCGGTGGCTGTTCTGGAAAGTTTTCTTTGCCTCAGGGAACGGTGGCGGCTCCGGTTGTCGGTGGCCCATTTTAATCACGGAATTCGAGGGGAAGCCGCCGAAGCAGACGCGCGATTCGTTCGCCGTAAGGCCGAGGGTGCGGAACTGGCTTTCCATGAGGATCGCGGGAACGTTTTGTCGTTGGCCGGGCAGGCCGGGTGGTCCCTGCAGGAAGCCGCCCGGCATCTGAGATACGCCTTTTTGGACCGCGTCCGCCGGACCATCGGGGCGGACCGGGTGGCTCTGGGACACAATGCGGACGATCAGGCCGAGGAACTCCTCCTTCGGTTGCTCCGGGGGGTGGGTCCCGATGGGCTCAAAGGCATGCCGGCCCGCCGTGAGGCGTTCATCCGCCCCTTGCTTGAACATTCACGGGAGGAGATTCTCGCGTTTCTCCGGGATGCCGGGGCCGAGTACATGGAAGATGCTTCGAATCGGGAGGCGGTGTGCCTGAGAAACCGTGTCCGGCTGCGTGCTTTGCCCGTACTTGAAGCGATGGGTCCCGGAATTCGGCGACATCTCGTGTCCCTGTCACGCTTGGCGGCATACGACGCGGAATTCTTCGAGTCCGAATTGGAAAGAGTGTGGAGTGGACTGTGCCGTCATGAGTCGGGGGGCTTGGTCGTACTGGACAGGGAATCGCTGAGGCGACTTCCTCCGGCCCTGAGGTCCCGGGCCGTGTTGCGGGCCCTGGAAAACGTTCGGGGCACCTCCAGGGGTGTCCGGCGGCGTCACGTGGAGGATATTCTCCTTCAGGCGAACGACGGTGGGTCCAACGGGCATGTGGATCTGCCGGGAGATGCTTGTGTGGAAACCGAGTACCGGCGGGTAGTGTTTCTTAGCGGAGAACCGTACAAGACCCCTTTTGAGTTCAGTGTGGAAGGTCCGGGCGAGTCGGATCTTCCGGCTGTGAAAAGCCGTTTCCGGCTTCTTTCACGCCGTGCCGAGGAAAATTCCAGCGGCCCATGGGTTGCCGCGTTGAATGAATCGCTCCTGGAGTTTCCCTTGGTGCTCCGGAGCGTGCGTGCCGGGGACCGTATCCCGCTTTCATCCGGAAAGGGCAGCAAAAAAATCAAGGATGTGTTCATGGATGCGAAAATCCCTCGTTGGATACGGAGAGCGGTTCCCGTGCTCCTGTGCGGGGAGGAGATCGTTTGGGTCGCGGGGGTTGCCGTGAACCCGCGGTTTCGAGCCGCTTCCGGCGGTGGGACGCTGTTTGCGGGATTGAGCGGCTGGGTGCCGGAGATCCTGGATTGTTGAAAACTGTGGTTGAAGTAAATGACATAATCGGTCTATAATAATTATTTTGGATTTCGGGATCCGAATGAGGGAGGAACGACCCTTTGACTCCATTTTATAAGAACTTGGCCCTGTGGCTGGTCATCAGCCTGTTGATGGTTTTCTTGTTCAACGTACTGAACCGACCTCAGGAAGCCAAAGAACAAATCAGTTACAGCCAGTTCCTGTCCGCCGTGGAAAAGGGAATGGTGGCTTCCGCGACCATCCAGGGGAACAAGGTATACGGCAGCTACGTGGACGGGCGGACCTATCGTACGTTTGCGCCCGATGACCCCGAACTCATCAAGGGACTCAGGCAGGCCGGCATCCGGATCGACGCCAAACCCGCCGAGGAATCGCCATGGTACATGACGGTTCTCATTTCCTGGTTTCCCATGTTGCTGTTGATCGCCGTCTGGATTTTCTTTATGCGCCAGATGCAGGCCGGCGGCGGCAAAGCCATGGCGTTCGGGAAGAGCCGGGCGAAGCTGTTGGCCGAGGATGGAAAGAAGGTGACTTTCGAGGATGTGGCGGGTGTGGATGAGGCCAAGGAAGATCTGACCGAGATCGTCGAATTCCTCCGAGATCCCAAAAAATTTACCCGCTTGGGCGGACGCATTCCCAAAGGCGTTCTGCTGGTCGGTTCCCCGGGTACGGGGAAAACGTTGCTGGCCCGGGCCATAGCCGGGGAAGCGGGGGTCCCTTTCTTCAGCATCAGCGGTTCCGAATTTGTGGAGATGTTTGTCGGGGTGGGAGCGTCCCGAGTCCGGGACTTGTTTGTTCAAGGCAAGAAGAATGCCCCATGCATCATCTTTATCGACGAGATCGACGCCGTGGGGCGCCATAGGGGCGCCGGACTGGGCGGCGGGCACGACGAGCGGGAACAGACGTTGAATCAACTCCTGGTGGAAATGGACGGGTTTGAATCCAATGAAGGAGTCATCCTGATTTCCGCGACCAACCGTCCCGATGTACTGGATCCCGCCCTTCTGCGTCCGGGACGTTTCGACCGGCAGGTGGTGGTCCCTGTGCCGGACATCAAAGGCCGGGAGATGATCCTTAGAGTACACACCCGAAAGACCCCCATAGAGCCGGACGTGGACGTGACCATCATTGCTCGGGGAACCCCCGGCTTTTCCGGTGCGGATCTCGAGAACCTGGTCAATGAGGCGGCGCTCATCGCAGCGCGTCGCAACGGAGAGCGGCTTTCCATGGAGGATTTCGAAAAGGCCAAAGACAAGGTCATGATGGGATCCGAGCGGAAAAGCATGATCATCAGCGATGAAGAGAAACGCATCACCGCGGTTCATGAGGCGGGCCATACCTTGGTGGCGCGGTTGACCCCCGAAGCGGATCCCATACATAAGGTGACCATCATTCCCAGAGGCAGAGCGTTGGGTCTCACTCAGCAACTGCCCGTGGACGAGCGCCACACCCTGTCCAAACCGTATCTCCTGTCCCTCCTGTACGTCCTGTTAGGGGGGCGGGCCGCGGAAGAACTCCTGGTGGGTCAAATCACCACCGGGGCCGGCAACGATATCGAGCGGGTGACGGATCTGGCCCGGAAGATGATCTGTGATTGGGGAATGAGTAAGAACTTGGGACCCATTACATTCGGTAAGAAGGAAGAGCAGATCTTCTTGGGTAGGGAATTCGCTCAGCACCGCGATTACAGTGAGAGAACCGCTCAAATGATCGACGACGAGGTGACGGATCTGGTCCTTTCGGCTTACAATCATTCCCGAAAATTGCTGGAAGACAACCGGAGTCTGTTGGAGCGCCTGAGCGCGGAACTGCTCGAAAAGGAGACGCTTTCCGCCGCCGAGGTGGACGCCATTCTGAACGGTGAGGACTTGCCCTTGAAACCGAAACCCCAGCCCGCCTCCGGGCAACATGCGGGCCCGAACAATACCTCCGGTTCGTAAGAATCCAGTGAAACAAAATTCATGCGGTTGGAATTCCTACAAAGAACCCTCGTCATGGGTATCCTGAATGTAACCCCGGATTCCTTTTCGGACGGAGGGCGCTTTCTCCGGGCGGAACGGGCCGTACAGCACGGTCTGAAGATGGTTGAAGAAGGAGCGGATTGTATTGATATAGGCGGTGAGTCCACCCGCCCGTTCTCGGATCCCATACCGCTCGACGAAGAATTACACCGGGTGATACCGGTCATTCAAGATCTGGCCGGGCGGGTTTCGATTCCTATATCGGTGGATACGTACAAGAGTCGGGTTGCGGAGGCCGCCCTGGATGCGGGTGCGGCCATGGTCAATGATATAAGCGCTCTTCGGTTTGACCCGCGCATGGCCGGGATGTTGGCGGAGCGGGATGTGCCGGTGGTTCTCATGCACATGCTCGGAAGCCCGAGAGACATGCAGAAAGATCCCCGGTACGGCGACGTGATCGAAGACATCCGGCGGTTTTTCGAAGGCCGGATGGAGACGGCCCTGCGGAGCGGGATCCGGGAGGAACAAATTATTTTGGACCCGGGCATAGGTTTTGGCAAGACCGTAAACCATAATCTCGAAATCCTCCGGCGTCTGGGAGAATTTCTTTCTCTGGGCAGACCGATCCTGATAGGGTCTTCCCGCAAGTTCTTTATCGGCAAAGTACTGAACAAGCCTCCCGATCTCCGGGAAACGGGAACCAACGCCACGGTGGCTGTGGCCGTGTCCAACGGTTCGCGCATCGTCCGCGTGCATGATGTTTCATCGGCTAAGGACACGGTTCGCATGGTCGAGGCAATCAAGAACGGACTGGTCGAAACATGCGGGAACTCCTGAATGTCCTCCGATGGCAGGATCTCCTCGATATTTTTGCGGTTTCCTTCCTTATCTACCGCGTACTGGTATTCATCCGGCGGACACGGGCCCTGCAGATGCTCACGGGCCTGGCCCTTCTCATTGCGGCCTTTTTCTTTTCCCAGCACCTGGAGTTGTTCACACTCAAGTGGATCCTGAACAGCTTTCTGGGTTCGTTGATTCTGGTGATATTCATATTGTTCCAGGCGGAAATCCGCCGGGGTCTCACCCAGGTGGGTACGGGCACCTTCTTCTGGGATGCCAAGGGACGTCTCCAATTGGTGGAAGAACTCAGCCGAGCCGCCTTGTTCCTGGCCAGCAAGAAGATAGGAGGCTTGATTGTCATCGAGCGGTCCACAGGTCTCAAGGACTATGTCCAGTCGGGCACTCCTCTGGATGCCGTAGTGAACCGAGAACTGCTCATTTCGATTTTTAATCCCGCTTCACCACTCCATGACGGGGCCGTCATCATCCAGCAGGGACGTATCGCCGCCGCAGGCGTTTTCCTCCCCTTTACCGCAAATCCCAAAGTGAGCCGATACTATGGAGCCCGGCACCGGGCCGCCATGGGGATTACGGAAGAGTCCGATGCTCTGGCCGTGCTGATATCCGAAGAGGAAGGCCACGTGAGTGTGGTGCTGAACGGCGAAGTCAGCCCGCGGATGGATCGGACGGTACTCCAGGGCACCCTTCGCGAACAACTGTCCGGATCCCGCAAGCTCAAACCGAAACAAGAGAAAAAAGCGGTAAGCTCTTGAGAGAGTTCCTCAGACATAATCTTCTGCTGAAAGTGGTTTCGGTCGTGCTCGCCGTGGTTTTGTGGTTCCATGTGGTGGGAGAGGAACGTTCCGAGATCAGCCTGTCCATTCCCTTGGAGGTGACTGGTGTTCCTCCGGACCGGATCATCACGGGGACGCTTCCCGAGGCGATTCACGTGCGCGTATCGGGACCCAAACGGATCCTGAGGGGGCTTGACGAAGATGCCCCGCCCCACACCGTAGATTTGGCGGGAGCCCAGCCGGGGACCATGTTTGTGGATATCCTGCCGGAGTCCTTGCGCCTTCCGGGGGGGGTGCGGGTGGTGAGCATCAGTCCGGAAACATTGCGCCTCACCGTGGAAAGCCGCGCCGAGAAAGAACTGCCGGTATTTCCCTCCATGGAAGGCAGACCCGCGGAGGGTCACGTGGTGCGTTCCGTGTCCTTCGAACCTCAGGCGGTTAGAATCCGGGGACCGGCTTCGGTGCTGGACGGCATGCATGCTGTCTGGACCAAGCCGTTGAGTCTCGAGGGCAAGAGGGAATCCTTCCGGCTGGAAGTCGAATTGGACATTCGCAATCCTTCCATCAGCGTGGTTTCCCAAGAGCCCATCGTCGCTGAAGTGGCCATTGAGGAAACGCCCGTTTCCAGAACGTTCAAGGGTCTTCCCATCCAGGCGTTGAATGCTCCCCCGGACTATTCTCTGAACCCGGACCGGGTGGATGTGACCGTAACGGGACCCGTCAGGATCCTTGAACAAGCCGTGTCGGAAGGGCGTGTTTCGGCGCGGGTGGATTTCCACGGCCTGACGCCCGGGCGATACCTGAAGCAGGTGTTTGTGAAAATTCCCGAGGGGGTGGATCTGAAGAGCGTGTCTCCTTCCCTGATCGAGCTGATCGTGGGTGCCGGCCGGAATGGACAGAGAGGAGAGTAGGCATGAGGCGGTTGTTTGGAACGGATGGCATTCGAGGTGTGGCCAATGTGTATCCTATGACCGGGGAAGTAGCTATGCAGGTGGGAAGAGGAGTGGCCTATGTCTTCCGATCGAAGCATCGCCGAAACAAGATTCTCATTGGAAAAGACACCCGGTTGTCCGGATACATGCTGGAGAACGCCATTGCCTCGGGCATCTGTTCCATGGGAGTAGACGTGCATCTGGTAGGTCCCATGCCGACTCCCGGTATCGCGTTTCTGACCAGCAGCATGCGCGCCGACGCGGGAATTGTGATCAGCGCCTCCCACAATCCCTTCCAGGATAATGGGATCAAGATCTTTTCCAGGGAGGGGTACAAGCTTCCCGATCAGATCGAGGAACAGATCGAGGATCTGATCTTTTCCAATAGGATCGATTCGTTGCGGCCAACGGCCACGGCTGTTGGTAAAGCCTATCGCATCGAGGACGCCGTGGGCCGATATATTGTGTATCTTAAACATGGATTTCCCCAGGAGATGACGCTGGATGGTCTTAAAATGGTGGTCGACTGCGCTCATGGGGCGTCTTACAGAGTCGCTCCGGCCGTGTTCGAGGAACTGGGGGCGGACGTCCGGGTGCTGGGGGTGTCCCCCAACGGGCAGAACATCAACCTGGAGTGCGGGACCCAGTATCCCGGCGCGATGGTACAGGCCGTGAAACAGACGGGAGCCGACGTCGGAATCGCCTTTGACGGAGACGCGGACCGGGTCCTCATGGTGGATGAAGGCGGCCATGTTCTGGACGGGGACCACATTCTTGCCATCATGGCACGGGAACTCATGAAAGACGGGCGCCTCAAGCGGAATACCGTGGTGGCGACCCTTATGAGCAACCTGGGTCTCGAATTGGCATTGAAAGACATGGGGGTGCGGCTGATCCGGACGGACGTAGGGGATCGGTACGTGGTGGAAGAGATGCGTCAATCCGGGTACAACCTCGGCGGAGAGCAGTCCGGACATCTGGTTTTCCTGGACCACAGCACCACGGGGGACGGCATTCTTACCTCCCTCCAGGTTCTGGCGGTGATGCAGAGGACCGGGAGGAGCCTGTCCGATCTGGACGACGTTATGGAATCCTATCCGCAGGTGCTGGTGGGAGTGGACGTGCGGGAAAAACCGGAACTTATGTCCATCCCGGAGATTCGCGGCACGTATGCCAGGATCGGCGAGCGTCTGGGGGAAAAGGGCCGCATCGTGGTTCGATACTCGGGTACGAGTTCCAAGGCGCGGATCATGGTGGAGGGGGAAGACGAAACTCTGATCCGAATGCTTGCGCGGGAAATGGCTGAAGTGATCGCAAATCGCCTGGGGTGAACGACGCATGAGAGACGGATCTATGCTGATGGTGTTGGATGCGGGGAACACGAATACCGTTCTGGGCATCTTTAAGGGTAAGGACCTCATCGGGAGTTGGCGTATCCGTACGGAGGTTCACCGCACCGCAGACGAGTATGCGGTCTTGCTGAAGGCCTTGTTTCAGGAGGATCGCCTGGATCCCTCTTCTGTGGAGGGTGTGGTTATCTCCTGCGTCGTTCCCACCATGATGGACGACCTGGAACGATATTGCATGAAATACCTCCAAAAACGGCCCTTGATCGTGGAGCCGGGAATCAAAACGGGGATGCCCATCCGCATCGACAACCCCAGGGAAGTGGGAGCGGACCGGATCGTGAACGCTGTGGCCGCCTTCGAACGGTTTCGATGCAGTTTGATCATCGTGGACTTCGGCACGGCGACCACCTTCGATGCGGTTTCCGAGCGGGGAGAATTCCTGGGGGGAGCCATTGCTCCCGGTGTGATGATCTCCTGCGAAGCCTTGTTTCAGAAAGCGTCCAAGTTGCCTCGTGTGGAGGTGTTCACCTATCCGAGAGCGGCCGTGGGCAAGGACACGGTCAGCGCCATGGAATCGGGCATCGTATTCGGTTTCGCCGGAATGGTGGAGGGGGTGGTGGGCCGTATGAAGAAAGAGATCCACCCTGTTCCCCGGGTGGTGGCCACGGGGGGGCTGGCAAGGATCATGCTCAATGTATGCGAATGTATCGAGGTCGTGGACGACCAGCTCACATTGGAGGGCCTGCGGATTGTCTACGAACGAAACCTTTGATCCGGTGCTTTTCCGATATCCATGGGAAACCGTTTGACCATAGGCGTTGCGGCCCCCGCCTCGGGGTGTCGATGGGATCTTCTGCGGCGGGGATTGGATCTGTTGCACGGGTGGGGAATGGAAACCCGGCCGGTTCCGGAAGCTTCCGAGACGGCGACGTACCTTGCCGCGTCCGACGCACGCAGGCTGAAGGGGCTTCTGGATCTTTGGACCGACCCTTCCGTGGATGTGGTCATGTGCGCGCGGGGAGGTTTTGGAAGTCTGCGTTTACTGCCCGGACTGGACTTCCGTGTGCTGGCCTCTCATCCCAAGATCTTCATCGGCTTCAGCGACATCACCGTGCTCCTGAACGCCGTTTATGAACATACGGGAGTGGTGACTTTCCATGGTCCCATGGTGAGCACGCTTCCCATGCTGGATTCGGATTCTTTGGAAGCGTTTCGGAGATTCCTGGCTTCCCCGGTCGTGTCGCCGACAGTATGGAGGAATGTGGAAGTGCTGCACGGGGGGACCTCTGAAGGCGTGCTCAAGGGAGGGAATCTGACGGTTTTGTGCCACCTCATGGGCACGCCGTATGAACCGGATCTCGAGGGCGCCGTCATCCTGCTGGAGGATGTTTCGGAACCTTTGTATCGCATCGACCGCGCGCTGACCCATTTGAAGGTCTCGGGAAAGACGGAATCGATCCGGGGGATCCTCCTGGGTGAGTTCTCGGGATGCGGCCCGGTGGAGCCCGTGTGGGACCGTGTCGTGGAACTCTGGGGAAAACCGGGAGTAGCCATCTGGGGGCGGGTTCCGGCGGGCCATGGAGCGGAGAATCAGGTACTTCCCATCGGCATGCGGGTGCGCATGGACTCGCAGAGCAAAACGGTAACGTTCCTGCATTTCTGAATTCAGAGGAGATCCGTTGGATCTGTTTTACCCCCTAACGGAAGCCATGAATCAGGGCGTCCGGGACTCCGTGTTCCCGGGCGCCGTTTTGCTTGTGGGCGCCGAAGACGGCGTCCGGTATCACGAGGCTTTCGGGGTTTCCACTCTGAATAGCGATCCCAGGGCCATGGAGCGGGACGCTGTATTCGACCTGGCGTCACTGACCAAACCCCTCGCCGCCGCCCAAGCGGTCGCCTTTCTGGCGGGTGACGGGAAACTCCGCTGGACTTCCACACTGGAAGAAATTTTCGCGGATCCGGGATTCCACAGAGAGGATCCGAAACGATTCATCCAGGTTCTTCATCTCCTGGAACATACCTCGGGTCTTCCTTCTTTTCGGGCGTATTTCCTGAAATTCAGGGGCCGGGAAGGACCCGGATGCAAACCCCTTCTCCGACGTTCGCTGCTCGAAGAACCGTTGGAATCGCCTCCGGGCCTGAGGGTCCGATACAGCGATCTCGGATACATGTGGCTGGAATGGATCGTTGAAACCATTTCAGGAGAGTCCCTGGAGTCCTTTCTGGATCGCAGGCTTTTCGTTCCGTTGGGGCTGGCGCGTACGGCCTTCAATCCCCGTGAGCGCACGGGGTTTCCCCTGTCCGACCTGGTCTGGACAGCGTATTGTCCGTATCGCAAACGGTTCTTGCAGGGCGAGGTTCATGACCGGAACGCGTTCTCGGTGGGGGGATATTCGGGCCATGCGGGATTATTCGGTTCAGCCGGCGATGTGAGCGCGCTGCTCGCCCACCTGTACCGGTGTCTGAAAGATCGAGTCCGTTTAGGGCCGTGCTGGAACGAAGAGATTCGGGAACGATTCCGGAGTCGGTCCGACCGTGATTTTACTCCGTACGTCTTGGGCTTTGACACGCCCTCGGCGGTGGGATCCAGTGCGGGAAACCGACACCCACCGGACCTGATCGGACATTTGGGCTTCACCGGGGTATCTTTTTGGATGGACATGGACAGCGGATTTCACGCGATTCTGCTGACCAACCGGCTGCTCTCCCGTCCCAGGAGCAGGCGCATCCGGGAGTTCAGACCGTATATATACGAACGTGTCTGGGACACCGTGGAACGGCTTTGTGGAAGGAGCGTATGAACCCAACGCACATGGAAAACGAGTTGAACCGCGTGCCGGAACAGGTTCGCGCGGTGCATATTTTGGGAATCTGCGGCACGGGTATGGCGGCTTTGGCGGGCATGCTCAAGAACCTCGGCTTTCAGGTCACCGGATCCGATCAGTCTGTGTATCCTCCCATGAGCACCCTCCTGGAGGAGCTGAACATCCCGGTCATCTCAGGGTATCGGGCGGAAAACATTCCGGATCCCGTGGACCTGGTGATCGTTGGAAACGTGATCCGGAGGGAAAATCCCGAAGCGCGCGCCATGCGGCTGCGAAGACTTCCGTTCCTCTCCATGCCGCAGGCGCTCCATCACTTTTTCATCCGGGGGAACCGCTCCGTGGTGGTTTCAGGGACCCACGGAAAGACCACCACCTCCGGAATGATCGCCTGGATTCTGGAGCATTCCGGCCGGGATCCGGGATTCATGATCGGCGGGATTCTGCGTAACTTTGGCAGGAATCATCAGGTGGCCAAGGGAGGCGTCTTCGTCACAGAAGGAGACGAATACGATACGGCCTATTTTGACAAGGGACCCAAATTCCTTCATTTTCGTCCCGAACTCCTGGTTGTGACCAACATCGAGTTCGACCATGGGGACATTTACCGGGACGTGGAACAAATCAAGGCGCAGTTCGGGCTTCTTCTGGACCGGTTACCTCCGCACGGAGTACTCGTGGCATCCGGTGAGGATCCCAAGGTGCGTTCCCTGCTTCCGGGGACCCGGGCATCTGTTCAGACATACGGGTTGGGAGGTTCCGAGGAGTGGTGCGGGCGACCGGAAGGATTTTGGGAAGGGAATGTGACCGTGCGGATAACCCGGCGTGGAGAGCTTTTCGGTCGATTCCGCCTTCCCATGATCGGAAACCATAATGTGCGTAACGCTCTTGCCGCCGTCGCCTTGACCCATAACCTGGGGTTGGAACCCGACGAGATCTTTCGCGCCCTCGAAGGGTTTCAGGGTGTGAAGCGGAGGCAGGAGGTGCGGGGAAGCCGCCGCGGGGTTCTCGTAATGGACGATTTCGCCCATCACCCCACGGAAGTGCGGGAGACGCTACGGGCCGTTCGGGGCGCCTATGAGAACAGGCGTCTCGTGTGCGTATTCGAACCCAGGACCAATACGAGCCGGCGGAATGTGTTTCAGCATGTGTACCCCGGATCCTTCGAGGGGGCCGATCTGGTGATCGTCCGGGAGCCCCCGGATCTGAACAAGGTGCCTGAAGACCAGCGGTTCTCCTCGAGGCAACTCGTGGCCGATCTGCAGGCGCGGGGTCAAGCGGCGCGCTACTTCTCGGATACGGAAGGCATCCTGGATTTCCTGCTGAAGGACTCCCGGGAAGGGGATCTGGTGCTTGTTCTCTCCAACGGAGGATTCGATGGGATCCATGACAGGCTGCTCGCTTCCCTTTGAAGGAATTGATGACAAGATAAAGGATTGTGACCAGGCCGGTGAAAAGTTATGAGAAGCAAGGCGCTCGAATCCAATGGAATAAATCGTACACGGGGTGCGTTGCCGGGACGCCTCTCCGTTGACAAGGCTTCACAAGTGTAGGGTAATGAAATAGGGGATCGCCGGAAGCGGCGGCGGGAGCTTCATCGCGTATCCGAGGTGGGGGGATGATTCCCCTTTCCGAAGCCATGGGGGCGACTTAAGGGTTTCCCGCGGCCTATATCGCGCCGTCGCGCGGAGATACCCGAGTCCTGAAGGGAAGGAAGCTGAATATGACCATTCTGGAACGTGTCAGGGTGCTGTTTCCCCGGGAGGAATCCGTGCCCTTGGAACACCGGATTCAGCCTCCCGTGAAGCAAACCCAATACCTGGTAAATGGGGAACTGAGGGATTGGGAGGGGCCCTGCGGTGAAGTACGGAGCCCGGTGTGCCTGGAATCGGGAGAGGGGATTTCGCGGCCTTTTCTGGGGATGTATCCGCTCCTGACGGAAAAGGAGGCACTGGAAGGTCTGGAAGCGGCGCGCGGCGCCTACGATTACGGACGGGGACCCTGGCCCACCATGTCCGTGGCCGATCGGATCGGTCATGTGGAGGAGTTTGTCTTCCACATGACGGAGCGCAGGGAGCAGATCGTGCGGTTGCTCATGTGGGAGGTCGGGAAGTCGCTCCAGGACTCGCAAAAAGAGTTCCAGCGTACGGTGGAGTATATCCGTAACACCATCGATGCGCTCAAAGATCTGGATCGGGCTTCGTCCCGTTTCGTCATCGAACAAGGTATCATCGGACAGATCCGCAGAGGGCCTTTGGGCGTGGTCCTGTGCATGGGGCCGTTCAACTATCCCTTGAATGAAACGTTCACCACATTGATTCCCGCCCTGATCATGGGGAATACGGTGGTGCTGAAACCCCCCAAGCATGGGGTCCTCTTGTACGGACCGTTGCTGGAAGGGTTCCGGAGCTGCTTCCCGCGAGGCGTGGTGAACGTGATCTTCGGTGAGGGTCGCAGAATGATCCCGCCGCTCATGGCTTCGGGCGGTGTGGATGTATTCGCCTTTATCGGGAGCAGCGGAGCCGCGGACCAGCTGCGGCGGAACCATCCCAAACCTCACAGACTTCGGTGCGTGCTCGGCCTCGAGGCCAAGAACCCGGCCATCGTTTTACCGGAAGCGGACCTGGATCTCACGGTACGGGAATGCCTGCTGGGAGGTTTGTCGTTCAACGGGCAGCGGTGTACGGCGCTCAAACTTTTCTTTGTGCATGCTGATATTGTGGATGTATTCCTGGAGAAACTCGCCGAGGCCATCGGAGACCTTTCCATGGGTATGCCCTGGGAACCCGATGTGTTCTTGACTCCTTTGCCGGAAGCGGGGAAACCCGAGTATCTTACAGACCTTGTGGAAGACGCCTGCGCCCGCGGTGCTAAAGTGATGAACGAGGCGGGGGGGACGGTAAACCGGAGTTTCGTCTACCCCGCTCTGCTGTACCCGGTGACTCCGGACATGCGGGTTTTCCGGGAAGAGCAGTTCGGGCCCGTATTGCCGGTGCTTCGCTTTGAGGATATCCGGACGCCCGTCGAGTATGTAATTCAGTCGGATTATGGCCAACAGCTGAGCATTTTCGGCACGAACCCGGAAGTCATTGCGCGTCTGATCGACCCGCTGGTGAATCAGGTCTGCCGCCTGAACCTGAATTCCCAGTGTCAACGGGGTCCCGACACGTTTCCTTTTACGGGCCGCAAGGATTCCGCCGAAGGAACCCTGTCCGTGTCGGACGCCCTCCGGGTGTTCTCCATTCGAACGCTGGTGGCCGCCGGGAACCTGGAAACCAACCGGCGGATCATCACCGGTATTGTCCGGGGGCGCCGATCCAAGTTTCTCTCCACGGATTTTATCTTCTGATCCGGATCCGTGGAGGAGGAGTCCGACGGATGGGACGTCACGGGTGTTCGACTCGCCGGAAACAATGAGGGACCGACCGCGCGGGTTTCCGGCCGTCGTTTCGACCGCCGGCTACACCACGAACAGGATCTTTTTGGGCAGTACATGAAACCGGGCGGGCAAGGTTCCCGTACATTCTCCGTCCATATTGATGTAAACCGGGTCTTGGGACCGGGCCTCGATGACGCGCACCGGCATCCAGGAGATTTTGGGATGGTTCAAGTGCGTTCCCTTTCGAAAGCGATGAAGATTGGCCAAAGCTTCCGTGAATCCCACATCACCGATGAACACCACGTCCAGGAACCCGTCGTCCAGCCGTGCGTGGGGTGCGGCGCGGATGCCTCCGCCGTAATATCGGCCGTTTCCTATGATCACGTTGTTGAGTATCGCCGTGTGTTCCGTTTGGTCATCCACGGTGTAGGTGATGCTCCGGTTCTTGTACGTGACCAGTGTGGAGACGATGCCCCATAGGAAGCTCATTCTCCCTCCCAGAATTTTGCTGGTCCCGTTCACACGCCGGACTACGACGCCGCCCGCTCCGAAGTCCGCCATGTTCATGAAATATCGTCGGCAGGCTTTCCCGTCGGGTCCCAGACATTCCACGAGACCCACATCCAGAGGACGGACACGACGTGCGGCGATTCTCCTCAGGGCGAAGTCCACCGTCTTTTCCCATCCGAGGGTCTTGATGAAATCCCCTCCTGTTCCCACGGTAATGGTGGCCATGCAGGCTTTCGGATTGATCAGTTCGCCTTCCTGAAAGAATCCGTTGAGCACTTCGTGGTGCGTCCCGTCTCCTCCCACGGACACCATCATTTCGGCGCCCCGGAGAATCCGATCGCGAACGATCTCTGTGGCGTGCCCGGGCCGTTCCGTGAGTATCGGATCGAAAGGGATGCCCATCCCACATCGGATCTGTTTTTCCAGGCGCCGCCGACATCGTCCCGTACGGCCGTTTCCCGCAGCAGGGTTGATGATCAAAACCGCTTTCATCGGCCCGTCTCCCGCTTGAATTCTTTCTGCGCGCGTGCGTCTGTATCCGGTATTAAGATGGTCGTATGCATGTGGGATGGCCTCCTGAGAAAAATGAAATCCGGGAGCCGGTCGTCCCGGGCGGCCGAGTCGGACGACTGTGGGATCGGTTCAGGCAATGGATGTGAGACAGTTCCGGCGGCATCCACCGAGCATGTATTTCATGGAAAATGGTTAGTGCGAACACCATGTTGGGTTTCGGTAGATTTCGGTAGGTTACGGGCGCTTCCGTAGCGCGGTTGATGAGAACGCTATCCGGCATAGGACAATCCGTATGGCAGGTCCGAAAAAATGTTTTCCGCCTCTTGACTGTTTCTATCGCCGAACTTAGCTTACGTATAATATAGAACTTGGTGAGTTGACTTAACTTGTAAGGAGGAAGTGACATGGCTCAGCCGCATAAGGGAAGTACGCCGTTTGTTTGGGTTACGGACAAGAAAGGAAATCAGTTCATATGCCCCATGGATGCGCTGAAAGATCCTAAAAAGGCGTCGCCCGATGAACTCAAGAACTGTGTTGATGAAGCGAAGATGGGTGTAAACATCGGCGACTGATACCAAATAAATACTATTCCGAATACTAAACAAAAGCCTCAAGGTGTGAACCTTGAGGCTTTTGTATATAGATGCAACAGCGATACGGGTTCCGTGTTAGGTATTCCGTTGATTTCGACATCGCTACAGAAAGCTTGCATGGATAGCGTGTCTGGATTACAGATAAGATGCGAGGCAGCTCGTCTATGTCTGATATAAGGCGCCAGGGGAAGCCATGCGCTTTTTCCGTCTTCCGGTGATTCCACTGGAGGGTCATCACCCAAATACCATAAGGTCCCGAGTTCTTTTCCTCCGTGGAGCAGTGGGATACCCTCTTCATGATCGGCCGGTTTCCATTGTTCGTCCGCCAGGACCAGAACCGCACCCTCGGGAGGGGGGGCATGGTTGCTGTCGAACGCAATGAATTTCACATCGGGTAAGAGGAACTGATAGATAAAATACAACGTATCGGTAAGGTTCGGATAATCGTAGGCGAGGACCTTTCGGTCCGGAATCTTCCGGATCTCCGCGACCATCCAGGTCTGTCGCCGCAGTTCCATCTCCGTGGACAGAACGGATCGCTCTCCGTGGATGGACAAGAAGCCGAACCACAAGGCCACCAGGAACGCGGCCAGGGAGAATGAACGGGATGACGCCCGTAGGAGCAGGAGCGGCGCGAAGGCCGCCACGACTCCCAGAACAGGGATCAGATCCCAGCGATTCGCCCGTCGTATGAGGCCGAGAACCGGGGCGAGGCCGGCCACGTTCACGGAAACGATTTCCGTGGGGAGGACACCTCCGGCCTTCCAGAAGAGCAGGGCAAGAACGAGCATAAGGAATGAGCAGAGAATGCCCGGTTTCAGTTTCGGGGGATTTCTGTCGCAGGAATCCCCCAGACAAGCGATACCCAATGCGATCCAAAGAGCGATGAACCCTTCGTTGTATCTTCCGTAAATGGCATGATCTCCCCGGGCGGGATACATCATCTGTGCCCCGGAAGCCGCCAGGACGGCGCCTGAAGCGAGAACGAGAAAGAACACAAGCGTAAACGACTTGTTTCGAAGCGATAGCCATGCGCCATCCCGTTTACGGAGCACCAGGCACCCGGCGTAGACTAGGCCTAGGAAAGCCAATCCCAGGGTGGCCGTGTTCAGGTACCAGACCTGGCGGATCACGGCCTTTATATAGGCCGGGAGGCCCTCCGCTTGGAGCACCCTGTGCGCCATTCCAGGTACATCATGACCCGAGTGCGTCCATCCCATCTGAAGAAGATGATGGTTCAGCAGGCTCGTCGCCACACACACGGCGGCGGCGGCAACGCTTCCCAACAGGCAGGCTCGAACGGACAGAGTTTGGGTGAGCGCAAGCATGACCAGGAACAGAATCACCAGAGGAGGTATAAGCGCCGCCTTGGGATGAACCATATACAGGGAGGACCCGGTTAGACCGAATAAAATCGCCATGAACGAACTTCTTTTATCCACCAATAGGCCTAATACATATACTACATACACAAATAAAGGTATGAACATGTTCTCCGACCAGGCAAACTTGGTGTAAATCATGAAAGGCGGATACAAGCCGACGAGCGCGGCTATTATGGCAGCCCTGTTGGAATCGACCAGTAAGTGAAACTTAAGTATCAGATATATGCCGATGCACATGGAGGTCATGAGAGCGGCATTAACCCATATTATGGCCTTGTACGCGGTTGTAGGAGTCTCCAGTAGCCAGAATACAGGTGCTATAATCAACGAATATCCAAAGTGGTAAAATGTTGCATCCGACATGTTAGGTAGGAAGCCTGTCCCGGACAAATATATGGCATTACCCAGGTAGCCTATTTCATCGGCTGCTATTATGGGAATGGTCCTGAACAACCCGGTTAAACCATAGTATATGAACATACCGGTCCATATAAGTGATACCATTCTATTTATCCTACTTGACATTGAAAATCTAAACGGTACCACCGTATGCATGCTTCCCGTATTAATATTGTTGAAAAACAATATAACAAGCCGCTGAAAAGCGCGATCTGTGGGCGCGCCTTCGGCGTTGGTCTCATCCTTCATGCTTGCGGCTTACTGCATGTAGACTTCATATCTCAGGATTCGCCCGCCGTGGATCCCATCGTTTTCACCGGCCTGCCCGCAATACGGCTTATCAAGGGCTGATAAGTTCGTCAAGAAACCTCGAAACCTATTCAGTGTTGAAGATGTTCGGCCAAGAATGCGGAACAATACCGGCATAGAACCAGATCCTGGGCGTCCACGGCATCCAGATCCTGGATGAATCGCATGATGCAGTCCTCCTGGTCACAGTGGATGATGTTGAACGTGTGGAGGAGTTCATGCACGCCAAGTTTGGCGGCTCGCTGAAAAAACAGCGGCAGCGGCGCCGGGCTTCCATCCCTCATGTGCTGAAGCCGGTACAGGGAGACGAGGGCGCAGCGGTTCCCCAATTGTGCTTCTCCAAAGACGTATGTCAGGATGGGAATAAACAGATCCGCCTTCATCACGCCCAGCACCTTCGTTTGATCCGGCACGGGTGTTTGGCGGAGATGTTCCAGCACGGCCAGCGCGTTGAACTGTCTGCGGGCGGGATGATAGGCCTGTTCGGGGAGAGGTCCGGCCGGCAGGATGTTTACGGGCAAGGACAGCTGAGCCTGGATGTTTGCGGCGATGATCTCGAGAACATCGCTTCCGATGTCTTCTCCCAAGGGTAACACGCACACGTGAAACCCCGGACCCATGCCCTCGGTCTTCACGTTGCGCCCGACTCTTCGGGTTTCCGAATACGGTGCTTCTCCATCTTCTTATACAACGTGGAACGATGGATACCCAGGATTTCGGCGGCCTTGGAAAGATTCCACCCGGCGGCATCCAGCACGTCGCGGATGTGTTCCTCCAATACCCCGTCCAGAGTCCCTTTTCCCGTGGGTTTCGAGGGGGCCGTCGGTCTGAAAGGCAGGCACTCGGGAACGATTCGTTCATCTCGGGCAAGCACAACGGCCCGTTCGACGACATTTTCGAGTTCCCGGACGTTGCCGGGCCAATCGTAGTTCACGAGCAATTCCAAAGCGTCCTTGGAAAAGCCCGTGAATCGTTTGGCCGTTTCCCGGGCGTATCGTTCGAGAAAGAATTGAGCCAGGAGAGGAATATCTTCTTTCCGCTCTCTCAGCGGAGGTATGTCCAGAGTGATCACATTGATTCGGTAATAGAAATCCTGGCGAAACCACCCCTCCTGCAAGCCCTGATTCAGGTCCCGATGCGTGGCCGAGATAAGGCGGAAATCGACCTCCGAAGGGGAGGGGTTCCCCAATCGATGGAATCGCTTCTCTTGGAGCACCCGCAGGAGATCCACCTGCATCTTGGGCGATATTTCCCCCACCTCGTCCAGGAACAGGGTGCCGTTATGCGCCATCTCCAGGCGTCCCTTGCGTGCGTGACGGGCGCCCGTGAAAGCGCCTTTTTCGTAGCCGAACAGTTCTCCTTCCAGAAGGCTCTCTGTGAACGCTCCGCAGTTGATGGCAATGAACGGTTCGTAGCACCGGGGACTCAATGCGTGAATGGCCTTGGCCACCAATTCCTTGCCGGTCCCGGTCTCTCCCTGGATGAGCACGGCGCTTTCACTTTGCGCAACCTGTCGCACCATTTCGAACACGTGTTGCATGCATTCGGATACGCCGATGAGGTTTTGGAATCCTCCTTGTTCCCGAACCTGACTCCGAAGAAGACGGTTTTCATCCATCAGTCTGCGTTGCTGGACGAACTTCTCCACGAGAAGGTTCAATTGGGCCGGATCAAACGGTTTCATCAGGTAATCGCGCGCTCCCATCTTCATGGATTCGACGGCGGATTCGATGGAGCCGTGAGCGGTCATCATGACCACGATCGTATCCGGGGAGAGTTCACGGACCTTGCTCAATACCTCAATACCATCCATTCCAGGCATCTTGATGTCCAGAAGGAGCAGGTCGTAGAATCGCTGCTCGACCATCTGCACGGCCGTGGCCCCTTCTTCAGCGAGGTCCACCTGATAGCCGAACTTCTTCAGCCATCCGGCGAGCGATACGCGGATGCTCAGCTCGTCGTCCACCACCAGAACGCGTGTATCCGTCTTCATGGTACGTCCCGCAAGTTCCTATTCCACGGCGGCGGATCGCCGCGGAGTGCGTTTATGTCTTGGGCAGCGGGAACCGCATTACACATTCGGTTCCCTGCCCCGGAGTACTGTCGAAGTCAATGCTTCCACCGTGCGCTTTCACGATACCCAGCACCACGGACAAACCCAGGCCCACCCCTTTGCCTTCGCCTTTCGTGGAGAAAAAGGGTTCGAAGATGCGGGACATGTCCGTCTTGCTGATGCCGTGGCCCGTATCTTTGATGGAAATCACGACCTCCCCGAGGTCACGATCCAGTCGAGTTGACACGGTTAGTTGTCCGCCGGAGGGCATGGCCTCAAGGGCGTTGAAGATTACGTTCATGAGCGCCTGATCCAGTTGTCCTCCCTCAAAAGCGATTTCGGCGCCCTCGGGGGCGGCGTAGGAGCGGGATACTTCAATCTGCTGGAGGCGGATCTTGTGCTGGGCTATGGCCAGTACCCGTTCCACGGTCTCCTCCACACGGACCCGGTGCAGTTCCCGAGGTTGCTGGCGTGAAAAGAACAGGAGATTGGCTACGATCTTGCTGCAGCGGTCCAGTTCGGAACAGACGATCCGTAGATATTCCCGGTTCTCTTCGAGGATGTGAGGATCTCCGGGAGATTCTTCCAGGTTTGCCAGGACCAGACGGGCCAGATTCAGGGTGCCGGAAAGGGGATTGTTGATTTCGTGAACCGTGCTGGCCATGAGCTTGCCCAGCGAAATCATCTTGTCTTCCATCACCAGTCGGGAATAGTCCTGTTTCAGGCGCTCCTCCGTCCGCTTGATCCGGGTATTGAGGATCTCGCTGATGTCCCGGGCCATTTCCAGGACGAGCGTAATACGGCCCTGTTTGTCCTTGATGGGGTAATGCACCACCTCGAAGTATCTTCTGCCTTCCTTGGTAAAGTGCTTGTGGCTGGTGGATACGGGTCGGCCGGTAGCCAACACCTCTTTCATAGGACACGGATGATCCGGAGATTGGCAGGGTGTCAAGCTTCTGTGGCTCACCTGGTAACAGTATCTCCCCACGATTTCAGTCTTGGGCAGCCCGCTGTTCCGAATCATGGTTTCGTTCACATCCACGATGATGTAGTTTGGATCCACTACCATGATATCCTCTTGTATGGAGTCGAACATGGTCTTGAGCAGCCTGTAGGTCTGCTCGAGCTCGTCTTCTGTTTCCAGTTCCTTGCTGCGCACCCGGAGGATATCATAGAAGAGCTTGGTGATGGCCGGAAAGTACTTTCCCACTCGGATGTGTTCCAAGCGTTCCCGGACGGACGGTTCGCCGGTCAGCTCGACGTAGAGATCCACGTCTTGTCTGCTCATGAGTCGTTCGGGGTCGCTGGTGATAATGCCCATGTCCCTGGCTTTGAGCATGCCTGGGGCCTTGGGATCGACATCCGCTACGCCGACTACGACCCCTTTGAAGTCGTGGAACTCCTGTCGGTCGAACATCTCGAGAAGCATCCGGCAACGGCTTCCTCCGCCCACGATTCCCATCCGAATGGGAATGTCGTCTGATCCGGAATGTTCGGTCATCCTCATATCCGCCTCAATCGCGCAGGCTCCTGAAAGCCGGAGTTTCGGATTCGGATCGCAACACCGCCCCTGCCGCCGTCCTCAAGGAATGCGGGGTGTACGCTGAACTCAAAATCACTCCGCCGGCAAGCCCAAACTGCCCGGCGGCAATTCAGCGCGGGACTCCACCAGAGCCAACAGTTGTCTGGTGGTGTGCTCATCCGGTTTCCAATGGTAGCGACGCCGATATCCCAACTGGAGCAACCGGCTGTACCCGACCACGTTGGGAGGTTCTTCCCGCCGGGACGTCTCGTGGTGGGCGGTGAGATACTCCATGGTATCCCTCAGCAGAGAGGTCCAGAATTCCCCCGAGAGTTCACCCTGCGCGTTCAGAGGATACCGGTTGTATTCGATCCGGATGATCTCCACCGGGAGACCACGTTCCAAACGGAGGAAGACCACGGCAGTACGTACTTCCTCGTCCCCCAGCCGTGAAAATACGCTTTCGCCCTTATAGAGAAAGCGGCGGAAGCGTGCGTTGGGAAGAGGATGCAGCAAATCGTCCCGATCCAGGTAAAAGATCCATGTGATATACTCCATGCCGGAACGCTGGCTCCTCTAGTTTCAGGGCAACTCCTGCAGCCATGAGTGCTCGTCGAACCACTTTCGAGTCATTCTTTCGAGTTCGCCGCTGCCGTTCAGGGTCATGAGCGCGTTTTCCACCCAGTTCAGCAGGTGCGGATCTTGGGGCGGCAGGGCAATGCCGAGCGGTTCGTGGGAAAGAGGAGCGATAAGGAAGGCCAGTTCGTGTTCCGGATAGCGGAATACGGACAGCACACAGATGGGGAAATCGGCGATCATGGCCTGGGCCTTACCCTGGATTACCCAGTTCACGCCTTCATCATAGTCCTTGGCGGGAAGCAACGTAGCTTCGGGCATATATTCTTCGATGAACGTCTGGCTTGTGGACCCTTTCAACGCCGTCAAAGTCATTTCGGGTCGGTTCAACTCGCAGGGATCTTTCACGGAGAGAAGCGTTTGGCTCCGGGTCAGGAGAGATTTTCCCGAAATGAAGTACGGACCTACAAAGGCGGCCGTCAGGTTTCGTTCGGGTGTGACCGTCATGCCGGACAGCACCATGTCCACGGTTCCGTTCTCGACGGCGGGCAGCAACTCCGAGAAGGGTAAAGGAACCATCTTCAGAGGCACACCCATGGCGTCCGCCATATACCGGGCCAGATCCACATCGAGCCCGATGATTTCTCCGGATTTGGTCGTCATGTTCATGGGGGGCATGCTCGCCGCAGTTCCTACCCGAAGTTCCCCGCGCTCCTGGATCCGGCTGAGAACCGGACCGGCGGGTTCTTGAACGGTGTAGGTTGCCGGAGCGACACAGGCGGTTATCGCCATCATCGCAATAACCAACAGCAAGAACCTCGAAGAGATTTTCATATTCCATCCTTTCCGATTCTATGGGTTACCGTGAGATCCTGCCGGCGCCGAAACATCTCCTATTGATAGTAGCACCAAGGAACAGAGAACGTCTACAGTCTGTGACGCGCAGGAAGCGGGGATAGCGAACAAAGACATTCGGGCCGGGACTCCTGGAGGCGCCCGTTATCAGGCCGTTGAAAGACACGATCTGCTTCGTTGCGCTCCATTCTCCGTCATTCCGGCGTACTGTATAGGTAAGCCTCATTCCTCAGGATTCGCCCGCCTCCCATCTCGTCATTTTGCATCCGCCTGCCCGTAATACGGTGTATCAACGGGCTGGTATTCGTCTTCACGCGGGCTTCGCACCTTGAGCCCCGCGCTGCAGGTCATTTAAGATGGCGGCCCGCAGTTCCCGTGCGGTCTTGGGAGGTTCATGGGCGTCTTGCCGGACCTGCATGGTGACGGCGCCGGAAGGACAGAGATAGGCGCACGCTCCGCACCCCAGACAACGGTCCATGTCCACCACCGCCTGTTCCTCCTCGTTCAATACGATGGCCTCCATCTGACAGTGTTCGACGCAGGTTCCACAGCCTGTGCAGGCTTCCGGATCCGTCCGCGGCAGATAACTGGATCCGGTTCCCCACAAGCGCAATCCCGTTTCCTGGATCTTCTTCAGAGAGTCGCAATGACAGGCGCAGCAATTACAGAGATATTCCAGGAAGCTCGAGGTGTTCGAGGTGAGGTGGATGAGTCCGTGTTCCTCGCAGGCTTTGAGGATGTCGAGCGCTTCTTCCTTGCCCACCAGGCGTCCTAGACCGTGCTTGGCGATATACTTGGCTCCGGGTCCGAAGCTGAAACAACTTTCCCGGGGCGCCTCGCAAGGGTCTTCGCCCAAAAGGAGGGCTTGGTGACGGCAATAGCAGTGACCCACGGATACCGCTTCCGCATCCTGGATGTACCGGGAAACCTGATCAAACGTGTGAATCTGGGGACCCGCCTCGATGGAGCGCTCCACGGGAATGACCCTGGAGAATGACGTGGCGTCCTTGGGAATGGTTATCATTTGCCGCATCTTGGTTTCGGCCAGGGAGAGATAGTTCTTGAACAGACGCGCCAGTTTCCGATGATGTTCCGTATCCCGGCCTCCCATAAACTGGAACTCGAAGATCCCCGGCAGGAGAGGCAGGAGTTTATACAGCGTCACTCCGTCTTTGTCCCGGTCCAAAACCGTGCCTTTGCCCGTCATTGCCTTCAGAAGAGGAATCAGCTCTTCTTCGGAACGTGACAATTGAGCCGCGAGATCACGGACGGATACGGCGGCGGCGGGCATTTGCGCGGCCACCTCCGCTTCGCCGTCAGTGAAGAGTTCCTCGAGCAGCTCGAAAAGTTCGGGTATGGGGAACGCCAATACGGCGCCTCCCCGCACGTTCAGGTTGTTGCACAAGGCAATCTTGACGTCTTGATCCATGCGATGGTTCCTCCGTTCGGCGGTGAAAGGGATAATCCGAATGCCGGGGTGAGGCATGGGTCCGTATAAGCCGATCACCCTTCGGCCGCATCATTATGCGTCACGGAGTTGCTTTCGTAAAGAGACACCGTACACGAATCCTTATATATCTTCCGGTCCGAGGTTGGTTCGCTGCGGCCGAACGGCCGTTATGTTCTTCAAGGGGAACCGCCGCGGATTCTTGCCTTTGGACACTGCCTGAGGTACTCTTGGATCGTAAAAAGTCCGCGAAGAACGGAGATAGCAAGGTGAAACTCAGAGAGAATTCGGAACTCAAGAGACGGATCGAGGAACTCACCGGTCGAGTCATATACGAAAACCCGCTGATTCAACGGGATATGGCCGATTACAGCAAAATCCTGAGCGGCATGGTTCTTCGGGTGGAGGAGAAGGATTACTTCGTTCGGGGAGACGCCACGGAAGACCGGTTCGGTCTGGGCGGCGAGCCCAAATTATGGGTGAAGTACCTCGTGGACCTGGAATCCGGTGAGCGGAAGATCCTTAAGCTGGTGTTTCACGAAGAGTTTTCCTCGCGGATCGGGCCGTTTCTCATCCGAGCCCGGCGCAGTCCGGAGAAGGAAAGCGATATTTTGCAAGTGGTCCAAGGGCATCCGTATTTCATGCAGGGCCGGAATATTCGTGACGAGGCCGGAAACGAAGCGCGCATCATAGAATTCGTCCGAGGTCCGAGCCTGTACCGGCGCCTTCAGGAACTGGAAATGGATCACGAAAGATATTTTTTCGAGTTGTTTCCTGAAGTTCTAGGCAGACTCGTCGAGGCGTTCGAGGCCATGGCGTTTCTCCTGAAAGCGGGCCGCCAACACGGTGATATCCGTACGGACCACCTGATCATCGAGGAGGATAGCGGCCGTTACGTATGGATCGATTTCGATTATCTGGTGAGTCATACGGATTATGATCTCTGGAGTCTGGGAGAGGTGTTGGTGTTTGCGGCGGGGAAAGGGAGTCACACTTGCCATGACGTCCGCCGTCGGCCTGGATACTACCCCGGTGTTGCAGACGAGAAAGACATTCGGGAAGAGGATCTCTTGTTGGTGCGTAGGAATGAGGTGGCGAACCTGCGGAAACTGTTCCCCTACATCCCGGAAAAGCTGAACCGCATCTTATGCAGGTTCTCCACGGCGACCTCCCAGTTCTATGACAGCGTGTCGTTTCTTCTGGAGGACTTGAGAGAAGTCCTGGAAGAACTGGAGGGACCCAAATCTTCCGGCCGCCCGGCCCTAAGACTGGATGCCCCGTAACAAGCCGTTAAAAAACGCGATCCGCCGTGTTGCGCTTCATCCTTCGTCATTGCGGCGTACTGTATCTACGCCTCATTCCTCAGGATTCGCGAGCCTTGTATCCCATCGTCTTTTACCAGCCTGTCTGCAATAATGTTTATGAACGGGGTGGTAAGGGTTGTCCATCCGTCCGACGCCGTCACCGGCGCCGAACTTTTTTCAGGAGAGGCAGTTCCTCGGAGAGCCTTGAAGGGAGCACCCTGAGAAGCCATTGGTGTGCCGTCAACTCGAGGGCGTGATCCGCCATGTCCCGGTTCACGGCCGTTACCTGGCCGCTCAAGGGCATGAAGACGTAATGCTCCTCCTGCTCGCAGTTGATTTGGATACTCGCCACCCCCTGTTCCACCGGAGTGTTTTCCACGGGGAGAATGACTTCTCGGATGGGAGGTATCGCGTCGAGAAAGGTGCGGTCCACCCCGATTTCCACCAAACCGTCCTGCCGGTAGAGCGCCCATGAATGTCCGGACAAGAGGAAACAGTCCCCGGGCTCCGGTCCGATGTCAATGGAAGGCTCCTGGCAAGTCTCTCCGAGGGGGTCGGAATGTTCAGAGCGCCTCAAGGCCCGGTTCAGGGGGTTCAGGAGTTCCTGGCGGGTGAACGGCTTGGGGATGTAGTCCACGGCTCCCAAGCGAAGAGCTTCCACCGCCGTCTTGATGGTGGGATATCCCGTGATCATGATCGTAGGCACATGTATGTCCGCCTCTTTGAGGGCGGCCAGCATTTCCACGCCGTTCATTTCCGGCATCATGAGATCCGTAATGACGGCGTCGAAGGATTCTTGTCGGAGGCGATCCAATCCGTCCCGGGCCTTCAGTACGCCTGCGACCTCAAATCCGAACCGCATGAGGATCCTGCGGATGCTGGCGTGAACCACCTCCTCGTCATCCACCACCAAGATACGTCCCTGAGTCATTGGGCGCTCTCCCTATCCGATTGCCGGGTGACCGGCAAGTAGACCGTAAATTCTGTTCCTTCCCCCGATCGACTCTTCAACTCAATACGGCCGCCGTGCCGGCCCACAATGTTGTGAATGCAGCTCAAGCCCAAACCCGTTCCTTTGGCGCCTTTGGTGGAAAAGAACGGCTCGAAGACGCGTTCCTGGAGTTGCTCCGGGATGCCGGCTCCCTGGTCCCGGATGCCGGCTTTGATCCACTGGAGGTCCGGCGACAGGGTCGTCCGAATGGTGATGGCGCCCTCCTGATCCATGGCCTCGGCCGCATTGATGACTAGATTCAAGAATACCTGTTGCATCTGCGAGGGATCGATGTGCGCGTCCGGCAACGAGGTGTCCAGATGCACGTCGAAGCGGATATCATGAAAAGCCGCCTGTTTTTCCACCATGTCCAGTGCGTGTCGGATCACCGTGTTGACGCTCATAGAACTCCGGCGCGGCTTTTCGATGCGGGCGTAATCCAACAATTTGGATACGATTTCCCGGCACCGCTTGGCCTCTCGAATGATGATGTCGAAATCCTGGACGGCGGAACTCGAAGGATCGCTTTCCATCGCATCCATGCGAAGTTCCTCGGCAAAAGCCAATACGCCGGTGAGGGGATTATTAATCTCGTGCGCCACACTGGCGGCCATTTTCCCTACCACGGCCATCTTCTCGGAATGAACGACCGCTTCCTGCAATCGTTGCTGCTCGGTGACATCGCGACTGATGGAACAAACCCCCGTGACGTCCCCTTTGTAGTTGAAAATCGGAAAGCGGACTGTGTTCAGAAAGCGGGTGCTTCCATGAATGGACAGTCTCTCCTGATGACATGAATGCATCCGCAGGGCGATGGTTTCCTTGTCCTTTGCCACCAGGCGATCCGCCAAGTCATAGGGAAGGATATCATAGTCGCTTCTACCGATAAAATCCATGGGGCTCATGTTGAACATGGAGGCCGCGGGATCGTTGATGACCAGATAGATCCCCTCCAAATCCTTGATGGTGATCATGTCGTGGGCGTTTTCCACGAACTGCCTGAAGCGTCGCTCGCTTTCCTCGATTTCCCGCGTCTGGGCCACCTGCTGGTCGATGGGACGGGCGGTCTGCACGAGATGATGAATGTGACCGTCTTCGCCGAAAGCCGGGCTCACGATGATCCGGTAATAATTATGCTTTCGTCCTTCCACGGGATCGAAGTGGATGTATTGCACAGGCTTGCCTGTCCGAAGCACTTCCGCTAAAGAACAGGTGCTCGGCATGCCGTCCTGCTCCAGTTGGCAGTCGCAGAAAGGATCCACGAACTTCCCCGTAACGGTGAGATCTTCTCGACGGATCCCGGTAAGATCCTCCAAGCGGGCGTTCACCCATCGGAGATTCATATCGCAGTCCGCCACGATTACCGCATCCGGCAGGGAATCCAGGATGTTCTGGAGCAGGTTGCGCTCCTCCCGAAATTTTCTTTCCAGATTCCGCTTCTCGTCCAGTTCTTTCTGAAGTTTTTCCGTCAGTCCTTCCAATTCCCAGAACATCTGGGCCACCACGTGGTCGATGACGCGGACTCCCCGGGGGATGCTCTTGTACAGCTCTTCCAGAAACACATCGCTTCCCACCAGTTCGATGACGGTTTCCAGTCCGGGAAGGGTCAGTGCGTCCTCCAGATGGCGAAAGGTCCGGATGCCCTGGTTCCGCGCGAACGCCATGCCGGGGGCGTTGTCTTTGGGATCCACAACGCACAAGACTTCCAGGCCCAAGAAGCTGAGCCGATTCTGGAACACCATTTCCAGAATTGCACGGCATCCTTTCCCGCCGCCCACGATGGCCGCCTTCATGGCTTTGTTCCTCCCTGTTCCAAGTGTTCTTCCCCATCCATCGCGGTTGACGGCGAACCTGCCTGCCGCTCGGGTCCCGGTTGCGCGCCGCCGGATCCTCCCAATCCCCCTGGATCGGTCAGCCCGGGTCTCTCGGTTTCATGCCGACGGGGAAAGCGCCTTCGGGGAATCGAGTATCGATAGCTTATTATCCCGCTTGCAGAGGCGTTTGGCAACCGGAGCCGGCCGCAGTGAGAGCGGGTGACCCTTGTGTCCGCCTCTGCCTTCGTTCCGCTGTAAACTCATGGGCCTTCGCATGGGCCGGCCTTCGGGGAAAGCGGAACCGCCGGGATCATTCCCGTATTGCGGTGCGAAGGAAAGCCGTCGGTTTGCGAGCGTTGTCGTGGACGATTCGGCTTGACTACTGCGGGAAAATTGGGCGTATATCGGAGCAAGCGGCTTTGTCTCGAATCATGAGATCTGTAATTGATGCTGATTCGAGATTATTATGGATGGTATGGAGTCTTGGCGGAGGGTGGGAGTCAACCGCCTGAATCAACAGAGCAAGCTGTTTTGGAGAAGAACATGCGCGGGGTTTCCATTATCGGTATCGGATCCACTCCGTTTGGAGTGCTGGAAGGGCAAAGCCTCAAAGCGATGGCCGTATCGGCGGCGAACGAGGCCATCCGGGACGCGGGCGTGGACCGGAAGGAAATCGAGGCTCTGTATGTGGGGAACTTCATATCCGGCTTCCTGGCGGGACAGGAAACGATTGCTCCTCAGATTTCGGATCTGTTGGGATTGAACAAGAGCACGGCTTCCACCACCGTGGAAGGGGCGTGTTGTTCCGGAGGTATTGCGTTGCGACACGGTTTCTTCCTGGTGGGTACGGGTTTGGCCGACCTCGTACTGATAATCGGGGTGGAAAAGATGTCCCATGCTTCCACGGAGAAGAATACCGAAGGTCTCGGACTGGCCATGGACCATGAAACCAGCGAGGGAAGAGCGGGGCTTACCTTTCCGGGCTTTTTCGCCTTGGTGGCCCAGCGACACATGTACGAGTTCGGGACAACGCCGGATCATTTGGCCCGGGTGTCCTTCAAGAACCGGAGCAACAGTCTGAAGAACCCGCGGGCCCGGTTTCGGAAGGCGGCGACCCTGGAGGAAATCAGTCATTCAAGACTCATCGCGGACCCTCTCCGGTTGTTCGACTGTTGTCCCATCAGCGACGGGGCCGCAGCTCTGGTGCTGTGCCCCACGGAGACGGCCCGGAGTTTCACTGAAACCCCCGTGGAAATCATCGGTTCCGCCCAGACCACGGGATACAATTCCCTGTACAACACGCCCTCGGCCACCACGCTGGACGCCACGGTGCTTGCCGGAAAGCAGGCTTTCGACATGGCGGGCCTGGGACCGGAGGACGTGGATCTAGTGGAACTCCATGATTGCTTTACCATCGCGGAAGTGGTGGACAGCGAAGATCTGGGATTCTTCCCGAAAGGCCGCGGCGGTTTTGCGGTGGCGGAGGGCGCCACCCTTGTGGACGGCAAGCTCCCCATCAACGCCAGCGGGGGATTGCTCTCCAAGGGCCATCCCGTTGGAGCAACGGGCGTGGCTCAAGTGTATGAAGTCGTGAAACAACTCCGGGGCGTGCACGAGAACCAGGTGAAAGATGCGGAGATCGGATTGACCCACAATCTGGGAGCCACGGGCCAGGTATGCACCGTGCATATCTTGAGGAGGGGTTGATATGGATACGTCCAAGGGCATGCCGGTGGTCCGTTGCGGGGAGTGCGGAGCGGCGTATATTCCGCCGGTGTATGTGTGCAGGAAATGTCACGGGGTTCGTATGGAGGAGGCCACCGTGGAGGGCCGAGGCGTGGTATATACGCACACCACGATCCGCGTAGCCCCGGAGGCGCTGCGGGGGCAGACGCCTTATACGATCATGATCGTGGAGATATCCCCGGACCTTCGTGTAACCGGACGGTTGGAACAGGGCCACGATCCCGAACTTTGTGTGGGGCAGGCGGTACGATTCACTCGAGTGGATGACCAGGGATATTGGTTTGACTCCGTGGCGTGATCCGGAGCTGTCGGAATCCGTTGAGGATTTCGGAACGGCCTAACGGGTCGGGGAAGAAGGTGGTCCGCGTCCCCGCCGTCGGTGCTGCGGTTTCGCCTTTGTTCTTGTGTACCGATCAGGCGGATGTTCTTGCTCGCGGCCTGTGGGGGTTGCTATGCCCCGGCCTGCAGCGCTTTGTCTTCCATCCTTTCTCATCCGCCCACCAGCAGGCCTGTTTCTTGATCCTATGGGGACGGTTGTTTATGGAACCGGACGCAACGGCTGTTCACATCCGGCGCAAGCCGCCGTGGCTGACGAAACGTTTGCCGCCGGCCACGCTGCGTGAGGAAGTGCGGAGGTTGTTACGGGATGGAGGTGTGCACACGGTCTGTGAAGAAGCCCGGTGTCCCAACCTGGCCGAATGCTTTTCCCGCAGAACGGCCACCTTCCTGATTCTGGGGGATCGGTGCACCCGGAACTGTCGTTTCTGCGCCATCCGGAGAGACGCTCCCGATCCTCCGGATCCCGAAGAGCCGGAACGGGTGGCCGAGGCCGCTCGGCGGCTGAATCTGCGGTATGTGGTAGTCACATCGGTAACCCGTGACGATCTCAGCGACGGGGGTAGTGGTCATTTTGCCGAGACCATACGCCGGATTCGCGCCAAGCTCCCCTCCGCTCGTGTGGAGGTTCTCATTCCGGACTTCCAGGGTTCGGAAAAAGCCCTGGCGGACGTGATCGAAACGCGGCCGGACGTATTGAATCACAACCTGGAAACGGTGGACCGACTTTATCCAGAGGTTCGTCCGAAAGCGGAGTATCGCCGTTCACTGGGAGTTATTGCGAGAGCCCGGCGCTTGGATCCCGGCATAATTACCAAGTCCGGTCTGATGCTGGGGCTGGGGGAAGGGGAGGACGAACTTCGGAAGAGCCTGGACGACCTCCTGGACGCCGGGTGCCGGATCCTGACATTGGGGCAATACTTGCGTCCTTCCCGTGACCACCATCCCGTCCGGCGATACGTTCCGCCTGCGGAGTTTGCGGAGTGGGAGCGGTATGCGCTGAAGACAGGATTTCTGGGTGCGGCCTGCGGTCCCTTTGTAAGAAGTTCCTACCGGGCCGGCGAGCTTTTTCAGGCCGCACCACGCCGTTGAATAACGCGATCTGCCTCGTTGCGCTTGATCCTCCGTCATTGCGGCGTACACAGTGTACGCCTCATTCCTCAGGATTCGCGCGCCTTGCAGCTCATCGTTTTCCACCGGACTGATAGGCGGACACGGCAGCAAAGGTCCATGGGAATGCCGCGCAAGCGCCGTTGCGTGCATGGCGGCCCGATAAGACCAAAGGTGCGTGCCGGGGCGTACAAGCCTTTCGGGATGAGATAGGTTAGGAGAATTTTTGATGAAAGCAGCCCTGTTGATCATCGACTTGGTTCGCGATACGTTCGAAAAGCACGGACATCTTCCTGTTGCTCAGAATGCCCGCGCCATGTTGCCCACGCTGAATGGGCTCATTCGGGCATGCCGAAACCGGGGGCTTCCCATCGTGTTCTCCACGGACAGTTTTCTGCCGGAGGATTTCCTTTTCAAGGGTCGGATGAAACCTCATTCTCTTCGGGGAACGCCGGGAGCGGACGTGTATCCGGGTTTGGACATGCAGGACGGGGACGTGTGGTTGCCCAAACGAAGATTTTCGGCCTTTTACAAAACGGATCTGGATCAGAGCCTGAGGGTATGGAATGTGGACGCCGTGGCGGTGACCGGAGTGGCCACGCCGTTCTGCGTCCTGAGCACCGCCCTGGATGCCGTGGCCAACGACTTCCAGGCATTCATCATCGAGGACTGTTGCGCCGCGGCTGGTGAGGAGGTTCACCGGAACTGCCTGGATCTGTACCGGCGTTCGCCGTTGTTCCCTCTGTTTCAGGTGGTTCCGGCCCAGGGGTTCCTGGAAATGCTGGATGGTCCCCGAAGCGGGTGAGCGTATCAGGCTCTTGATGAACCGAAGATCGCGTTTTTCAACAGCCTGATACGTGGAATCGGGCTTGACCGCTCCTGTAAAGGACGGACCGGGACACCCCCGGATTCCGGAGGAGCGCCGGGGTGGAATGAGCCGGAGCCCGAATCCTGTGCCGGCGGCAAAACGGGCCACGACAACTAGAGAACACACAAGAAATGGAAAATGCGAAGAACGGAAGCCGGAATCATTCCGCGATCAGTGACGGACACACCAATGGACAATTCGGCAAGACCTACTTTACTCGTTTGAAGCGTGGCCTGCAAGTCGGTCTATTGATTGCCTATCTGATACCGATAACCATAGTTACCATCTACTTCGTTTCCAGGTTCAATGCAACCGTGCGGCAAAGCAGTCACCTGCATCTGGCCGCGGTGGCTGAGAGTCAGCGCAATACCATCGACTTGTTCCTGCAGAAGCGGATTGTGAATATTTTTAATGTGTTTCATCTGAAAAGCTTCAGCTTATCTCCCAGTCAAGAGGAGATGGACCTCTACTTGAGTAACCTGGTTACAGCGAACGATGCTTTTGTCGATATAGGTTTCTTCAGCCCTGAAGGGATTCAGATTGGATACTCAGGCCCATATCCCCATTTGTTGGGAAAGGACTACAGCCGGGAGTCGTGGTATAGTGAACTGATAGAACGCTCTCAGAGCTATATAGTGAGTGATTTGTATTTGGGCTTACGCCGTAAACCTCATTTTACCATTGGCGTAAAACAATTTATTGATGGCCAGTATTATGTAATACGCACCAGTCTGGATCCGGATAAGCTTTATACGTTTCTCCAGGCGACAAGCTACGGCAAGAGCGTAGACGGCTTCCTGATCAACCGAGAAGGCTTGTACCAGGCCGTGGATGCTTCGTTCGGGGAATTACTGCAGCCCGCCGTATTCTTCCCGCCCGGAAACACCGGCGCCGATGTGGCCAAGATCGGATTCGACGGCGGGCAGATGCTTCTGGCCTATACCTGGCTTAAAGAGGTGCCCTGGTGTCTAGTGATGTGGCAGCCGCTCCATGTGGCGTACGCGGAGATGGACCGTATCCGCAATACCATGATTATCGGCATGGCGGTGCTGGTGCTGATGCTGATGGTTGTGATCTGGCTGATCGTGAATCGGGCGATCCGATGGGCCGAGTCCCTGGAGCAGGACCGGGCGGAGCTGAAAGCCCAGCTTTATCATACGCACAAGTTGGGGGCGGTGGGGCAACTGGCGGGAGGCGTGGCTCATGAGATCAACAACCCTCTTGCCATCATCGCGGGCTCGTCGGGTTTGATTCGGGATATGCTGAATCCGAACCTGGACATCGAATGTACCTCAGAGACGATCAGGCAGGAGCTGGATGCCATCGACATGGCGGTTTACAGAACCAAGAACATCACCAAGAAAATATTGAGTTTTGTGCGCAAGACCGAACCCAGGTTGATTTCGTGTGATGTTCAGCAATTGCTTGAAGACGTGGTGAGCGGTATCAAGGAACAGGAATTCAATGTTTCCAATATCCGGGTGGTGCGGGATTACGATCCGGCCGTTCCGTTTCTCATGTTGGATCCCGATTTGATGCGGCAAGTGTTCTTGAATCTGGTGAACAACGCCAGTGACGTGATCCGGGACGGCAACACCATTATGCTGAAGACCCGCGTGGTTGGGGACGTGGTCCGAGTCACCGTTGCGGACGACGGTCCCGGCATGGATCCTGAACAACTGCAAAAGATATTCATGCCTTTTTACACCACCAAAGAGGTGGGTAAGGGAACCGGGCTGGGCCTTCCGATCAGCCTCAACATCGTGGAGGGTTTCGGCGGGCGTATTGAAGTGGAAAGCGAGCCGGGTGTCGGGAGCGCCTTTACGGTTGTGTTGCCGGTTTCGGCGGCGAATACGGCCGGCGGGGATACTTCGCTCTCCAAATCCGGTGGCGATTAACAAAAACATTGCAGGTCGTCCGGAGGTAAGCCGGCGGATACCGCGTATCTCAACGGCCTGTGAGAAGCGGCATGCACGAAGTAACTGTCGAAAGGAGAATCCGATGGTTGAAAGCGGGGTGAAAGAATCGGCGGTGGGAAAACCCATCGTCTTATTGGTGGACGACGAAGACCAGTTTCGTACCGGGTTGGCCAGACAGCTGTCCATCCGAGGCTATCGTGTGCTGGACGTGAATAACGGAGAAGACGCCATCAAGATCGTACGGCATGAAAATCCCGAAGTGGTTGTCCTGGATCAGAAGATGCCCGGAATGGACGGTATTCAGACCTTGAGGGAGTTGAAGAAGATCCGTCCCGAAGTTCAGATTATTATGCTGACGGGACATGGCAGCATCGAATCGGCGCGGGTTACCGGCAAGTTCGATGTTTTCGAATATGTCCAAAAACCCTGTCCCATCGACGAGTTAACCGAAAAGATCGAAGCGGCCCGCCAGGAACGAACGTATGCCATGGCGCGTCACGAGATTCCGCATGTGGATCAACGCAGTTTCAAGGACTGGTTCATCGGCGTCCAAAACGCCCGGCCGGGCATCATCATTATCGGAGCCTTGATTCTGGCCGTTCTTTTCTTTCTGCCTCCCGCGGATCGACTGAAAACTCTACTGACCACGCCCAAAGGGAGCGCCGAAGACAGTGCCATAATGGGATACGCGGATTACCGCAAGTTGAAACCGGGCCAGACCATTTCGGAATACTATGCGGAACGCGCCGGTCTCTATGAAACCGTGACGACGGCGGAAGGAGCGAAGACCAAGGTCCTTCTTGGACCGGAGGCCGCCATGCGGCGGGCCCATGTCATGATAGGCACCTTGATTGTGGCGGCTCTGTTCTGGGCCACGGGGGCCGTGCCCGTGGGTGTTACGGCGCTTCTGGTGGGGGTGCTCATGTACTTCTTCGGCGTGCTGCCCCCGGAAGGCGTGGCCCGAGCCTATGCCAAGGACGCCGTGTTCTTCATTTTCGGCGTGTTGGCCCTGGCTTCGGCCATCTCCAAAACGGGCCTGGATCGGCGAATCGGCATCCTGCTGTTGTCATCCAGCACCAATCTGGCGCGTATGGCCATGATCTTCGCCCCCATGCTGGCCATAACCGCTTCCTTCCTGTCGGAACACGCGCTGATTGCGTTCATCGCGCCCATCTTCATGATGGTGTATATGGGGGCCATCCGGGTTTCGGGGGTTTCCAAGGATAAAGCGCTGGTGGTGATGATGCTGCTGACGCTCAATTACGCGGCCAACGTCGGCGGACCCGGATCACCGGCCGCCGGCGGACGGAACGCCATCATGATCGGCATTCTTTCGGATTACGGGATTACCCTGACGTTCGGCCAGTGGGTGAAATTCGGGCTGCCGTTTGTGCCGGTGATGGCCATCGTTGTGGGCTTGTACTTTTATCTGGCTCTGGGCAAGAAATTGAAGATCAAGAACCTGAATATCGCTGCGGCCGTCAAACGGGAAGCGGAAAAAATCGGGAAGATGACCGGCGCTGAGTATAAGACGGCGGTGGTTCTGGTGGTCTTGATTTTCATGTGGTCGGCCTTTTCGGCCAAGTACGGCATGGGTGGGCCGGTGATTCTGGCATTGGTGGCCCTGAATATTCTGGGGATTTTGCGCTGGAAGGATGTGAACGCCATCCACTGGGACGTGGTGGCGCTCTATGCGGCGGCCAGCGCCATGGGCACCGGGCTGGCCGCTACGGGCGCGGCGCTCTTGATTGCGGATACGTTTGTATCGGTGCTGCCCGGATTCCTGACCCAAACCGGTACCGGGTTGAGCATAGCCACCTCCCTGTTCACCGGCATTCTGACGAATTTCATGAGCGACGGGGCAACGGTGGCCGCCATCGGGCCCATATGCGTACCCATGGCCACCATTGCGGGCGCCTCGCCCATTATGGTGGGGCTGGCCACGGCATTCGCTTCTTCGTTCGCGCACATGCTCATCATCGGCACCCCCAACAATGCCATTATCTTCGCGCTGGCCAAGGATTATGAAACGGGGGAGCAGTTGGTCACGATGAAGGATTTCTTTGTACACGGGGCCGCTGTGTTGCTTTTGTCCTTCACGGTATTGTGGTTGTGGGTTATTCTTGGATATTGGCAATGGCTGAAGTTCCCTGTGTAGCAGGTTTTAGGAAAACGCGATGTGCTGTCACGCCTTTGGCGTGACGCATCATCGTATGTTATTGCGGCGCACCGTATGTACGCCGCATTCATCGATGTTTGTGTGCCTTAACATTACATGGTTGTCCGCCGGTCTGGCTAAAATACTGTTTATCGACGGGCTGGCAGGCATGGAACGTTACGCATATAGGCCTTTTGGATTAACCATGGATAGTTCGATACAATATATAATATGCGATACATGAAATTTCTCTCTCTAAGAGAAATCGCTTTCCGGCTGCGGTTTCCTGGCGCCGATTCTTGTCGGCCTTCATCGACAGGGATGTCGCCGGCCTGCCACGCCGGATGGAATGGTTTTCATAAGTGGTAAGGAATCGGACCGTGGTAAAGGACAAGATCAACGTATTATTGGTGGATGACGAAGAAGCGCTTTTGGATTCCATCCGGCGAAGGCTTCAGATCAGGGACTTCAATGTCATTGCCGTGAATCGGGGTGAGAAAGCGCTGGAAGTCGTTCGCACGCACCCGATCGATGTGGCGATTCTGGACTTGAAGATGCCCGGCATGAGCGGAACGGATGTTCTTGTCAATCTGAAACGAGATTACCCGTGGCTGGAAATCGTGATTCTTACGGGTCATGGCTCGTTTGATCCGGAAAAGGATCGTGTATACGGGCAGGCCTATTCCTTTCTGGCGAAGCCTTGTGATTTGGAAACACTTCTGAGTACACTCATCGAAGCCTATAAGAAGACTGTTATGAACAGGAGCGGAATCCCCCGAATGGACATGGATCGTCTCCTCCAAACGTCGGAGGCGACATCACCGCGGGATATTCTCAAAAGACTTAAAGAGTTGGACAAACATTCCCTGGAAACAGAGGGAGGTACGTGATGCAGTCGATTGTGGTGAAGGAAATGATGGTGCCGCTGGAGGATTATGCAACGGTTTCTCAGGAGGCGAGTCTGTACGAAGCCGTTGCGGCCCTGGAGGATGCGCAGCGGAAGTTCGACCAGGACAGGTATCGACACCGGGCCGTGCTGGTGTATGATTCTTCCGGAAATATCGTGGGTAAGCTGAGCCAGTTGGATGTCCTGAAAAGTCTGGAACCGAGATACGATGGGATCGGCGACTTGGGGGAAGCCGCACGTTATGGGGTGGATGCCCATCGCATCCGGGAGATGATCAAGGAGTACGGCCTGTGGAAACAGCCCATTGACGATATTTGCCGTAAAGCCGGCGTTTTGAAGGTCAAGGAGGTTATGTATACCCCGACACAGGGAGAATTCGTGGCGGAAAACGCTACCTTGAACGAGGCGGTGCACCAGTTGATCGTGGGAAAGCATCAATCGCTTCTGGTTACTCGGGGCAAGAAGATTGTGGGTGTGTTGCGCCTGACCGACGTCTTCCGAAAGGTGACCGATCTGATGAAGGCCTGTGAATTGTAGAACCCATCGAAGGGCCCCGGGTACGCGGGGGGGGGGGACCGTGTTCCTTGCGGTGTGCCCGTCGAGATGCGGACGCCGTGCGGCCGCGTAACAGCCCGTTGAAGAACAGCATTTCGGACAGGCTGTTCAAAAACGATGAGATGCAAGGCGCGCGAATCCTGAGGAATGAGGCGTACAACCGGTACCCCGCAATGACGAAGGATGAAGCGCAACGCAGCAGATCGCGTTTTTCAACAGACTGGTAAGCAAGTTGCGGTCGCGCCTGCCGAGTGATGCGTTCTTCCCGGGTTCTATGGTGCGAGACAGGGACGTGTGATTCCCGAAGATTGCGTGGGCTGAAGGCTCGGATCTTTTGGGCGGATAGGCCGGTTTCAAGATGGGGGTGGGCTGTGGGGAAGCCGCTGTTCGATAAGCGGACCGGAGTGGGCGGGGATCGTCCGAAGGCCAAATGGGGCTCTGGATTCAAGGGGTAACCGGGAGGAGCAAAAATTTGATCCTGTATACGGATTCTGCTTGCTTTTTTCAGCGGAAGGAAGTATGCTGCTTTCAATCAATAAAGGTATCTCCGGTTTGGGATACCGGTTTCGTTCTGAGGCAAGACCATTTATCCAAGTGGCAACCTCGAGTTTGGGACCATGAGAATTTTTAAGAAAGGAGGATGCCACCATGGCGAATGGAACTGTAAAGTGGTTCGACAGTAGCAAGGGCTACGGTTTCATTGAGCAAGAAAACGGTCCTGATGTATTTGTCCATCATTCCGGGATCAACGCATCGGGTTTCAAGTCACTCAATGAAGGTGACCGAGTGACCTTTGATATTGAACAGGGCAAAAAAGGTCCTGCCGCAGTAAATGTTACCGTGATCTAGTTTGTTCGGCCGCAGGTACGGGCGCCTCTCCAGAAAGGGGGCGCCCGTTTTTTGAGAGGCCGGACGGCGGTAATCATTTTCCTCACGCATCGGCGACGCTGCGCCGGCGTCACGGTTGGCGCAAGCGGACCCCTATGATCATGGTGCCCAGCCCTTGCTCGTCCCGCCCCTTGAAATAGTGTTCCTTCAGAAAGAGGTCCAAAGGCACGGCCGGGGACCCAAATACCACTTCCTCCACTCCGGGTAAGGTTTCGGGGTCTGGAGGCACCCAGTCCATGGTATGGCCTGGGACCTCGAAGTGGCAGACTTTCTTCAGGATATCGTGTGGGAACGCAATGCGGTCTTTGTAGACGACAAAATCGCCCGTCATTACCCAGGTGTCCCGCTCACGGCAAATCTTGGCCAGGAGTTCTTTGTCCTTGATTTCCTCACCCACAAGCTCGTCCCCTTTCTTGAGCACCAGGGAGGCGTACGGGCTCCAGTCGAACTCCATATCGACGAGAGCCACATAGATCAACTCACACGCCAAAACGTTTCGAACCCCTACATTCAGAACCTTGCCGAAACCCATGAGCCCTTTTTCTTCGGCTTCGGCTTCCAGTTGAAGGGCTTGTTCACGATGCGAATCGGAAAACGGTTTGACAGCCACCACGCCTTTGCGGGCGGGTACGGCCGCTAAAATAGCCTCATCCACGTTTTCTCTTTCCATGCTTGTCTCCGCAAAAGAGTTCCGGGTCTCCAAAGGCTTTTTGCCTGAGTGAATCGTGATTACGACCAGATCGCCTTGGGAAGCGAGGTAATGAGGTTCGCCGGCGCCCAGCCGAACAAGGTTCTGCCCAACCGATGCTTGAGACTTTTTTTTCTCCAGGGGCACACGGTGATGCATATGCCGCAGATAGGATATCCTATTTCCGGCATGTTCTTGTGTTTCATCCAGAGAAGATTTCTGCACTTGGGGAAGTCCAGGACCACTTCCCGGGCGGGAGGAATCCCGTCGAAATTCAGCCCTCGTATAGCGCCTACCGGACAAGACTCCTTGCAGATCTCGCACTTTCCGCATTTCTGTTCATTCAGCGGTTTGTCCGGCATGAGAGGCATGTCCGTTATCACGGAGGCATGACGGAATCCGGGTCCCAGTGTAGGATTAATAATGAGGAAGTTCTTTCCAAACCATCCCAGACCGGCTGCACGCGCCACGGCTTTGCTCGGCAGGGAGGAGGAGGTCAAAGGCGTCCAGTCGAAGGTCTTCAAGTCTATATTCCTGAAGAAGTCGGCCTTCATCGTCTGGGCGATGTCGCCGGCTTCAGTAGCCGGTATTTGACGGGCGCGATATCCTTTGGACTCTATATAGCGAACCATGTGGCGGTTGATCATGTCCAGATGATCATTCAGTGACTTATGAATGCTCGCGTAGGCGGGAACAGGTGCGTTATCGATCAGATCCATGATGCCGTCATGGAAGGACTTACCGACACAGATGCCATGGGAGTAAGCGTCCAGTAGATCGGGCGGTCTTGTCGAAATACCCTTCAAGAGACGGAGATCGGCTATACCAACCACATCGGCTCCCAGCCGCTTCGCGTATTGCTTAATGGATTTTGTGTAATCCATCTGCACGCGCCTCGTGAATAGAAATCCCGTTTCCGGGAGCATGACGAAGCCTGGGGGTGGATTTGCGAAACTTCAGGAGGGAAAACGGCTCCCGTCAGGCCGCCCCCCCTGGATTCATGCCGTCGTGTCCGGCTGCGATGAACCCATGTCCGGTTCTTCACGCCGTCCGTGGCCACGCAAGAGGCTTACCAGCCCGTTGAAAAACAGCCTGCTAAACGAGTTTCTTGGCCACGGGCACAGCTTCCACCGCATCGTAAGCGTAGCCGTCCGCCCCGACTTCCTCGCAAAACTCCTGCCTTATGGGCGCCCCTCCTACCATGATTTTCACGGTGGTCCGAAGCTTTTCCTCTTTCAGCCGTTCCAGGATTTTCGGAACCACATACATGGTGTTGCTGAGAAGGGTGGACAGGCCAAGGATGTGCGGCTTGAAGTCCTTTACCGCCTCGATGATGTCCTCGGTGGGGACATTTCCGCCCAGAAATCGGACATTGAAGCCGGCGCTTTCGAGCATGACGCCGACCAGTTCGACTCCGATGTCGTGAACATCCCCTTCCACCGTCGCCAACACGGCCCTGGGAGCGTTTTCTCCGGTAATCCCTCCGACCATGCGGGGCTTCAAAATATTGATCGAAGCTTTCATGGCTTCCGAGGCTAGGAGCAATTCGGGAATCCACATGACGCCTTCTTCATAGGCTTTCCCACAGTCCTGAATTCCCTTGAGAAGGGCGTTGTCCAAAATATCGTGAGGATCAAGACCCTCTTGGAGGGCAGCCTCCACGAGTTCGACGGCTCGTACGTCTTCTCCGCTGTATACAGACTTCCGAATATCATCTAGAATACTCAAGGCAACACCTCCGGTTCACTTATATTGTCCATGCTTTCGAGCGGCATACACCATGGTATCCCGGTTGACATAGGGCGTACGGGGCGTTTCCCAGCAGTTGGGTCCCAGGATGCTGCGGAAACCGGCTTCCTCCACGGTTTGAATGACAATTCGACATTCCTCTTCGATTTGCGCCGGAGTTCCTTTATCCATGGTGGTTGTGTAAGGCAAGGGAGTAACCCCGTCCGTCGTGGATTTGGTGGCGGCGCCTACATTACCGCTGATACACTTGACCCGGGACAAGCCCGCGGCGTTGGTTTCCACGGCTCGATCCACGCACATCTTGATATCCATAGGTCCCAGGAAATAGCCGTCCGCCTGATTCTGGTAGACCAAGTCCATGCGATCGTGCCAGTTACCGCAAGGGTGCATCAGGATCCTCATACCTGTGTGATACCGAATCGCTTCGATGAATTTCCGCTGAAAAGGCTGGGTGAGTGTTTCGTAGTGCTTTCTCGAGATGCAGTCTCCGGCGGAAACGGGATCGTTGACCCAAACGCAGTCCGCCCCCTCCTCCCAAGCCGCGATGACCATCCTGAGCCAGCCGTCCATGGCCAGCTCCATCAATTCCAGAGCCCAATCCGGGTCGCGGGCGAGGATCAGGAACCACTGCTTGAATCCTGTAAGACAAGCCGCCGTGCGGGAAGGGCAGCTACCCCATGTCATAATGGGGACCCGCTGCTTGCCTTTACCCCGTTTAATCAACGCATCCTTGAGGGTCCGAACCACATAGAGCACTTTAGGCATATTGCCGTCTTTTCTAGGATCCAATTTCCATCGGGCTGTCTTCATATCGTCTTTGGTCTTGATAAACGGCTCCGCGATTTGAGGAACATCGTTCTCCGGATATTTCAGCTTGGCGCCTATGGCCTCTTCTACCGGTCCCATCATATCATAGTCTATCGTACAGTCATACTGAAAGCGCTCCTGGGCGAGTATCTGCGCTTTGACATATAGGTCAGGGTTCTCCCAAGCCTGTCTGAAAGTAACTCCTAAGTATTCTAAAGAGGACCACCTTGGATAGATATGGACAGGCACACGGTCACGCTTTTCGCCATTGAGGGCAGCCATCATCCGTTCCATGGGAGTGACTTCTGTTGTGTTATCATACATGTAGTAAGACATACAAGGCCCCTTTCTTATAGCGCCAAATTGTTTTATTATTAGTATATAATTACATTGTATTAGAACAACTAAGTAGCATATTCTTATGCCACGATTTCATCGTCTTGAATGATCCCGCATTTCTGGAGGTAGGCGATCCCGCCCTGCAGATTATAACTTTCACGTACTCCAAGATGATTCAGGAATACCTGTGAGTCATAGGATCGTTCGCCGGTCTTGCAGAGCACTAAGAATCTCTTATCTTTTGGGATTTCAGCTTTACGATCCATCAGTTCCGTCAGAGATATGCTCTTCCAGATGTCCGCATACTTTTGTGCGAAGGTTTCCGCCTCATGAGAATATCGTGTATCTAAAATGACCCAGTCGCTTTTGCCTCGCCGGCGCCATATGGATAGAAAATCTCGCGGGTGCATCACTTCGCCTCGCCCGGACAAAAGGTTCTCCGCCACGTTCCCGAGCGTATTCACTATGTCCATGGCGCCGGAAAACGGGGGGGCATAGGCGATATTCAGATTCCCGATATCGGTGGCGGTAGGCCGGTTCGGGAGAATCGCAGCCACCGTGTTCACGCGTCCCACGAGGCCGTCCCCGGAATCTCCGAACCCCTGAATTCCTAAAACCCTCCCCGTTCCCTTTTCCACGACGAGTTCCAGGTACATGTAATCCTTCTGAGGCCAGAAATGGGCTCGTTCGAGCTGCGCGACGGCCACGCTTACGGCATCGAATCCTGCTTGCAGCGCCCCATGGATGCTCAGGCCCGCAAAGGCCACGGGCAGATCGAAAACTTTTGTGGCAATGTTCACCACACACGCGGGAAAGGAAGCTTCTCCGCCGGCGAGATTGGTTGCGATGACACGGCCCTGGCGTTGAGCGATCGAAGGCCAGGGACGATAGATCAGCCCCTGGGTAATGGGATCGACGGTCTCGACGCAGTCCCCGCCCGCGTAAATAAAGGGATCGGAGGTGCGCATCCGTTCATCCACCGCAACGGCGCCTCCGGGGGAAATCTCCAGGCCGGCTTGTCTGGCCAACTCGGCGTTGGGCTGCACTCCCGTGGCTACGATGAGCAATTCCGCCTCGAGCGTTCTTTGATCGGTGACGATCCTTTCCACCGAACCGTCGCCTTCTATCCGAAGTATCTGTTCTTTCAGGAGGACGGTAATCCCCTTCTCTTCCAAATGGTGTTTCACCACCTTGGCCATATCGGGGCTAAGATCATAAGGTAGTAGTTGATCTTCGAGTTCTATAACGGTGGTTTCCACTTCCCACATATCCGATAGGGCTTCCGCCGTTTCGATTCCGGTTAGACCTCCGCCCAGAATGACGGCTTTGTTCACGCCGGGGTGGACGATACGTTCTCGCACCGCCACGGCGGACTTTAGGGTATACACGTCGATAACGCCGTCCAGGTATGAATTAGGTATGGAAAGTGGTTTGGGCCGTTTTCCGGTGGCCAGAACCAGTTGGTCGTAATGAACGGTGCGCTCCTCTCCCGAGAAAAGGTCTTCCAAAACTACGGTTCGATTATGGCGATCCAAAGACCGGGCTTTTGTATTTCTGAAAAGCTGCGCGCCTATTACATTGTTGTAATATTTCTCATCCCGAAGTGTTTGGAAGTTGTTCTGGATGATGGCCTCCGGAGCGGTCGCCTCACCGGATACATAGTATGGGATGCCTCCACACGAGTAAGATACCAATGATTCTTGATCCACGATGGTTACGCGCGAATCCGGCTCCAGCCTCTTAAATCTGCTTGCCACCTTGGGCCCTAAAGAAACTGCGCCAATAATGACAATATGCTGCGGCATGTACGCCTCCCGGTTCTGTATGAAGAGGAGATCATCGTTGATCATGAATGGGAAATGATTACGTTAACGGACGGAAGCAATTCCTGTGCCGAAGAAAGGTTGCCGAGAAATGGAGGAATCGCAGGATCTGGTTCCATCGAACAGCCCCGGGCGGTTCCAACACTTCAGGAGGATTATCAGGCCGTTGAAAAACGCGAGCTGCTTCGTTGGGCTTCCTCCTTCGTCATTGCGGCGTACTGTAGGCACGCCTCATTCCTAAGGACTCGCCCGCCTTGCATCCCATCGTCTTTGCCCGGCCTGCTCGAAGCGGCGTGTATTTATGGGGTGACAAGGGGGATTCTTTCTTTCGCGCGGATTCGGTGGAGCACGGTTTGGAGAATGTGCAGCCCCGTGAATAAAGGTGTCTTTCGTGCTTCAGAGGATTCGTTAACAGGCTGTTGAAAAACGCGGTCTGCTTTCACGCCTTTGGCGTGACGCTTCATCCTTCGTCATTGCGGCGTACGGGTTGTACGCCTCATTCCCAGGATTCGCGCGCCTTGCATCCCATCGTTATTTGAACAGCCTGCCCGAAATTCTGTTTTTCAACGGCTGTTCAGAGATTGTGGGCAAGGCGGGGCCTTCGAGGAATGCTGCATGTGGAAGCGCATCCGAGGGTCCTTGAGGTCTTTCTGAAGAAAAAGTGTGACAGTGGTGACACACTCTGTCAGCAAAGACATACTCTTCCTGCCGTTGAACGGAGTTCTTCTCCGTTTCGGATCGGAGGCGAACTCCCTGAGTCGTGAAGGGCGTGGTTGGCCAGGATAGCCGATCCAAAGGCTCTTGATCTGTAACCGGATGACGCCGGGGCTTACTTCCGGGATCCCCTGTACTTGCCGGGCCCATAAAACCCCTCGATCCGCCTTGGCGCCTTGGTACGCAACTGTTGGGGGGCGGCCTTCCATCCGATCCGCCGGTGTGTCGGACCCGTGCGCCCAGACCGGAAAGCGCAGGTGCGCCAAAGAAGTCGCGACAGGCCGGCAAGCACGTGGAGAGAGGCGTTGCTGCGCTGTATGGACCGTAAACCTCACGCCACAAAAAGTACACGCCAGAGATGTGATGGCTTAACCCGGAGGGCGGTCCCCTCCCTTATCAAACCGTCGAAAGAAGGCGATCGGCTTCTTTGGGCTTCATCCTTCGTCATTGCGGCGTACTGTAGGTACGCTTCATTCCTCAGGATTCGCCCGCCTTGGATATCATCGTTCTTCACCGGCCTGCACGCAATACGGTTTTGCACGGGTCTGGTCTAAATGGTCTGGAAGCCATCCTTTTCCTTTCAGTCTCTCTCGGCGGGAAAGTGTAGTTAGGGCAGGGAGTTGCAGCCCGGCAAGGCGGACGGCTCAAGAACCTGTTCGTCCCGTTTGTCTCCGTAGGACCGTCGGATGCAAACGCGAGGATCGGAAAATGGATCGCCGGTTCGCTCAATACACCGGCGACCTTGGCATAAAGGTTGCTGCATTGGGAACCAAAGCAAGGAATACGTATGAGAACGGGAGTAATCGTCATTTTGGCGTAACCGGCGCACGAAGGGGGGGAAGCAACTGCGCCGGCCTTGAAGATGAGTCCCACGCCTCATTTGGAACCGACGACTTGTGATGGGATTACAAACCTATGTTGAACAGGGGGACACGAGCATGAGTGAAAAGGATCTTATAAACAAACTAGTGGATTCCATCAAGAAATTCGATGAAGTAGCCGCTGTGGCAGCCGCGGAGGAATATGTGAAGGCCAAGGGAGACCCCATTGCGGCCGTGAATGCCATGGGAGCCGCCATGAACGAGCTAGGCGACTGCTTTGAGAGGATGGAAGTATTTCTCCCTGAGATCGTTATGGCATCCGATGCGTTGAAAGCGGCCATGAAGGTGCTGGAACCCGAAATCCTCAAGATGGGCGAAGCGGGACCCAAGCGGCACAAGGTAGTGATCGGCACGGTTCTGGGTGATGTTCATACCGTCGGCAAGGACATGGTTTCGACGATGCTTATGACGGCCGGTTTCGACGTGACGGACCTGGGTCCCAGCGTGGCTCCTTCCCGCTTTCTGGATACGGCTGAAAGCTTGGGCGCCACGATCATCGCCGCATCCGCTCTCATGTCGACGACGTTGCCGGTTCAGAAGGACCTCATCGACTTTCTGAACGCCAAGAACCTGCGCAAAAAGTACAAAGTGATTGTGGGCGGTGGCGTGGCCACCAAGAGTTGGGCTGAGAAGATCGGCGCCGATGGATACGGGCAAGATGCCATCGAAGGCGTAAGAGTGGCCAAGGATCTCGTCAAGTGACGCCTTGGAGCGTCACTTTGGTGGAGCAAAAAAGTATGTGCAAGTGCCGGTCTTTATGAACAGGAGGATTGAACATGCCGAATGCAGGAAATAGAGGACGACTTTTGGAAGTTTGGGGAAGACAAGAAACGGGTCCCGTATGCTTCAATACTGAATTCGACACCAAGCGGATGTGGCCCCTCTTGAAAGGAATTACGGCCAAGTACAAGATCGAGTACGATCCCAATCACATCGTTCCGACGGATGATTCGGAACTGGAAAATTTGTGGAACGCAGGGATGGAGTTTTTCCTGGAGTGTGGAATTCTGAGCATAAACACCGAACGCCTGATTCTGTTCACCGAACAGGAGGTAAACAGCGTTCTGAACAATCTCCATACGGAATGTACGCTCGGACTGTGGGATGACGCCATCACGCTGAAATGGCGGGGCATGGAGGATTACGACTCCGGGAAGAACCCCATCGGGGTCATGGGAAGGATTCTGGGTCCCATTACGCCGCATTTGTATGAAAAGATCGCGTGGAGCTATATTCAGGAACCGCTCATGGATTTCTGCCATTTCCAGGGAGTCGTGTACGAAATCAATGGGACCCCGGTGAAGCCGTTCTCGCCCCACGAGTTGTGTTCCGAGCAGAAGCGTGTGGCCATCGTGAAGGACGTGTGCCGTCGCGGGGGTCGGCCCGGCATGTCCGACGGAGCCAGCATGCCCGTGACCTGCCAGGCGGAAATGTCCGCCCTGCAACCGTGGGGTTTGAACACGGGCGACGTGCGCCACGTGTACGTGATGCCGCACATGAGGACGGACTACGATCAGCAGTGCCGCAAGTACATGTATGACCAGTACGGCTCCAAGACATGGGGAATTCTGCAGTCCTTCATCGGCGGGTTGCCCGGTGGTCCTGCGACCTCGGTGGTCAACGGCGTGGCGGACCTGATCGCGTACATGATGCTCTATGAACCCTCCATTTGCGGCCTTTGGGCCAGCGACGCGTTGTACTTCACGAACACCAGCCGGTATGCGCTGTTCGTGGACAACTTCGCGGGAGCCGCCTTCCAGAGGAAGGTGAAATACCCGGCGTTGCTCGGCGGCGGCTGGCAGATGACCGCCGGTATCGGCAGCGAGGAATATTTCTGGGAGACCGCGTGCGGCGCCATCGGCAGCACGTGCCTTGGTTTCTGTATTTCGGGAGGAACGGGACACCAGAGCGGCGGCCAGGATCATGCGTGCGGTCTGGGTGTCCGTTTTGCCGCGGAAGTGGGGAAGGCCGTGGGCAAGGCGCGGCTCACCCGGAAGCAGGCCAATGACCTGATGATGAAGATCTTCCCGAAATACGAAGGGGGCATTAAGGCTCGAGACATTCACAAGAAGGGCGGCGATTTCACGGCGTGCTACAACCTGGAAACGGTCCAGCCGAAGCCCGAATACTACGCCCTTTATGAAAAGGTGAAACGCGAACTGAGGGACATGGGTCTGCCCATCGAATAACCCGGACACTCAAACCCTGAAAACCTATATGACGGAGGGTCATGCTCCTCCGCCATATAGGGGCGTCTTTGAAAGGCGTCGCGAGAAAAGAGAGGGAACACGATGAGTTCCAATGGATCACGAGAAATCTTCCTGGCGGGCATCCGCGGAGAAAAGGCTTCCCGGCCGGCGGTGGCTTCGGTAAACCAGACGGCGACGTACGCGCAGATGGAGGCGGTGGGGGCCAAATGGCCGGAAGCGAATATGGATGCGGAGTTAATGGCGAAACTGGCTTTGGGAGCCAAAACCCTTCTCGATTTCGATGCGGTCAAGGTGCCCTTTTGTCAGACCATCGAGCAGGAAGCATTGGGATGCACCATCAACCCCGGCGATGAAAAGAACCTGCCGAGTATTGCCTTACATCCGTATGACGCCAAAGAAGGGGCCGACATAGAGTATCCGCAGGATTTCCTGGAGAGGGGCAGAGTTCCTGTTGTCTGCGAAGCGGTCCGGATACTGAAAAAGGAAGTGGGCGATAGTGCGGCCATCGTGGGAGGCATTATCGGGCCGTACTCCATCACGGCCGAGTTACTGGGCATCACGGACTGTTTGAAATTGATCATGAGAAACCCGGCGGCCCTCGAGCCCTTCATGCGGGCGGCCACGCGATGTGGGGTGGAACTTGCGGGCGCGCTCCTGAAGGCGGGAGCCGATGTGATTTGTATTGAAGATATGATGGCTTCCGTAAGCATGATCAGTCCCATGAAATTCAACGAGATCGTAGCCCAATGGCATGTCGAGCTCATCAGCAAGATCAACGGGCCCACGGTGCTTCATATATGCGGAAAGATCGATCCCATTGTCGAGTCCATGATTGCGACGAAAGCCACGGCGTTGAGTTTCGAGCCCAAGACCAACTTGGATCTGGTGAAGAAGTGCGTCCAGGATGCCCATAGAAACGTAGGTCTGGTAGGCGGTATCGATACCATGGATCACCTGTTTTATGGAGAGGCCCCGGACGTCCTCAAAGCGGCCGTCGAGGCCAAGAATCAAGGATATACCGTAATAGCCCCGAGTTGTTCCATACCACCGGCCACTACCACGGAAAACCTGAAGGCCATGTCGGGATGGATTGAATAGCAAAGCACGTTGTGTCGCGGAATACCCCAAAGACGCAGGACTGGTTGCAGGACGGTTCGTCGTTCCAGTCCCATGACGGAGTGATGTGTGCAACGAATGTTGAACCCGAGGGAATTCGGTATTGTCGGGATGGAACCCGAGTTCGAACTCATGGTCCAGTCCCTGGAAAAAGAAATCCCGATCCTGCTAGAGGGTGAAGCGGGAACCGGCAAGACGGAGCTGGGCAAGGTTTCCGCCAAGGTCCTGGGAAGGTCTTTCTTCAGAGTGGACGGAGACCAGGAACTGTCCGTGCTGAAGATACAGGGTTGGTTCGATCCGCCCTTGGTGTTGAGCAAGGGGTACAATTGGGATTCCTTTATGCGGGGACCTCTGACCGAAGCCATGGTCCAAGGGGGGATCTTTTTCTTCAACGAGGTGAACCGGGCTCCGTCGGAAACGATCAACGGTGTGCTCACGGCGCTGGACGAGCGGCTGCTGAACATTCCCCGGCTGGGGAGCGTAGAGGCGAAGGAAGGTTTCGTAACCATCTTTACCGCCAACCCGCTGGACCGTATCGGCACCAGTCCGTTACCGCAGGCTTTCTTCGATCGATGTGTCTGGATTCCGTCGCATCATCTCCCGCTGGAAGACGCCATGGAAGTCGTTCGCCTCCGCACGGGGGAGGAGGATGTCCGACTCTTGCGAACCGTGTGCGAGATTGTGGAAGGCTCACGGAATCATCCGGAAGTGGTGAGCGGTGGATCGGTGAGAGCCGCCATTTTCATGGTCAAACTGGCGGCGTCCTACCGCCTCATGAATAAGAACGTGTTGGAGTCGGCGACTCTGTCCACACTGGCGCGAAGCGCTCTCTTCAAGAAGATCAAGCTGCGATACGACAGTGAATCCACCGAAGAGCAGGTCATCGATGACCTGGTTCGTCGCGCATTGGGTCTTCGCACGCGGGAATCCAAAAAAGAAAGGCTGATGC
>CAZQXK010000009.1:0-69020 GCA_964597345.1 uncultured Thermodesulfobacteriota bacterium | reverse complement strand
CACCAAAAAACTACAACAAGAAACGCCCGAGTCGGTGGAGTTTTTCAACGGGCAGCTAAACGTATTTATGGATATAAAGTCTGTTACAGTCCAGCCGATATTTATCCTTTAGGCCTAATATTCTGTGCGCCTGCAGATGCTGATAAAGTCTAGAAAGACTATGTATTTTCTCGTGACACCGCTCCTGCGGTGTCACGGAGGAATCGCGGCGCTCTGCGCCGTCCGCACATCGCTGGGTAGAATACGCTCGGGTGTATGGTGAGGGCGCGGGAGCGCCCTGGCCCTTGAACGTTACACCGCAGGAACGGTGTAACGAGGGGAAGGCTGAATCGCTCCCGGAGGGGACCGCTTTCACCGGAATTACCCGCTGCGGCAGACCTTCGGCGCCGTGAGGCGCCCAAAACGAAAGCCCATGGACAGAACATCCAGGGCCTCTCATGCGTGCAATCCGTTCTACTGCGTACCGAATGCGTACCCGAGTTTCTTGAATTTTCCCCGCTTTTCCGTAACCGCTTGAAATGTCTGGAGCCACCGGGCGGATTCGAACCGCCGACCTGATGATTACGAATCAACTGCTCTGCCGGCTGAGCTACGGTGGCCTCTTCTTGTTTTCGTCGATATCACAGGGACTTGAGCTGCGTCAAGGCAAATTCCCGGTGGACTGGCGGCTTCTTGACGGAGTTGATGAACCGCATTGGGGGCAGGCTGGTCAAAAACGATGAGGTGCGAGGCGCGCGAATCCTGAGGAATGAGGCGTACAATCAGTACGCCGCAATGACGAAGGATGAAGCGCAACACAGCAGATCGCGTTTTTCCACAGCCTGGTAAGAAGCTCCGCCCGACATGCGACCCCGTCATTGGATATCCGCGTGAAATTCCTGAAGGGAACGCGTGTTGCGCTCCTGTTCCTTCATGGCGGCGATGCCCCGCACCGCCGCGATGGCCGCCGCCGTGGTGGTGATGTAAGGCACCCGGTACTTCACGGCCGCCTTGCGGATATAGGAATCGTCGATGAGGCTCAACCTCCCGGCCGGCGTGTTGATGACCAGTTGGATCTCCCGGTTCTTGATGGCGTCCACCACGTTGGGACGGCCTTCCTGAAGCTTATGGATGCATTCGCAGGGCACTCCGTTTTGGGTCAGGTACTGGTGGGTGCCTTCGGTGGCCTTGACGGCGAATCCCAGTTCCCGGAGACGCCGCGCCGCTTCCAGGGCGGACGTCTTATGTTCGTCCGTCACAGTCAGCAGAGCAGTGCCTTCCAAGGGGAGCATGGAACCGGCGGCTTCCTGGGCCTTGTAGAACGCCATGCCGAAGGAATCGGCGATGCCCAGCACTTCGCCCGTGGAACGCATTTCCGGTCCCAATATGGGATCCACCTCGGGAAACATGTTGAAGGGAAACACGGCTTCCTTGACTCCGAAATGAGGAATGGTCCGGGGAACAAGGTTCAATTCCGAAAGCTTCCTGCCCATGATGAGTTCCGTGGCCAGTCGGGCCATGGAGATGTTGCATACTTTGGATACCAGGGGCACCGTGCGGGAGGCCCGGGGGTTGGCTTCCAGAACGTAGACCTGCTCGTTATAAATGGCGTATTGCACGTTCAACAGCCCCACGACCTTCAGGGCCGTGGCGATCTTGCGGGTGTATTCCCGGATGGTTTCCTGATGCTTTTCGGGGATGCTGATGGGGGGGATCACGCAGGCCGAGTCTCCCGAGTGGATTCCGGCCAGTTCGATGTGCTCCATGACCGCGGGCGCGAAGGCGTGCTCCCCGTCCGCCAGGGCGTCCGCCTCGGCCTCGATGGCGTTTTCCAAAAACTTGTCGATGAGGATGGGGCGCTCGGGTGTCACTCCGGCGGCCTGAGACATGTAATGGTCGAGCATATCCTCGCCGTACACCACTTCCATGCCCCGGCCTCCCAGGACGTAGGAGGGTCTCACCATGAGCGGATAGCCGATTTCCGCCGCCACCACCCGGGCCTCCTCCAGAGTGCTCGCCATGCCCGCCCTGGGCATGGGAACGCCCAGATCGGACATCATCTTCCGGAAACGATCCCGGTCTTCCGCCAGGTCGATGGCGTCGGGAGACGTTCCCAGAATGGTCACGCCGGCTCGGGACAGTTCGTTGGCGATGTTCAGGGGCGTCTGACCTCCGAACTGGACGACGACGCCTTCCGGATTTTCCTTTTCGTAAATGGAAAGCACATCTTCCACCGTGAGGGGCTCAAAATACAGGCGGTCCGAGGTGTCGTAGTCCGTGGAGACCGTCTCGGGGTTGCAGTTCACCATGATGGACAGGATCCCCATGTCCCGGAGGGCGAACGCCGCATGCACGCAGCAGTAATCGAATTCGATCCCCTGCCCGATGCGGTTGGGTCCTCCGCCGAGCACCATGACCTTGCGCCCCTGAACCGTTTCCACGCGGTCCGGTGCGTTGTAGGTGGAAAAGTAGTAAGCCGCGTTTTCCACCCCCGAAACCGGTACGGGTTCCCATGCCTGCCTAAGGCCGAGTTCGATGCGCTGATTCCGGAGACCCGTTTCGGGAAGGTCCAGGAGCCGGGACAGGTACCGGTCCGCAAACCCGTCTTTCTTGGCGCGGACCAGGAGATCGTTGGGGATACCCCGCCCCTTGTGTTCGAGAATTTCCTCTTCCAGCAAGACCAGCTCTTTCATCTGTTCGAGGAACCATTCCTTGATGTGGGTCTTTTCATGCAACAGGCGGATATCCGCGCCCTTGCGAAGGGCTTCGTACAGGATGAACTGGCGTTCGCTGGAGGGTTGGGTCAGCAGATCCAGGAGCTGTTCCAGGCTCCTGTGGTGAAAATCCTTCACAAATCCCAGACCCCAACGGTCCTTTTCCAGAGATCGTATGGCCTTCTGATAGGCCTCCTTGTAGTTCTTTCCGATGCTCATCACTTCGCCCACGGCCCTCATTTGAGTGCCGAGGATGTCGTGGGCGTCCGGGAACTTCTCGAAGGCCCAACGGGCGAATTTTACCACGACGTAGTCTCCCCAGGGGGAATATCGATCCAGGGTCCCGGCCCGCCAGTAAGGGATTTCATCCAGGGTGAGTCCCCCCGCAAGCAAGCTGGACACAAAGGCGATGGGGAAGCCCGTAGCCTTGGAGGCGAGGGCGGAGGAGCGGGACGTACGGGGGTTGATTTCGATGACCACGACCCGGCCGGTGACGGGATCGTGGGCGAATTGGATGTTCGTGCCGCCGATGATTTCAATGGCCGAGACGATGTCGTAGGAATATTTCTGAAGGCGTTGCTGGAGTTCTTCACTGATGGTCAGCATGGGAGCCGTGCAGAAAGAATCCCCGGTGTGTACGCCCATGGCGTCCACGTTTTCGATGAAGCATACGGTGATCTTCTGATCCTTGGCGTCGCGGACCACTTCGAGTTCCAGCTCCTCCCAACCCAGGACGGATTCCTCGATGAGAACCTGGTTTACCAGGCTTGCGGAGAGCCCTCTCGCCGCAACGGTTTCGAGTTCCTCCACGTTGTATACCAGGCCGCCGCCGGTCCCGCCCATGGTGTAGGCCGGACGCACCACTACGGGATACCCCAGATCCGCGGCGATTTCCTTGGCCGTCTCCACGGAGAAGGCCACCCGGCTTCTGGGCATGTCGATGCCCAGGCGGTTCATGGTCTCCTTGAAGGCATCCCGGTCTTCGCCTCTCTTGATGGCTTCTTCCTGGACTCCGATGATTTGGACACCGTATTGCTTCAGAACGCCCCGTCGAGCCAGCTCGGAGGACAGATTCAGACCGCTCTGGCCTCCGAGATTCGGCAACACGGCGTCCGGACGTTCCTTGCGGATGATGCGTTCCAGGCTCTGGAAGTTCAGCGGTTCGATATAGGTAATGTCCGCCGTGCCGGGGTCCGTCATGATGGTCGCCGGGTTGGAGTTTACGAGAACGATTTCGTATCCCAGTTTCCGCAGGGCCTTGCAGGCCTGGGTTCCGGAATAGTCGAATTCGCAGGCCTGGCCGATGACGATGGGTCCGGAGCCGATAATCAGGATCTTCTTCAAATCACTTCGCTTGGGCAATGGAGTCTCCTTTACTGACTGCTTCTCGTGCGAGGTTCCCAAGGGTTTGGGTCGGGCGCCGGGTCCGGGCGGGGCATGGATCGGAGAACCGGCGGGGAATCCGCGCGCGGATCGGGGTCAAAAACAGCTGCTGCCGTCCCAACAGTGCGTACAGAGTCGTTCCTTGGGCAGGCCGATGGCGTTCACCAGGTCCTCGAGCCTCTGATATCGGAGGGATGTAAGACCCATGCGGGTTCGTACCCAATCGGCGAGGGCCCGCCTGTTGCCGGAATTCGGTTTCACGTAGTCCTCCACGTGATCCAGGTTTCCCTCCAACTCCAATATACCTTTTCTGCCGATGAGAGCCAAAGAGGACTGGGAGAGGGAGAAGTTCAGAAAATTGCACGGGTACACCAAGCAAGGACAGGCAAGACGCATATGGACTTCCCGGGCGCCCGCCGTAAAGAGCTTCTGAATGGTGTCCTTGAGCTGTGTGCCTCGAACGATGGAGTCCTCACAAAAGAGGAGGCGTCTCCCTTGAATCAGGTCCTGGACCGGGATGAGTTTCATACGGGCCACCAGATCCCGGACTTCCTGGTTTTGGGGCATGAACGAGCGGGGCCATGTGGGTGTGTATTTCACGAAGGGGCGCATGTAGGGGATCTTCTTCTCATTGGCGTATCCGATGGCATGGCCCACGCCCGAATCGGGAATACCGGCCACCAGGTCGGGTATGAGGTCGTCGTTGCGGGCGAGCAATGCGCCGCAGCGGTATCTGGCCTCCTCGACATTGATCCCTTCGTAACTGGACGCCGGATAGCCGTAATAGACCCACAGGAACGCGCAAATCTGCATCCGTTCGCGGGCCGGGATCCGGACCTCCCATCCGTCCGGAGTAAGAAAGAGGGTTTCGCCAGGCCCCAGCACTTTTTCCGGCTGGAATTCCAGGTTGGGCAGTGCACAGGTTTCCGAGGTCACCGCATAGGCCCCTTCCTTCTTCCCGAGCGTGAGCGGCGTGCGGCCCCATTTGTCCCGGGCCGCCCACAACCCTTCTTGAGTCAGCAGGAGCAGGGAACAGGAACCCTCGATGGACTCCTGCACGTTTCGGATGCCGTCCTCGAAGGTCTGTTCCTGACAGATGAGCATGCCGACCAATTCCGTGGGACTTGTGGAGAACGCATGGGTTTCGGTGAAGAAATGGCGCGATGCAAAGGCGCGCCGAGTCAGTTCTTCCAGGTTTACGATGCGTCCCACGGTGGCCACGGCGAAAGTGCCCAAATGCGATGCAATGACGAGGGGCTGGGGGTCCGTGTCCGAAATGACGCCGATTCCGTACCTTCCGGAAAACTTTTCCAGGTCCGGTTCGAACTTGGAGCGGAAATAGTCGTTTTCGATATTGTGTATGGAGCGGTGGCATTCGTGCTCGTTCATGACGGCCATGCCCGCCCGCCGGGTCCCCAGATGAGAGTGGTAGTCGGTACCGTAAAACACGTCCCGGACGCAGCTTTCACGCGAGACGCAGCCAAACAAGCCGCCCATGCTTCGAATCCTTTCAGTATTCAGTCTGAAGAAAAATAGTAACGGAATGTTGAGCGAGAGTAATAATCTATTGGGCCGCGGTTGGCAATAGCGGATCGAGGTCTTCAGGGAGCCGGACCCCAATTTTGCCCCTTTCAAGGTACAGAGGCGGGATGATAGAATAGGCGGGCCGGAAAGAACCCGGCCTGACAGGCCGTTGAAATACGCGACCCGCTGTGTTGCGCTTCATCCTTCGACATTGCGGCGTACTGCATGTACGCCTCATTCCTCAGGATTCGCGCGGCTTGCATCTCATCGTCTTTCAACAGCCTGCCGGCGTAGCTGTTTATCAACAGGCTGCTGAGACGGACGCCGCTCCGCTTTCGGCGACACGCCGTGCAAGCCCAACCTATGGTGATGAAAGGGGAAGTGATGACGACGGTAAGAATCATGCCTTGTCTGGACATGAAGAACGGTCGAGTGGTCAAGGGAGTTCACTTCGTGGACCTGAAGGATGCCGGGGATCCGGTGGACCATGCTCGATTCTATCAGGAAGAAGGGGCGGACGAACTGGCCATGCTGGATATCGCGGCGACGCTGGAGAATCGAAAGACGCGTCTGGAGTGGGTCCGGAGTGTTTCCGCCGTCATCGATATACCGCTTACGGTGGGAGGGGGCATTTCGACGCTGGAAGATATCGAGATGCTTCTATATGCGGGGGCGAAACGGATTTCGATGAACAGCGCCGCGGTGAAACGGCCGGAGCTGGTACAGGAAGCGGCGGAGGCCTTCGGCTCGGATCGCATCACGGTGGCCATCGATGCGCGCAGGAGCGGGGACATGCCTTCCGGGTTCGAGCTGGTGGTGTCCGGAGGCACCCGGGCCGTGGCGCAGGATGCCGTGGATTGGGCCAAGCGATGCGAGTCCCTGGGCGCCGGCGTACTCTTGCCTACCAGCATGGACGGAGACGGAACCCAGGCGGGCTATGATCTGCCGTTCACACGGGCCGTTTCGGAAGCAGTGCGCATTCCGGTGGTCGCTTCAGGGGGCGCGGGCAAACTCCAGGACTTTTACGACGCCGTGACCCAAGGCGGCGCCGACGTCTTGTTGGCCGCCTCCGTGTTCCATTATCGGCTGCTTCGTATCCGAGAGGTGAAAGCCTATTTGCTGGAAAAGGGTATTCCCGTATTCCTGTAAGAGGGGGGGGGTCAGCTTTCAGACTGGGCGGCGCCGGCGGCGGAATGGGCGTTCTGATGATTCCGTTCCATCCGGTTTTGATGAAGCAGGCGCTGCTTGAGGGCGGAGAGTTCCGAGGTGAGGCTTACCTTGTACAAATGCGGATTGGTCATCCGTTTGTAGGTCGGGTGCATGCGCGCCATGTCCTCCTCCATCCGTTGCTGGATCTCCGGTAGAGAGGGGAACTTGTAGACCAGTTCTCCGTCTCGGATGATGGTCTCGTGCATGGGCTCGAAGGTGTCCGAAGACAGGAGGCGTATGTGCTTCCAGGGGAACTGGGGATGGAATGCGTCCACGGTGGTTCCGTGCTCCAGTGGTTCGTCGGCGAGGGCCAGCAGATCCAGCTGCATTTCCCCGTCGCGAAAGAACCGGTAGAGATGTTTATGCCCCGGGTCCGTGGTTTTGTCCGGATTGTCCGAAATCTTGATCTTGGGGACCAGCTGTCCATTCACCTCGACCGCGGCGAGTTTATACACCCCGCCCAGATGACTCCAGCCGTGGGAAGTGACCAGGTGGGTCCCCACGCCGTAATCCAGGCGGCGGATGATCCGTTCGCCGTCCACGCCGTTTTCCGCGGCCATGGTCCGGATGTCCGAGAGCACCTGGCGGATCACTTCTTCATCCAGGTTGTTACTGATGACGATGCGGGCCTTGTCCAAGCCGGCCTGGTCCAACCGGATGGAGCATTCCATGGCCAAATAAGCCAGGTCTCCGCTGTCCAGTCGAATGCCCAGGAAGCGGTGTCCCTTGGCCTCCAATTCCTTGCCCACGATGATGGCGTTGGGTAAGCCGCTTTCCAGCGTGTTGTAGGTGTCCACCAGCAAAACGGTGCCCTTGGGGTAAACCTCGGCGTAGTTTCGGAACGCTTCCAGTTCGCTCTTGAAACTCATCACCCAACTGTGGGCCATGGTGCCCTTGACGGGAATGCCGTATTTCAGACCCCCCTGAACATTGGACGTTCCCCGGCATCCGCCGACGAAAGCGGCGCGCGTGGCGGAGAGAGCGCCGTCGGGACCATGGGCCCGGCGGGCCCCGAATTCGATGACGTTGCCGTATTCAGCGGCCCGATAGATGCGCGACGCCTTGGTGGCGATGAGCGTCTGGAAATTCATGATGTTGAGCAGGGCCGTCTCGATGAACTGGGCTTCAGCGATGGGGGCTTTGACCACCACCATGGGGGTCTTGGGAAAGACGGCCCGTCCTTCCGGCACGGCGTACAAATCGCCGGTGAAGCGAAAGGTCTTCATGTAGTCCAGAAAGTCGTCGGGAAACATGCGAAGACTGTACAGATAGTCAATTTCGGTGGCGCCGAAGTTGATGTTCATTACATACTGGACAGCCTGTTCCAGTCCCGCGGCGACGCAGAAAGTGCTGTTGAAGGGCGGATGTCGGAAGAACAGATCGAATACGGCGGTCTGGCGGCACTTCCCCTGGGCGAAGTATCCACCCACCATGGTGAGTTCGTATAAATCCGTAAGGAGAGTCAGATTCCCCATGATTCTGCAAGACAAAGGGCAAGCTCGATAGGCCTGCCCCGTTGATGTCCCGATCGATGGAGCGGGAAACGGGACTCGAACCCGCGACATTCACGTTGGCAACGTGATGCTCTACCAACTGAGCTATTCCCGCTGACGAGCCGCATAGTAGGGATCTTTTGAGGGTTTGTCAATTACAATTTGCGGGTTCTTCAAGGGCGCGGAGATGCCTGGAAGTCCTTGGTTTTCTTGTATTCTTCGTAATATTTCAGTACCCGGTCGATGTAGGTCCGGGTTTCCCGGAAGGGGGGTACGCCGTTGTACTGCTCTACCCGGGAGGGTCCGGCATTATAGGCCGCCAAGGCCAGGCGCTTGTCCTGGAAACGGTCCATGAGCATCCGGAAATATCGGGAGCCGCCCTCCAGGTTCGCCTGCGCGTTGAAGGGATCCGCCACCTGCATGTCCTGGGCCGTCTCCGGCATGAGCTGCATGAGACCCTTGGCTCCCGCCCGGGATACGGCGTCTTCCTTGAAGTTCGACTCCGCCCGGATCATGGCTTTGATCAAAGCGGGATCCAGACCGTACCGTGCGGCGCATTGCGCGATCATCACATCGTCGGGAGGAGCGCCGCCCCGTCCGAAGTAGCGGAACGACCGATACTTGGGGTTGTTCGGTATGTTGGAGAAAAAGGTGCGTCCCTGTTCATCCTTGTAATAGTAGACCTCGGCCCACGCGGATACGGAAACCAGCCCGGACGCCGCGATCCCGAGAGCCAGGATCCATGCGGACAGGAGTTTCATGGACGCCCTCCTACTTGGGGACTTTTTCCCAGTCTTCGAGGAACTTCTTCAGCCCGATGTCCGTGAGGGGATGGGAAACCATCTGCTCGATGACTTTGTATGGCATGGTGCAGACATCCGCTCCCATGAGGGCCGCTTCCACCACGTGCAGGGGGTTCCGTACCGAGGCGACCAGAAGTTCCGCCTCGTAGGAGTAATTGTCCAGAATGGTCCGGATGGTCTGGCACAAGTCCATGCCCGTATGGGCGATATCATCCAACCGGCCCACAAAGGGGCTGATATACCGGGCCCCGGCTTTGGCGGCCATGAGGGCCTGCAGGGGTGAGAACACCAGGGTCACGTTGGTGGGAACCCCTTTGGCCTTCAGCAGCTTTACCGCCTTGAGCCCTTCCGACACCATGGGGATCTTTACGACGATGTTAGGATGGATTCGGGCCAGAATCAGGGCTTCCTGCACCATGCCTTGTACGTCCGTGCTCACCACTTCCGCGTTTACCGGACCGTCTACGATGGCGCATATCTCGGCGATCAATTCCTGGAAGGGCCTGCCTTCCTTGGAAGCCAGGCTGGGATTGGTGGTTACGCCGTCCAGAATTCCCAAGTCGTTCGCTTTGCGTATTTCGTCCAGATTTGCCGTATCGATGAAGAATTTCATGGTAGTCCACCTCAGTCCGGTTTTTTTTGTTGTTCCATAAATCGGTTGCGACATTCTTCGCTGCAAAAATAGTGCCGCTCCCCTTGTATGACCTTGGAGACGGCTTCCCGCATAGGGACATACACCTGGCAGACGGGATCCTTCACCATCTCGTCCTTGATACGTTCCGTGGAGGGAGCCTTGCGGAATCTGCGGGATTCCCGGCCTCCGGGCAATGTAAAGACGTTCTTCAACAGCCGATACAGGAGATACAGAAGGATTCCGATCAGGAGGATGCGGATCATGACCGCACGCTTTCTGTGCCGGCGTCGGGCAGCGCTTCCAGCAGGGCGCGAATCGACATACCCCGTACGGGATGAACCAAATCCGGTGCGATTTCGGCCAGCGGCAGCAGGACGAAGACCCTTTCATGCAGGAATTCATGGGGTAACGTGAGCCGGGGGTGTTTCATGGTCAAATCGTCGTACAACAGCAGATCCAGATCGATGAGGCGTGGTCCCCATTTGACGGTTCGCACCCGTCCCATGGTCTGTTCCACCTCCAGGAGGCGGTCCAGAAGGGCCAGGGGATCGAGCTCTGTGGCCAGTTCCACGGCGGCGTTGATAAACTTCTCCTGTTCTTTGAATCCCACGGGCTCGGTTTGGTAAAATCCCGATACACACATCACGGAAGTATTTTCCACCTTTTCGAGGCGGGCCAAGGCTTCCCGGCAGTTCGCCGCCCGATCCCCCAGGTTGGAACCGATGCCCAAAAAGGCGCGGTGACTCCGCGGAAAAGGGGCCCATGATGCGGTTTGCTTCATTGGGAGCCCTTCCCATGCAAGGGTTTTCGGGTCAAATCCAGCGTGCGGATGCGCTGAACCGCTTCCCGGAGCCGCTCCTTGTTCACGCACAGGCAGATACGGACGTATCCTTCTCCCGAGGGTCCGAATCCATTTCCCGGAGTCGTCACGATACCGGTACGAGTCAGCAGCAGGGTGGAAAAATCGGACGATGTGAACCCCTCGGGAACGCGCACCCACAGGTAAAAGGTGGCTTTAGGGGGGAGCACCGGCAGTCCGGCTTCCCGGAGTCCGTGCACCAGAATGTCCCTGCGTTCGCGGTACACCTCGATGATTTCGGAAGCGCAGCGCTGGTCCCCTTCCAGAGCCTCGATGCCCGCATACTGGATGGCGTCGAACGCCCCGGAATCGATGTTGGATTTCACCACGCCGAGCGCCTGAATGACGTCCGCGTTCCCCACCGCGAATCCGATGCGCCAGCCAGTCATGTTGTAGGTCTTGGAAAGCGAATGAAACTCGATGCCCACTTCTCCGGCTCCTTCCGCCTGCAGGAAACTCGGAGCCCGGTACCCGTCGAATCCCATTTCCGAATAGGCATTGTCGTGACACACGATCAAATCGTACGTGCGGGCGAAGGCCGTCACTTCCCTGAAGAACTCGAGTTCCGCCGTGGCTGACGTGGGATTGTTGGGATAGTTCAGAAACAGGATCCTGGCTTTGCGCGCATGGTCCGGAGAAATGGACGCCAAATCGGGAAGAAATCCGTTTTTTTCCAGCAACGGCATGAGCACCGGCTCTCCGCCCGCAAAGATGGTCCCGTTTCGGTACACGGGATAGGCGGGATCCGGGATTAGAGCGAGGTCCCCCGGGTTAACGAAAGCCAACGGCAGGTGAGCGATGCCCTCCTTGGAGCCGATAAGGGTGACCACTTGGGAATCGGGATCCAAAGATACTCCGAATCGTTTCTCATACCAGCGGGCCACGGCCTGATTGAAAGCCTTCATCCCGGAGTATGCGGGATACCGGTGCGTGGCCGGGTCGTGGGCCGCCTCGCACAAACGTTTTATGATATGATTCGGAGTCGGGAGATCCGGATCCCCCACGCCCAAATCGATAATGTCCATTCCCCGTTTTCGAACCTCATCCCGTTGTCGGTCCAATTCCTTGAACAGATAGGGCGGGAGTTTTTTCAGTCGGTCCGCTTTTTCCGCTCGTTGCATGGGTAAACGCACTCCTCTCCTGAGGGCTCATTCCAAACCGAGAACGTCCTGCATGTCGTACAGACCAGCCGGTCTGCCAGCCACCCATAGGGCGGCCTGGACGGCGCCCCGGGCGAAATTGGCCCTGCTGTGACACCGGTGAATCAATTCCAAACGTTCCCCGGGTCCGGCGAACATCACCGTATGTTCGCCCACGATATCGCCCGCGCGGATGGTCTGCAGCCCGATTTCCCGTTGGTTACGAGTTCCGGTTATTCCATGTCGAGCGAATACGCCCACCTCCTCCAGATGCGTTCCGTGGGTCTCGGCGATGAGTTCCCCCAGGCGAAGAGCCGTTCCGCTGGGCGCATCCTTCTTCATACGGTGGTGGGCTTCCAGGATCTCAACGTCGTAGGACGGACCCAGTATGCGGGCCATTTCCCGAACCAACCGGAACATGAGATTTATTCCTACGCTCATGTTGGGAGCCCATACCAGGGCCGTCTTGCGGCCGAGATTGCGGATCTCGGAAGCTTCCTCGGGTGTAAATCCGGTGGTCCCGATGACCATCCGCTTGCCGGCTTCGGCCGCGATGCGGGCGTTTTCCATCGTAGCCGTATGGTGCGTAAAATCGATGAGTACGTCCGCCCCTTGCAGAATGTCCTGGAGTGCGGAGGCGGCGACCACCTCGATACCGGCCACTTCCTCGCCGATCTTGGGGTGGTCCGGATGTTCGAACACCCCCTTGATGCTCATGGAAGGTTCGTCCAGAATCGTCCTGACAATCTCCTGACCCATTTTGCCGAACACTCCGGCAACGACGACGTTCACCATCCGTTACCTCCAGGGTATGGTATGGCAGGCTGTTGAAACATGCGATCGGCTGCGTTCCGCTTTATGCTTCGTCCTTGCGGCGCACTGTGAGTACGCCTCATTCGCAGGATTCGCGCGCCCTGCATCGCATTGTTTTGCACCAGCCTGCCCGAAATACGGTTCATCCGCAGGCTGTTGAGCCGGCTCATGGATTACAGGAGTTTATACTGCCGCAACATCTCCGCAAGCTTGTTCCGGTTCGGAGCGGCCATAGGGCACAAGGGAAGGCGAAATTCCTCCTCGATCCACCCCATCATGGCCAAGGCCGTTTTGACGGGAACGGGATTGGTCTCGATGAACATGGCCTGGCAGAGCGGAAACAGCTTCAGAAACAGATCGCGGGCTCGTTCATGATCCCCGCTCAGCCATGCTTTCACATATTCCGAGGAGTTCCTGGGAACGATGTTGGCCACTACGCTGATCACGCCTTTTCCCCCGACGCTCAACAAGGGGAGGGTCACCGCGTCGTCCCCGCTAAGCAAAACGATCTTGTCTCCGCATTTCACCTGAATCTCGGTCATCTGGGAGAGCGATCCCGAAGCCTCTTTGATGGCCACTATTTCGCTCCATTCCGCTAAACGAGCTACCGTTTCCGGGAGCAGGTTAATGGAAGTCCGTCCCGGCACGTTATAGAGCACCATGGGGAGGGCGGTTTCCTTCACAATGGTGGTGAAATGCTGATACAATCCCTCCTGGGAGGGTTTGTTGTAATACGGAGTAACGGAAAGCGTGGCGTCGGCGCCCACTTCTTTGGCGTGCCGGGTGAGTTCCACAGCCTCCCAAGTGCTGTTGCCCCCGGTTCCTGCAATAACGGGAACACGTTTCTTTACGGCGTCCACGCATATTTCGATTACACGATTGTGTTCTTCGATGGACAGGGTGGCTGATTCCCCGGTGGTTCCCACGGGGACGACGGCGCTGGTGCCGTTCTCGATATGGAATTCGATCAACCGTCGGTACGCTTCTTCGTCGATGATTCCGTTTCGAAAAGGGGTGATTAAAGCCACAATGGAACCGGAAAACATATCTATCCTCCTGTCAGGCGGTCAAACGCTAGGGTCTGCCACGCCCGGCGGCGTGCGCTGCTTTAGGCTTCGTCCATGCAGGGTACCGCAAGTGCGCTCCATTCCTCAGGATCCGCCACGCCGGCGGCGTGGCTCGCATGTCACCGCTTTCGGCCGTCCTGCCCGTACCCTTGTGCTTCAAGAGACGCCATGGACGGAACGGCTTCTACGGAAATACGTCCAGAGTACACGAAGGCCGTGTTCCCTTCCAAAAACACGTGTCCAAATTCCGATGCCGGGTCGGGTACGACATCGACCGTCAAATTCTCCCCTCCCGCGGTATGGACGGACACAGGCGGGCGCACCGTCCCTTTCTTTGTACAGACGAGAACCGCCGCCACGGCGCCGGTTCCGCAGGCCAGCGTCTCGTCTTCGACTCCTCTTTCATAGGTTCGGATGGTAAGGGTGTCGGGTTGCAGCACCCGTACAAAATTGGTATTGGTCCCTAAGGGTTGAAAGCGCTCGTGGTACCGGATAGACCTTCCCAGGGTCATGACGGGCATCGCTTCGATGTCATCCACAAGCAGCACGGCGTGGGGCACCCCCGTATTCACGCTGGATATCCGGGTGAGCCGTTGCTGCACCAACAGTTCCTCGTCCAGCACCAGACCATAAGGTTGGGGCATCTGGATGCGAACGCGTCCCCCATCGAGTATGGATGCGTGCAGAAGGCCCGCGCGCGTTTCCACGGTCATGTGACGAGGGGCCGCGTCCATGTATCGGGCGAACCGGGCCGCACATCGTCCCCCGTTGCCGCACATGTCCGCCTCGCTGCCGTCGGAGTTGAAAAAACGCGCCTTGAAGTCCCCGGCGTCGGAAATCTGAATCAGAACAATACCATCCGCACCAATGCCGGACTTGCGCCGGCACAAGCATTGAATCGCGCCCGGAGACAGATCTTCGGAAAAGCGCCCATTCCGGTCGTCCAGAAGGACGAAGTCGTTGCCGCTCCCGTGCATCTTTACAAATGGTTGGTCTATCCATGGATTCATAGCGCCGAACTCTTCCGACTTCTTCCCGAGGGGTCCTCATCGGACGCGGAGGAAAACCGAAGTCGCCCCGTCCTCCGATTTTCCGGCCTGGGTCACCGGCCATACCCGGTATTCATGAATGCGGCCGGGTTCCGGGTGGGAATCCACCGCTTCGAAGCTGAGGGACGTCCGCTGTTTTTCCTCAGGAGACAAGCGGTACTCCGCCAGGACCTGGAAATATTCCGGGCAAGCCCTGCACGGCTTTTCGCCGGCTGAGAATACACCGCGACCCGCGGCGAAGCTTTCGATCCTGTCCGCGGGTCCGGTCCATGTCCATTCAAGAGTTACGAGGCCGTCCTGCTGGGAAGCGGTGACCTCGAGCACTCCGGCGCCGGTTTCCCCGGCAATACGGGGAGGCCCCTTCTTCCCGCAACCGGGGAGCATCAGGATCACCAGAAGAATCAGGAGGAGGCGTCGGTGCTCCACAACCGTTCTTCCCATCGTTTCAGTTCCTGTTCCACCTGATTCCGGGCGGTTCCTCCCGGGATGTTCCGTGTTTCGATGGAGCGTTTCACGTCCAGCACGTCGTACACGTCCGGGCCGATGAGGTCCGAGAAGGCGCGGAGTTCGGCCGGTTCCAGTTCGTACAGTTCCTTGTTCGCGGAAAGAGCGAATTGAACCAGTTCACCGACGGTATGGTGGGCCCGGCGGAAAGGCATGCCCTTCCGAACCAGATAGTCCGCAAGGTCCGTGGCCGTGAGAAAACCGGATTGGGTGGCCTGGAACATGCGATCCGCATTGAATGTCAGGCCGTTTACGACCTCCGCCAAGACCGTCAGTGTGGCGGTCACCGTGTCCACCGAGTCGAACAAGGGCTCCTTGTCCTCCTGCATATCCCGATTGTAGGAGAGGGGAATCCCTTTCATCAGGGTGAGCACGGACAGCAAATTTCCGTAAACGCGGCCCGTTTTTCCTCTGGCCAACTCGGCCGCGTCGGGGTTCTTCTTCTGGGGCATGATGGAACTGCCCGTGGTGTGAGCGTCGGACATATCCACGAACCCGAACTCCCGCGTGCTCCAGATGACCAGTTCTTCCGTGAGTCGGCTCACATGCATCATGATGACGGCGGCGGTGAAGAGAAACTCCGCGACAAAATCCCGGTCGCTCACGGCATCCAAACTGTTCCGTGAAACGGAGTCGAATCCCAGCAGCCGACTCACGTGCTCCCGATCCACGGCAAAGGGAGTACCTGACAGAGCCGCACTGCCAAGGGGTAACACATTCACACGCCGGGCGCAATCCCCGAGTCGTTGGTCATCCCTTTCCAACATTTCCACATAGGCCAGAAGATGGTGAGCCAGGAGAACGGGCTGGGCCCGTTGCAGATGGGTGTATCCCGGCATCACCACGTCCAACTGTTTTCGGGCCTGGGTCACCAGCGCCTTTTGAAGATCTCCGACCCGGCGCCGGCAGCGGGCTATGGCATCCCGGAGGAACATTCGGACATCCAGGGCGATCTGGTCATTTCGACTCCGGGCCGTATGGAGTTTCTCGCCCAGGGGGCCCAGCATGTCGATGAGCCGAGCCTCGATGTTCATGTGGATGTCTTCCAGGGTCGGGTCGAACTCGAAATCCCCGCGGTCCATGGCCTGGCGAATGGCTCCCAGGGCCTCGACGATCCGGTCCGCCTCCTCGTGTTCAATGATCCCCTGGCGGGCCAGCATACGGCAATGGGCCACACTGCCGTCGATATCGTAAGGATAGAGTCGCTGATCGAAGTGGATGGAAGAGGTGTACTGTTCCACGGCCCGGTCCGTGGAAAGACGGAATCTGCCGCCCCAGAGTTTTCTGGAAGTGCCCAAGTCTACACCGCCTTCTCAAGAAGCTGTCGCCGAATGCGCAGCCTCAGTCCGTTGAGACGGATGAATCCCGTGGCGTCCTTCTGGTCGTACACGGTTTCTTCCTCGAAGGTGGCCAGATCGGGGGAGTACAAGGATCGCTCCGACTTTCGGCCGGTCACGATGACATTGCCTTTGTAGAGTTTAAGCCGGACCACGCCGTATACGTTCTCCTGGGCCTCGTCCATGACGGTTTGCAGCAGGCGGCGTTCCGGCGCAAACCAGAACCCGTAGTAGATGAGTTCCGAATACCTGGGAATCAAGGAGTCCCGGATACGCATCACTTCCCGATCCATGGTGACGGATTCAGCAGCCCGATGGGCGGCCTGGAGGATGGTGCCCCCCGGCGTTTCGTACACCCCCCGGCTCTTCATGCCCACATATCGGTTCTCCACCATATCCACACGTCCGACGCCGTGCCGTCCGCCCAGCTCGTTCAATCGCGCCAGAAGCCCGGCGGGGCTCAACCGTTCGCGGTCGATGCTCACGGGGTTTCCTCGTTCGAAGGCGATTTCGACGGTGGCGGGTCGGTCCGGGGCCTTTTCGGGAGAAACGGTCAACCGGTACATATCTTCCGGGGGTTCCGCCCAGGGATCTTCCAGAATTCCCCCCTCGAAGCTCAGGTGGAGCAGGTTCCGATCGCAACTGTAAGGCTTTTCCAAAGTGACCGGGATGTCTATGTCATGGGTGCGCGCATACTTGATCAGGCTCTCCCGAGATTTGAACTCCCAGAGGCGCCAAGGGGCGATGATCTTGAGTCCGGGCTCCAGCGCCATGTAGCTCAGTTCGAAGCGTACCTGGTCGTTGCCTTTGCCCGTGGCTCCGTGACTTACCGCATCCGCCTGCTCCCTGCGGGCGATCTCCACCTGCTTCTGTGCGATCAAGGGGCGGGCCAGGGATGTACCCAGGAGGTAGGTCCCCTCGTACACCACGTTGGCGCGGTATGCGGGAAACACAAAGTCCCGGACGAATTCCTCGCGCACATCCTCGATGTACACGGCGGACGCACCCGTGCGTCGCGCCTTGGCGTCCAGGGTGTCCAATTCCTCTCCCTGCCCTAAATCCGCGGCAAAGGCCACCACGTCGGCCTGGTAGGTTTCCTGCAACCACTTCAGGATAATAGAAGTGTCCAATCCGCCGGAATAGGCCAGCACGATCTTGCGTATGGATTCAATCAAGGCGACCTCCCATGAGTTTCATCAACAATGCCTTGTGAAGATGCATCTTGTTCTCCGCCTGATCCCACACCGCCGCCCGGGGACCATCCAGGAACTCCGCGGTGATCTCCTGACCGCGGTGTGCAGGCAGGCAATGGAGCACCAATGCATCGGAGTCGGCCAGGGCTACCAGCGACGCGTTTACCTGGTATCCCTGAAACGCTTTCAATCGTTCGGCGCACTGGGCATCCTGTCCCATGCTCACCCATACGTCGGTGTTGACCACGTGGGCCCCTTGCACGGCTTCCCTGGGATCGCTCACCAGCCGGATTCCGGAATTCCTGTGTGCGACCTGCTCCAAAAGCCCCGTATGCGGCCCGAATCCTGTCGGGCAGGCCAGCACCAGTTCAAATCCCAGTTGGGCGGCGGCGTTCATCCAGGAATGGGCGACGTTGTTGCCGTCTCCCACCCACGCGGCCTTGAGACCCTGCAGAGTCCCCCGCTTTTCGAGCACCGTGTATAGGTCGCTGAGGGCCTGGCAGGGATGGAATCGGTCGGTGAGCGCATTGATCACCGGACGGCTGGATGCCCGCGCCATGCTTTCGAGCATTTCCTGCTTGTAGGTCCTTACCGCGATGGCATCGAGATACCGGGACAGGACCCGCGCCGTGTCTTCCGGCGTCTCCTTGCGGGACAACTGGGTGTCCGATGACGTCAGGTACGTGGAGGCACCCCCCAGTTGATGCATGGCGGATTCGAAAGAAACCCGGGTTCTTGTGGACGGCTTGTCGAAGAGCAATCCCAGCGTTTTTCCCCTAAGGGCGGATTCCACGCGGCCTTCCCGCCACCGGGTCTTCAAACGGCGGGTGAGGTCGAACAGCTCGTGGATTTCCGCTGCAGACCAGTCCAACAGGCACAGTAAGTTTTTCATAAGGATCGTCCGACAACGCCCTGGAGCACCTCCGCAGCCGTTCGGATTTCGTCGTCCGACACGATAAGCGGTGGGATCAGGCGAACGGTTTTGTCCTGCACGGCATTAAGCAGAACGCCTTTGGTTTGCGCCGCCCGAACCAGGGAGCGGGCATCCGCTTCCACGTCCAGGGCCCACATCATGCCCGCACCCCGCAGCCGTCGGACCCCGGAAGAAGCCCGTGCGATTTCTTCCAGTCGGTGTTTTAGAAGCGTTTCCCTGCGCCGGACGTCTTCCAGAAAACCCGGTTCGGTCAGGATCTCCATGACGGCGGTTGCCGCGGCGGCGCACACCGGGTTGCCTCCGAAAGTGGTGGCGTGACTTCCCGGTCCGAAATGCTCGGCCACCCGGTCGAGTGCCAGCATCGCCCCCATGGGGAGGCCGTTGGCCAACGCCTTGGCCAGGGTCATAACGTGGGGCTCCACCCCGTATCGTTGATGGGCGAAAAGTGTTCCGGTGCGCCCCATACCCGTTTGGACTTCGTCCAGCATGAGAAGGATTCCCCGCTGGTCGCAGAGTTCCCTGAGGCCTTTCAGATATCCTTCCGCGGGAACGTTCACCCCGCCTTCTCCCTGGATCGGTTCCACGAAGAAGGCGCATACGGTTTCGTCCATGGCCCGTTCCGCCGCTTCCAAATTGTTGAAGGGGACGCGCACGAATCCTTCCAGCAGGGGATCAAAGCCCTTTTTTACCTTGGCCTGACCGGTGGCGGTCAGCGTGGCCATGGTGCGCCCGTGAAAGGACATCTCCGTGGTAATGATGCGATGGCAAAGGGGTCCGTGGATTTCCGCCGCATACTTCCGAGCCAGTTTGATGGCCGCTTCGTTGGCCTCGGCCCCGCTGTTGCAGAAGAACACCTTGTCCGCGAAGGAGTGATTCGTGAGCGCTTCGGCCAGACGGACCTGAGGTTCCGTGTAGTACAGGTTCGACGTATGCATCAGCGTTTCGGCTTGGCGAGACACCGCTTCCGTCACCCGTGGGTGCGAATGACCCAGGTTGCAGACGGCAATGCCGGACATGAAATCGAGATACTCCCTTCCATGATCGTCCCAGACCCGGCATCCCTGTCCCCGGACCAGCACCAGGTCATACCGGGCGTAGGTCTGCATGGTCACGTGCTTTTCAAGCTCCATAACGTTCATAACCGGTCTCCTGAAACCGAAGCTTGAACAGAGCCGGCTGCGGAATCCAGAACGATTTCCGTGCCCACGCCCCGGTCCGTGAGGATTTCCAACAGGAGGGCGTTCTCTCTCCTCCCGTCGATAATGTGCGCTTTCTCCACGCCGGCCTCCAGCGCCTCCAGACAGCATCTCACTTTGGGCAGCATACCGCCCCGAATTTCTCCCCGCTGAATCATGATCCGGGCTTGAGACGCCGTCAGTGTGGGGATCAGAGCCCCATTCACGCCCGTGACTCCTGGGACGTCCGTGAGCAGAATCAGTTTCCGGGCCTTGAGCGCCTCAGAGATTTTGCCGGCCACCAGGTCCGCGTTGATGTTGTATGTCTCCCCGCCGGCGCCGGCGCCCACCGGCGCGATGACGGGAATGAATCGATCCCGCTGAAGGGTTTCCAGAATAGCGGGGTTTACGCGCTCCACCTTGCCCACCATTCCGATGTCGATGATCTCCGGCGGCTGCTCCGGAACTCCGGAGTTTCTGTACAGCTGCATTTTGGATGCCTGGATCAACCCGCCGTCCTTTCCGCTGAGACCAACGGCGCAGCCTGCGTTCTGATTGATGAGATGGACGATTTCCTTGTTCACCCGTCCCACCAGCACCATTTCCACCACGTCCATGACGGGTCCGTCCGTAACGCGCATTCCCTCTACAAAATGAGTCTGAATACACATCTGATCCAGGACCTTACCGATCTGAGGTCCACCCCCGTGCACAATGACCGGATTGATACCTATGTACCGGAGCATGATAACGTTCAATGCGAACGACCGTTTCAGGAGATCATCCACCATGGCATGACCGCCGTACTTGATCACCAGCGTCCCGCCGTGGAATCGGACGATATAGGGAAGGGCCTCTATAAGGGTCTGGGCTTTCAATTCTTCGTAGGTCTGGTCCTGTTTCATGCGCCTATTTCCGGTGTGTTCGTCCTGATGCAAGGGCCTCCCCTCGGGCATGTCGATCCCCGACGGATTCCGGCGGCCCGCGGAGCTACAGTATGTACCGGCTCAGGTCCTCGTCCTTTTTGATTTCGGAGAGCCGTTCGCGGACGTAATCCGCGGTGATCACAATACGAGTGGAAGTCATGTCGGGGGCCTCGAAGGAGATTTCATCGAGCAAGGCCTCCATGACCGTGTGCAGCCGTCGGGCCCCTATGTTTTCTGTTCGTTCATTTACATAGTGGGCGATTTCGGCGATTTCCTCGATGGCTCCGGAATCGAAGACGAGTTCGATGTTCTCCGTTTCGAGCAAGGCCGTGTATTGGGTGATCAGAGCGTTTTGAGGTTCCGTGAGAATCCGGATAAACTCCTCCTTTCCCAACGGATTCAATTCCACCCGGATGGGAAAACGGCCCTGGAGTTCCGGAACCAGGTCCGAGGGCTTAGTGGCATGGAATGCGCCGGACGCGATGAACAGGATATGATCCGTGCGGACGATGCCATACTTGGTGGTCACGCTGCATCCTTCCACAATGGGAAGCAGATCCCTCTGAACTCCCTCCCGGGACACATCCGGCCCATAGGAATGATTCCGTCCCGCGATTTTATCGATCTCGTCCAGAAATACGATGCCGCTTTGTTCCACGCGGGCCACCGCTTCGGAGGCCACCTCGTCCATATCGATAAGGCGTTGGGCCTCTTCCTGCTGCAGGATCCTCAAGGCTTCCCGAATCTTGACCTTGCGCTTCTTGGTTCGCTTAGGGAACAGATTTCCAAACATGTCCCGGAAATTGAATTCGATTTCTTCCGAACCGGTTCCCGAAAAGATTTCCACAAAGGGCATTTTCCGATCGGCCACCTCCAGTTCCACGTACCGCTCATCCAGCTTTCCGTCGTGAAGCAGTCGGCGAATTTTCTCCCGGGTCTGGTCTTCCGGCTCCGGCGAAGCGTTCAAGGCCTTTTCGGAAGGGTCCCCGGTTTCTTCCGGGGGTTCTCTGCGACGTCTTGGAAGCAGGATATCCAGCAGGCGTTCTTCGGCGAATTCCGCGGCTTGACCCTGGACCCGCTCCTGGGCCTCGGAATTTACCATATTCACGGCGAGTTCCGTGAGATCCCTGATCATGGATTCCACGTCACGGCCCACGTATCCCACCTCGGTGTACTTGGAGGCCTCGACTTTCAGAAAGGGGGACTCCGCCAGCCGGGCCAGCCGTCGGGCGATTTCCGTTTTTCCCACCCCTGTCGGTCCGATCATGATGATGTTCTTGGGTGCGATTTCATCCCGGAGGTCCTCAGAAACCTGCCTGCGACGCCAACGGTTCCTCAGGGCGATGGCTACGGAACGTTTGGCTTTGTCCTGGCCGATGACGAATTTGTCCAGCTCCGAGACGATTTCACGGGGCGTGAAGGTCCTGGATTTGATCATGGGATCACAGTTCCTCGATGGAAAGTTCCGTGTTGGTGTATACACAGATGGCAGCCGCCGTCTGCAGGGCCGCCTCGGCGATCTTGCGGGCGTCCAGATCGGTATGCTGCATGAGCACCATGGCTGCGGCAAGGGCGAGTCCGCCCCCGGAGCCGATGGCTACTACTCCCTGATCGGGCTCGATGACGTCCCCCGCACCGCTGATGAGAAAAGACTTTTGCGTATCGGCGGCCAGGAGCAAGGCTTCCAGCCTGCGTAACGTCTTATCCGTCCGCCAGTCTTTGGCCAGCTCGACTACGGCCCGGGTCAGATTGCCGTTGTATTGCTCCAATTTCGCTTCAAGACGTTCGAATAGGGTCATGGCATCTGCGGTGGTTCCGGCGAAACCGGCCAGGATGCTGTCATGGTGCAGTTTGCGCACTTTTCTGGCGCGGGATTTCATGATGGTTTCTCCCATGGTGACCTGGCCGTCGCCCGCCATAATCGTCTTCCCACGATGCTGCAATGCAAGGATGGTGGTGCCTCGCATGGAATGGGTCATTGCCTGCTGCGGGGATGGCATCGGTCGTAAACCTCCATGAGTTTGTCGATGCTTACGTGCGTATATTTCTGGGTGGTGGACAGACTCGCGTGCCCGAGCATTTCCTGGATGGCCCTGAGGTCTGCTCCCGAATCGAGCAAATGGGTGGCGAAGGAGTGTCGGACCACATGGGGGCTGATCTTCTTCATGGATCCCGCCTTGGCCATGTACTTGTCCAATATGCGCGCGATGCTGCGGCTCGTGAGCCGGCCTCCCCGGAGATTCAGAAATAAGGGCTCGGACATGGGGTCGGAAAATCGGACACGCCGTCCCGCCGTGTGGTTCAGGTATTTTCGAAGGGAGGTCAACGCAACGGCCCCTATGGGGGTTACGCGCTCCTTGCCGCCTTTGCCCAGAACACGCACGGTACCTTCCTGAAAGGAAAGTGAAGTCGCATTCAACGAAGAGAGCTCGCTCACCCGCAGACCCGTGGAATAGAGAGTTTCCAGGATGGCGCGGTCTCTCAAGCCCTGCTCGTTGTCTTCGCATGCGGCCTCTATGAGAGCGAAGGTTTCATCCACAGTGAGAAAGCGATGAACGGGCCTTTCCTGTCGGGCGGAATACAATTCCAGCGTGGGGTTGGTATCCAGAAGACCTTCTTTGACCAGGTATCTGAAGAAGCTTCTCAGGGCCGCCAACTTGCGGTTTACGGTAGTTCGCTTGCATGCGCCGTGAAGGGAAGCCAGATAGGAACGGACAGAGTAAGGATCCGCAACCAGCCCCGAGAGGTTCCGAGGGGCCTTGTTGTGTTGGGTGAACCGGGCAAAACCCTCCACATCGCTCCGGTACGCACGAAGCGTTTCGGGAGAAGCGCCTTTTTCCCGCTCCAGGTATTCGACAAACGAACGAATAAAGTCTTCCACTGGGGTCCACTCTGGAAAAAGAAATAAAAAAACTAACACGAACTCCGGAAAAAGAAAAGAGAAAAACACTCAAAAGGAATAAGGGAACCCTCTTCCGGCAACGGTTAATAGGCCGTTGAAAAACGCGATCTGCGTCGTTGGGCTTCATCCTTCGTCATTGCGGCGTACTGGTTGTACGCCTCATTCCTCAGGATTCGCCCCACGCCCAAGGCGTGGCTTGCATCTCATCGTTTTTGACCGGCCTGCCCGCAATACGGTTTATCAACGGCCTGCTAACTCAGGCTGATCTTGAACAGGTCGTCCCTCGGGTTGGCGCGATCGATCCGTATGGACACGTATTCTCCGGGTTTCAGCTCCATGGCGGGAACCAACGGCAGATTGGCTTCGAACAAGGTATCCGTGAGCAGGACCCGATAGTTCCGCATGTGTCTTTCGAGTACCAGGGCCTGGAACTTCTGTCCCTGAAGTTTCTTGAAATACTTGAGCATCCAGTAACGGTATCTCCGGTTCTTTACGAGATTCGCCCGTTTCACGGCAGGTTCCACTTCCTGGAGCATTTGCTTCAATGCCTCGTGGGAGTAAAGAGGAGGGGTTTGGGAAAGCTCGGCCAATATCTGTCGTTGAACCACCAGATCCATGTATCGGCGCAAGGGGGACGTCATATTGGTGTAATACTCCACGCCGAGACAGCTGTGCGGCACCGGACGAGTGTCCATCAACAACGGTTGAAGCTGCCGTCGCTGCCGGAAGATACAGAGGAGATCATTACAGAGATCCCCCTCGATGCGTTCCTTGGGCTCGGATTGCCCTCGAAACAGGGCCGGTACGTTTCGGTTGCCCAGGAACTCCGCAGCCAGCCGATTGGCCAGGATCATGCTTTCGGATACGAGGATTCGACTCACACTGTCCCGCTCAATGCGTTTAAGCACCACATTGCCGTCGGGCTCCACGTACAAAGCCATTTCGAAGGGAGGCTGGGGGAGGCCGCCGGAATCGAGTCTCTTCTGGAGCAATTTCTGGGAGAAGCGCGCCATTACCTTGAGTTCCTCATCCCGGTCCCATAAGAGGTCCACCTCGGAATAACTCAGACGACGGGCCACTCGGATAAGACTGGGCACGAATGAATATCCGGTGATTTCCAGGGTCGCATCCAGGTCCACGAGAAGGCTCAAGGCTCGTTTTTCTTCTCCCACCCGGAGGCTGCATAATCGGTCCGATATCTCCGTTGGAAGCATGGAAACGCGTTCATCGGGCAAATAAATCGTGGTGCCCCGCTCCCGTGCGCAGCGATCCAGCACCGTCTCGGGCAGGATGTATCCGGCCACCTCCGTGATGTGGATGCCCAACCGATAGCCGTTCCCGGTAAAGGACACACTGAGGGCGTCATCGTAATCCGACGTGGAAGCGCTGTCGATAGTCATGGGCGCCATGTCCCGCAAATCCTCGCGATCATGAGCCGGCAGCGAACCTCGCGTGACCAGATCATGCACGTGCTCTTCCGCTTCGGGGGGGAAAACCATGGGAATCTGGTACCGCTCGATATCCAGATTATGGTCCGGACTCCAGACATCCAGCCGGACCAACACATCAAAGGCCTGTTCCCAACCGCCTAAACCGCTGCGTCTTAGGATCTCTTCCCCTTTTCGGAACAGTGGGAAATTCGGATCGCCCATGGCGGTCTGCTTGAGAGCCTCCACGGTTTCTCGGTGTGCAAGAGCGCTTTCCCGAGTCAGGCCATGTTCCAGGACGTCCGTGAGCCATTCGCTTTCCCTGCCCAATTCCTCTTCCCGGCGCCGCTCGATTTCTTGTTGTTCCAACAGCCTGGACACCTTGTCCGGAGATTGGGGGAAGACGCGGTGATCCTTGAATTTGAAATGGACCTTGTCTTGGATGACCGCTCGGATGAACGCGGCTTCGTGATCCGGAGAGGTGTTTTCTCCAAACAGAATATCCGCAAGATAAACCGGTTCGAAGCTGGAGTCCTCGCCTGTGACCAACTCCCAAATTTCCCGGATGTCGATGAAGCCTGCAAGGGATTTGCGTTTCTCGGAAATCGTTTTGAGCTGCTCCTGAATCCGGTGGCGGGGGGCCTTTGTATTGAGGCGCCGGTGGTCCACATGGAGGATGCGGGCGATTCCCATGTTGACTTCCCTGCCCGCCTCGTTCAGGGCCTGGATACGGCTTCCCCGATCCAGCAGGCACAAAGCCACTCTGAAGCTGCGTTCTTCCATGTATTCCAAAACATGGCCGATTTCCATCAAATCTCACCTCGTTCCAGGAGATCCTGCAGGATGCGCTTGTAATCCAATCCGGCGGCTCGGAATCCTTTTCTGCCGTATCTGAAGTTCGCCTCTAGAACATACACCTCGTCACCCCGTCGGAGAATGTCAATGCCTACATCGTCAAAGCCGCACACGCGAGCCGTTCGGAGAGCCAAATCCTCGACGCACCGCGGCACGTTTCCGAATTCCGGGGCGCCGCCCTGGGCGAGATTGCATTTAAAGGAGCCCGGGGCCGTTCTCCGGCGATATATGAGGGCAATGCGAGGTCCAATGATAACGGCCCGATAATCTTCGAATTCCTCCAGATACTCCTGAACGTATGCCACGGTGGTGAGCTGGAGATAGGCCGAGAGATCGGCACGGTCCCGAACCAGGTACACGCCCCTGCCCGAATCGGAACTTCGGGGAATTTTCGCCACGAAAGGAAACCGGAAATCGTGCAGGACGTCCTGGACGTGGCGGGCATAATAGAATCGAGTGCGGGGATGCGGGATCCCCAAAGCTTTGAACAGGACGGTCTGTCTGATTTTGTCTCCGATGTAGGCGTAGGATTCCGCCCTTGGAAACAACGTCTTACCCATGGCGGCGAATGCATGAACGAAATGGAGGGTTGGATAGTATAGGATAGGAGCACATCGGATCAGATCCCATTCTTCCGGAGAGTAATCGTCGGGATTCGGGCGGATTCCCAGGGTAAGGACGTTGGGGATCCCCTTAAGGCGGCTTCCCATGGCGATTTTCACCCCGCCGGAGAGGACCTCGGCTTTGCGTTCCGCATGTGCGTCGTTCACGATCTTTCCGAAAAAAAAACCGCCCCTGGAGGCGGGAAACTGTGTACGGTTTGGAACTCACTTCACCGGTTGATTCGTTCTGAAATATTCTTTCCCGCCCTGAATGTGATCCGCCGCCGAGCGGGTTGCGTGACCGTTTCGCCTGTTCTGGGGTTCCGGGTTTTTCGGGGTTTGACCTGGACAACGGCCAAGCGCCCCAAGCCTCGGATCTCTACAGTCTCGCCGCGGTCCAGTGCGTCCGCCATGGCGTCGAACAGCAGATTCACCACGAGTTCCAGGTCGGAAACCGGCATTTCCTCGTACTCTTTCCGCAAAAGGGATACAAGTTCGGATTTCAACATATGTGTTCCACTTGAGGACCGGCAGCTTCCCGACAGCGGAGGTTCATATGCGAAAGAACGCCGTCAACTGCGGAGTATAGGCATTCAGCCGCCGTACAAAAGCGTCCAGCAGTTCATCCATCAGAAAACTCAATAAAGATTGCCTCTTGCGTACCGGTCTGACGATGGAAATTTCCCCTCGGATGCCCGCCAGATCCTTGGTAATCCTCAAAGCATCCTGGAAGTTGCCTAACTCGTCCACCAGACCGGCGTCCGCGGCCTGGAGCCCCGTCATGATACGGCCGTCCGCGACGGATCGAACCTGGTCCAGGGAAATGCCTCTCCCCCGGGCCACGTCCTGGATAAATTGTTCATGGACGTTCAGGAGCACATTTTCCATGAGTTCCCGCTCCTCCTGGGACATGGCCCGGTATGGAGACCCGACGTCTTTGAACTTGCCTGCCTTCAAGGTCGAGAAATCCACCCCGATCTTCCGGAGAAGCTCTTCGAAGTTGGACAATTGGAACAACACGCCGATGCTGCCCGTAATGGTGCCCGGACTGGCCACGATCTTATCGGCGCCTGCGGCCACATAATATCCCCCCGAAGCGGCCACATTACCCAGATACGCCACCACCGGCTTCTGCTCACGGGCCCGTGTAACCTCCGTGAAAATCTCCTGAGACGGCGCCACGCCTCCGCCGGGGGAATCGATTTCAAGGATGATGGCCTTGATGTTGGTGTCCTCCCCATATCGGGCCACCAGGTCCGTAACCGATTTGCCCTCGGAAATCATTCCCTTGATTTCCAAGAGGGCCACCTGGTCCTTTAGAGAAATCATCAAGCTTCCCCGGGACCACGCGATCCATCCGATAACGGCGGCGGAAAGCGCTCCTACAATGAGTAGAATCATGAGAAAGGAAAACAGGACCGGATGCTTTTTCATGACAAATCCCGGAAACGATGCCCGGGGATTCCTTTCCAGCGGTTATTTTCCGCTTCCAGGAACTCCCCGGGATTCGGATTTGAGACCGGAATCACCGTGCAGTCTTCCATGAGGGAGACTTCCCTTGCCGGGCTTCCGGAGTATCGGGCCTTTACTCCTCGTCTTCCGAGTCGGACTCCCTCTGGAGAAGTTGGTTGTTTTCCTTCAAGAGGTCACCGAGGTTGGGGAAAGAGGTGGACGAGCTGCTCAAATAGTCCCGAATGGTTGCCTTTTCACTGTCTTCTTCGAGACGCCTCAGGGAAAGACCTAGTTTTCGTTCCTTCCGATTCACGTTGATGACTTTGGAGGTAATGGCGTCTCCGGTGTTAAAGTGCCCCACCGGGGTCTTGATCTTTTCGCTGCTGATTTCGGACACATGGATAAGCCCTTCGATCCCTTCCTCCACCTCCACGAATACGCCGAAATCCGTAACGTTTGTGATGGCGCCCGTGATCCTGCTGCCGATCTTGTACTTTCTGGGCACCTCTTCCCAAGGATCCGGCGTCACGTGCTTGATACTCAGCGAAAACCGTTCATTTTCCTGATCGATCTTAAGCACCTTGGCCTGAACTTCCTGGCCCTTCTTGAATATCTCGGAGGGGTGCTTGACCCGTTTTGTCCAGGAGAGATCCGAAATATGCACCAGCCCGTCGATGCCCTCGTCGATTCCGATAAATACTCCGAAGTCCGTGATGTTCTTGATCTTGCCTTCAATGATGGTACCCACCGGATACTTTTCCCCGATGACTTCCCACGGGTTGGGCTCCACCTGCTTGAGTCCCAGCGAGATCCGTTTCCTGGGAGGATCGATGTCCAAAACCATGGCCTCCACTTCATCCCCTACGCTGAGCACCATAGAAGGATGGCGGATTTTCTTGGTCCAGGACATCTCGGACAAATGGATCAGACCCTCGATGCCTTCCTCCACTTCCACAAAGGCGCCGTAATCCGTAAGGCTTACCACGTGCCCTCTGACACGGGTTCCCGCCGGATACCTCTCCGAGGCCTCGGTCCAAGGATCCGATTTCAGTTGCTTGAGTCCCAGGGATACCCGTTCGGTCTCCGGGTCGAAGTTCAGCACTTTGACCGTGATTTCGTCACCGATTCGAACGAGTTCGGAAGGATGTTTCACACGTCCCCAAGACATGTCCGTGATGTGGAGTAGTCCGTCCAAACCTCCCAAATCGATGAAGGCGCCGTAGTCGGTGATGTTCTTTACCACGCCCTTGATTGTTTCGTGACTCCGGATCTTCTCGAGGGTTTCGGAACGGGCGGAGAGACGCGCTTCTTCCAGGATCACCCTCCTGGAAATGACTACATTGCTCCGGCGCTTGTTGTATTTCAGGATCTTGAAATCCAGGGTCTTACCGACCAAAGCGTCCATGTCCTTGACAGGCCGCAGATCCACTTGCGACCCAGGGAGGAAAGCGGGGACCCCGATGTCCACTGTATAGCCGCCCTTAACCCGGGCGGAGATCAGGCCCCGGATAACCTCACCATCATTATAGGCGCGCCGAATTTCGTCCCACACTTTGATCTTGGCGGCCTTCTCCTTGGAAAGGCGGATTTCCCCGTCTTCGTCTTCCCTGCTTTCCAGGAGTACGTCGATCTGATCTCCGACGCTGGCTGTCACCACCCCTTCTTCATTCACGAACTCTTGGATGGGGATCTGGCCTTCCGACTTGTATCCCACGTCCACCAGCACAAAATCCTTGGTGACCTGAATGATGGTGCCGTTGATCACTTCTCCCTCCTGGAGGGATCGCAGACTTTCTTCGTACAGTTGCTGCATACTCATGTTCTCCATGAGTGGATCATCCACACCTTTGGAAGGTCCTTCCATGTCCGCGGTCGAAGCCTCCTTGGAGTCATGACCATCGCCCGCTTGTTCTTTGCCGTCCGCGGCTTGCGCGTGCGTTTGACCAGGCTCCGCGACAGTTAGTTCCGCCTGCGTTTCTCCCCGTACGTTGCCCCCGGCGTTGGGATCTTCGGATTGAGTGCTCATGTTTACCGTTTGTTCCTCCATGCCCAGTAACCCCCTCTATTTTGGTCACCTTCCGGGTAGCTCCTGAAGGTGAGGTGTATACGATATTCGATAAATCGGAAAAAGTCAAAGTTTGAGTTAAGGGATTGTCTGCTTGACAACCCGGAGCATTTCCGACAGCACCTGATCGGTGCTCAAGAAGCTGGAATCGATCCACGTTGCATCCGCCGCGGGCTTGAGGGGGGCTTCGTCGCGCTCTCGATCCTGTAGGTCCCGCTTCAGGAGATCGTCCCGGACAGCTTCCTCAGTGACTTGATGTCCCGCTTCCCTAAGTTGGAGATACCTGCGCAATGCACGAATCTCCGGTTCGGCCGAAAGGAAGAATTTGACCGGGGCATCCGGGAATACCACGGTCCCCATATCGCGACCTTCGGCCACCATGGGAGCGCTTTGCGCCAGTGCGCGTTGCCGCTCCGTCATGAATTCCCGTACGTCGCGCCGCTGGCTCAGGTCTGAGGAAGTCATGGTCACCCGGGGTGCACGGATCAGATGGGAAACCTCCCGGTCATGCACATAAATCCGCCCGCCGCCGTCCTTGCCGGGAGCGAAGCGGACCTGGAAGGATTCCAGGAGACGACGGATCCCCGCCTCTTCCGCGGCGCAGCCTGCTTCCAGGGCGATCAGAGCAAAGGCCCGATACATGGCTCCGGAGTCCAAAACCTGAACACCCAGGACTTGGGATAGACGTTGGGCCAATGTGCTCTTCCCCGACCCTGAAGGACCATCGATAGTAACAACCCAATGGACGAGAGGCGTACGCGAAGCCACGCTTACCCCCCCCGGCTTGAGCCGACAAGACACGGCTCCCGGAGTGGCGACACGATCCCCTCTTGAACGGTTTGTTTCAATCCTTCTACAAATCGAAGGTTTTCTTCCGGGCGACCCGTATTCACCCGTATGTAGTCGGGGAGACCGTATCCATCCATGGGGCGAACGATGATGCCTTTCCGCAGGAGATGCTCATAGGCCGATCTCCCGTTTCCCACCTGAATGAGCATGAAATTGGTCTGGGAAGGGATCCAGGAAAACCCCAACCGATCCATGGACTCACCCAGAAAATCCAGTCCTCTCCAGGTGAGTTCCAGAGTTTCCTGAAGGAAATCATCGTCATCGAGGGCCGCCAGGGCCGCCGCTTGCGCAAGACTGTTCGTGTTGAAAGGGGGACGAACGCGATTTAGACACGCCACCAAATCCCGGTGAGCCAGACCGTATCCGATACGGATTCCCGCCAGACCGTATGCTTTGGAGAAGGTGCGAAGAATGATCAGTTGGGGTGTATCATCCAAATAATCCCGTCCGTGAAAAGCTTCGGGATCCCGGATGAAATCCCCATAGGCTTCGTCAAGCAAAACCGGAACGTGTCGGGGCGCCCGTTCCAGGAATCGCTCGAAATCCTTTCGGCGGGCGGAAGTCCCTGTAGGATTGTTCGGCTGACAAAGAATCAGGAGCCTGGTCTCGTCGCGAATCGCATCGATCATGGCTTCGAGATCCATGGTGAAGTCGCGCAAAGGCACCTGGGTGACTTCACAGCCCAAGGCCCGACCCGCGATCTCGTACATCAGGAAGGAAGGCTTGGGCGAAATCAGATGACCTCCGGGCTTCATGAAGATCCGCATGGTCAACTCGATGATCTCATCGGACCCGTTGCCCAGAATGACGTTATCGGGATCAACGTTCCAGCGACGGGCAAGAGCTTCGCGCACACGGATTCCCGAACCGTCGGGATACCGATGAAGTCCGTCCATGGCCTTCCGCACGGCCTCTAGAGCCTTCGGGGACGGCCCCAGGGGATTTTCGTTGGAGGCCAGTTTTACAGCGTTTTTGATTCCGAATTCCCGTTCCACTTCTTCAATGGGCTTTCCCGGTACGTACGGGGGAATCTCCAAAACGTGTTTGAGTATGAGCCGGATAAAAGGGGGTTGATTCGGAGTTGGATGAGTATTCATGATGTGGAACGTGTTTCCTCCTCGCTGTGCTGTTACGCCAAGGCATGCGCCCTGAACCCAAAGGCAATCGCTACGGGAAGGGTAGGGAAGAGACGCCTGAATACACTTCGGGAAGGATAGGTATGGAGAGAGTGAACGTCATAAGTTTCCAATTTCCAGGATGTTTGTCTGATACATTAGAAATGGAAAGAAATCAACTCTCTTTTGCCGTGGTGATGCCGAATGAGGATCTTTTTGGGTTGGGGTGAAAAACCGCTTGACAAGTACGGCCCCGGCTTGTATAGAACATATTGTTTTCATTATTAAAAAAATTAGGACTTCATCCGGGGTTCGTTTCCTGCCGTAGTTCCCGCGATCGTGATCATGGAACGGGACGGCGAGAATCCGGGCGGGGTCTAACCAATAGTGTCTTGGTCGTGCTAGGCGGGGAGCTAGCGGTGCCCTGAACCCGAAATCCGCTTAGCGGGGTCGAATTCCTTTCCCGAGGATCGTGCCGTTCACTTTGGGTGGGCTTCCGATTCGGGACGGGGCCGGATCCTGCGCAACAAACGGTTGTGAACCCCGTCAGGTCCGGAAGGAAGCAGCGGTAAACAATGCGGTTTGTGTCGCGGGCTTATCTGGTCTTCAACTTCCGATCGACGCCCCTCCGGGTTGCGGGGTTCGAAGGAAGGTGCACGGCCAAGATTTCTCCTCACTCCTCTTTTTCGACGGTTCGTGGTCAACCCCGGAAAAAGGGATTGGTGCGCCGTTCGTTCCCCACGGTGGTGACCGGTCCATGTCCGGACAGAATCTTGACGTGGTCGCCGAGGGGAAAAATCTTCTTTCGAACCGATTCAATGAGTGTGTCGTAGTCTCCTCCCGGGAAGTCGGTTCGACCTATGGATCCTGAGAAAATCAAATCCCCCGTAAACGCCACGGCATCCGTGTACAAGGAGATGCTTCCGGGAGAATGACCGGGAGTATGCAATACGTGCAATTGGATTTCCCCCAGTTGGATCGTGTCCCCATCTTCCACGAGCAGATCCGGGGGCGGGGAATCCTTGGCATGTAATCCCCATGCGGAGGCGGTGCGCGAAAGGTTTTCGAGCATGTTCACGTCCAACCTGTGCGCCGCCAAACGGCATCCCGAGGCGTGTTTCAATGTGAAATTTCCTCCACAGTGATCGAAGTGGCCGTGTGTGTTGATGATATACTCCAGTTCCAACTGCTCTGCCGCGATCTCTTTAAGGACGCGATCGGTCTCATCCCCCGGATCGATCACAGCTCCTTTACGGGTTTTCGCGCATCCGAGAATGTAACAATTGGCCTGTATGGGCCCTACCGTCATCCCTTTTAAAATCATATCCCCGTCCCCGATGTTGAACAGGCGTCCGCAAGCCCCCGATTCTTTTCAGCAGTGCACGTCGCCATAAGGTCGTGCCGCTTTGGTCCCGCAGTACCCGCGTTTGTGCTTGCCGCCATGGGTAGCAGACCCCCTGTCGGATGTAAAGCCCTTTGGAAATCCCTGATCCGGGTTTCTTAAAACTACTCGAGAAATTGAAGACGCCGAATCCGTGGGCATAAACACGTGTCTCGGGAGATGAAAAAGAGACTTTTGTAGTGCGTGCGAAAAGATTTGCATCCGGCTCAGGTTATGGTAATAATAGTAACAATAGTGTACTTCCTGGTTCGGGGGAGCGATGCGTATGGCCCAAGTATTGATCGCAGACCGAAACGAAACGTGGCGGCAACTGCTCCAGGAAATCCTTTCTGCGGATCATAGCGTGGAGATCTGGGAAGAGGGACCCGGAAGTCTGGAGCTTCTTGAACGAAAGATGTACGACGTGGCCATCGTGGACCGTCGGGCCGCCGATTCCAATGGTCACCGACTCCTGGATGATATTGCCAAACGTTCGCCTGAGACCGTGGTGATCATGATCAGCGATGGTATGGAAACCCGGGATGTAGTCGAGGCCATGCGAAAGGGGGCCTTCGACTACGTGGTCAAGCCTTTTTCCGCCGAGAAAATCCGTTCCACGGTCGAGCAGGCCCTGGAGACCCGCGCCTTACGGTACGAGATCGATTACCTCCGCCGCGGTCAAGACGTCATATACGATGTAAACCGCATTATCGCGGTGAGTCCGGCCATGCAGCAGGTGATCAAACTCATCTTGAGAGTGGCTCAGACGGATTCCACGGTGCTGATGACCGGAGAAACGGGAACGGGAAAGAGCTTTCTGGCTGGGACCATCCACTTCAACAGTCAAAGAGCCAGGCGCCCGTTCATAAAGATCAACTGCGCCAACATGCCGGATACGCTTCTGGACAGCGAGTTTTTCGGCCATGAACAGGGCGCTTTCACCGGAGCCACCAAGCGGCGTGTCGGTCGATTCGAGCAGGCCAACGGCGGTACCGTATTTCTGGACGAGATCGCGGAAATCAGCCCCAAACTTCAGGCCAAGCTGCTCCGTGTTCTGGAAGATCGGGAGTTCGAACGTCTGGGAGGAAACAAGACGATCAAAATCGATGTTCGAATCATTGCGGCCACGAACAAGTCGTTGGTGGAGGAAATCGAGAAAGGTCGCTTTCGGGAGGATTTATACTACCGGGTCAACGTGCTGAACATACATCTTCCCGCCCTGCGAGAGCGCATCGAGGATATCGAGCCTCTGGCCTATTATTTTCTGGACCGGCATTGCAGGAATTTGAAAAAGAAAACCCAAGGTTTCAGTGATGCGGCTCTTAATGCCTTGCGAGGCCACAAATGGCCGGGCAACATCCGGCAACTTTCGAACATCTTAGAGCGGGCTGTTCTCCTGACGGACAGTCCGGTGCTTGATGTTCAGAACATTGCACTGGGAACCGCTCCGGCTCCGGTGCGTGCGGACGTGGAATCCAATCCTGAAGAAAGCATCCGTTCCGGCAAGAGAGTGTTCTCCCTCAGCGAAAACGAACGTCATCTTATTGTGGATGCCCTGGAAAAGAATCTCTGGATTCAGAAGGATGCGGCGAAAGAACTGGGAATCAGCCGGCGTGTATTGAACTACAAGATCAAGAAACTCGCCATAAGACATCCCCGCTGGCGTAAGAACATCTGATCCCGTGCTTTCCGCCGTCTACCAGCCCGTTGAAAAACAGCATTTCGGGCAGGCTGTTCAAAAATGATGAGATGCAAGGCGCGCGAATCCTGAGGAAAGAGGCGTACAACCCCTACGCCGCAATGACTGAGGATGAAGCGTCACGCCAAAGGCGTGAAAGCAGATGGCGTTTTTCAACAGCCTGCTACGCCCTCAACCGCCACATTCGTTTCTTTTTCACTCAGGTTAGCGGGACACCGGGTTTCCCCAAGGTCCGCCAATGAATACCATCACGGAGCCAGAATGTTCTTAAGGCGTCTGTCTAAGTCCACCGTCACGTGGAGCCCCGTAAACCGGTGAATTACATTGCCCGTCCGATCGATGATGAATGCGGCGGGAATGGCCTTCACTCCCCATTTGCGGGCCACCGAGGAATCTCCCAGAAGCACAGGGTACGATATACTGAAGCGCCGGGTGAACTCCTTGACCTCTTCGGCGGTTTTCCTGTCGATGGCCACACTCAAAAACACCAGTTCCGTGTTCTTATACTTTTCGTAAAACCGTCTCATATCAGGGATTTCTTCCCTGCACGTCGGACAGTAGGTCGCCCAGAAAACGAGGGCTATGGGTTTTCCGACCTGTTCGGAAAGCGTGACCTTTTCACCCTCAAGGTTCAACAGACTGAAATCCAGCCGCTCCATGATCTCCGCGGCTGATACCCAGGACCCGGCCCACAATCCCGCTACGAGGAACGCCGTGCAGATCCAACGCCCAATCTTGTATGTAGTATGGTTTCTCATGGTGCAAGAATAACACAGGGCCGTATTGTTGGCAAGAGTGGTTCCGCGGATAGTCATATCAAGAATTTGTCGTACACCTCCGCAGATAGGCATTCCTCAGAAGTGTTCAAGAGCCGGTTACGGGTTCTCGGAGGGCGTTCCGCATAGTATTTTCGGGATCGAAATACTGATCATGCCTCGCAATTCGCCCGCCCAGTAGCCCGTCGCCCGGTCCGTCGGGTAGCGTTCGGCCAGAGCCTGCCTGACGGGCTGGGATAGATATTCTTTCGGCCCGTGACAAAGCATACACAGAGGTTGGGTGTATATGGGCGTGAAGACGCGGAATACCTCGCCGTCCAATACCACGCGAACATCCGTCGCTTCGCCCGGCTCCCGCGGGTGGTCATAAGCTTGCAGGATGGCCTCTTCCAGCATGTCGGGAGCATTTCGGGGATTGCGGATCTTCAGGCTGGTCCGTTTAACGGCCAAGCCCGGTATCCGCAAGTCCGCTTCCATCCACCGAGTCAGTTCCTGGGCCTTTAGCGAACACACCATCAGGGCCGCTGCGGGTCCCCCGGACTGGAGAGCTTCCTGTAACGCCGCCTTAAGTGTATCCGTCAACCTTGCCGAAACTTCCAGTCCCACGAGACGGGCCCGTTCCTCATCCGTTTGGGGCCATGCCGGAGAAGATCCCAGGAAGACGAACGTCAACAGAATCGACAGGATAGTCCTCATAGGCACGCAGCCCCCATGAAAGTAGCCTGGTTTGCTCTTCCTGAAGCATCGGTCCCGGGAGGAGCGCGTCCGCCCACGCTTGCGGGCCGGATCCGATGATCCCGGCACGAAATGCCGCATGTGTCCCGCAGATCGAAGAGGACCGCCGTCCGGCAAGGCCGGAAGAGACGCCCGGCCGGGCAGCGGGAACCGTCGAGAGTTACCGGCTCAGAAGATAGGCGTGTATGAAATCGTCCAGGTCTCCGTTCAGCACGGCGTCCACGTTTCCTCGTTCATAATCCGTCCTGTGATCCTTCACCAAATGATAAGGCTGCAGAATGTACGAGCGTATCTGGCTTCCCCAAGCGATTTCCTTCTTGTCCTTGTGGAGCTTTTCCCGTTCTTCGGATAATTTCCGGGCTTCCAGTTCGTACAGGCGGGCCTTGAGCACCTTCATCGCCGTTTCACGATTGCGATGCTGCGATTTCTCGTTCTGGCAGGTGACCACGATGCCTGTGGGCAGGTGGGTGATCCTGACCGCCGAAGAAGTCTTGTTCACATGCTGGCCGCCGCATCCACTGGCCCGGTACGTATCTATGCGGAGATCCTCTTCCCGAACATCGATGACGATTTCATCATCCACCTCCGGATAAACGAAGACGGAGGCGAAGGAGGTATGACGGCGGCCGCCAGCGTCGAAAGGTGAAATACGCACCAGCCGGTGAATACCTACTTCCGCTTTCATGAAACCATAGGCGTGTTCTCCCTTGAACAGAAACGTGGCGCTCTTGACGCCGGCCTCTTCTCCCTCCAGGAAATCGAGCATTTCCGTTTCAAATCCGCGGTTCTCCGCCCAGCGCAGGTACATCCGCAGAAGCATCTGGGCCCAGTCCTGGGCTTCCGTTCCGCCGGCCCCCGCGTTTATGTGTACGATGGCGTTCCGGTGATCATCGGGACCTCCCAGCATGCGTTCGATCTCCAACTGGCCGAGCTTCGTCTCCAGTTGGTTCAACCGGGTATTAACCTCGTGGAGGGTACCCTGATCGCTTTCTTCCTCCGCCAGCTCGAGCAGAACCTGACTGTCTTCCAGATCCGCCAGCGCCGTGGAGAAATGTTCCACCTTGGGCAGCAGGGCGGCGCGCTTCTTCACGATTTTTCGTGCGCGTTCTTGATTGGACCAGAAACTCCTACGCGCCATGATGGATTCGATTCGTTGGAGCTTCCTGCGCGTGATGTCTATTTCAAAGACGACCCCGGAGCTGTTCCAGTCTGCGTTCAATTTCGATCAATCGGGTTTTTGCTTCAGAATACATGTTCATTCCTCCTGTCTCTCGGCTTTCTTCGGGACGCCCGGACGAATATCGCCAGGGCGCCTGCCAGGCATAGGTACGCAAAACTATCCCCATACCGTGAATATAGGGTGGACACATCCAACAGCGACACTTCGCTCGTAAGAACGGTTTCTTCGAATATGGGCGTTTCTTCCAGAATTTCCCCCGTGGCGCTTATGACTCCGGAAATCCCCGTGTTGGCGGCTCGAACCGAAAATCTTCGGGTTTCCACGGAACGAAAAACCAACATGGAAAAATGCTGGTAAGGGGCGCTCGTTTTGCCAAACCAGGCGTCATTGGTGATGTTCACCAACAGTTTCGCCCCCTTCCTCTGGGACTCTCGAGAAAGGTACGGGAAGATGGATTCGAAACAAATCAGGGGTCCCAGGGAAACACCGTCGTAATGAAGCAGCTGTCCGGTCTTGCCGGATACGAAGTCCCCCACCTCCGCCACGATCTTCCCCAAGAACGAAAACCATGTCTTTAAAGGGACATACTCGCCGTAAGGGACCAAGTGACTCTTATCATAAAAGCCCACGGTATTTCCATGGGGATCCAGAAGAAACGCTCTGTTGTATAGGTTGACGCCTCCCGGTCCGTGAACGTATGCAGGACTTCCGAAGAGGAGGTGGATGCCTTTCTCCCGTGCGAGGTCTCGAAGGTACTGGGAGAGTCTCGCTTCACGTTCAAAGTAGAACGGGGCCGCCGTTTCGGGCCAAACCACCAATTCGGCCCCCTCGCGCGCCGCTTCCGAGGTCAACCGGCTGTAAATCTCCAGGGTCTGGATCCTGTATTCGTCCATCCACTTCAAGTCCTGCCTGATGTTGCCTTGCGCCAAACCCACCGAAACCGTGGGGGCTTGCCGGGTAAGGCTATCCATTTGATTCAGCCGCAGGTGGCCGTAGGCCAGGAACGATCCCAGCAGGAGTATGCCGGCCAGTACCTCACGGGACAACAGACGGTTTCTCCACGGGGTTCGGCGCCGAATGAGGACATAGAGCGCCACGTTGGCAGAGACCAGGGCAAAGGTGACTCCGTACACGCCCAGAATGTCCGCAATCTGAATGAAGGGGAGTCGCCGGTAAAGAGAATACCCCAGGAGTTCCCATGGAAACCCGGTCAGAAAAGCTCCCCGAATCCACTCGAGCGCCGTCCACAACAGAGGGACCATGGGAAACAGAGGGATTCCCTTTTCACTCCCCCAACGGACCAGCGCAGCAAAGCAGGCCGGATACAAGGACAGATATACGGCCAACAGCAATAGAATGGCAATGGAAAGATAAGGAGGCAAACCCCCATAATAACTGATTACATAATAAATCCAATAGACCAGAGTCAGATAATGGGTGAGACCGGCGATCAAACCCAAAAGAAAGGCTCGTTTCACTCCTGCCGTTTCAATGGCGGACAATAAGGGAATCAAGGCTGCGAATGCCAGGACAACCCACTCGAAATCCGGGAAGCACAAGGTCCAGGCCAAGCCGGACACCATGGAGAGAGCAAACGGCCACATAAGGATCAGGAAGTATGTGAGGGGAGTTGACGGGCCACTTTGACCCGTTCGATGCGCCTGGGATCCGCGGATTGGATGGTGAACGTGAGGTCCTTATACCGGACTTCCTCAGAAGGCTTGGGCATCTTGCCCAGTAGATGGATGATGAACCCGCCTACCGAACCGTAGTCGCCTTCCGGCAGTGTGACGCCTAAAGATTCCTCAAGATCCTCGATGTCCGTCCGGGCATCCACTATGTAGGTATTTTCATCCAGGATGGAAATGAGTTGGACGGCATGATCGTGCTCGTCGTGGATCTCTCCCACGATTTCCTCGATGATGTCCTCGATGGTAAGCAGGCCGGCGGTCCCGCCGTACTCATCCGTGACCACCGCCAGGTGCACATGCTCGTCCCGCATGATGCGAAGCAATTCGTTGACCGGTTTATTTCCGGCCACAAAGAATGCGGGCCTTCGGACTTCATGGACAATCCGGTCGCCGATGTCGTGTCCCCAGTACTTTAATATGTCTTTCACATGGAGAACACCCTCGATGTGATCCAGGTTTTCCCTGAATACCGGGTAGCGTGAATAGCCGTAGCGGGCGGTAAGTTCGATAATTTCCTGAAGTGTGGCGTTCTCACGTATGCCTACGATTTCAATGCGCGGAACCATGATTTCCCGGGCGAACGTATCACCCAGTTCCAAAATTCCGTGGATCATGTCCCCTTCGTCAAGCGAAAGAATACCCCGTTCTTCGCCTTCGTCGATGAGGTCATGCAGATCCTTCTCGATCTCTGAAACGCTGTTTTGTCGCCGTTTCGTGAAGGGTTTGAGAATGCGTTGTATCCACGAAGGGCCAGGTTCGTCTTCCAATAGTGCGGATCAACCTCCTTCCTTATCGTTTTCGGCTTCTGACAGCACACTTACGTGCCGACGGACAGCCCGCATAGCAGTTATATTAGATCCTGCCGTTCACTCTGTCAATTCATTGTCGGAGTTCATTCTCAGAGATAATCCGAACCTGCCGTGTATACGATGTCGGGCCGGTCATGTCGCTCGGGGATCCGGCTGCGTCCGAAAGGCTTGCCATCCCGAACCGATGATCCGCATCGTCAGCTCCGGTAAAGCATAACGATCGATTTCATCCATGGAAACCCAAACGGCCCGGTCGACGTCGTCGGACGCTTGAGGATCGGAGCCGGGGGCACGGCACAGGTATTCCGCAATTACGTAATGGTAGCGCACCCGTTGCGATTCGTCATGCAGGACGCGTTCCACCACGGTAATCAGTTGGATGGGTTCGGCCGGGATCCCTGTTTCCTCGAGAATTTCCCGGATCACCGCATCCTCGAGGAATTCGCCCAGTTCTAAGACTCCGCCGGGAAGGGACCATACGCCTTTTGCGGGTTCCCGTGCGCGTCGAATCAGCAGAACCTCATTCCGATCATTGAAGACGACGCCGGCGACTCCCACGACGGGTTGAATGGGGTATTCGCGACGAATCGTATCCGTACCGGTAAATACCGCCATGAAAGAATCCTTTGAATAGCATTTGAATACCATGGAATGCCATGGAGTGCGAAAGGTTTCCTGGGTGGCCCGATCCGACGCGTGCCTCCCGTCGGATTCGGTTCGAGGTTCCCGTCGGGCAAAGCGTCTTCCGGATGAGCCCTGGATGTTCTCGGATTCAACTCGTCTCCGGCGTTGAAACCTCCAGCGCCGGTCTCCCGTCCCCGTGGAGCGCCTTTTGATATACGCCGAGAATTCCGTGCACGGCACGTCCGGGAAAAACCCGATGGAGCCCGGGATATTCGGGCAGGATTTCGTTCAGACCGTAAACCAAATATACGGCGCCGGGCTTCGCCCGTTTCGCGATGAGGTCGGCGTACAGATCGTGCAGGGTAAAATGGGTGTAAAATACATCCACATCCTGGAAACCCTGTCCGCATTCCTCTTGAAGCCTTGCATACGTCTGTTCGGAGAGAGCATCGCCCTGGATCACGTGAATACCGCCCGGCGGGGCAGGCAGGTCGGAGGCGTCGAGGAGTTCCAGCACACGTTGATATCGATATTGAAAACGAATGATCATATCTTCGTCGATTTCGATACCCAAAGCGTTTTGGACCCAGTAGGCCATGTACGCCGCCACGCGGCCGTCGCCGCAGCCCAGATCCAGAAACACCGTTTTGCACGCATCCAACATCCCGTTCCGGTGCAACAGGGAAAGGCATCGTCCCAAGGCCGCCAGATCCGTCGACTTGAATTCTCCCTGGTTTCCGTAGACGCCTGTTTTGTTCCCATCGAAAAACTCGGCCACTGTGGATAGCGCTCTGGGAAACAGATGGTCTTCAAGGCTTCGAATCCGGCTCAGGATTCGTTCGCAGGCTTGAAACTGAAGGTCCAGCTCCCGTCCCCATCGCTCCTGCACCCCATGAAGGCGGATGGGATCCATACCCTTGGAAATTCGGGAACAGAGATAGTTCACGCACAACACATGTCGTGCTTTCAAGACGCAGCCTTCCGGTCCGACAAACGGGCAAGAACGAGGATCCATATGGGGTGGGTCTATTCCGCCTCCAAGGAGCAGGTTCAACAGGAGCAGCGTGGAGTCGTACTTCCTTTCGATGCCGCTTCCGCAACAGCTGCCTCCCTCCAGCCGGTCGCATTCATGACATATGCCGCTCATACCGGTTTCAATCATGGCTTTCCTGCCCGCCTGCAAAGCATCCTGGTATTGTTCCAGCAGCGCCTGCAACAGGGTGTCCGACCGAAGGTAAGAACCGTAGCGCGACAGCAGGTCTCGCGCATGATCCATTTTTTCCGGCAAGGTACTCTGCAAATGGGTCCGGTTCAGCATCCGCATGGCAGACTCATGAAAACGGCCGGTGGGTCCCGTAAAAGCATGATCCTGCGGCGCCGCGATTCCTTCTTCAAGATAGGATGCGTACACCGATGCCCGGCGCCGGGTTGTCGGCAAGCCCGATCCACGACGGGCGGATAGGGAGGAAGACAACGGTATGTGATCGAACGGCGCGGGTTTACCCCACAGGGCATCGGAGGAGGCGGGCAGGAAATGAAGCCCATTGCGCACCAGTCCCCGCCGGTATGGAAGCCGTCTGACGTGTGTCCACTGATCTCCCGTATTCGGGCAACGGATGCTTCGGATGAACGATTCGATTCCACGAAGCCGGAGATTAACCCATTTAAGGGCCGATATCAATATGTCCCCGATTTTCACCGAACCTGCCGTTGACGGACCTCGCCCATAGCGGCCGCCGATTTGGACGTGGACCGACCGGAGCTTGTATGCTAAAAGACAGGCCGCCGGGAGTCTGATCGCACTTCACGAGCGAAGGCGTCAAGGAAATCGTCCAGACATGGAGCCGGAGCGTCGCCGGCTTTTTCTCAGGCCCATGTGCTCCCGTGTGCCGAATTTCGGGAGGGAGTCTCGTATCTCATGTGGTTCCCACCGGCCTGATGGTACTCCCATTTGAGCTTGTTGAGCAGGAACCCGCGTACCGGCTGGTGAAATGGTGTTCAACTCCATCGGGGAAAATTCCTCGGCCCGTGCGTGCGGCGGGCTGTTGAAATACGCGATCGGCTGTCACGCCTTTGGCGTGATTCCCTTGCGGCGCAGGGTGTGTACGCCTCATTCCTCAGGATCCGCGCGCCTTGCGTCTGATCGTTTTGCGCCAGCCCGCCCGCAATACGGTTTATCAACGGGCTGATAGAAGGAACCTCATAGATAATTCACGGAGGGATGGATGGAAGATCTGAAGAAGGCCTATCACACCATTGTTCAGGATCACTTCCCGGAAAGGATGGCTGTTGACTTTGGAGAAATGCGGTTGGTCTATCAGAAACATACCTGGAAGATTCATGACGAATCCACGGGCGAGATCGTGGAACGGGGACTCAGGTACGGAGAGAATCCAGGTCAGGAAGCGGCCTTGTACCGCCTGGTAAACGGAAACCTGGTATTGGGCGGATGCCGCTTTATCGAGGCGGGCCGCGGTCTGGTCAGCTCCATATCCGAAACGGACATGCTCCAGTTCGGAAAACACCCCGGAAAGATCAATCTGACGGATATGGATAATGCCCTGAATATACTGAAGTTCTTGATGCGCAAACCGTGCACGGTCATCGTAAAACACAACAATCCCTGCGGGGTGGCCTGGGGAGCGTCGCTGGCGGATTCGTATGTTCTTGCCGATAGGGCGGATCGCATTGCGGCATTCGGTGGGTGCGCCGCGTTCAACCGGATCATGGATAAGGAAACGGCGGAACTGGTCGCAAGAAACTATCTTGAAGTGGTGTTGGCGCCGGAGTTTTCCGGACCGGCGCTGGATCTTCTAAAAAGCCGCCCCAATCTTCGTATTGTGCGGATTCCCCGCATGGACCGGCTGGAAACCTATATAGATTCCCGCTTCCTGGATTTCAAGAGTCTTATGGATGGAGGGCTGATCCTCCAACGTTCCGCCGTGAATACCATTTTGAAGAAGGAAGACTTCAAGCCCGCCACGGTGGTTCATGAAGGTCGGGAAGTCCGAATCCTAAGGGAACCGTCGGACCGACAATGGGAGGACATTCTGTTCGGATGGGCGGTGGAGCAGGGCGTCACCAGTAACTCCGTCCTTTTTGTGAAAGACGGAGTCACGGTGGGGATAGGCGCCGGAGAACAGGATCGGGTCGGTGTCGCCGAGATTGCGGTATTCAAAGCCTATTCCAAGTACGCGGATGCGCTGTGTTTCGAAAGGCACGGAATTCCCTACAAGACGCTCGAACTTGATGTCCGGCGGGAAGCCCGATCCAGGGACGTTCTTGCGGAGATCGATGGGGAAAGCCGGGAGCGTAAAGCGGGTCTGCCGGGGTCGACCATGGTTTCGGACGGTTTCTTCCCCTTTCGTGACGGAGTGGACGTGGGTTTACGAGAGGGAGTTGAAGCTGTGGTTCAGCCGGGAGGGTCTCTCAGGGATTACGAGGTCGTCGAAGCGTGCAATGAAGCGGGAGCTACCATGGTTTTCACGGGCCTGCGCGCGTTCAAGCATTAGTTGATCCCGGCTGGAAATCAACCTTGCCGATGGCCCCATTTCCCGACGTGAGTCTTCGGATCCTTTCCCAACTGCAGTTTGAGGTACTCGAGCATAATCATGCTCTCCAGTTCTTCTCTGGACAGATTGTCCAGGTAGGACTGGCTGTGGAGGATATCGGCAAAGGTTCTCCTGGATAACACGGGGTGGCTGCGGGACGCCTCTCTGAGGGTCCCTATCAAGGGTTCGATCTGTTTTCGTAAAGATTCCTCCGATAAAGATCGGACTTCCGAGTACACCTGAGCAATCTTGCCGAGTTCGGGCAGCAGGGGAGATTCCATGACTTCCTTGAACGCCAGGACGGAGCGGTGGAGGCCTTCATAAATGTGATCCGAGTTAATGACATTGATGGAACTCCACCCGCCTTTTACCCAACTGAACACCATATTGCGAGTCAATGGCGTACCGGGGTCCAACTCGGAATACAGGGATATATAAAAGGAGTCGTATACGTAGGTTGTGGCCCAGCCCAATCCCTGCAACGTCAATCCTCGTTCCCCGGAATAGAAATAGCTCCACTCATCGTCGTTGAGGACGACTCCTTTTTTCCCGGGGAGAGATCGCCCTTTCTGCTTGGAGAGGGTTATGAGTATTGGGTGGCCGTTATGGAAAAAACTGATAATGACACGGTCGAATTCATACCGGTAGTATCCGCCCGACTGCAGGTCGGGGGTATTTTCCATGTATTCCACTCCTCGCACCAGGATGTATTCTCCCTCTTCGAGTTTTCCGGATTGCAGCCTTTCGAAATCCGTTGCGAGTTCGGATGCGGAATGCCATCCACAGACTCGGATGGAGGATGGTCGGGTCAGGTTGCACGGTATATCCGTGTTGAAACTGTATTCAATGATGCGGGATAGGGGAGTTCGGATGTGTGCTTGGAAGAAGGCGCCTTGGGAACCGTTGCGGTCGGCCGGGGAAAGTTTTGGATTGCCGCTTTCCTTGGACAAGAGGAGCCTCAGGAGGTTACCAATTCGTGCGGGTTCGAAGGAACCGCTGTCCGCTTCCGTCATGTCGAGAAGATACGTCAGGTCATCTTCGAAGGAGTCCGGAGCGGAGACGGGGCAGTTTCGGGCGGGTTCCGCGAGGTCCCCGGATACGCCCCACGGCATCACTGTGCCGACAGGCGCCATAGCATACAGGAAAATCACGCATTGAAGGGCGGTGCGCAACAACCAATGGAATCGAGATCTCATGAGTACGCGCTCGAGACTGAAGGGTTCTCTAATTTCGCTTCATGCCTTAACCTATTACTATGACGGGGATTCATGGTCAAATCAACCACAATAGACTTTTTTCTTCCAAGAAAGGGGAGCCGGGGCGGCCCTGTGTAGACGGGGCGGAGATTCCGGCATGAGCGGGAACGGCCTTGGCGAAATCGTGGGATGTCGGAGCGGTTGCATGGTTGCCGCTCAGTGGCTATAGTAAGGCACGCAAAAAAAACTGAAGGGAAGATGTGTGCCTATGCATGATGAACGGAGTGGAGCCGTTACCGATTCCAAGGTTCCGGATCAGAAAGAACTCGAAAAGGAACTGAGTGATTATCTGTCCAAGAAGTACGGGGACCGCATAAAAATCGTTTCTCCGGTCATGGTTCCGAGAGAAGAGACGTCGGGAGAAGGGTCTCAAAGCGGGGGACGCAAGAAGACGGCGGACAACGTCGCATTCGGGATGAAACCCGAGGAACTCGAATCCTTTCTGGATGAATACGTGGTTCGGCAGGATGTGGCCAAGTCCATACTTGCCACCAAGATATGCACCCATTTCAACCGGATCCGTTTCAGCCGGAACATGAAACGGCGGGGCGGCCAGGAACTTGTGGGTCAGATCAAGAACAACATCATCCTGGTAGGACCCACGGGAGTGGGGAAGACGTATATCATCAAGCTCATCGCTCAGAAAATCGGGGTCCCTTTCGTGAAGGGAGACGCCACCAAGTTCAGCGAGACGGGGTATGTGGGCGGTGACGTGGAGGATCTGGTCCGTGACTTGCTCTATGATGCGGCGGATGATATCGAGTTGGCCCAATACGGAATTATATACATCGACGAGATTGACAAGATCGCCTCCAGCCATAGCCTGATAGGCCCGGATGTGTCCCGAAGCGGCGTTCAGCGGGCTCTGTTGAAGCTTATGGAAGAGACCGAAGTGGATCTGAAGGTGCCCCACGACCCCATTTCTCAGATTCAAGCCATTGAGAACTATCGCAAGACCGGCAAACGAGAAAAGCGAACGGTGAATACACGCGATATCCTTTTCATCGTGAGCGGAGCGTTCACCGGCATTGACAAGATGATCCGGGAACGCACGAGCAAGGCGCGGATCGGATTCGGCGGGGAAGTGGAAGGCAAGGAAATCCCCTCGGAAATCCTCAGGGAGATCAAGACCGAGGATTTTATCAAATACGGGTTCGAATCCGAGTTCATCGGAAGGCTTCCCGTGGTCGCGGTGTTCGATGAACTGTCCGTGGAGGATCTGTACCAGATTCTCCGGAATCCCAACAATCCCGTGATTACCAGTAAGAAGAGGGACTTCAGGTCCTACGGGATCGAGGTCCGTTTCGAGGATGAAGCGTTGCGGCAACTTGCCCAACAGGCGCAGATAGAGAAGACCGGAGCGCGCGGTCTGGTGAGTGTGGTTGAGAAGGCGTTGATTCCATTTGAGAAGAAGCTTCCGTCCACGTCTGTTTCCAGACTTCTGGTTACCCCCGAGTTGGTTAGAAATCCGGCGGCCGAGTTGAAACGGATTCTCGAGGAAGGCGGCGCCCGGGAAGCGGATGCCCGCTTCGCCGCCGCCGTAAGCTCGGACCGGAAATCGCTCCAGGATCTCTTGAGAGCCAAGAAGGAAGAAGAACTAAGGCGTTACGGCCTGGATCTCTCGGCGGATATTGTGGACATGGTGCACGAATTTCACGTCCAGTTGGGTATGGAAATGTCCAGAGCTCTGGACGAGATTTACACCATGGGGCTGCAGGTCAAGACCTACGAGAAAACCTTTCTTCAGAAGTACGGGCTCTCTGTCCAATTCGAGGATGAGGCCGTCCTGGAAATCATGAAGCGATCGCTGGAATCGGGGGATGGGGCTACGGAAGTGTGTGAGTCTCTGGCCAGGGAGTTCGAATACGGTCTCCGATTAATCAAAGAAAGGACCGGGAAGAATGATTTCATTCTCAGTCGGGAAGCGGTCCTTCAGCCGGAAGCCTTCCTGAATGAACTGATTAAACAGCATTTCTCCGAGCAGGGCGCCCGTCAGGAGATTCGTGAATCCATGACCCGGAGCCGTCAGGAGGAGTCATGATCGGAATCTCCAAACTGTATTGCGGAAGCGTGGAATCTTCGGACGTGCTCAGATACGGCCGGCATTCCGCTCGCCTGCCCTCTCATATGCTCCAGTTTTCGGAAGACAAGAAGCCCGTGGTGGTCTGGAACATGACTCAACGTTGCAACCTGAGGTGCGTTCATTGTTATGCCCATGCCATCAATGCCGACCACGCGGCGGAGCTGACCACGGAAGAAGGAAAAACCCTGCTGGACGATTTGGCGCGGTTCGGGTGTCCCGTGGTCCTGTTTTCCGGCGGGGAGCCCCTGCTTCGGGAAGATCTGGTGGAATTGGCCGATTATGCGGTCCAGAAGGGGATGCGAGCCGTCGTCTCCACGAACGGTACGTTGATCACACAGGACAAGGCCCGCGCCCTGAAGCGCGTGGGACTTTCCTATGTGGGCATCAGTCTGGACGGACGTGAACCGACCAATGATCGATTTCGAGGCAGCTCCGGCGCATTCCGTGCGGCTGTGGCGGGGATCCGCCGCGCCCAGGAAGCCGGTATCAAGGTGGGGCTGCGATTTACCATCAATCGTATGAACCACGAGGAGGTGTCCCCGCTGTTTGATTTTCTCGAGCAGATGGATATCCCCCGGATCTGTTTCTACCACTTGGTCTATGCGGGACGCGGTTCGGAGATGGTCCGGGAGGATCTCAGTCGCGATCAGACGCGCAAGGTGGTGGATCTCATCATGGATCGAACCCGGGACTTGTACGAGCGGGGTCTTCCCAAAGAAGTTCTTACGGTGGACAATCACGCGGACGGACCCTACGTGGTTCTTAGGATGCGCCGCGAAAACCATCCCCGTGCGGACGAAGTGCTTACTCTCCTCAAGATGAACGAGGGGAATAATTCGGGAAGAGGCATCGGCTGTGTGAGCTGGGACGGTGCGGTGCATGCAGACCAGTTCTGGCGCCATGTATCTTTCGGGAATGTCCGTGGGCGCCGGTTCAGCGATATCTGGATGGATCTTTCGAACCCGCTGATGGCCCGACTCAAACGAAAAAAGGATTATGTCAAGGGCCGGTGTGCGACCTGCGCGTGGTTGGATGTTTGTGCGGGCAATTTCCGAGTGCGCGCCGAAGCGGTGCACGGGGACGTGTGGGCGCCGGATCCTGCCTGTTACCTGACGGATGAGGAGATCGGATCGGCATGACATTTCCCGTTACTCGAATGCGAAGGCTGAGAAGGACCCCGGCATTACGCCGGCTCGTTCGCGAAACCCGCGTGAGCCCTGATCATTTCGTTTACCCCCTGTTTGTAGTTCCAGGAAGCGATATCCGGAGACCCATCGAGACCATGCCGGGCATGTTTCACTTTTCCGTAGACCGTCTGGTTCAGGAGGCTCGGTCCGTTTGGGAACTCGGGATTCCCTCCATACTGCTTTTCGGACTTCCCGAATCCAAGGACGCCCAAGGCAGTGGAGCGTATGCCGTGGACGGCATCGTGCAACGGGCCGTAAGGGCCGTCAAGGATGCGTGTCCGGATTTGTGTGTTATGACCGACATATGTTTGTGTGAATATACGGATCATGGCCATTGCGGAGTGGTTTCGGGCGGTGGAGTGGATAATGACTCGACGCTGGAACTGTTGGCCCGGACGGCGGTTTCTCATGTCCAGGCCGGTGCGGACGTGGTGGCTCCTTCGGACATGATGGACGGCCGGGTCTCCCGGATTCGATCGGCTTTGGACGACACCGGTTTCGAACACACCGCCGTAATGAGTTATGCCGCCAAGTACGCTTCTTCCTTCTACGGGCCCTTCCGCGAAGCCGCCCAATCCGCTCCCCGGTTCGGGGACCGGCGCTCCTACCAGATGGACCCCTCCAATGCGCGGGAAGCGCTCAGGGAAGTCGCCCTGGACATCGAGGAAGGAGCGGACATCGTCATGGTGAAGCCCGCGCTGGCCTATCTGGACATCATCCGTCGGGTTCGTCGGAGATTCGACATTCCTGTGGCCGCCTATAACGTGAGCGGCGAATACAGCATGATTCTGGCCGCGGCGCATCGAGGCTGGGTGGACGGAGATCTCGTCATGATGGAAACGCTTACGGCCATCAAGCGTGCGGGAGCAGACATCGTGATCACCTATTTCGCCAAACGAGCCGCCGAGCTTCTGGGATAATGCATGGACAGCACCCGAGGGAAAGAGTTGCATGCGGAAAACGCCTTGAGAATGGTCGCATGGGAAGTTACGCGGCGCTGCAATCTGGCGTGCGTCCATTGCAGGGCTTCCGCGGTTCGGGAGATTCCCGAGAATGAGTTTTCCACGCGGGAATCATTAGAGTTCCTGGACGATCTGGCCCGCTGGGCGCAACCCGTGGTCATTCTGACGGGAGGCGAGCCCCTGCTTCGGGATGACATATTCGCCATCGCCGATCATGGAACGCGTTTGGGGCTTCGAATGGTCATCGCGCCCAACGGAACTCTGGTAACGGACGACTCCGCGGTTCGGCTAAGGGAGAGCGGAATCAAGCGGGTCAGTATCAGTCTGGACGGCTCCACGCCGGCCACTCATGACCGGTTTCGGCAAGTGGAAGGCGCTTTTGACGGAGCGCTCCGGGGAATCGAATGCCTCAAGCGGGCCGGCCTGGATTTTCAAATCAATACCACCATTACCCAGGACAATCTGGAAGAGATTCCCCGGATCCTCGAACTGGCCTTACGTCTGGGAGCGGTGGCGCATCATGTGTTTCTTCTCGTACCCGCGGGCCGCGGCAAGGAGTACGCGGACCACTCGATCGATGCTCGGCAGTATGAGGAAGTACTCCATTGGTTATACGATCAGCGGGAGCGGGTCCCCATCCACCTCAAGGCCACCTGTGCGCCCCATTATTATCGGATACTCCGACAAAGGGCCAAGAGTGAAGGCAAGCGGGTCACCTTTGAGACCCATGGGTTGGATGCCGTTACGAGAGGCTGTCTGGGGGGCCGATCGTTCTGTTTTGTATCCCACGTGGGCGATGTGCAGCCTTGCGGATATTTGGAAACGAAGGCCGGCAACATTCGTGAAACTCCATTTCACGAACTCTGGAAAAATTCCGAACTTTTCCGAAATCTGAGAAATCCGGAACTGTATTCGGGAAAGTGCGGGATCTGCGAATATCGGAATGTATGCGGGGGCTGCCGAGCCCGTGCCTATGCGGCAACCGGTGACTACCTTTCCGAAGAACCGTTGTGCTCGTACACGCCCGGCTCCGAGAGGCGCGGAGGGTACGAGCCCTGACCCGGGGGCGGGACTCGGAGGAATCCGTTAGGGCAGGAATCCGCCGATCCCGGCGGCGTGATCCAAGTTCCGCGTGCGGGTTCAACAAAAATATGGGTTCGGCGGCCTCGGCTCACCTTCCCAGCGAACACAGGGGCGGATGGGAGAAGGATTCGCCTCGTCATTCCGGCAGGGGGGAAGAAGGATCCCGGCCGAAACGGACATTAACCGGGGCCTGGTGCTTCGTCTCACGGGTCCCCTACCGGCGGCTCGGGAAGGGCCGCTTTCCCGCCCCGATTTATCCGTTGACACTGAGACGGGTTGTCTGATACGAAATTAATCTTTCGGTTACGGTGACGTGATCGGGATCCCTGACTGAGATACGGATGGGGTCGGGGGAATCGGCAGATGCGAGGAGTGTGTTTTGAAAGGACATATCGTGATTCATCGGGAATTGTGCAAGGGATGCGAACGCTGCATCGTTGCCTGTCCCAAGAAGCTCATTGAGATCTCGAAAGAGCTGAACAGGACCGGCTACTTCCCGGCATGTTATCTGGAGGAACACATCAACGAGCCGGAGGAACGGAAATGCACAGGTTGTACCCTGTGTGCGGTCACCTGTCCCGATCTGGCCATCGAGGTGTATCGTGACTGAAAAGCAGCTCATGAGGGGAAGCCACACGGTGGGGGAGGCGGCCATTCGGGCGGGATGCCGGTATTATTTCGGGTACCCGATCACTCCTCAGAACGAACTGCCGGAATATATGGCCCAGCAATTTGCCTCCATGGAAGACGCCACGTTCGTTCAGGCCGAGAGCGAATTAGCTTCCATCAATATGGTCATAGGAGCGAGCATGGCCGGAGCCCGTGTCATGACCTCTTCCTCCAGTCCCGGCATGAGTCTGAAGCAGGAAGGGCTGTCTTACCTGGCCGCCATGGAGCTTCCCGCCGTTGTGGTCAACATGATGCGCGGAGGCCCTGGATTAGGCAATATCGCTCCCAGCCAGGCGGATTACTTTCAGGCCACCCGTGGGGGCGGCCATGGGGATTACCGGACCATCGTTCTGGCGCCCGCTTCGGTGCAGGAAATGGCCGATGTGACGCGTAACGCGTTTGATTTGGCCGATCGGTATCTTACCCCCGTGATTATTCTCGGAGACGGGATGATCGGACAAATGATGGAACCGGTGGTATTCCCCGAACCCATAGATCCCAAAAGCCTTCCCGCGAAACCTTGGGTTCTGGATGGAGCCAAGGGAAGGCCTACCCGGCTCATCCGGTCCTTGTTGCTGGATCCCAGGCGGGAAGAGGAACACAATTGGAAATTGTTCCGGAAGTACGAAACCATCACGGAGAACGAGCAGAGTTCGGAGTCCTATCTCACCGAGGATGCCCGCCTGGTTGTGGTGGCCTATGGGACGGCGGCCCGTATTGCCAAAGGGGCGGTGCAGCGTCTTCGCCGCATGGGTCTCAAGGTGGGGTTGTTCCGGCCCATTTCTTTGTGGCCGTTTCCGGCGAAGGGCCTCGATAAGTTGGCGCAGCGGGTTCGCCACCTGGTGGTGTTCGAGATGAGCACCGGTCAGATGCTGGAAGATGTTCGCCTGACCCTGGAAGGTCGTTGTGAGGTTTTCTTTTACGGACGACCCGGCGGGCACGTATCCACCCCCGAGGAAATCGCCCATATTCTTTCCAGTCGATACTACGGCTTCGACTTGGATCGCGAAATATAGAAGACGGGATCGGGAGTGCATATCATTCCTCATTCGTGAACATCCGGATGAGCTTTGGACGGCCGGAGCCGGAAACGGTTCGTGAACGGCATGCGCGCCGGATCGAACCCAACAGCACGTAATGGACAGGAGAGGAGCGGCCCTTGAGAAAGATCTTCCAGCGGCCCGAGTCGTTGAAGACGGCTGTATTTCACTATTGCCCGGGATGCGGTCACAGCATCATTCATCGATTGGTGGCAGAGGTCATGGATGAACTGGAAATTCGTGAGCGCTGTATCGGGGTGCCTCCGGCCGGGTGTGCGGTCCTCGCATACAATTATTTTGACGTGGACATGGGGGAAGCGCCTCACGGCCGCGCCACCGCGGTGGCCACGGGGATCAAGCGGGTTCTGCCGGACCGTATCGTGTTTACGTATCAGGGCGACGGAGATATCGCGGCCATAGGCACCGCGGAAACCGTGCACGTGGCTAACCGAGGCGAACGGATTACGGCCATCTTCGTGAACAACGCCGTGTACGGAATGACCGGCGGGCAAATGGCCCCCACCACGATCCTGGGCCAGGCCACGACCACCTCGCCGGGTGGAAGAATTCCCTTGAGGGACGGGAATCCTGTGGATCTAAGCGAGATGCTGGCGGTGGCTCAGGGAGCGGCTTACATCGAACGGGTCTCCGTAAGCAATGCCAAGGCCGTGCTGCATGCAAAGAAAGCCATTCGCAAAGCCTTTCAGGTTCAGATAGATGACCTGGGTTTTTCCATGGTGGAAGTGCTCAGCCCTTGCCCCACCAACTGGAAGATGTCCGCCTTGGAGTCGGCCCGGTGGGTGGACCAGGAAATGACCAAAATCTTTCCTCTGAAGGTGATCCGAGATGTTACTTAAGACCGTATTTGCCGGATTCGGCGGGCAAGGTGTTCTCATGATGGGATACGTGTTGGCATTGTCCGCCATGCGGGAGGATCGTCATGTCACCTATCTGCCTGCGTATGGGGCCGAAGTGCGAGGAGGTACAGCCAACTGCACTGTTGTGGTTTCTTCTGAGGAAATCGCGTCCCCCATTGCTTCATCTCCCGATGTCGTCGTGGTTATGAACTTCCCATCCTTGGCCCGCTTTCAGAGTTCGGTGCGCTCCGGCGGCCTGATCTTTATGAATTCGGACCTGATCAGCGAATCTCCGGGCCGGGATGATGTCGAAATCGTTCGAGTACCCGCCAATACATTGGCGCATGAAGTGGGCAACGACCGGGCGCTGAACATGGTCATGCTGGGGGCCGTTGCCGGCAAAACCAAAGCCGTAAGTCAGGAAACCCTCAAAGACGCCGTGGCGCAAGTGTTTGCAGGAAAAAGCGAGCGGGTTTTGAAGGATAATGTCGAGGCGTTGAAGCGGGGTGCCGAGTTCATCGGAGGAAACGGACAATGAGTACGGTTATGCAGCTGTCGATCACCATGCCCGACCTGGCGGCCAAATTGGCGGATATCAGCTCCTTACTGGGAGAGAACGGGGTGAACCTGTTGGCCTTATGCGTGGATGAGGCAGAGGGCGCCGGGGTGTTCCGCTTCATCGCCAGCGATCCCCATAAGGCTTCCAACGTGCTGCGAAGCTTTGAGTTTCCGGTGAAGGAGGAAAGAGTGCTCGCCGCAGAGACGCCTCATCATCCGGGAGGTCTCAACGCCGTACTGAAACCTCTCCAGGAAGCGGGAGTGCGGGTTAAGTACTTGTATTGCGTCTTGGCCACGGGTAAACGTACGATTCTTATTGTGGGCGTCGACAACACGGAAGTCGGCGTCAAGGCGCTCAAACGAAACTGGATCGAGCTGTACGACGACAAACTCTATCAGATGTAGTCTCGGTTGCGGGGCCGGCGGATTGCGCCGAAAAGCGGGGAATGGTCCGTGATGGAATGTTCGGATCGAGGGACCTGCAGCCTGACACCGGATGAAAAGAAATATGGCGAGGCGACTTTCACAGCAGTACGTCACCGGAGTTCAAGCTATGTAAATACGGGCCTTATCTGATCGCCGGGGCGTGTGCTTCGGCGATTTTTCTTGAAACATCGGGGAAAGGCTGAAATGATCATGTAGAATCCACGTAACTCGCAGAGAGGGTTGACGGCTTTCCACAGCGTCAACGTGTGTTACTGTGTAGAACATCGTGTATTCATTCGTAATTCCGGGATCGGGGAGGTGGGAGTGGGGCGGATGCCCGGACACAGCTCTCGCGCAAGACAGCGCTGAAAGGTATTTTTCTTGTTCCGGGTCCATGGTAGCCTTCTGACGGGAGGTATTGGATTCCGGGAGAATGGGGAGTCGTATCCTGAAAGGAGGATGGTATGAGGACAAATCGTTTTGTGGTTTGGCTGTTGGTGCCCCTTTTTTTAGTGAGTTTGGGATTCCTGGCGTCGTGTGCCAAAGAAGGCTTGCGCGAGACGCCGGATAAACCCCGCTTGAAGGGACACGTGTATCCGGAGACGGGGGATCTGGCCCGGGAAGACAAGATCTTCGCCGATAGGGTGGCGGCGGGTGAAGTCCTGCTGACGGACGAGGAACTGGCCAAGAAACTGGCTGCGGTCCGCGAACAGTGCCTGCGTGAATGGGCCGAGAAGGATGCATTGGAGTTGAGAAGGCAGTTTGAAGAGGAGCGGATCTACTATCTGTTTGACTCTTCCAGACTGCTTCAGGGCTCCAAGGAAGTTCTGATGCGGAAGGCCACGTATCTCACCGAGGCGAACCCCGGAGCCGGCGTCCTGATTGAAGGGCATTGTGACGAAAGAGGAAGTGTGGAATACAACTTGGCCCTGGGTCAGAGAAGAGCCGAAGCGGCCTACAAATACCTGGTGGCTCTGGGTGTGCAGCCGGAGCGCATCAAGCTCGTGAGCTACGGGAAAGAACGTCCCCTGGATCCCGCGCATACCGAAGAGGCATGGGCCAAGAACCGACGGGCCGAGTTTCGTGTAATCGATTGAACGACTCGTCCAGGGACGCGGAATGAGAAGAGGAGGCGGCGCACATTGGGTGCGGCGCCTCTTTTTGTTCTTGGCGCCGAGCTTCCGGAGAGTTTCCGTGCAGTTCCAGGTCCGTCAACGGCCCTGGGCGTATCGGAATTTATTGTCGGCAACGCGTTCGCTGGATTATTCTATTAGGTGAGAAGCAACGATGTCCGGCATGAACCGTTCAGGAAAAGGAGGCGATCATGGCTGTAAAGGTGCTCATCAAGAGACGTTTTCAGGAAGGCAAGGCCATGGAGGTATTCGCGCTGCTGAACAGGATCAGGGTCGAGGCCATGAACCAGACGGGGTATCTTACGGGTGAGACGCTCTTCGGATACGAAGATCCCCAGAAAATCCTCATCATAAGCATGTGGCAAAGTGCGGACGACTGGTTCAAGTGGAAAGAAGACCCCATCAGGCGGGCGAATGAAACAAAGTTGGAGGGATATCTCACACAGCCGACGGAGTACGAGGTGTATGTGCTGGGTGCTCATCCTCAGCGGAGGTGAGCGGCAGGCCGAGAAAATCCTGTTGTCTGGTTGAGACAAAGAGGCGTTGGCGGCCGATTCGCAGCATCCCATCTTGCATTCGAACCCCCGAGGGTTATAATCAGAACAGGATGGACGGAGGTCCGAGTGCTCATGGAGAGGGGGTGAGAAGCATGTCCATGCCCAAAGAGTCGATAGAAAGCGAAGTGATGGATTCCTGGCGGAAGCTTATCAAAGCCATGGAAAAGTCGTTGAAGATCCTCGATAAACAGATCGAAGAAGCCGCGGAAATGAGCGGAATCTGCACGGATGAATGGTGTGAGGCTACTGAGCATGTGATTGATGAGCTGAGTAATCAGTTGTACTCCATTAGTGAACCCCGCTGGTCTTCCAAAGAGGACAGCGACCATATCAAAATGTTGAAGAGACAGCTGCGTGACTTATACGCGAAGTACAAGAGCACCGCAAATCGGTAGAATTCGTCGGCGACTTTAACAGGCCGTTGAAAAACGCGACTTGCGGCATTGCATTTCATGATTCGTCAAGGCCGCATATTGTATGTACGAGTCATTCCTCAGAGTTCGCGCGTCGTGCAGCTCGTCCTTTTTGACCAGTCTGCTCGAATTGGTTTTTATGAACAGGCTGGTAATGCGCGGTTCGTGTCCTGCAACGGCCGGGGTAAAGGAAAACGAAACGAGTCTCCTGTCCCACGGGGGCGGGAGACGTTTTTTTTTGGGATTTTCGCCGCTGATGACCCGCGGTCGGAGGAATTCCTTATCAGGCCGTTGGAAAACGGATTTGCGGTATTGGGCTTTATCCTTCGTCTTTGCGGTGTACTGTATGCACGCCTCATTCCTCAGGATTTCTCTGCCCCGCATCCCATCGTTTTGCACCGGGCCGCCCATAATACCGTTTACCAACGGCCTGTCATAAAGCGGGCGAAGGAGCCCGCCGACTGAGCCGTACACCCGACGGTTCACGGTCAGAAGTGGCGGAAAACCGGTGAGAGCGGGTCGTATTCCCCGGCGGGAGTTCGTATTGATGCTACGCACCCGGGACGTGATTCTTATCGTGACTCTATATTTCACCATGGGTGCGGGTATTCTGGTTCCCCGTGTGGGTTCGGTCTTGGGAGAGTCTCTGACGGCGTTTATCATGGTCCTCTTGTTCTTGAGTTTTCTGCCGATTCGTCTTCATTCGGTATGGAAAACCATGCACAGGTCGGGTCTGTTCCTGGTATCCGCTTCGCTGTTGAAACTCGGTGCTCTGCCGTTATCGACGTACGCTCTTTGCCGTTGGCTGGCGCCGGAATATGCGCTCTCAATCCTATTGTTATCCGGCGTCTCCACCGGGGTCGTGGCTCCTTTCATATCCAATGTAGTGGAAGGAAACACTCCGTTGGTCGTTGTCCTCGTGGTTATCACGTCTATGCTGGCCCCCTTTACGCTGCCCGCTCTGGTCAAGGTATTGGCCGGCCGTCATGTGGATATCTCTTGGATGAACATGGTGCGGATGCTCGCCACGGTCATGTTGGTTCCGATGCTTTTGGGCGAGTTTCTTCACCGGACTCTGCCGTCGCTGGCCGCCGGCATTGTGCAGCGCCAGTTTCCGTTCGCTTTGGCGCTGTTGGCCGGCGTGAATATGGCGGTTTTTTCACGCTATTCGGCATACTTCCACGAAAGCCCGCGACTCCTGCTGGAGGCCGCCGTCCTCGCATTCGCATTGGCGTTTCTCCATCTGTTGGCGGGGCTGGCGGTTTTCTGCAGAGCGTCGATCGAGGATCGGCTTGCTGGAATCGTGAGTATGACCAACGTCAACAACGTGCTCATTATCGTGTTTGCATCCCAATTCTTCGGCGCCATGGAATCCACGGTTGCCGGCATGTACTTGCTTCCGTTCTACGCCGTCGTTGTCCCACTCCGACTTGCGGGTCGCTTCCGATTCCGGATGCGGGGCGAGGGTTAGCAACTCCTTTCATTTCGCCTGCCACCGCTGCTACTGCACATCCCACTGCAATCCTATCAGACTGCTGAAAAACGCGATCTGCTGTTACGTCTTTGGCGTGACGCTTTGTCCTTCGTTATTGCGGCATACTGGTTGTACGCTTCATTCCTCAGGATTCGCGCACCTTGCATCTCATCGTTTTGCGCCGGTCTGCCCGAAATGGTGTTTATCAACGGACTGCCAACCGCGGATGCGGGGGCCGCTTCTTGCACTGCGGCATGCGTGCGCGTAAGATGACTTGCAGGATATCCCTCAGCCGGAAGCATGGCGCCGTTCCGTTGAATTTCTTTCGTGAAATCCGCCTTTCCGAGTGCCTGGAACCATCGATATGACCTGGAATTCCGATATGATTTCAGCCCATGTGCTCATGGTCGGCGTGAGCGAGGCGGACGGGTGTGCGTTGAATTCCGCGCTGTCCGGAACGGGTATACTCTGGAAGTCGTCCTCATGGAGTGATCTGAATACGGCTCTGGCAAGCCTGCCGGAGCTGGCCGAATCCACTGCCGTGATCCTGATGAATGTGGAAAGAGGGGAGATTCCCTCTTCCGGGATTTTGTCCAGGTGGAGCGAGGAGTTTCCAGGTGTTCCTTGTGTCTTGACGGCGCCGCAGGGTTCGGCGGACCGGGTAGTGGAGTTCATACGGGCCGGCGTGGAAGAACTGCTCATCAAGGACGAAGCGAAGGAATATCTGACCTTGCTTCCTCCGGTGCTGGATCGAATGGTCCGGAGGGAAGCGGAAAGACGTTTCCTGGGTTCACTCCGTGACGCACATAGGGATCACCTGTCCCGCACGCGGACATTGTTTCGTCTTGCCACGGAGGTTCTGGCGGAGACCAATGCGGAAGGCCTTCTCCAACGCGTGGTGGATGCCGCGCGGGAGCTTACCGGAGCCAAACTGGGCACCTCGGGACATAGGTATCGGGACGGTGTATTTCAGGTGAGGGCTTCATCAAGGGCCGCGGATGCTCCCCCTTGTCCTTCTTCGGCTCGGTTCCAAACCGAGAGGGGAGGCGTGTATTTGGACCTTCTCAGCGTCAGTCCTTCCATCCGCCTTACGGACCGGGAACTGAGGAATCATCCCGCGTGGCAGGGATTGCCCGAAGGCCATGTGCTCCTCAAAGGACTTCTGGGAGCTCGCCTCGTCGGTCGTGACGGCAAAGCCGGCGGCGTCATCATGGTCTCTCATAAGGAATGGGGGGAATTCACGGAAGAAGATGAAGCATTGCTGATTCAGCTGGCCACACTGGCTTCTCTTGGATTGCGGCATGTTGAAGCCAGGGGCGATGCCGAGCGGAGAGCCGAGGAAGCGGAAAAGGGGCGACGGGTCCTGGAGGCGTTGATGGAACACGTTCCGGAAGGCATAACTATTGCCGGCGGGTCGGGTTTGGATACCCTTAGGGTCAGCCGGTATGGCAGTCGGCTCCTGGGGTGCTCCAGTGAGGAACTGGAAAACGTGCCCATTGAAAGGCATGCAGAACGATTCGGGCTCTTTCGATGCGATGGAATCACCCGGCCGGAGGTTGGGGAGCTTCCCCTGGCGCGGGCTGTTCTGAAGGGGGAAATCGTAACCGACGAAGAATGGGTGATGGAGGGCAGGGATGGAAGCCGGCTGATCCTCCTGTGCAATGCGGGGCCTATTCAGGATCATCAGGGGACGACGACGGGTGGAATCATTGCATGGCGGGACATCAGTACGCTCAAGGCGATCCAGGCGTCCCTCTCGAAGAGCCGGGACGAGTTGGAAGCACGGGTTTCGGAACGCACGTCGGAGTTGGCCAAGGTTAATGAAGACCTGGTGGGAACGGTGGCGGAACTCCGCGAAGTGGAAACGGCTCTGGAACGTCAGAAGGAGCTTCTGCAGGGTATTATCGACAACATTCCCGTGATGATTTGTCTGTATGACTCGCAAGGAGACGCCAAGTGGGTGAATCGCGAGGCGCAGCGGGTGCTGGGCTGGTCCCTTTCCGACGTGAAGGGTATGCTGAAAATACGCGCTTCGGAATTACACCCGACCCGCTGCCTGGGAGCCTTGGGGACTCCGGGAAACCAAGGGGGAGCGTGGTATGACACGGTGGTCCGGGTGAAGGACGGAAGAGCGGTGAACACCTCATGGGCCAACGTCCGATTGTCCGACGGCTCCCAGGTCGCCATAGGCATCGACATTACCGACCGGAAACTCGGCGAGGAGGCGCTGAAGCGGTACAGCGCAAGCCTGGAGTGGAGTAACCGGGAACTGGAGGATTTCGCCTTTGTGGCGTCCCATGACCTGCAGGAACCCTTGCGCAAAATCCATTCCTTCGGTGAGCTTCTCAATGCCCGATATGCACACCACCTGAACGAGGAAGCACGAGATTACCTGACGCGCATGCAGAATGCCTCCAAACGCATGCAAGGTCTGATCCGGGGACTGCTGGAATATTCCCGCGTCGTGACCCAGGCGAAACCCTTTGTCAGCGTGTCCCTGAGCGCCGTGGTGCAGGAGGTCCTGTCCGATCTGGTGACCCGTCTGGAGCAGACGGGCGGCCGGGTCGAGGTCGGGGATCTGGAGACCATCCAGGCGGACACGAACCAGATGCGCCGGCTCTTTCAGAATCTTATCGCCAATGCCCTCAAGTTTCACGGGGAACGTAAACCCTTAATACGAATTCAGGGGTGCTACGTGGACTCGAGAACCCACAGACCCGTCCGCCACCGGGGAACATGGTACCAGGTTTCCGTGCAAGACAACGGCATCGGAATAGAAGAAAAAGATTTGGACCGAATCTTTTTCCCATTCCAGCGGGTGCACGGAAATACCATTTATGAGGGAACCGGGATCGGGCTCGCCATCTGTAGGAAGATCGTGGAACGCCATGCCGGCGCCATAACGGTAAAAAGCACTCCAGGCATGGGTACCACATTTACTGTAATACTACCGGCCGTACATCAGGGAGATATAGACAATTGACTTTGCAGCCATATTCAGCCGGTGTTTCGACGGGATCAGGAGCTGACTTATGCTTAAGTTCTTCATGCATACGGGTCCTCCTGATCGATGATGACGAGGACGACTATGTGCTGATTCGTGATATGCTCTCTTACGTGAACTCATCTCGTTATAATATACGTTGGGAAAGTACCTATAACGGCGGTATGGACTCGATATGCTGCGGATATCCTGATGTGGTGCTACTGGACTATCATCTGGGCGATCGAAACGGCCTGGATCTTCTAAGAGATTTGAAGGCAAGCGACTACGGGGTTCCGGTGATATTGCTGACGGGACAGGGAACCTATGAACTCGATATGGAGGCCATGAGGGCGGGAGCGGCCGACTATTTGATGAAAAACGAGGTCAATCCCGCACTGCTTGAACGTACCATCCGCTATGCCTTGGAGCGAAGCCGGGCCGAGAAAGCGATCAAGAAATCCCAGAGGGCGCTTCGATTGCTATATGCACAGCTGCTCTATTCACAGGAGAACGAGCGCAAGCGTATCGCCTTGGTCCTGCACGAAACGCTATGCCAATCGTTGGCGGCCATGAAACTTCTTGTGGATGATCTCCGGGAGCGCGCGGATCATGAAAGTTCCAGTTCCCGGACCCTCCGGGAACTCAGCGGCATGATGTATCAGGCCATCGAAGAAACGGCAAACCTCGTGCGAAACCTTCGACCGCCCGTTCTGGACGATGTGGGCATCCTTGCGGCCGTTTCCTGGATCATTCGCGAGTTCCGGAAAGCGCATCCCCATATTCGGATCCGGGAACGGATCCCCATCGAGGAGAACGAGATCGACGAAAGCCTCCGGATCGTGATTTATCGTGTATTGCAGGAAGTTCTCACGAATGTGACGACGCACAGCGAAGCGGATCGGGTCGACTTGTCTTTAGGAACTGAAGGAAACCATATCGAATTGATCGTGAAGGACAACGGGCGGGGGTTCGATCCCGATTCCGTGTTGTCGAGCGAGGAGCCGTGTAGAAGCGTCGGACTGCGCAGCATGCGCGAACGCATCGAACTCTCCGGAGGAGAGTTGGAGATTCTCACTCTTCCTGGTTCCGGTACCACCATACGGGTCCTTTGGCCCAAAGACGACGCTTGAAACCGCTGCGGATCCGGTGTCGGCCGGACAGGGCATTCCGTGGAAAAGCGGAGCCGGGAAAAACGGATGCGCCGGATTCGGACGGAATCCATGTCTCCTGGAAGAGGGAAGTTCCTGCCTGCCCGCGATAGATACTGTTTTTCGACGGGCTGATAAGAGAGCCAATCAGCTCCAAAGCCAAGCGGCCAAAACTGTAAAATACGCAAGACAACCACCCAGGATGCGGCGATCCCTCGCCGTAAACAGCAGGGATCGGAGCGAGGTTCTTCGGGGATATCGGGTGTATCCTTTGAGTTCCATGAAAAGAGCCACTTCTCGAGACCGGCCGATGGCATGGAAGAGTAATGGCGGGAGGGCATACACGAGTCCGCGAACTTTCCTTAGAATGCCCCTTAGTTCCAGCCCCCTCGATTGCTGACTTTCGAATACGGCGTTCAGGTCCCGCACGAGTATGGGCAGGAACCTCAGAGCCAATTGAGGCAACAAGGCATACTTGCAGGGGATTCCCAGACGTGTCAGCAGCAGCCCGAGATCTTCCGCGGGCGTCCACACGGCGAACTGGGTCCAGAACAAGGTGAACGTCAGCAGCAGCAGGATTCCTTCGACCCCCGTGACCAGTCCTCCCGAGTACAGCGCTACGGACCCCCATTGGATCAGCACGGAACCTTCCGGGCGGAGCCATGCCTGCAAGAGCACGAGCTGAAACCCGAACAGCCCCGTGATCTTGAACAGGGGCAGAAACAGAGTGGGACGAATCCCCGCGATTCCACCGCCGAGCAGGGCGCAGAAGATCAACAGGCACAAGAACTTCCAGTCAGGGTGCAGGACTGCGAGCAGGGTGTTGCCCAGGGCCCAAAGGATCTTGATCCTGGGATCCAAACGCCGGATGAAGCTCTCCCGAACCGAATCCGCCAGAAGTCTCACGGCAGTTCTCCCCTGAATTCCTCCGGAGAAACAGGAGAAAATGGTTTCTCCGGAGACGGCCCATGGTCCAGCCCGCAGGGGCTGGGAATACAACTCTCCGAAATGTCGGCATCCTCGAAGATCCGGCCATGGCTGATGATCACCCGGCGCCGGCACAACAGAGCGGTCGCGGACGGATCATGCGTGATCACGACCACGGTCACCCCTTTCCGGTTCTCTTCCCGGATCAGCCGCAATACCTCCCATTTTTCCAAGGCGCTCAGGCGGGAAGTGGGTTCGTCCAGGAGCAGAATTTCGGGTTCCGTCACGAGCGCCGAGGCGAGAGCCAGCCGCTGCAGTTCGCCCGGAGTCAGCCGAAGGGGGTGCATGTTCGAGCGATGGGACAACTGGAAACGGTCCAAGACGTGGGCCACCCGGTCCGTGATTTCCCGCCGGGGGACCTTCCGTACCCGAAGCCCGAAGGCTGTTTCTTCCCAGACGGAAGTGGTGCAAATCCGCAGTCCGGGGTCCTGGAAGCAGATACCCACATGGCGCGCCAAACGGGCCGGGGAATGAGAGCGTGTATCCAGGGAGCATACCTGGATTTTACCGCCGTCCGGCCGGAGAAAGCCGCCGATGAGCTTGACCAGCGTGGTTTTTCCGGCGCCGTTGCTTCCCTGAACGGCCACACATTCACCGGATCGGATGTCCAGGGATACGTCCTCCAGACCAAAGACACTTCCGGGGTACCGATAGAACACGTTGTTCATGCGGAGGACCGTGGTTTGACGTACGTCATCCCTATCCGGAAGTGGCGGGTCCGGATGGAATCGTCCTTGGCGTTCACCGGTCGCGCCCGCTTCCTTGAGCGGGCCTCTCGATACGGCGCGTTTCGAATAGGATGGAAAATCGGCGCCGGAAGGTCCGACGGGACGGCGGATCGGGGGACCGTCATGCGCCACCGTCCCGTGGGCCAGAATGATGCGGCGATTCGGAAGCGTGAAGTGCTCCGGCGCATGCTCGTCCACGAAGAGCACGGCGCGGCCTGTTTGGCGGCACCAGTCCTTCAGCTTGGAATACAGCGTTGCTCTTCCTTGGGGGTCCACCTGATGCATGCAGCGGTCCAGGATCAGGACCCTCGGTTGGAGCGTCAGCATGGCCGCCAAAGCCATCCGCTGGGATTCACCTCCTGAGAGCTGTTCCGGCTGGCGTTCCTCGAATCCTTCAAGTCCCACCAGTTCCAGAGCCCAGCGGATGCGCGCCCGGATCTCCGTGGGTTTCAGAAGGAGATTGCAGGGGCCGAAAGCCAGATCTTCCTCCACCGTAGTGCATACCAGTTGGTGATCCGCTTCCTCCCGGACCAGTCCCACCCGGCCCGCCAGTTCGGGTAAACGCAGTTCCGCCAGATTGCGATCCGCGAAATACACCTCACCGTCCAACTCCGCCGGGTCGAACAGAGGGACAATCCCGCACAGGACGTTGCAGAAGAGCGATTTCAGGGAGGGATCCTGGCCATCCAGGAACACGAATTCTCCGGCGCGGAGGTCCGTATGAACGGAGTGAAGAAGGGGTTGCTTACGGCCGTTCACACGGAGGGTGCGGATATGGGCGCGAATCAGGATCTCGGAGGACATAAATTCGGCCTTTCCCGTTCAACGTTTGCGTTCCCATGCCTGAATCAAGGCCCGGGCCTTGTTCATGGCCTCCTCGTGCACCGTGACCCGGTCGGCGAACCCGGCCAGGGGTCGGGTGGCGTCGATGCCCATCTTGGCGCTCCGGCTCAGGTCGTCCGAGGAAGGATCCAGGGTGCAGCCCATACCCAGATGGCCCGGCAGGATCACCACGTCCCGGTCCGCCTGGACCCGGGTGGCTACGGCCCAGAGCACCTGGGTCTCGTCCAGCACATCCACGTCGTCGTCCACCACGATGACCAGCTTCAGGTTGTGATCCACGGCCAGTGCGCCCAGAACGGCTTGAAGCGGTTGTCCTTCGGCGGTTTTCCGCAGGGATATATAACAGTGAAACAAACCGCAGGCGGAGACGGGGGCATGGACGTTGACCACATTGGGCAGGGAGGCTCTGAGAGCCCGCAACACATCCCCTTCCCGTTGAACCGCCACGATGGTGATATGTTCGGCGCACAAGCCGGGGGTGATGCATTGATACGAGGCGTGATCGCGGTAATGTACGACCTTGGGCACGAATACGTTTTCCGTGCTCCGGTGACAGCAGTAGTTGGTGAATTCCGCGAAAGGTCCTTCCGGTTCCCGGACCTGGGCCAGGATTTCTCCCTCGATGACTACTTCGGCCCATGCCGGAACTTCCACGTCGATGGAAGAGCACGGGGCGAGACAGAGGGGTTCCTGCAGCAGTCCGCCCACCCGTTCGAATTTGCCTTCGTGATAGGGGACCAGGGCCATGGAACCCAGGGACACGGCGGGATGTACTCCCAAAACGACGGCGGCCTCCAGGTTGACGCCTCGTTCCTCGGCCCTCCGGTGATACTCCCACAAGCGCTGGCGGGAATGAAGGCTGATGCCGAGGCGGTCGCGGGCTTTGAGCTGCATGCGATGGTATCCGAACGTATCCGCTCCGGTGACCGGGTCCCGGGCCGTTACCAGGCCCCCCGTGATGTAGGGCCCCGCGTCGATGGGGAAGTGGGTGAGAATGGGCAGGCGGTAGAGATCCAACTCGGCGCCCGAGAGACGGTTGGCGTGAAAAGGGGGCTCCGCCGTTCGAATGGGGGGTATACGCCGATTGATGCGTTCCGCGAACACGGAGGAGAGGTCCACTTCGGAAACGCCCAAGGCCAGGGCGAGACGGGCGCGGGTGGCCAGCACATTGGCGATCACCGGGAAGTCGGAACCTGCGATGCCATGGAACCGAACCACCGGGTGACGCCGGGCGCGCTCCAGTTCCAAAATGACCGCCGTGGGCTCATATCTCGGATCCAACTCGTCGTCCACGTGAAAGACCTCTCCGGGAAACCGGGACTCGTACTCACTCAAAAAGACTCGCCAATCCTGGTCCATGGAGTTCCTGGCCGCGGGGTTGACAGTGGCGCCCATTCAGGAAAGCACTCCCGATCGGAGGATATGGCCATGCAGCCATCGGGTGAGCAGGGAGCCGCCGATGACGCCTGCCAGGGTGGTTATGGATGCCGCCACGAGGATCACTTCGTACGGCAGATGAAGCAGGACTCTCAATCCCACGGCGACGCAGACGTTTCCCACGATGTTGGCGCATACCTGGGCGGCCAGGTGATGACTCCACCGGTCCATGGTCAGCTTCCAGGAAGCCAGGGAATAGGCCAGGGACCCTAGCCCGTTGGCCGCCAGGAAGAAGGGGGCCAACGGGGACAGACCCGTGGCCAGGGCCATGAAGGCGGCCACTTCTCCGGTGATGAAGCCCGCGGGCTGGCGGAAGAGCAATACCACCAGGCCCGTGAACGCGGCCCAGGTGATTCCGCCCACGATGACGGAAGCCGGATTGATGAGGGCGTCGATGCGGTGGGCGACCTGCTGGACCAGGACGAACACGATCCCGAGGAACACGGATCCCACCAGGGCCCTGGTGTCGAACCGGGCGAAGCGTCCCCGCATAACCGTTGCGGCGGCATTCGAAGGATTCATAGACATACCGGCGTTCATGACAATACCTCCTGTAACAGCCTGTTGATAAACCGTATTACGGGCGGCCTGACAAAAAAATCCCCTGCCCGTATTGGACAGGGGATGCCTTTACCATAAGCGCGCCCCCGGTTCGGCCGTCCGTCTTCTGGCTCCCGGTTCATCCTCCGCCCGCCCTTCCCACCTGGCTTGGACCAGGCAGTGGTTCCGCGGGCCTTGTCACCGGTTACAGCGGCGGGACCGCCACGGATTCACACCGTGTTCCGTTGACGGCCAAACCGATTCGTGCTTGATAGATTACCAAAACAAGCTGAGGGATGCAAGAATAATGCGGCGAAGCATTCCGAGGGGAAGTCTCAAGAAATCTCGCACACCTGATCGAAAACCCGTTGGTACTCGCGGACGGTGGATTCCCAGGAAAATCGATCCAGCATTTGAAAACCGTTTACGATCATGCGGGCGTATTCAAGACGCTCTTCGTTGTAAAATCGCGCCGCGTCCTGGAAGGTCCAGGCCGCTTCCTGGACCATCCCTTGAAACAAGCGGATGCCTAAACGCTGCTCCACGCGATCCTGCACGGGAACCCCTCGGCGATACCCGCAGTCCACAACGGCCTGCCATCCGGAAACCCGGTCTTCCAGAGGAAGGTCCGGCTCTCGAAACAGGAACCCGGTAGGGGGGTGCGCCCCGGGATGGAAGCGGGCCGCCTCTCTACGAGCCGCTCCGCTCAGGGACCCCGTCCAACGGGGAACCACCTGTTGGAGAAGTCCTCCCGTGGCCCGACATATCACGGGGGTCCCGACGGCATATCCTTCCGTGGCCCCTCCGAACGGTTCGTACAGGGAACACATCACCAAGAAAGTGCTTCCCCGTTGCAGGATCCGGTACAAGCCGGACTCCATCCGGAACGGAAACACGAGAACCTCTCCCGGCTTCTGCTCGACGGCGAGTCTTTTCAGAAAGGCCAGTCCATCCAACCCTTCTTCGCCGGGCATGGGGGCGAAAATGTACCGAGCCGCACCCGGCGCCAGTCGCTGTACGGCCGCCGCGGACACGTCGTACCCTTTCTGCCTGGGATCGTCCCTCCCGGTAAACAGAAAAATGGGGCCTTCGAAGCCTTCCAGATCCAAAGTTCCCCAAGCTTCCTTGGGACGGAACCGCGTGAGTGCGTCCAGGACTTCCTTCCGGCGCATGCTCTTTTCACGCAGCAGGGGTTCCAAATTCCCGTTCCGGGCCGCCTGCAAGGCATCCGCCGGGAAATCCGTTTCCTCAAACAGACCGTTGTTGATTCCCACCAGACCCCGGCGATGGAACAAATCCTGGAGATGGGGGGCGTATACGCGGGTGTGGAGGGGGTCGGAGGTCAGCTCCGCCGCAAAATTCTCGGAGACGGTGCACACGGGCCCGTCGAGAAACCACAACGTTTTGGAAAGCGCGGTGGATCCCCATACGGGTTCGCTGCAGATGTTCAGTGTGTCGGAGTCCGTGATGGGCGTGTCGTAAGGATTATGGAGCGTCAATATGCAGGAAACGGATTCGATGGCTGGCTCTTCCCGAAAGGAGAGGGCCGAGAAAGCCGTTTCCCAGTCCTGAAGATTAACCACCAGGTCCCGGGTCCGCCCCAGGGCGCGCAAGGCGCCTGGAGCGGCGACCGAGAAGAACAGGGCGTCTCTCACCAGTCCGCCGGGATTGGACGGATCCAGGTACGGGTTACACGGTTCGGAAGGGTCGGGCGGATTGCCGCAATCACAGGGGGATTCGAAAAAACCGCGTGCTTCCACCAGGAAGGTCTGATAGCCGTTTTCGTCCGTATGGACAAACAGCTCCACCTCGTGTACACGTTCCTCGAAGGCTTGGGAAAATCGGATGCCCGTGGAAACGATGTCTCCGAACAGCCGTTCGTTGCACCGGGAAATATTCCGGAAGAATGGGGTAACGGTGAATACGCGGTTGTTTTCATATCGCGCCATGATCCTGGGCAGTTTCTTCATCACCGCGGTCAATCCCCCCCAGGGGGCGAATTCGCTTTCAAACGCAACGAATACGATGGAACGTCGGTTCTTGTTCGGGCGGGGCTTGGGCGTCAGGCTCATGGAGGTTCCTTTCGAAAGCGGAATGGCGCCGATTTCCCTCTAATCGTAATGGAATTGCGGCGCCGGGTCAACGGAGAACAGGCCGGTCAAAAACGATGAGATGCAAGCCACGCCTTTGGCGTGGGGCGAATCC
>CAZQXK010000008.1:0-72846 GCA_964597345.1 uncultured Thermodesulfobacteriota bacterium | reverse complement strand
GATTTCCTCTCAGTTCAGACCACGGATCGCAACGCCTCGCCGGGTGATTCCCGCACGTCCGAAACGAGTTCCCCGAGAAAGCTTACCACGGCTTCTCTGAGCCGGGATATACCGGGTTCCTCTATCGGGAAGTGCCCGCAGTGGTCGAGGAGCACCAATCGTTTCGGGGCCTTGATGCGGTCGAAAAACAACCGGCTCGCTTCCACGGTGGTCCATCGGTCCGCGCCGGGATGCGCGAGGAGTACCGGACACACGTCGAACTCCTCGGGCTCGATGTCCGGCCGGGTCTCGAAAAGGGACCGCATGAAATGCACGGACACCGGCTTGCCCGCACCGCACCTGTCCTCGAGAAACACCGAAACCAGCTCCGGGTCATTGGCGATGGCCTGCATCCGGGCAACCCACTGAATGGGAAACCGCATACGCCCGCACAGCCGATCCAGAACAGGCAACAAAGGAAGTCCCAGCCTGGAAAGCAGCGGGTGACGGGCGAATTCCGTTTGTACTTGAGGAATTCGGGGATCGGCCAACGTAGTGGCCGCGATGCCGGCGACGGTCCTGCACTTGGCGGCCGCCAAGTAGGCGACATAGCCGCCTAAACTGAAGCCGAAAAGAACCACGGAACGCCCCGCCCGCGATTGCTCGGCTTTCACCAGGTCCGCCGCGCATTCCACCCAAAGGTCATGACCCACAAGGCTTTGCGGCACCCGGCTCAGTCCGTATCCCGGCAGGTCCGGAGCCACAACCTCATAGCCTTCCCGTCGCAGCATGGTTCCAAAGGGTGCAAGCAGGCGACCGTACCCGCCGCCGTGCAGGAGGATCACGGTCAATGGAGCCTCTTCGGCCGCAAGGCGGTCCAGATGGATCTCCCCCTGCCGCCAGGTCCACCACTCCTCCTGAAGCGGGGCATAGGGAGGGACGGCCAGCCACTCGGGAAGATAGGGTTGGTATTTATGCCAGTACGAGATGTCCCGATAGCTCAAACGGTGTTCCTGCACGATGTTCCCTTCTCTTTGATACTGAAGTTTCCTCAGTCGCTCCGAACGGATACGGCCTCGAGGGATCGGCCTGGAACCCGGAGACGAACGAGGTATCACCGGAAGGATAACAGAGGCGGGATGCGTGGAGAAGCGAAAAAGACGGCGAGGCTCACTCTCGTCTCATAAACGACACGGGCGACCCGTCACGGCGTATCGCTGGGGCTTCCATACGGGGGCCCGCTTGCCGCCGGAGCAGTCCCGACCGTTGCCGCAGTGGGAATCCGGCAAACGCCCTGAGGATAAGCCACCATGAGGCCTGTCCGCGGGGACCCGGGCGGGTCCGAACACGGACAGGCAACGTATCGTCAGAGTGAGGATGCCCCGCCGCGACCAAAGGCCGCCGGCTCAGGCATGAAGCAGGAATTCTCCGGTCAACCGGTCCCATCCCACCTCTCTGAGCGCGTCGTAGAGGTCTCTGCCGGGCATACCGCCCGCGGATGCCGTGGGTCCAAGGTGAGCGGACATGATCTGCCGCAGACGACCCACCTCGGCTCGAACCCATCCGGACACCTCTTCTCCGTACAGGAGGTTCTTCAAGCCGGTTCTCAGTCCCACGGGCTCCAACATATACAGCCAACCCTGTTCGTAGGGGGACTGGTTCAACAGAGCCGGTTCCTTTACGGCCCGGTAATTAACCGCCGTAACCACTCCCTCCATGGGGGACAGCATGTCTGCATGGTTCCCCTCCCGGGTGACGGCCCATCCGGTTTCGCCCGCACGAACCCGTTCTCCCAATCCGGGAACGTCCACCCGATCCGCGATTCCCACCAGGCACGCGGAGAAGTCGTCCATGCCCACGCGGATCCGCCCGCCGTATTCCACCATGGCGTATCCATGACCCCTGTGAAAGTAGTAGAATTTGGGATACCGGAACCCCTCCACCAGTTCCTCGTTGCGAACCGGAGAAGGATCCGTGACATGCATGCTGTCTTCGATCATCTGATCGAATTGGCATTTGTGACACATGAACGCGTTCGTACAGATCTTGTAGGTTACGAACCGGCTCAACATATGCCTGCAGTACCTCTTCTCGGCGGGAAGCTTTTTGAACACGTCACGCCACGTGCCGCTCACGCCTTCCAGATTGCTCTCCCGAGCCATCTTTCGGCCCATTCCCTTATCGAACGGGCAATTCATGCAGTCGTAATTCATATCGCACCACTTGTACGGTACGACACCCGCCGTCATCCAAATGCAGGGATCTCTATCCACGACGAGACGGTCTCGCTTCGTATTCACTTTGTCAGCCATTGCATAACTCCTTTCCGATGCTGAACACGGTCGGCAGGCCGTTGAAAGACGCGATCCGCTTCCTTGGACTTCATCCTTCGGCATGGAGGCGTACTGCATGTACGACTCATTCCTCAGGATTCGCCGGCCTGCCGCGCCTTCCGGTCCGATGGGGCCACGGAAGGGGACTCAGGGTCAGGCCGCTTTCCGAGGGAGTTCGGACACCGCCGGCGGCGCGGCATAAAAGTCCGTCATCGTCTGGTCGAATTCGCACCGACCGCACTCATACCCCTTGATACACCATCGATGCGACACCATACCCTCATGGACCCATACGCACGTGCGGCCCGAGGATTGCGGGAGCTTCTCCCGAATTGCACGTTTTCCGTCCATGACCACCCTCCTTGTTCCTGAAGTCCGGTTTTGCCCTCAATAAGACCAAGAAGCATGCCAAGAACATGGATCGGCGTAACTGCTACAAAGTACTTATAAATTCGGATTCGGAACGTTTACGGCCCTGGAACGGACCAAGAGCTACTGTAGGAAAATGCAACATGTTTTTACGCAGGATGGGAATATAACCGTATATTCGGGAAGTTACCCTTGTTGGTTTCGGCGACGGGCTCCGTACAAGAATGCGACACATTCCGCGCGAGCCCTATTCCGATTCGGGATTTTCCACAGGCAGGGACTTGCCGCACAACAGGCCGTTGGAAAAACGCGATCTGCGTCGTTGGGCTTCATCCTTCGTCATTGCGGCGTACTGGTTGTACGCCTCATTCCTCAGGATTCGCCCCACGCCCAAGGCGTGGCTTGCATCTCATCGTTTTTGACCGGCCTGCCCGCAATACAGTGTATCGACGGGCTGACAAGCCCGTATACGCCGGGGAGGAGGAATGAAATTCGAGAATGAGCCACACACGCCGCGGACGGGGTTCGATGGACCGCTATAGGAACAGTTCCGTGCTCAAATAACGCTCGCCGGTGCTCGGAAGCATGGTGACGATATGCTTTCCCCGATTTTCAGGTCTTCGGGCCAGTTCCAGGGCCGCGGCCACGGCGGCGCCCGACGAGATACCGCACAGAAGTCCCTCCATCCCGGCCAGGTCCCGCGCCGTTTCGAAGGCTTGTGCATTGGTGACGGCGATGACTTCATCCAGGATCCGCGTATTCAAAACCTTGGGTATAAACCCCGCCCCAATTCCCTGGATCTTGTGCGATCCGGGCATTCCGCCCGACAGGACCGGCGAGTCGGCGGGTTCCACGGCCACGGCGCGAAAATCCTTCTTCCTGGACTTGATCACCTCGGCCACGCCCGTAATCGTTCCGCCCGTTCCGACTCCCGCAACGAAAATATCCACGACTCCCCCGGTGTCCCGCCAGATTTCCTCCGCCGTGGTTTTCCGGTGAATTTCGGGATTGGCCGGGTTCTCGAACTGATTGGGCATGAACGCGTTGGGGGATTCCGAGACAATATTTTCGGCCCGGGCCACGGCTCCTTTCATCCCTTCGTTTCCCGGTGTCAGGACCAGTTCCGCTCCTAAGTGTTTCAGGAGCTTTCGGCGTTCCATACTCATGGTTTCCGGCATCGTGAGTATCAGCCGCAGGCGTTTCAAGGCGCACACGAACGCCAAGGCGATGCCCGTATTGCCGCTGGTGGGCTCCACGATGACCGTATCGTCCCGGATCCTGCCCTCGGCGATGCCGGCCTCGATCATGGACACTCCGATACGGTCCTTCACGCTGCCCAATGGGTTTCTGAACTCGAGCTTGGCGTAAACAGCCGCGTGAAGCCCCCGCGCCATGTGGTTCAATACGACCATGGGGGTCCCGCCCACGGTCTTGGAAACATCCGAATACAGATTTTGGTTTGGAATCATCCTGCGCTCCGAGTAAGCCCGCCCCATTCGGCGGAGGATTCCGCGGGATCGGGTCCCCTGAAGGCCAGCTCGGGCGTCTTCAGGACAACCTTGGTGTCGGGTGGAATGGACTCCGTGAGCCACACGTTGCCGCCCACCACGCTGCGGGCTCCGATGACCGTACCCCCCCCGAGGATTGTGGCGCCCGCATAGATAATGACATCGTCCTCCAGCGTCGGGTGTCGCTTTCGATCCCTGTACAACGTTCCCGCGTTCTTGGGAAGCGACAGGGCCCCCAGCGTCACTCCCTGGTATAGACGAACCCGGTCGCCGATAACCGTGGTCTCTCCAATCACCACTCCCGTTCCGTGATCGATGAAAAAACTCCGGCCTATCCGGGCCCCCGGATGAATGTCGATTCCCGTTCGGCTGTGGGCGTATTCCGTCATGATTCGGGGCAGCAGGGGAACTCCGAATTCGTACAGCACATGCGCCAACCGATATACGGTGACGGCCAGGAGGCCGGGATAACAGTAGATGATCTCATCGTAACTCTTGGCCGCGGGGTCCCCTTCGTATCCGGCGCGCACATCCTCCGCCAGCACCGTTCTCAGCCCGGGAAGCCGCCGGAGGAAATCGACGGCCGTTTTCCGTCCCCGGTCCGTGCACCGGCTGCACGGCTGATCGTACCGGAGGCAGTCATGCCGAACGGCCAGGGTGATTTGTTCGGACAATGCATCGAACAGACGGGTCACTTCCTGACCCAGGTAGTACTCGATGTTCATGGGATCGATCCGCGTCGACGCAAAGTACCCCGGATATAGAACGCGAAGCGAGGTTTGCAGCGTATCGATGACCGTTTGGCGGGAGGGAATGGGTCCCGGCCCCAAGTGGTCAAAGCACTCGGTATCGCTGCACGAGTCCACGATGCGCCGGACGATCTCCGGAATCGCCGTACGGTGAGTTTCCTCGGCTTTCTGTTCGACCTTGCATTCGCCGGTTTCAAGGTCTTGGCTCATGACGGGCCTCCGGCGTTCATGGATTTCGCCTCACGGCCTTCAAGCCGTGAATTTTTAGCATGCCACACATTACATGACTGCACAATCCCCCCGTAGCGCATCCAATGGAATCACCGGGTTCCGGGACGAAAAAAACCGGGGGCGCACTCCGGCCCCGGAACGTCTCGGAAGAAGGGGCGGGAAAGAGCCCCGAACCTATCCCGCCGGGTTCATAAACGGTCTCCGTTCAACGAGTCGTCGCCCGGAGCCGTCCGGAAAACGCAGGTCCTCGAAGTATTCTCTTTGCATTTGGACCGTTTGGGCACTACACTGGTGCGACACTTCAAGGACATACCCCTCGTACACGCTCAATGAACGAATCTCTTGACGGATGTCGGCCACATCGCAACGGAGGCTTTCCATGCACACGGGAACCATTCGCGTATACACCGGCGGAGGAAAAGGAAAAACCACCTCGGCTTTGGGAGAAGCCGTCAACGCCCTCTTGTCCGGAAAATGCGTGTGCATGTTCCAATTCATGAAACCCGTTTCCCGCAGGGGGGAAGAAACCCTCATCGACTGGTTTCCCCACGATCTCCTCCTCTTGCCTGTGGGCAGACCCGGGTTCCGATACATTTCACAGACCCCGACCCGAGCCCTCCCTCGCCATACCCTGGACGCCGTCAAGGCGCAGCGGGCCTTGAAAATGGCCCGGGAATTCATGCACGGGGAGCGGTATCACCTTATGATCCTGGATGAAATCAATATGGCGGTGTACTTTGAACTCATCCCCGTGGAAGCGCTCCTCGAGTTCATGGAAACCAAACCCAAGGGCACCCATCTCGTTCTCACGGGTCAGAAAGCACACCCGCTGGTGATCCAACGGGCGGATCACGTGGTGGAAATCCGGGACCGCAAGCATTATTACCACGCCGGCGTACCCGCACGCATTGGAATCGAGTACTGATTCGGCAGCCGGGCTCACGACCCGGTCTATCAAAACCCGTACCGTTCCCCGGAATCCGGGGATCAGTCCTTGCCGGACAGAAACGCCAAGGGTATCAGAGACTTGCCTCGAACCTGAGCCATTTGCATAAAGGCTTCCTTTCCCGAGACGCAGGGAACCTGTCGTTCTTCTTCCGGCTTCATGTGGAGGGCGACGGCGCCTGTGGGGCAGGTGGTCACGCACAGCCCGCATCCGATACAGCGGTTCAGGTCGACTTCGGCGACCCCCTTTTCCCCCACCTGAACGGCGTCCATCTGGCAACGTTCCACACAGGCTTCGCAGGCCACGCATTCCTCGGGGTCCACCTCGGCATAGTAATTGGACAACGTCATCCGCGCCGGAGACGGGTGTTTCTTGAGCGCCCGAAGCATGGCGCAGCAGTCCCCGCAGCAGTTGCACATTCCTCCCGGATTCTGGGCGTTGAACGGCTGGAGAACGAGACCGGCCTCTTCGCAGGCCTCCAATATCTTGAAGGCCTCCTCGCGAGACACCTCGCGACCCATGCCGCGGTCCATGTAATACCGGGCGTGGGACCCGAACATGAAACATACCTCCCTGGGTTTGTCGCACCCTTGATCCAGGAGTTTTTGCTGCTTTCTGCAGATGCAATCCGCAACGGCGATGAGGGTCTTATCCTTGAGGATTTCCCAGGCCTGATCGTAGGGAGCCACGGGCCAGCCCACCGCTATGGAGCGATTGACCGGGATGGGTCTCATGAGGCTGAACTGCCGGGTGGCCTGCTCGCCGAAAGCCTCTTCAAAATACTGCTCGTTCAGGCGGGCGAACTCCCGGTCCATGTCCTTGACCTGGAACTCATACACGCCCACCACATAGGGCGCCGCGGCGTACCGGGCGCCTTCCGGTTTCCGTTGCCTGAAAAGCAACCCCTTGTCCGCCATTCCTTCCAGCAGCGCTTCCGTCTCTCCCAAGTCCCGGCCGGTTCTTTCGGCCACCCGGGACGCCGTCTCCGGGAGAAGACTCATGAGAAGATACATGCGCGCCTCTTCTTGGGAAAACAATCCCCGGAGGATGTCCCGTTCCACACCCGAAGAGGTCTTGGGAAATACGGAGTACTGATCCAGTTGTTCCTGGAGATCGTCGTAAACATCGCCCATACCCGCTCCTTCCGCCCGTTGAGCGGTCTCCATTCCGCAGACCGCCGTTTTCCAGCCCTCATGGGTTCCATGGCGCGCCGGCCCCGGGCCTCACGGCCGCTGAGCACGACTTCGCCATCGAAGCACTTCCGTAATCACTCATCCCCGCCCGGTGATCCAAAGGACCGGCGGCTCGTTCACAGCCCGTTGTGGACCGCATGGCAGGCAAATTGATGGCAAACGATGCGATGTGCAAGCCGCGCCGCCGCCGTAACCCCGGATCGCGTGTTTCACCAGCCTGCCGGCAGTCCGTTGACAAACCGTGTTGCGGGCAGGCTGGTCAAAAACGATGAGACGCAAGGCGCGCGAATCCTGAGGAATGAGGCGTACAACCCGTACGCCGCAATGACGAAGGACGAAGCGCAACACGGCGGATCGCGTGTTTCACCAGCCTGCTAAGGCCGCCTCAAGACCTTCACCATGTGAGCAAGCTCCCCGATCAACCGTTCAAACCGTTCCCCCCCAAAGGACGCCACCACCCTTGCCTGCGCTTCCAGCCACAAGGGGCGGGCCCGTTCCAGGACCTCTCTGCCCTGCTCCGTCAGGTGAACCGCACGTTTCCGGCGATCCGTCTCCGGTTCAATTCGAATCAACCCTCGGAACTCCAGGATTCTGAGATTCCGTGTCAGTGTGGTCCGATCCGTGCCCGTAGCTCGCGCCAGGCGGGATAGGGTCACCGGTTCCAGTACGAGCGTCCCGGCCAGCAGCGATAGCTGCGTGGATCGAAGCCCCGTGGGCCGGAGGATTTCGTCGTACAGTTGGGTGACGGAACGGGCCGCTTTGCGAAGATTGAAGCAGGCGCAGGTCCTTCCCATTTCCATGCCGGTATCCGGAGTAAGCCATTCCATAGAATACGCTTATATACACCCAATCCAGTGTGAGTCAACACCGGATCCGAGAGTGTGGAATCGTTGGGACCGGGTTTTCCGTCTCCCGACACCCAATTTCCCGCTTGACCTCGAACCACGGCTCTCTTATATAAAAACGTATGCAAAAGAATGAGTTTCAGTATCCACTCATACCCGGATTGCATATTCCGGCCGCCCTCCGTCCCCGATGTTCACCCAATGAATGTATGCCAGGAAAGAACCGGACGCGGCGGGATGCGTTCGGTGGTTTGGAAGAGGCATAGATTTCTTGGTTGCTGCAACCCGTTGATAAACGGCATGGCGGGCAGGCTGGTGCAAGACGGTGAAACGCAAACCACGCCTTCGTCTACGCCGTTGGCGTGACGGCCGATCGCATTGTTCAACAGCTGGATAAGGAACTCCCATGCATCGTTGCTTTCTCCTGTTGTGCCTGTTGGCGGCGGCGCTCCTTACATGGCAGACAAGCTGCACGGAACCCAAGCGGCTGCCGATGGAGAGCGCATCGAAAGATACCGGCGGTTCGTGCGCCGCCTGCCATACGAGCTATGCCACGCTCCGCGCCGTAGCATGCCCCGATACCGACCCTCCCGTGGAGGGTTGCGGCGGCGCCGCCCCCCACATCGAACCCTTTGACAGGGTCTTCCTGGGAGGACCGGGATATGAGGTTTTCCGGAACTCCGAACACGGCCGTCTGTCCTGTACCTCCTGCCACGGAGGCAAGGACGGGACCGGCGACAAGGAACTGGCTCATTCCGGGGACTTCACGAAACAGCCTTCCTCCAAGGCCCAGGCCGTGTGCGGCGACTGCCACGAGGACATTGTCAGGAACACCGAGGACAGCTTGCACGAACAGGGATGGGGACAAAAAAACAGCGTGGCGGTCCGCATGGGCCGGGTGTCTTTTGATGCGGTCCCCAAATCGCTGCATGCAGGCTACGAACAGCATTGCGCCACCTGTCACGCCGGCTGCGGCGACTGTCATGTCAATCGTCCCAAAGCGGCCGGAGGCGGTCTCTACAAAGGACATCAGTTCTCCCGCACACCGGACATGCGGGACACTTGTGTGGCTTGTCACAGCAGTCGCGGCGGCCACGCCTACTTCGGACTCGGCGTCGGCGCCAAACCGGATGTTCATCTGACCCAGGCCGGTTTCACCTGTCTCGATTGCCACACCCGGAAGCAGATACACGGCGACGGCAAGGTATACAAGAACCGTTATCGGTCCCCGCTCAGGCCGCAATGCGACAACTGTCATTTCGACACGGCGGAATCCAATATCTATCACGAAACGCATATCGAAACCTTCGATTGCCATGTCTGTCATTCACAGGACTATAACAATTGCGGCAGTTGTCACGTGGGAGGAGCCGGCGCACGCATTCCTTCGCATTTGAGTTTCAAAATCGGGCTGAATCCCATTCCCGAAGACAAACCCTTCAAATACGCGTTATTGAGGCGGACCCTGGCCGCCCCCGACACGTGGTCCGTATACGGAATCGATCCCATGCCGGCTTTCGATGCCAAAACCACGTATAATTACACCACGCCCCACAATATTCTCCGATGGACCACGCGGACCCAGGTGGACCCAGGCCGCTCCTGCTATGACAGCTGTCATATCGCTCCAGGAAGAATGGAAACGCCCACCCGTAATCGCGAGCTGTACTTGTTTGCTTCGGATTTGAAAGAAGACTGGGAAAAGAGCGCCAATCGGCATATTACGGTGGACGGGAAACTTCCCAAGAGTTGGGAAAAACGGCGGAATCCTATGGAACCTGCTGAATAATGTATCTTAGGATCGGGAGGAAACATTTTATGCGGAACCTGGCATACAAACGTTTTTTCGCTTTATGCTTGATCGGACTGGCCGGCTTTCTGGGCCTCTCCCAATGCGCTACCGCACCGCGAGCCCCGGAGGTCGTGGACGAATCCCAAGTACTCTTGAACTTCTTCGAAACCGAACGGGATTACCTGCACGAGGGAGGACCCTTCGTCATCGCGGCGTCGGCCCTCCGAACCAATCTGCTGACCAAACCCAAGGCGCAGTATCTTATCGACATCCGTTCGCCTCAGGCGTTCGCCCGGGGACACATCGCCGGGTCCCACAACATGGAGTTCCAAAGTATATATGATCATGTGAAAGGGATCGACGCCCCCGCCTATGAGAACATCGTCGTAATCTGTTTCGCCGGACAGGCGTCCGCCTACGCCGTTTCCCTCTTGCGCGCACTGGGGTATTCCAATGCGGTTTCCCTGAAGTGGGGTATAGGCTCCTGGGCCGCCGTCTTTGCGCAGGAATCCTGGTTGAAGAATTTGAGTAACAACCGGGCGGATCAATTCGTCCACACGCCCTCCCCGCCGAAGAATCCCAAGGGAACCCTGCCGCGGCTCACCACCGGCAAAACAAGCGCCCCCGAGATATTGGAGGCCCGCGCCCGAACCCTCTTCGCCGAGGGATACGGACCGGTCATGTTGGGGCATTGTTGTTTATTCAACGATTTTTATGACAACGGCGGCTTCTATATCATCAATTACTGGCCGACGGAACTGTATGAAAAACACGGACACATTCCCGGCGCCGTCAATTATCCGCCCGACGAAACACCCTTCAAGAGCACGACGGATCTTCTGACTCTGTCCACCCGGATACCCAATGTCATCTATTGTTATACCGGCCAGACCAGCTCGTATATTGCGGGTTACCTCCGGCTTCTGGGATACGACGCCCGCTCTCTGTTGTTCGGAGGAAATGCCATGATTTACGACAGAATGCGCGAGAACAAAGTTCCCAATACATTCATTCCGGAAACCGAGATCATGAACTACGAGTACGCCACGGGCAGTTGATCCAAATCCCGAGCCATTCACCACGGGTCCGGAATCGTGATTCCGGACCCGTTCCCTCTACAAAACCGTCCGACCCACCACTCATCCAATGGATTTTGCCTGCGCTTCTCCGCTGCCCGAATCGGACGACGTAGCGTTTCACGGGGATCCCGCCGCTTCCGCGCGTCCCACTCCCCACGCCGCGACCCTTCCTTTTCCGTGTTCGGCGTCTCGACGAAAACGGGTTTACCCGAACCCCCTGCGTATATTACAATTTTATGACGCTTTTCACGAAGAGTACTCGTCGCGATTCTTTAGCCCCAAAATTGCTCTTTTTTTATAACGCCGGGAAAACAGCCGACGGCCCCGACGATACCATCACCCGTGTCCCATCGGTGCAGCCCGTGGATAAACCGCTATGCGGGCAGGCTGGTGAAAAACGATGAGATGCAAGGCGCGCGAATCCTGAGGAATGAGGCGTACCACTAGTACGCCGCAATGACGAAGGACGAAGCGTCACGCCAAAGGCGTGACAGCAGATCGCGTTTTTCAACGGCCTGATAGGTACCCAACGCTATGGTCCGATTCCTGTTCGATAAGAGAGATCATCAACTCCTGGAGATCGTCAACGACGTACTTCATCGCGATCGAATCCGAAGCCGCGCCAAAAAGGTTTTCTTCCCGCATCTGCATCCCTCGGGCATCAAAGAAATGGCCGAATCCAAAGGACTGCGCATCGCCCACGCCCTGGTCCATCTGCTGCAATCCCTGGAAGCCGGAGAAGTCGGCGACCGTCTGGATGCCTTGCGCTGCCTTAGAGACGAGGTACTTCATTCGGGAGCCGGGCCTATGCCCCGGAATACGGCGAGGGTGCTTCTGCAGATCATGAAAGAGCTGGTGCGGGCCCATGGGGATTACGAACGGCAGCTCGAGCTGGCCCACGATTTCCGGACCACGGCCTCGGGAAAGCCCAAGATCGTCCGCGCCATGCTCCGTCGTTACCACCTTCTGGAGATGCCCGAAGCATGGAACCAGCTTTCCTTCGACGACCATGTCCACGACGCCAACACCAAAGGCCGCAAATCCTCCAGTCACCTCATTATGGACGCCTGGATCAAAGGCATCCGCCGGCTGAGGGTGATCTATTACAACTACCTGGAAGCCAAGTTTGCGGTGGAACTCCTGGAGGCCGCCGATATCATGGGAATCACGGTGCGCATCGGCATCGAATTCAAGACCCGTTTCCGGGACAAGTACGCTCAACTGATCTGGGTGCCCAGAGGTTTTCCGGATACACAGGCTTTCCTCTGCTTCCTGGCCGAAGATTCGGTGATGTCTTTCATGGCCGAAGGAAGAGAGGTTTCCGAATTCGAGAAACAACACGTTCTGAGACTTCTTCAGGAGTTCAACACCAGGCACAGAATCTCCATCAACAGAGACTTCGGCTTGGATGCGCCTCCTTTGGATGAGTCCGACTTTCTTCATTTTGTGGGCACCGGACAGCCTTCCTCCATCCACCTTTCGGAGTTCATCCACAAGCATCTCGTCACGGCCATGAAGGACCGGGTCTCCGCACTCCGAAAGGAATTCGAGCGCGCTTCGCCGGAAGAACGGGAGAGAATCTCGGGACTGGTCCGGGAAATGGACCTCGTGGATTCGGATTCTATCCTGGAGCGGTATCTTCAGCCCCGCCAAAATCCGGAAATCCCGGATCCCGCGGTTCCCTGCGATGATCGCTCGCTGACTCCCCCTTTGTTGCAGCTCTCCCCCTGCGCCCTCGTGGATCGTCTCGCACGGCTTCACTCCGCTTTCCGCATCACGCTGAACCTCAGCAACCTGAAAGCGGAAGACGTCATCGAACTTCTCTACGACTGCCAGGGCATGATCACACGCCTCGAAATCTTCAACCTGAAGGATTATGCAGAGGGGAAAACCTCCCACATCCCGGCCATCGCCGAACTGCAGCGCGCCATCAACGACGGCAACGTGATCCAATTAAAGCGGGTAACGGCCGAAATCGTCGACCGTCTGAAGCTCTCCAACTATGCGGACCGGGAGGAGCGGATTCACAAACTGACCCAGATTCTTCATGACATCGCGGACTTTAAGGCCATGTACAAGGGCATCCCGTTGAAATCGCGCATCGGCAGCGACTCGACGGGCCGCTCCCGGCGGGTGCACGGAATGGGCTTGGCCGTCATCGAAACGCTGCCTGGGCGATCCCGGAAGCAGATATGGAGTCACGGCACTTCCCCCCGAGAAATCCTCCCCATCCGAACAGAGGCCCGGTTGCGCATTACCCGCTGCCCGCGGACGAGTCCCAATGCCGTCGTTCAAGTCTTTTTCGATTGGGCGCGACGCACGCGGATTTTGACCTTCCTGGGGGAAACTAAAGAAGCGGACTGGGTGATCCGGGAGGACTCCACCCTCATAAGCCGTCTCGGGAACATCGTAACACTCGGAGGCATTGCGGAAGGGCATTCCAACGGGCTTTCCCTGGAATCCCCCGAAATCCGGACGGTTCGCCGGGCGGTCTCCCTGAGGTACATGAACACAGGTCTCAAAAACGCACTCAAGGTGTTTCTGGGATTCGTTCCGGCCTTCGCCACATTCGCCCTGACCAAGGACTGGTGGATCCTGGCCTACTTCGGCGCGTTCATCTGGTTTGGAATCACGGGGCTTCGAAACGTGCTTCAGTCCGTTTTGGGCGGCGGAGGGATCCGGAGATCTCCGCTTCTGCGATGGAACGATTACGTAAGCTGGGAACGGATCACGGATTCCCTTATGTTCACCGGATTTTCGGTACCCTTATTGGATTACGTGGTCAAAACCGCAGTGCTGGACCGTGCGTTCGGGATCACCACAGCCACCAACCCGGTGCTGCTTTACACCGTCATGGCCGCAGTCAACGGCTTGTACCTTTCCAGTCACAACGCCTTTCGGGGCTTGCCCCGGGGCGCCGTCATCGCCAACTTTTTCCGGAGTATCCTTTCCATTCCTTTGGCCGTGGGTTTCAACTCGGCTTTAGGAGGCATCCTGTTCGCGGCGGGAACTCCTCAGGTAACCGATATCCTTCAGAAATGGGCCGCCGTTATCTCGAAGGCGGCATCCGACACGGTGGCGGGACTCATCGAAGGGACGGCGGACCGCCTGGAAAATATTGCTTTGCGCCGGAGGGACTACCAAAGCAAGCTGGATCAGCTGTTCGACACGTACGCCCAGCTCGAACTCCGCTTTCCCGAAGCCCCCGTCCTGGAGGTGCTCGAGTCCGTGGAGAAACTCCGCTGGGCGGCGGGTGCGGAGGTTCGGGACCTGGAGAAGATCATCATCATTCATTCCCTGGATCTCATGTACTTCTGGATGTATCAGCCCCGAGCCCGCAGCGCCCTCAAGGGTTTGCTCCGGGAGTTGTCTATGGAAGAACGGAGAATCCTCATCGGCTGCCAGAACGTTTTGCTTCAGACGCGCGATATCAGCCTGCTGTTTGTCGATGGCCTGGTGGGAAAGAACTTCTCCAAGGCGTTATCCTTCTACCTGAACTGCGCCCCGGATTATCTCGAAAGCGTGCAGAAAATGGCGCTCTCACCGCCGACGCCCCGGCCCGTAACCGGAGAGAACCCCCTCCTGTCTGCGGGCGACAATAGAAAAATCCGGATGAATCGAGATCATATCATGCCCGTTGCCGTCTCCCGGAAAGGGAAAGAACACTGCGGCTGTGCGAGGGCTCGGTCGGAGCGTCGATCGATTGCGGACCTCCGGAACGGACTTGCCTCCAACGGAGGGGACCCGGCATAATAGCCCGTTGATGAAACCATTGCGGGCAGGCCTGTGCAAAACGATGAGACGCCGGCCGCGCCTTCGGCCACGCCTCCGGCGTGGCGAATCCTGAGGAATGCGGCGTACCGTATGTACGCCGCAGTGACGCCGGTCTGGACGGGGCGCACAGGGGGAAAGGATGAAGCGTCACACCAGAGGCGCGCCGGCGGATCGTGGTTTTCATCGGCCTGAAGAGAAACGGCCCGCATGGACGGATGTGGAACGCCGTCTTTACGAGCCGCCGCGAAGCATGTCGAGCCGAAACCGCTTCGCCCTTGTTCACGTCATATACTCGGCTGTCCGCCGGACAGCTACTTTTCCGGACCGTGTCACGTAGCCGGTTTGCTGCCGGACTGAACGATCTTCTTCTCAATCCTACGGATCTTCAACATCGGGACACCCCCTTTCCATCAACATTTCTGATGCATGTTAACTCCATGCATCGGTCATGTCAATAGTGTCCCGACATCCCTGCACCAGACATTCGATCCGGATCGCACACGTTTCGGCCGCGCCCCATGGCGCGCAACGCCCGCCGGAAGTCCGTTTCCGCTCCATGGGCGGTTCGCAGGCGTCCCCATCCGCCCTGTTTTCGGCCGAATCGGCAGGCGCCTTCGACTTACGGACCCACGGTCAAAACTTCTCCAATTCTTCCCGTCCCAACGGAATAACCTCTTCCGGCTTAACCTCCCGGGCTTGGTCTCTATCCGCCGCTTGGGCGGGGGCTCGGTCCCGTACCGAAGACCGGGCCGACCTGACCGACGGGAGACCTTCCTCGGTCCCGGTTTTCACGCGGTCCCCCGGCTTTCCCCCGATCCCTTTGGAATCGCCTCCCCGGACCAGAAGGATAAGTCCCCGCACAAAGCCTTTCAGTGTTTCCGCTTGAGCCGTCAGCTCCTCCGAAGCACCCGCCGACTCCTCCGCGGTAGCCGCGTTCCGTTGAGTGATCTTGTCCATCTCCACCGCGGCGCGGTTGACCTGTTCGATACCGGCGGATTGCTCTTTGGATGCGGTGGCGATTTCGGACAGCAGTTCCCCCACCCTGGAGGCGCCGGCAACCATCTCCTGAAACGCCTGATTGGTCTTCACGGCCAGTTGGCTTCCCTCTTCCACCTTGTGGGCCGTGCCCTCAATGAGACTTTCCGTGCTCTTGGCGGCTTCCGAAGCCCTCAAAGCCAAGTTCCGGACCTCATCCGCCACCACGGCGAATCCCGCCCCCGCGTCCCCGGCGCGGGCCGCTTCCACCGCGGCATTCAGCGCCAACAAGTTCGTTTGAAAAGCGATTTCATCAATGGTCTTGACAATCTTCGTGGTCTCGTCGCTGGCATTAGAAATCTCTTCCATGGACCGTGTAAGCCGCTGCATGGAAGCAAGCGCTTCCTCCACAAGACGGTTTGCATTGGTCATCAGTTGATTGGCGTGCGCCGCATGGTCCGCGTTCTGCTTGCTCATGGCGGCCATTTCCTCCAGGGAAGCGGACGTTTCTTCCAACGCCGCGGCTTGTTCCGACGAACCTTCGGCCAGAGATTGGCTCGAAGCGGACACGTGATCCGAAGCGGACGCCACCTCTTCGGAAGCACTCTGGATTCCCTCGATGATCCTCTGGATGGGCCGCGTAATGCTGCGTGTAATGACTGTGGCCGCGGACAAACCCAGAATCAGGGCGATAACCAGTCCAAAAATGACCATGCGGGAGGCCGACGACAAATTGTCCATGGTCCGCCCGGCCAATCCGGCGGTTTCCGCCATTCCGCCTTCCGCCAAAACCCTCGCTTCCTCAAGCAGGCTGCGGGCCGCCGACTCCTGCTGGAAGCCGAACTCGCGCAACCGCAGCCATTCCGTTCTCAACTGCTCGGTGGCATCCTTATAGACCGTCGCCGCTTCGTGAATTCTCTGAAGTTGCAGCAAACCGGTCTCATCGTACGTGATGGTTGAAAGTTCGGAGAGGGTCCCTTCGATGGAGGCGAATCGTTCGGCGGCGTCGAGTAGACCTTCGGGATTTCCGACGGCCTGGGCCCCTAAGTTCCTGAGACGCAAATGGTATCCCTGTTCGATCACTTCACGGATCTTGCGGATGGTATACAGGCGCTCCTCGAGTTGGGTCATTCCGGCCCCTGTGGCGATCTCTCGGCGCAATGCCTCGTTCTGACCCTCCAAAAATCCATTGGCGTGGTCCATATATTGAACAGCCGCCTCATCCAGTCTGGCTCTTTCCTCCGAAATAGCCGTATTGCTCCTTTCCATGAGGTCCGTCAGGGATTCACACTCGGATTTCTGGGTTTCCATCCCCTCTACCGCCCCTTCCAGGGTGGTCAGCAGATCACTCCGGGCAGCCAGTTCCCGCGCCTCTTGAAGCACTCCCCCAAGTTCTTCGAGGCGAAGCCTTCCCACCGCTAGATATCCCACGTCTTCGGTCAAGGCGTATTCCGCCATATTGCTTTGAAAATCGAGGGAAAGACGCTCGATGCGGTTGGCTAAACCCACTTGAGGCAGGAACTGGTCCGAAAGCATCCCGAAGGCGTATCCTACTCGATTCATGTTCCAGATGGCCACCGTTCCCAATCCCAGTAAGAAGAGCAACACCAGGATGAATCCCGAATAGACTTTCGTGCTGAGTTTCATGCTGTTCTCCATCTGTCGTACAATCCAGGCGCCTTCATCGGATACCGAGTCGCCCTTCCCCGGCCGAAGTGCATGCCTTCGCACTTGGCGCCGGCGGTCATTTGGTTGTCCGGTGTGATTTTTATATCGGAGCTTCAGGCGTGAACTTGATGGAATTCTCGAACCCGGGGCCATGCCCCGGCCCTTTCGGGAGCGGAACTTCGACAGGCTCCAAAGATGTGTTGCGGAAGACGGGGTCCCGGGAGTCTTCGTCCCGCGGGAACGGCCGGGATTCAGGAAGAGCAAAGGCGGAACCGCACCTCCGTGAACACAACCGGAAACATCGGGAAGTGCTCCTGAAACGAGAAGGGAAGGAGCAAACCTTCCCTTCGTTGCTTGATGCGGTTCTTTGCGCCCGGTCAGGCGTGGGTATGATCGTGCACGGCTGCGGAGTGGCCGAAGTGATCGTGATCGTGCGTCCCGTGTTCGCCCGCGTGATCGTGGCCATGCTCGTGGACGTCGCCCTCATGCACATGCTCATGCATGTGTTCGTGAACGTGCTCATGAACATGCACATGCCGGTGCTCGTGAGCATGCCGGCTGTCGTCGTGGGAATGCTCATGACTATGCACATGATCATGTTCGTGAGCATGCAGATGCGTATGCTCGTGTTTCCCAATCATGCCGTTTCTCCTTTCATAGAATGATTAAACCCTTCATGGGTTTCCTATATATAAATTAGCACCGCCAGCCCGGCGCGTCAATCCGTCGGATAAACCGTTGAAGGCGGCGTCGTCCCCAGGACTGCTGAAGATACCATGGCGTGCAAGGCGCGGAATCCTCGAAAATAAAGGAGAACCGTGTCCACGAGAAAGCAACTATGCGCCGCCACGCTCGGGACCTGTCCGGCGGCGGTATTTTCGCCAAGACGATGGGACGGATCCCGGCGGCCGAGACGCTGTAGCGGTCCGTTGAAACACCGTACAGCGGGCGGGCCGGTGCAAAACGATGAGATGCAAGCCGCGCGAATCCTGAGGAATGAGGCGTACAACCAGTACGCCGCAATGACGAAGGGGTAAGCGTCACGCCAAAGGCGAGAACGCAGATCGCGTTTTTCAACAGCCTGATAGGTCGATCCGCTTCGGAAAAGCATTGCCAGACCGCCTTCCTTGAACTATTCTGATTTCGAATTCTTTCGTGAAATCCCGGATCTCATCGAGCGTCCGAACCCATAGTGTCCATGGAACCTCGTCTCCTTGGATTCTGTTGCGGAATCGCCGCTTCGTGGCCGCGAACCCTGCCGGCCGACTGGGCAAAGCCCGTTTTTCGGCGGCCTGACAACGGACCCCGCAATAAAGAGTAGACCACTCACAGCGTATGATCTTCGAAAACGAACTCATCATGCTTCTTCTGGGACTCGGAGTGCTGGCGTTTCACCTGAGAAACCGATCCGCATTCAATCGCATAATTCATGCTCCGCTGCTTTCGGCTTCCTTATATCTGCTCGTGGCTGCATGGTGTTTTACGGTTCTGGAGGGTTTTTTCTGGCATGACTTGCTCAACCTGCTGGAACATGCCTGTTACGCAGCCAGTTCGCTCCTCCTCACACTGTGGGTATGGAAGCGGCTCCAGCGAGCCGACGGGGAACGGTAATGCATCCGGTGGCCATCTTCGATGTTCTGTTCCTCTCAAGCGTCCTGGCGGCCTTGGCGCTTCTCTTTCGCGGATGGGGAAGGACGCCTTTCCATGACTCCCGCTTCGTACTCTGCGGGCTCTTGATCACTTCAATGCTCTACGCCGTTTGTTTGACGCTGGAGTGGACCGGCATTACGGATGCCTTCGATACCGTCGAAGATCTTCTGGGAGCCTTGCTTCCCATGTGGTGGGCGTTCTTCCTGTACAGTCTGCTCCAGGAGTCGGCCTCCCGAGAGTTGAGAAACAGGGAAATGGAACTCCGGGACAGCAGGCGTCGCCTCTCCACCCTGTTAAACAACTTGCCCGGCATGGCCTACCGTTGCCGCAACGACCGAAACTGGACCATGGAGTTCGTGAGCATCGGCGCTCTGGAACTCACCGGTTATGAACCGGCGCAACTGGTGGACAATCAGGCCATTGCGTATGCTTCTCTCATTCTTTCCGAGGACCGGGAAAGGGTTTGGCAAACGGTGCAAACCGCTCTGCAGGAACGCAGGCCGTTTCAGATGAACTACGGAATTTCCGCGGCTTCGGGAGAAGAGAAATGGGTCTGGGAACAAGGAATGGGGATTTACTCCGAGCACGGCGAAGCAATCGCTCTGGAAGGATTTATCACGGATATCACGGAGCAACGGAGGGCGGAAGAGGCCATTCTCCGGTCGGAGCGGCGCTTGGCGGACATCATCGATTTTCTGCCCGATCCCACCTTTGTGGTAAGTCGTCAGGGAGAAGTGATCATTTGGAATCGCGCCATGGAGGAGTTAACCGGTATCAAGGCGTCCCACATAAAGGGCAAGAGCGGATACGAGTATGCCTTCCCCTTCTGGAAAGAGCGAAAGCCCGTTCTGGCGGACCTGGCCATGGATTGGGACGAGGCCGCGGCCCGTACCTATCCTTTTGTTCACCGCGAGAACCACACGCTGCTCACGGAAGTCCGGGTCCCCGGTATCCGTCCGGAAGGAATTTACTTGTGGGCCAAAGCGGCGGCGTTGTGTGATCCGGACGGCAGCATCGTGGGAGCCGTGGAATCCATACGGGACATCACCAAGCGGAAGGAACTGGAACAGGCTTTGCAAGACGCGGTGGAACGATATGAGATTCTCTTCGATAACCTGCCCGTGGGCGTCGTGGCCATGGACTCGAACCTCCGTATTACACGTATGAACACCGAAGGATCGCGCATGACCGGGTACGAATGTGAGGAAGCCGTTGGAAAACCCTGTTATGAGGTGCTTCACGGACAATTGTGCCACACGTCGTGCCCTATCCGAAACGCCCTGAAACATCCTCACTCGCGGAGTTCCGTGGAAAGCGAAATCACCCGCAGGGACGGCGCCCGGATACCCGTTCGAATCAATGCGGGATGCCTGTACACGTCGGGGGGCGAACTCTCGGGTGGAGTGGAAGTGTTCCAGGACATAAGCGAACTCAAGAACTTGGAAGCGGAGCGCGCCAATATCATTTCCATGTTCGCGCATGACATGAAGTCCCCCCTGGTCGGCATTCATGGATTCGCCGCTCACTTGCTGTCCCGCTCCAGCGACCTTCCTCAGGAGAAATTGACCCGATTCCTGGAAGTCATCGGAAGGGAATCGAGTCGCCTCGAATCCCTGGTAAACGACTTCCTGGACTTCTCACGCCTGGAAACGGGAGGTCTCAAGCTCCGTTTCGACGATACGGAGGTGGGCAAAGAGATACAGGACATCCTGGAGCTTTTCGAACATCGGTTTCAACAGGCTTCCATCCGCGTGGTGGAAAAAGGTTTGGACGCATTACCCATCATTCAGGCGGACGCAACCCGGCTCCGACGAGTATTCACCAACCTCCTGGAAAACGCCTTGAAGTACTCGGAAGCGGGTAGCACCGTGACGGTGGAAGGCAGGGAAACTCCACACGAGGTGATTGTGTTGTTTTCGGACCAGGGCTTGGGCATCCGCCCCGAGGAATTGCCCCATATATTCAACATGTTTTACCGGGGTAGAACTCCAGGCAAACGGGAGGGGCACGGTTTGGGTCTTGCCGGTGTGGACGCCATCGTGAAAGGGCACGGAGGACGGGTTCTCGTATGCAGCACCCCGGGCGTCGGCTCCACCTTTATGGTGGGTCTGCCCAAAGAACAGCACGGTGAGTAGACGCCGCACCCAGCCCCGTCCGAGACCGCCGGCCTTCATGCCGGATCCTTTTTTTCAAGGAGGTTCGCAATCATGCTGAAATGGCTCCTATTCATCGTTTTCACGATCTTCTTTCACGCCGTCCCGTGCAACGCGGCCCCTCCCATCCCGTGGTGGTTCTCCCCCACCTTGGGATTCCTGGATCTGCACGCAGCCTACGACATGGAGCACTATCCGCGCGCCGACGTGGAGAGGCAGGAAGGGGACCTCAAGCTGTTTCGCCACCGTGGATTCCTAAACGTTCCGCTGTCCCAATCCCCCGACCACGAATGGTCCATCAGCGCGTCGGCGGGCCTGGAGGATACGAGTACCACCGCCGTCCTGCCGGATACCCTGGAGCCTTTTCCCGGCTCCCTGTGGAACCTGCGGGCAGGTTCCACGTACCGTCATCGGCTGGACAATGCCTGGATCGCCGGAGGGGCTTTTTCCGTGGGTTCTCCCAGCGACAAACCGTTCCATGGATTCGATGAGACGGAACTTCAGGCCTCACTTTTTCTTCGGATACCCCATAAGCAGGACAATGCCTGGCTGTTCCTGATCCATTTTTCCAACAACCGGGAATTCTTGAACTACGTCCCTCTTCCGGGCATCGGATATTCGTTTCGGCCTTCCCGGGACTTTCACGCCATGGTGGGGGTTCCTTTCGCATGGATTCAATACGCGCCTTTTGAGAACGTCGTCCTGAACGCATCCTACTTTCCCTTGCGACACGTAAATACCCGCCTGAATGTTCGCATACTCCCCAAGACCTGGATTTTCGGAGGGTTCCAGTGGACCGGAAACAGGTATCTGAGGGCGGACCGGCAGGATACGGACCATCGCCTGTTCTATTACGAGAAGCGGGCGGAAGGAGGTTTCCGCCTGGACCTGGCCGAGAGGGTGCAACTGTTCCTCTCCGGCGGATACGCCTTTGACCGGTTCTACTTCGAGGGCAAGGATTACGGCGACCGGGGACGAAATCGGTTGGACATAAACAACGGACCGTTTGCCGCACTCCGCGTCAACGCCGCTTTCTGAAACACCGGCGCCCGGAGGCCGTCATGGATCCGTTGTCCGTGCAAGATAGCGTGTCCGCACGACCTCGTTTCGGAATACGATTTCTATTCCATGTTTAGGCTTGGACAAGATCGGCCCTAATAACTACACTAATACACAGAAGGAAAGTACCGATAAGCCGACGGAACCAGGCATCGTTGGAAACCGAATGCGTAAGGCGGGGGTCGCGCATGCGGATTCGATGCAGGAGGGGACCATCATGGGAACGAGCATGTGGAAAGCCATGGCCGTGCGGATACTGGTCCTGGCGCTCTTGTTCGCCCTTGCGGGAAACGCCGCCGCGGATACACGGGGAATCCGCGTAACGTACCGGGCGCCGGCGGGCGGTTACCAGGGACTGACGGGAGAAGTTCGGCTGTACGAACAGTCTCATGCGGTGCTCATCGGTATCGACAGGTATCAGGATGAGGATATCACCCGGCTTTCAGGAGCCGTACGCGACGCCAAAGACGTCGCCGCGGCCTTGGAGAAGCACGGTTTCAAGACGACTCTGCTCCTGGACCAGGCCGCCACGCGGGAAGCCATCACCCGCCTGCTGGGAGATGTTCTGCCCGAAACCGTGGAGAAGGGGGACCGTGTTCTGATCTACTATGCAGGACACGGGGTGTCCCGCGGCCAGGGGGACCAGGCCATGGGATACATCCTTCCCGTAGACGCCCGCAGAGATTACGTGCGATCCACGGGTATTTCCATGAACACCCTGGTCAGTTGGTTCGCCGAGTATCCCAGCAAACACGTACTGTTCGTCGCGGACAGCTGTTATTCCGGTTTGGCCCTTTCCACCCGCGCCGTGGGTCTTCCCAAGACGCTCAAGGACTACCTGCTCCAGGTGACCGGCAAACCCGTGCGATTGGTCATGACGGCCGGCGGCGCCGGGGAAGTGGCCCGGGAGTGGAAGGGAAACGGATTGTTCACGCACTTCTTTCTCCGAGCCTTGCAGGGTGCGGCCGATGCCAACCGGGACGGCATCCTGACGTCGGATGAGCTGTCCGCATACCTTCGGCCGCAGGTATCCATGACGGCCATGACCCAGTGGAGGGCTTCCCAAACACCGCAGATGGGACGAGACGGCGAGGGGGAATTCGTCTTCCTGATCGGTGACGTCCTCGCCCCGGAAACCACCGAATCCGAGGATATCGAGCGGGAACGGGCCGAGTTGGATCGTCAAAAAGTGGAACTGGAACGGCAACGTCTCGAGTTGGATCGACTCAAAGCGGAACAGGAGAGCCTGCGAGCCAAAGCGGAACTGGAAAGGCAGAAGCTGGATCTGGAAAAACAGCGCCGGCAGTTGGACGAAGAACGCCGGAAGCTGGAAGAAGCCGCCGCGGAAAAAAAGAAGACCTCGCTCCAGAAGGTGGACGCCAAGGCAGCCCCGCGGATTCCGGATTGCGCAACGGGGGGTGAATGCAACGATCTGGGACATAAGTATTACAGCGGCGACGGAGTGCCGCAGAACTATCAAACGGCCCTGGCTCTGTACCGCCGCGCCTCGGACTTGGGCAATGCCCTGGGATCGACGAATCTGGGATGGATGTACGAAAAGGGCTACGGGGTAACCCAAGACTTCGCCCAGGCCGCCGTGTTTTACCGCAAGGGGTGTGAGCAGGGCAACGCCGTGGGGTGCGCCAACCTGGGATACATGTATGAACAGGGTTATGGAGTGCGACTCGACTACGGCCAAGCCTTTCAGCTCTACAAAAAGGCGTGTGACTTGGGGGACGGGCGGGGATGCAACAACCTGGGATGGCTGTACCAGAACGGCTACGGCGTCTCCCAGGACTACACTCGGGCGGCCGATCTCTATCGCAAGGCCTGCGATATGGACAACGCCCTCGGATGCGCCAACTATGGCTGGCTTCTCGAGCAAGGGTACGGCGTAGTCCGGGACTATTCTCAGTCCGCCCGATATTACCGCAAAGCATGCGACCTGGGTAACGCCGTGGGATGCGCCAACCTGGGATGGATGTATGAAAAAGGATACGGGGTCAAATTGGACAACACACAGTCCGCTCAGTTTTATCGGAAAGGATGCGACCTCGGAAACGCACGGGGGTGCAACAACCTGGGATGGCTGTACCAAAACGGAACCGGAGTCCCGCGGGATGTCGGAAAGGCGCTGGAGTTGTATCGGGAAGCCTGCGACGCCGACTACGGTCTGGGATGCGCCAACCTGGGATGGATGTTTGAAAAGGGAATGGGCGCGCAGGTGGATTATGCCCAAGCCGCGGGTTCCTACCGCAAAGCATGCGATTTGGGCAACGGCGTGGGATGCAACAACCTGGGATGGTTGTACCAAAACGGCTACGGAGTACCCCAGAATTATGCGCAGGCCGTCGACCTGTACCGGAAGGCGTGTGACCTTCAGAACGGATTGGGCTGTACCAATCTGGGGTGGATGTATGAACAGGGATACGGAGTGAGTCCGGATTACTACCAGGCTTCTCAGTATTATCGCAGAGGCTGTGACCTGGGCGAAGCCATCGCGTGCTCCAACATCGGGTACATGTTCGAACAGGGGTACGGCGTCCAGAGGGATTACATGCAGGCTTCTCAGTTCTACCGGAAAGCCTGCGACTCCGGGGACGCCCGGGGATGCAACAATCTCGGGTGGCTGTACCAGAACGGGAACGGTGTTCCCAAAGATCTGGTGCGGGCGGCGGACTTGTATCGCGCGGCGTGTGACGCGGCGTATGCCTTGGGATGCAACAATTTGGGCTGGATGTACATGTATGGAAACGGCGTGGCCAAGGACATGCCCGGAGCCGTGAATCTCTTCCGGAAAGCCTGCGAGGGAGGGAATCCCAACGGATGCGGAAGCCTGGGATACGCTTACTATTACGGGTACGGCGTAACGCGGAACGTAAATCTGGGAATCGAGTATCTCCGCCGGGGATGCACCATGGGCAACACGTGGAGCTGCGATCAGTTGAAACAGGCCGGGGCTCTCAAATAGGAGGGAGGGGCCGGAGTAAAAGCCCGTGCGGCGTTCTCCCTTTCGCAGGACCTGTCGGCATGCTCCGGGATTCCGGGGGGTCGATCAGGAACCTTCCAGCGTGCGACGGATCTGTTCGGTTAAGTCCGGGAAAAACTGCAATCCCGTTCTTTTTCGAATCTCGGCCACGGGGACTACGTGACGGTCGATGGGGTTGTCCGGAGGGGTCTTCTGGTCAAATATGAATCCGGCCACCCTCAAGGACGCCAAGTCCTTTTCCGGCTGAACGGCCACGATCTTCCAGAAACCGGAGGGTACTTCGTGAGGAGCGTCCAAGCCGGGAAGCCGTTCCATTTCGCGCTCATACAAGGGACCCGCCAGCACATACACCACCGCGCCCCCACGCACCATGTCCCTTTCCTGTTCCTCGAGCCGCAGCCAGGGTCCGTTCTTGAGATTCAGGTCCATGGGAACCACGTTGGACATGTACCATGCCTCGGGACTTCCCTTGAAGGATTCGGGCGGCGCCAGGCGTCCCCGGTCCAAGCCCAGAAGGGTCTGGGCTCCCTGGTAGTCTCCGGGTTTGAGAGACACCGCCCCATCCAGCCACGGATCTTCCGCCCATCGTGAGACGGGGCTGTGGCCCCCGGCGTCCGTCACCTCATCCAGACGATATGCGACCCAGTCCGCAAACCGCGTATGGCGATTGTAGGACAAGGCATACGTATCCCGAATCAGAAGATCATGGGTCGATGCGGCGCTTTGAGGCATCCCATGCAGAAAGTGCTTGCAGACGATCCTCAAGGGTTCCCCCGCCGCACACACGCCGATCGCTGCGGCCAAAATCCATACCGACATCAGGAATCCCGCCGATGTCTTCATTTCGAACCTCCCTACAAATCGGAAACCACCCGACACGAATGTCAGTATCCGGCGTTTTCAACCGAACCCATCCGAACACGGCGGGTTCGCCCATGGTTCCCTTGGACGCCGCAAGCCGCGTGTTCCTCCCATCGGGTCTGCCGGGAAACCGGCTTCCTCGCCCCGGGGACCTCCGCAAAACGCCGTCGCCCGGGCGAGGAAGCCGGGGTCCGGTCCGCGCCGCACCCATGTCCCTCATGGAAATCACCCATGCGGGAGCGACCCTGTCATGACGGAGTCAAAAGTCTCCGCTTCTCCGGACGAGTGCGCGGGCTTCAGCCTTTCGAATCCGCTCCTCCTGTTCCGCCTTTCTCTGCCGGGCGCCTTTCAGCTTTTCGAGAATCTCCTTGAAATCCGCCGGCTTGTTTAAGTAATCATACGCCCCCAGCTTCATTCCCTCCACCGCCGTATCCACGGCTCCATGTCCCGTGAGGAGCATGACTTCGACCAGGGGATGCCTGCGTTTGATCTCGCGCAGGGTCTCGATGCCGTCCATGCCCGGCATCTTGATGTCCAGTATGACCACGTCGTAGTCCTTCTTCTCCAGCGCCTCGAGACACTCCTGACCGCTGTAGACCCCGTCCACGTGTTCACCTGCGTCCTTGAGACGCAGAGAAAACATCTCCACGAAATCCTTTTCATCGTCCACGACCAACACTTCAACGGGAATCTTGACCATGGCCTGTCCTCCGTTCATTTGAATCCGGTGCGGGTTCGAAGTCCGCTTCCGTTTCCATGGAACCCGCGAACCTTTTCCGTCTGGGCAAGGTAACCCAAAAACTCGCTCCTCGGCCCAGTTGACTTTCAACCTCAATGGTTCCACCCAACTTCACCATGATACTCCGGCTGATGGAGAGCCCCAAACCCGTACCTTGGCCGGGGGGTTTGGTGGTGAAGAAGGGCTCGAAGATTTTCTCCAAATGCTCCCGGGGAATGCCGTGTCCATGATCCGTTACGCGCAGCGCGGCCTTGTCGGCGTCTCCTTCCACGCGGATGCGCACTTTCCCTCCTTTTGCCGAAGCCTGCACGGCATTGTTCACCAGGTTGAACAGGACCTGTCGCAACTGGTTGGGATCACTCCAGACCGTAAGATCGTCCGTCCGGAATTCCCGGATCAACTCCAACCCCTTGTAGGACGCCTCCCGTTCCACGAGTTGAATCACTTCGTCCACGAGGTTCCCGAGATTCACCTCCCGGAGAATGCCGTCGCCCCTCCGAACAAACCCGAGCAACTGGTGGGTGATCTTCTTGGCCCGCTCAACGCTCGCTTCGATTTTCCCCAACGCCAGTTCGAAGTCCTCTCTGCGAGGAATATTCGCCAGTTCCTCCTTCTGCAACAGACTCTTCATCCAACCCGCCGACTCACGAATAATGGACAGGGGATTGTTGATCTCGTGGGCGATGCCCGCAGCCAAGGTCCCCAGGGAGGCCAGCCGTTCCGTGACGATCATCTGTTGCTCCATCTGAGCCCGGAACTCCGCCTCCGCCTTCTTCTCCCTGTCCCGAACGATCTTCTCGTGCGCCTGGCGAATCTTGCTGTAAAGATGTTCGAATTCCACGGGCTTGGACAGGTAGTCGAAGGCCCCCAGTTTGATGCCGTCCACTCCGTCCTGGGCGCTCGCATGCCCGGTAAGCAGGATCACTTCCATTCCCGGCCGCGTTTCCTTGATCTGCTTCAAGGCTTCCAACCCGTTCATGACCGGCATCTTCACGTCCATCACGATCACGTCCACCGGATCTTGGGACAGGATGGAAAGCGCCTCTCGTCCGTTGGAGGCATCCTTAATCTGCATGCCCCGACGGGAGAGCCGCTTGGCCAGGGGCGCCCGGAATCCTTCTTCGTCATCCACGAGAAGGACCCGGATGGATTCCACGCCGCCCTGTTCCCTCATACCATCACCTCAAACAAGCCCCAGGATATGCCACCACAACGCAGCCACCAGGATCAACACAGCCAGAAGAATGGGCGTTGCCAGCAAGCCGGCCCGGGTCAGATCCGATGACTTGAAATACCGGTAGCTGTAAGCGATGGCGTTGGGAGGGCATCCGATGACCAGCAAGAGGGCAAAGGAGGTGGCCATTCCCAGGCACAGAGCCATCACTCTCGGATCCACGCCTTCCAGTTGAGCCAGGGGAATAACGATGGGCAGAATCAAGGCCGCGGCGGCTACATTGGCCATGGCGTTGGTCACCAGGGCGCCGAACACGCCCACTCCCGCGAACAACAGGAACCAACCTCCGCCTTTCACATACGGAAAGAAGAGATTTGCAAAGTAGTCCGCCGCTCCCGAATATCCCATGGCGAGACCCAAAGAGATGCCTCCGCCGAAAATGAAGAGGGCGGTCCCCCACTCCAGGTGCGTGTGGATGTCTTCCCATTTGAGCACCCCGATCAACACCAGGGCGCCTACTCCCAACATGCCGGTGACGGAATAGTCCAAACCGTGGAAGGCCTTGGTCAACCACAGAAGGAACACGACGAGCGCCACCAGCAACGTCATCCGTTCCTGCCGGCTGAAGGGGCCCAGATCCTCGTCGAATTTGGGTAGTTTAATATTGGGATCCGGCCTGAATACCAAGTATACCACGAGCACCGCTATGGGGACCGTTAAAATCGCCGCCGGCATGGCGAAGATGATCCAGTCCAGAAAGTCGATTTCCATGCCGGTGAATTCCTTGAGAAAAGCCGCCGCCACCATGTTCCGGCCCCCGCCCACCAAGGTGCCCATGCCGCCGGCCGAACAGGCGAACGGCAGGGAGAGCATCATGAACTTGGCCGTATTGGTGTGAGGCTGGATGCCTGCGGCCCGCATGAGAGGAATCATGGTGACGATGCCGATGGCCGTGGCCGCGGCGTCATGCATCACCGAGGATGCGATACCCAACCCCATGGCGATGATGAAGGTGAACCGGGTTACGCTGTCTCCGGCCTTCCGGACGATGAAATACCCCATTCTCTTGGTGATGCCCACCTTGTCCAGGGCAATGGCAAAGATGAGACAGGTCATCACGAATACCACCACGGGATGCATGTACGGAGCCCAGGCGTCCTTGACGTCCGTAATCCCCATGATCACCAGGAATACGCCGATACAGACGGCCGTGATTTCCAGAGGAATGGCTTCGGTGACGAACAGAAAAACGAGAACCACCAGCACCGCCAGAAACCGTTTGGCCTTGGGAGACAACCCGTCCACGTACTCCACGCGGGCCCCCGGAATATCCAGCGATGCGAGTTGGGATTTCACATAGTCCGCTGAAGCGGCGGGACCGGACCGGTCTTTCACTTGAAGGACATAGCCCTTGCCCATCTGTTCGTTCTTGGGCACCAGATTGAATTCTTCACTGAGGTGTTGAAAGAGACGCTGCTCCTCGTCACCGAGAACTCGGAACTTGCTCCCTTCGGGTCGAGGCAGGAGCAACACCACCAATCCCAGAGCGAGCGCGATGCAGAGCTGAACGATGCTTTTGCTTGCGAAACTTTTCACAGACATGATCATTCCTCCATGCCCCGGTTATCGTGACCGTACGCCTTTCCAAGATTCACTGGGTGCTTTTTTTCTTGTGTGCTTCCCGAATTTTGGTCAGAAGATCGGTCAAATCGCAGGGCTTGGTCAGATAGTCGTAAGCCCCGAACAAAATCCCTTCCCTGGCGGCTTTCTCGGAACCGTGTCCCGTGAGCATGATCACGGCCAGTTCAGGAACCATCTTTTTCAAAATCTTGAGCACTTCGATGCCGTCCATATCCTCCATCTTGAGATCCAGGACCGCCACATCGAAATCCTGCCTGCGCACGGCCTGAATGGCTTCGGAACCGCTCAAGGCAGTGGTCACCTCGATTTTGCGTCGGGCTATCCTTTTTGAAAGCACGTGCACATACGCCTCTTCATCGTCCACCAAAAGAAGCCGGATCGGTTGAGCCTCTGCGGCATCCCGTGCAGACATGGAATCCTCACTAAATCCTGCGAAGGGTAATTTCCTTCATCTGAGCTTCAATGATTTTTTCCTCGTGTCGCCGTTTCTTGGCCACGGCCTCCTGAACCTTGGAAAGAAGTTGATCCATATCGCACGGTTTCATCAAGTAATCGAAGGCTCCCAGTTTCATCCCTTCGATGGCGCTTTCCACGGTCGCATGCCCGGTAAGCATGATCACTTCCAGCAACGGATAGGCCGTTTTCATCTCTCTCAACGCTTCGATGCCGTCCATCCCCGGCATCTTGACATCCAGGATAACCACATCGATATCCGTCAGACGTTTCAACAGGCCCAATGCTTCCGGTCCGCTGAAAGCGCTCACCACTTCGAATCCCCTGCGGACCAGACGCTTGGTCATGGTCTCCACGAAAGGAGCCTCGTCATCCACCAACATCAATTTCGTTGCCGCCATCTTTATCGCTCCTTGCTTTGTTTTTCATCCGTGTCCCGCCGAGCCTTTCTATGGCCGGCCGTCAGGGTTGCCCTCCCGTAATGCTCTCCTCCCGTCTCTTGGGGAACGGGACAACTCCGGAGGTCGTCTTCGACGGAGCCTCCTGCATTTCGGGAAACGTGTCTCCGGGCAGACTCCCGGTATCCTGGGTGGTACTCTTGGCAAGGGGCAGCCTCACATGAAAGACCGTGCCGATACCCACGGCGCTGTTCACGCTGATCTCGCCGCCCAGTTTGTGAATGATTCCATAGCAGATGGACAGTCCCAATCCCGTCCCCTTGCCTACGGGCTTGGTGGTGAAGAAAGGATCGAATATCCGGGGCAGATTGGCCTCCGGGATACCTCCCCCCGTATCCGACACATCCACGACTACGGCGCGGTCTTCCAACCGGGTGACAAACCCCAGGGTACCTCCTTCCTTATCCATGGCATCGATGGAGTTGTTCACCAAGTTCAACAAAACCTGCTGTATCTCGGACGGCGCCACCTGAATCAACGGAAGATCGGGGGCAAGGTTCATTTCGATACGAACATTGCTGTACTTGGCTCTCTGTCGCGACAGATTCACCACTTCCTCGATCAGTTCATTCAGCTGCACTTCCTTGATCTGCGGATCCGTTTTCCGGGCAAAACTCAACAGCTTGTACGTAATGTCCTTGCACCGCTGGCCCTGAACCCGTATTTGATCCAAGGAGGTCTTCACCTCCTTCAAATTCTCGCTTTCTCGAAACTCTTCCTCTTCCAGGAGGTCGCCGATCCAACCCGCCTCTTCCACCATGATGGCCACCGGATTGTTGATCTCGTGGGCGATACCCGCGGCCAATTCGCCCAGGGAGGCCAGCTTTCCGGCCTCTATGACCTGCTCATTCATCATTTCCTTTTCGCGCTCCGTGACGATGATGTGATTTACCATTCGGTTGGACAGAATGAACGCCGTGGTCATAACCGTCGCCGCGCCGATCAGAAATATGGCCAGGGCCAGCTGCCTGGTATGATACAAATCCGACAGCAAATCCGCCTCATATTGCTGGTAGATCAACAGCCAGCTTCCCTCCTTGAGGGCGGTCACCACCGAAATAATTTTCTTTCCGACCTTGTCGGCGCCTTCGAACACATCCACTCGATTGCGGCCCAGCGGCTCAGTCAGAAAATCCAGGGTGAGTTCGAGGGAATTTCCGCGCGACGTTTGACGGTGTGTCTGAAATTCTCCTCTTCGGTTCAATATGAACGCCTGGCCGGTCCTTCCCACATGGATGTTCTCCACCAGTGAATTGAAGGTCATGAAATCGATGGTGGCTCTTAAAATCCATTCCTCGCCGTTACGGGATTTCTTCACCGCCACGATGAAGTGCGGCAGGCCGCGCATTCCCAAGAACACGTCGCTGATGTACGAATCGCTCTGCATGGCCTGCTTGAACCATTCGGCCTCGGAGTACACGACCCGGGCCAGTCTGAAAGGGCCGGCATACGCCACCTGCAATCCGTCCTGACGAACCACGCCAAGATCCACAAAAGTACCCTTGTGCTCCTCACGAAGATCCTCCAACCGTTGCTGGAGAAACACCTCGTCGGATAACTCTTCGTAGGAACACACCCGGGCCAATACCTTGATGTCCGCCAGCTTTTCCGTAAGAAAGCTGTCGATCTGCAGCTTGTGCTTCAGCACCAGGGTTTCCAAATGATCCACGTATTTGTCGTAGTAGGACTTCTGGAAATTGTACAGCGCGACTACGCCTATAGCGATAAGAGGCGCCAGAGAAACACAAATGATGATGAACGCCATATTGGTCTTCAGTAACCGATAATAGGACGCATCGTGGTGCTTCTTGGAAATCATTCCGGTTGTCCCGTTCGGACCGATCGTCTCGTTCAGAGCTTTCTCATTCCAGGAGTCCGCCGATGGAAACGCAGGAAATCATGCCGTCGATTTCGCCCGATATCGATGATGCAGCACGGAAGCCAGCGTCTCCTTCAAGTGCTCCATGTTGCCGCTCTTTTCCACGAATGCGGCAACCCGCTTCAAGGACGGATGAAGGGTATCTTCTCTGGAAAGGCTGTGGATCACGATGGGCAGTCCCGGTTTCCGCATCCCCAATGTTTCCACGACTTCCAGTGCGCCTCCGTAAGGAATCTCCGGGTCCAGGATCACCAGAGCCGGGGGATCACTACTTTCCACCGCCTCCAGCACCTCCCGATCATCCCTGGCTACACGCACCCGATACCCCTCGGCCATCAGCTCGCGTTTCATGAACTCACGAACATTCCGATTTCGATCCGCGATGAGAATGAAGAACCTCTCCGACACCGGAAACGCTCCTTGCCCCGTTTACGGTTCTTTCAGGCAAGGAACATGCCAGTGGCAGGCAAGTCCGGTACAAAGGTAACCTCTTGACTCTTTTTGCTATTCCGGGTTCTTCAGGAACCCTGAAAGCACACATTCTCCCGGCTGCGCGCCGTCTTTTTTTACAACCTGTAAAAACACCGGCCGTAAATCGCCTCCCATGTTCCGCCTTCGGGCCGGCTTTCATGCTCCGGGGAACTCCGCCGATGACCGTAAAGTCATCGTCCGGGGAAATCGTCCCGGAGGCGCATCACCCCGCGAAGCTCCATGTCCAAAAGGCCGGCGGTCACCGACTCAATCGCACCTCACAGAAGCTTCCAGTGTCAAGCGGTACTTTTCGATTTTCGATTGCAGGGTTGGACGGGAAATGCCCAGAATTTTGGCCGCCCGCGTTCGATTTCCGCCGGTAAGTTCCAGGGCTTCGCGGACCAGGGTACTCCCGAAATAATCCATGACGGTATCGAAATCCGCCCTGCCGCTCTCTAAAACCAGGCGCCGTCGAACCCACTTGCGGACCATACGATCCACAGTCTCGTCGTCGGCATCCTCCAGGATCTCGGCGCCATCGGGTCCGGGCAGTATGTCCTCCGGGCGAATGGGACAGCCCCGGCTGAAAATCAAGGCCTTCTGGAGCGTGTTGGCCAATTCCCGCACATTGCCCGGCCATGGGAGGGTCCCCAGAACGGCTTTCGTCTCTTCGGCCAGCCCTGGATTCTCGATTTCCATATCTCGAGAGGACTTCGCCAGAAAATACTCGGCAAGGTCCTGAATATCCTCCGCGCGCTCTCTCAGCGGAGGCAGGCGGATGGTGACCACCTTCAAACGATAGTATAGATCCTCACGAAAACGCCCCTGGGCAATGGCTCCTTCCAGGTCCGTCTTGGTAGCCGCGATGATGCGCACATCCACCGGAATGAGTTCGCCGCGTCCTCCAAGCCTTTCGATGTTCCGTTCCTGCAAGAGGCGCAATACCTTGGCCTGTATGCTCAGAGGCATGTCCCCGATTTCATCCAAAAACACCGTTCCCCTTTGAGCCCGTTCGATCTTGCCGATATGACGGCTTAACGCGCCCGTAAACGCCCCCTTTTCATAGCCGAACAACTCGCTTTCCAGAAGCGTTTCGGGAATGGCCACGCAATTGATCGTAATGAACGGTTTATCGGAACGCTGGCTGTACTTATATATGGCCCGGGCCACCAGTTCCTTCCCCGTTCCGGATTCCCCTCGGATCAACACGTTGGCGTCCGTGGCGGCCGCCCGGCCTATGGACTTGTAGACCTCCTGCATGCATCTGCTGCCCCCGATAAGACCGTCGACCAGCCCGGGATCCGGCGCCAGGTCGGTTTCGGCTCGGGACCGCCTCAAGCGGGCCGCTTCCAGGGCTTCCTTGATCAGGGAGAGGATGTCCGGAATGTCGAAGGGTTTGACCACATAGTCAAAGGCCCCCATTTTGGTTGCCTGGATAGCCGTATCCGTAGTCCCATACGCCGTCATGATGATCACCGGGAGTTTGGGGTCCCATTGGTGGATGACGTCGAAAGTCTCCAAACCGGTCATGCCCGGCAGGCGCACATCCAGAATGACCAAGTCCGGGTTCTCTTCGCGGATCATGGCCAGGGCCGTTTCCCCGCTGGAGGCGGCGTATACGGCGTGTTCCTCCCAGGTCAACAGTTTGGAGAAGCTTTTCCGTAATTGAGCATCATCGTCGACAATGAGAATCTTCGCCAATTCGGACGCTCCCATAGGATATAGGCGCCCCCTGAAAGGGCATCCGGTTCCATCCAATCACGGGCGCCGCAGCACGATGCAGAACACGGCCCCTTTTCCCTCTTCGGACCGGACGCTCAAAGCGCCTCCATGTCCCTCCACGATACGGCAGGCAATACTCAATCCCAGGCCCGTGCCTTCCTCTTTGGTGCTGAAAAAGGGCTGAAACACTTTCTCCTGGATCGACTTCGGAATCCCCGGACCCGTGTCCGCCACGCGTATCATCACCACCCGTTCACCGGATTCGTCGATCCGTTCTTCCTCCTCGACGTCAATGGAACCGCCCTCCTGCATCGCTTCACAGGCATTGAGCAGCAGATTCACCAAGGCTTCCTTGAGCTGTTCCGGATCCAGCCAAACATGGGGCAAACGCCCAGCCCTCTTGACCTCCACACGGACACCGTACGAATCGAATCGGTGGCGCAATAACTGCACCGCCACATCCACTACATCCGAAGGACTCCCCTGCTGCATGAGAAGCTTGGGGGGACGCGAGAACTCCAGGAAGTTCTGGACGATGGTATCAATGTGAGCGATTTCCTCGGAAATCACTTCAAAATCTTCCTTCTCCGTCTCCGAAAGCTCCAGGGTCCTCGCCAGGGAGAACAGCCGCATCTTCACGGAAGTCAACGGATTACGAATGCTGTGCGCCATGCCGGCCGCCAGTTTCCCCACCAGCACCCACTTTTCGGACTGCACCAGGTGCTCTCGGCTCCGCTCCAACCGGGTCTTGGCCTCATCCACGTGCTCGATAAGGCTGTACACCCGTTGGCTCAATGCCTGAACTTCATCCACGTTTCCTTCATTTACCGGAGATGACCCCTCTACAGCCAGCCTCCGAATCGGCGCCAGGATATACTTGAGCAGTATATAGCTTAGCAAACCGGCAAGCAAACACACGCCGGCGGAACCCAAAGAAGCGAACAGCGTCATGGCTCGGGCCCTGGAGCGGCTCTCGGCGACGGCTTCATCGATGAACCTCTCGTGCAGGGCTTTATACTGCTCGCAGAAACCATACACTCGATGAAACCTTCCCCGGACGTCCTCGTGCAACAAAGCTCCCTCCTGGCGTTCTCCCTCCCGATAAAGCCGAATCACCTGGTCCCGGAAAAAGACGTACCGGATGTATTCCGTTTCGATCTGGTTCAATATCTCCAGCTCGCTGGGACGATAGCTGAGATTCCTCGCTTTCTTCAGCCCTTCATGGAACACTTCCTGATGACGATACAACTCATCCAGCCAGCGTGGTTCGCCATACAGATAATAGTACGTGACGAACCCCTTTTGCATCAGAAGGGCGATCTCCAGTTCCTCCGCAGCTTTCAGCCCGGCCACGTCCACTTGGACGGTCCGTTCGAAAAGCCTGTCCATCCGCACCGCATACCAGACGGTGACCAAACTTCCCAGCAGGGTGGCCGCCACCAGAATTCCCAGGACACCCAATACCCGGGTACGCAGGCTGATACGCATCCCCATGTTCCATCGCCTCCAGCCGGTGCTGATCAAGACCCGTCCGTGTTGCCATGCGTTCTTGCCGCCTCCGTGAAAACGAGGCCGCGAAAAGCCATCATACCCCGGGAGAACAAACTCTGAAAAATCGCGCATGCATGAAGCCCGCCCCAGCAACGAAGGATGACGGGCGACACCGCAGAAGACGTTTCCGGACGGCCATGGAAGACGCCCTAAACGGAACAGGATAACCGCCGGTTCCCCCGGTGGCCGACACGGAACTCGACCCCTGCCAAGGTTCCCTCTGCACGCGATCGAGAAGCCGCCGCAACGGTTGTGCAGTTTGTCACAAATCGACCCGAAAGAAAAGCACAACCGTATCCACGCCGACTCAAAACCCAGGTCACGGAACTCATGTTCCCCTGTCAGCCCGTTGATAAACCGTATTGCGGGCAGGCCGGTGAAAAACGACGAGATGCGAGGCGCGCGAATCCTGAGGAATGAGGCGCACAACCAGTACGCCGCAATGACATGGGATGAAGCCCGACACCGCAGATCGCGTGTTTCAACGGCCTGATATGCTCTGCGGCCCTCGGAGGGCGTCGCATTCCTCGTATCCAATTTCGCCGATCCTCCAGTACGCCGGGGCCGTCCGCAGCCGGCCTCCATGCTGCTTATCAACGGGCCGATAGGGGGATTCAACCGTTTCCTTCACCGTATCTCTTTGGAATAACAAGTATATATCTCCGGCGATCCATCCACCCTCTTGCCCAGAAATCGCTCCTCGGGTAGACTTTAGCAGCTCGTGGAAGCACGGGGCGGAAGCCGGACCGGCAGACACCCTTGAAGTGCGTGGCGCGCGAATCCCGAGAAACAACGAGGGTTACACGTCACCATCATACCCGTAGGTCGCGTTCTTGGCCACGCCGGTGACCGGATGCGCGATACCGGGTCGCCATGTTTCCGGACGGTCCGTCCAGAGAATGAAGACATCGGTTATCATTCACCCCCGGCGGTTGGTTCGTTCAACACGGGCGCTCCTATTCATACAAGAACTGATCGGCTAAAGGAGACAGACATGCTGAAAGACGGAGAGAAGGGGGCCATACTACAACGGGACAAGCGGACCTACGCCATAGCGCCGCATCTTCGCTGCGGAGTGGTCGCCCCGGATGAATTGAGAAAACTGGCGGATGTGGCGGAAAAATACGGCGCCGCGGCGTTAAAGGTAACGAGCGCCGCACGAATCGCTGTGGTGGGTCTCAGAGAGGAAGACCTGGATGCCGTGTGGAGCGATCTGGGTATGTCGCCGGGGGCCGCCGTAGGTATATGTGTTCGGAGCATCAAAGCCTGTCCCGGCACCACGTTCTGCAGACTGGGCCAGCAGGATAGTTTGGGCGTAGGGATGAAATTGGACGAAAAATATCACGGCTTGGAACTGCCCGGTAAGACCAAGATCGGGGTAAGCGGCTGCATGAACCAGTGCGCCGAGACATGCATCAAGGACATCGCCCTCGTCGGAAAGAAGAATGGATGGACCGTCATGGTCGGGGGATCCGGAAGTGGAAAACCCCGACTTGCCGATACATTGGCGGAAGGATTGAATACCGAGGAAGCGCTGGTTCTGGTGGACCGAATCGTGGACTATTACAGGGAGCAAGCCAAGCCCATGGAGCGGATGGGCAGGATGATCGACCGCTTGGGGTTGGAAACCATGCAGACGGCGCTTCTGGGAGGCTGACTTCCTGCAAGCGGGAGTGAGGGGATCGGCCGGAGGCTCTCACTCCAGAGGTTTTTGGAGGCCTCCCGGAACACAGGGTCCATCCCCCTAACAGGTCGTTGAAAAACGCAATCTGCGGCGTTGGGCTTCCTCCTTCGTCATTGCGGCGTACTGGTTGTGCGCCTCATTTCTCAGGATTCGCCCCACGCCCAAGGCGTGGCTTGCATCTCATCGTTTTGCACCGGCCTGCCCGCAATACGGTTCATCAGCGGGCTGCTATCCAGGCTTGGGAAACTCCATAACCTTCCTCAATGCAAATCCACTTCCCGGACAGGGAATATCCCCTGTCCGGGAAGTCCCCCGATTTCATCGCGACGAAGAAGCACCGGGGTCAGATGGCCCAAGCGGGCATTCGAACGGAATCCTCGGGGACACTGGGAATGGACATGGCGCCGATAACGCTGGAAGACTCGGTTTGGATGCGGCTGTATGCCGTCCTGAGAAAGGCCACCACATCCATCCGGCGCACGGGAAGCCCGCTTTTCTCCAGAAACGCAAGAAGCGCGGGTTCCCTGGGGAGTGAGGGCCTCTTCGCCGTTTCCCGCTGGTAAGAGGGATACTTGAGCGCCTTGGACAACAGGTTCGCATAGTACACCACCGCGGAAATCTGGGCGTACTCGGTGTCTTTCCAGGGAGCGTGGTGGTACAGCACCGGGCATACGAGTTCCCGGGGAAAGTTCCACCTCTTGAGCAGCGTGGCGCCTATGTGCGCATGGGTATAGCCCAGAACCCTCTGTTCGGCCTCGCTGAAAGTGACCTCCTCATCGCGGACCAACTGGATAATCCCTATAAATTCGTCGTGAAAATACCGGTCGATCACCACCTTGCCGATGTCGTGAATGAGCCCGCAGACCATGGCCGCTCCCGCGGGATCCGGAGCGAAGGCTTCTTTGGCCAATCGTTTCGCCAGGAAGCCGCACACGGTGGAATGTGTCCAAAGGTCCTGCCTCCGAAAATCCGTCCTGGACTCCACCGAATAAAAACGAAACACCGACTGAGCAAGGACGATGTTGCGAAGCTCTCTGAACCCGATAAGCACAATGGCCTGCCTTACGGTGCTGACCTTACCCAGCAGCCCGTAAAACGCCGAGTTGGCCACTTTCAGAATATTTACCGTAAGCGATTGATCCCTCTTGATGGCGCGGGCGATGTCGTCGATGCTGGACTCGGTTCGGTCTATCGCCTGCAGCACTTCCACGAGCACATCCGGAAGCGAGGGCACCTCCCGGATTCGCGAGACGATCTGTTCCAGTTGCGGATTCATGATGCGGTCCCCCCCGCTGAACATTCCTCCGATATAATTTTCCCCGGGGATGGACGCGGCCATCGGTCTTATACGCAACCTGGAACCCGAAGCAGCCCCGTCCTCACCGCGTGGGAACCCGAGTTACGACTCTGTAACCAAAAATACGCCCTGTCCCTTCGGTTCGCCCATTGATCGTATCCGGGATGCCGCCATACCGGCCTCAACAGGGCGCTGCCGCAATGGTCCGTGCGGCCCGGATCCCGGATCCGGTCACCCTCCACGCTTCTAATGTGCAAGAACGGCGCCTTACCGGACCACCGGATCGCTCGACGCTGCATTACCTGACTCGGGACACCATATCCGCGGCATACGATTCCCCTGTTCCATCCGTTATCCTGTTTCTGCGTTTCCACCCGTTCGCGGATCCGATGCGCTCTATCAGTCCGTTGATAAACCGCGTTGCGGGCAGGCCGGTGGAAAACAATGAGATGCAAGCCACGCCTTGGGCGTGGGGCGAATCCTGAGAAATGAGGTATACATACAGTACGCCGCAATGACGAAGGATGAGATCTCACTCCTTTGGAGTGACCGCAGATCGCGTTTTTCAACGGACTGCCAGGCTTGTTGACTATCGGATCACCAATGAGCATAGTGTCGATATGCCTCAAAAAACGCGATCCACGGTGTCGGGCTTCATTCTTTGTCGCTGCGATATGCCGTATCGCCACGTTCCGGAGGAGCGTATACTCGAACTCATGAATGCCGGGGAGACAGAGAAACCATGAATGTCTTTGAATCGGTTCGGGCAAACTCCTTTTCGTCGAGAAGGAAGACCGGCACGAAATGCATGCTGGCCGCCGCCGTGGTCGTTGTGTTCGGAATAGGGCTATGGCCGGGTTTTGGCGATACCACACTGTCCACCGCCGACATCCGCAACCATATCCGAGACCGCGTGGAAGCGGCCCGCACCTGTCCGGTGCTGCTGATCGACGACCAACTGTGTCACGGATCCGAAGTGCTTCCTCTTTTCTACGCGCGGCATCAATTTTCGCCGGTATGGAGTGAAGAATCCGGGCTTCTCCCAAGAGTCCATGCCGTGCTCGAGGCCATCCGTGAATCCAAGGAGGAAGGATTGAACCCTACTGACTATCATTTCGATCGAATCGTCGAGTTACTGAGACGTTATCACGAGTTGGATCACCTCGAGGCTCCGGAAAGATCGGTCCTTCTCGCGGACATGGACTTCCTGCTCACGGACGCCTTCCTGGTGTACGGCTCTCACCTGCTGCGAGGTCGCGTGGATCCGGAGACCGTCGAAGCGCAATGGTCCGTGGAACGCCGCAAGGCGGATCTGGTGGACATACTCTTTCATGCTCTGGAAAACGACCGCATCCGGGAAACGTTGGATTCTTTGGCGCCGGGATACCCCGAATACCGGAATCTCCGCGCAGCGCTCGCAAGATACCGGGATTATGCGGCGAGAAAGGACTGGCCCGAAGTTCCCGACGGCCCTTCCCTGCGCAAGGGAGATCGAGACCCCCGCGTCGCGCTTCTCAAGGCCCGCCTTACGGCGGAAGAACTCTTGGATCCCTCCGAGACGACGATGTACCCGCCGGAGGAATTCGACCCGGAGACCGAGCGGATACTGATGGAATTCCAGGAGCGTCACGGTCTGGATGTGGATGGAGTGCTGGGTCCCAAGACTCGGCGGGCCTTGAACGTGTCGGCGGGAGAACGGGTGAATCAGATTCTAGTGAATATGGAACGTTGGAGGTGGCTGCCCCGGGAGTTTGAAAGGCGACATATCCTGGTGGATATCGCCGAGTTCCGCCTGCGAGTCATGGAAGAAGGACGAGAACACCTGAGCATGAAAGTGGTAGTGGGTAAGCCGTATTGGAAAACCCCGGTGTTTCGGGGGACCATGACCTACCTGGTCCTTAACCCCTTCTGGAACGTACCCTATTCCATCGCGGTGCGGGAGTTGCTTCCCAGACTGAAAGAAAACCCCGACCATCTGAAAGAGCAGTCTCTCGAGTGGGTACAGGGGTGGGGTCTCGAGGAACGAGTTCTGGATCCGGAACAAGTGGACCCCTCACGAGAACTTCTGGCCCGGGGAACCATCCGCTTGAGGCAGAAACCGGGTCTTCAGAACTCTTTGGGACGTATCAAATTCATGTTTCCCAACCGGTTCAATGTGTATCTTCACGACACCCCCGCCCGGCAACTGTTCCAACACAGTGTCCGCGCGTTCAGCCACGGCTGCATTCGGGTGGAAGAGCCCCTGGTATTGGCGGAGTACCTGCTCACGAAACACCCGCAGTGGAACCGCACGCGAATCCTGGAGGTACTGGAAACCCATAGACCTCTGGAGGTGCGGTTGCCTGATCCCGTGCCCGTTTACATCCTATACTGGACGGCCCGGGCCGGGGAGGACGGGAGGGTGCAATTCCGAGAAGATGTGTATCAGCGGGACGGCGTTCTGAAAGCCGCGCTGATTTCCGCGCCGCCCGCCGCTTGACCCAGGCGTTGTTTTTGTGGACAATGGAGTCGATTCGAGTCCTGCCGTACCAAGAACAGCATGATCCCTTAAAACCCGAATCGGCCGCCGCCAAACAGTTCATGGGAAAGCGGCCTTGGCGGCCGTTACCGGAACGCCGAACGCACGGACAAACCTGTGATCGCAACATGAGAGAATGGACCGACCTTGTGAATGGGGCCCCATGAAAACGAACGCCTGGACACCGTTATGCACCCCCGCAATGATCTGCGCCTGTGTCGTCTGTCTTTTCGGAATCGGAGCTTCGGCCGTTTCCGCCTTCTCCCCGGAAAGAACATCCTTTGAGGTTATAATCAGAGACCAGGTCTCTCCGTACCGTGTTCTGGGGGTATACGTCTTGCCGCGGGAAGAACTCCCTCTAACGGCGGTGCACAGGACCTGGGAAACGCCTTTTGAACTCACCGCCTCGGCCGGAAAAGCCGTTCGCATAGCCTCCAACGCCTGGAAGTGGCGGGCTCCGGAGAAGACCGGCTGTTATCCTCTGACCATTTCGCATCCCCGGACACGGGATACGGTGCGGTTGAATGTCTTCGTGCTGGTTCCCATGCTCCACCTGGACGATTCCTGCCTCAACGGGTACCGCATCGGGGATTACCCTCGCAAACCATACAGGGATCTGCCCGCCTACGAACCTCCCAAGGGACTTCTGGAAGTAACGCGGGAAAACGAGAATACCTTGGTGGCGCCGCATTTTCGGCTGAAGCAGTTTCTCTGTAAACAGGAAGGCGGGTACCCCAAATATGTGGTGCTGACGGAGCGTCTACTGCTCAAGCTCGAGTATTTACTGGAAGAAGTGAACCGTGAGGGACTTCGAGCCAAATCGTTCAACATCATGAGCGGCTACCGAACCCCCTTCTACAACGAATGCATCGGCAACGTGCCGCACAGCAGGCATGTTTACGGGGATGCGGCGGACATCTTTATCGATGAGAATCCCAGAAACGGCCGGATGGACGATCTCAACGGAGACGGGAAAGCGGACTTTCGAGACGCCCTGGTGCTGTATCGCATCGCGGATCGACTTGCCCAGCGTCTCTCGAAACAGGATCTCGTCGGTGGATTGGCGCCCTACAAAAAAACGGCCTCTCACGGTCCGTTCATCCATGTCGATGTACGCGGCCATCGGGCCCGGTGGGGCATCCAAACGGCGGAACCGGCCTCACCCAAACGCCCGTCCACCTTGTTATCCGAACGCCGTCCCACGGAATCCAAAGAACAACTCTGATCACACGGTCGCACCGAGAGGAGCCGCGGTAAGGGTTCGAGGGGGGCTGCATCGAGGAAATCAACCGCCGGCCAGAGGCGGAAATACGGCCAATACATCGCCGTCGGCCAAGACGTCTTCCGGCTCCGCATGGCGGGCGTTACGGAGGATGATTTTCGCCGTACGGGGTTCTATCCCGAGCCGGTCCAGAAGCTGGGATATCCTGGTACCCTGCTCCAGTTCCATTACGCCGTCCGTGCTTCCTCCGGGTGCGTACTTTCTCAGGGACGCAAAAAGCTTAAGTTTGACGTGTATCCTCATCGATCTTACCTCTGAAATACACGGCCACATACGTGTTATAGGACAACTGGGGTGGAAACAATCCCAGCCGGTCTCCGTGCTTGAGTTTCACATCTCCTTTTATTGGACAATGATTCAGAAACAGAAGCTTAACGTCCGCGGGCTGAAGGCCCATGACCCCCAAAGCCTGTTTCAGCGTAGCCCCCTCCGGCAGGTTGAGCTGCAAGAGCCCGTCCTCATGCCCGGACACCTTTTCCCTAAGATTCCCACCCAGTTTGACCGTAACAACCACGGAAAGTCTCCCCCCTATCACCCCGTTGATGAACAGTATTGCGGCAGGCCGGTGAAAAACGATGCGATGCAAGGCGCGCGAATCCTGAGGAATGAGGCGCACCTACACTACAGTACGCCGCAATGACGTAGGATGTAGCGTCACGCCGACGACGTGGCCGCAGATCGCGTTTTTCAACCGTCTGTTGGGTAAGGTACGCGTCACCTCTGCCCCGAACCCCTCCCGGGAGAAGAAAACGGCGCCCAACGAGGAGGACACCGTTTCCCATTAACCCTCACCGGGGCGGTTCCCGATCCGGCATGGCTCCGCCGAATCGGCTCCACGGGGAACAACCCGCCTTCACCATCACAGGGGAGTTTTACCCCGTCTTTCCCCATCCATCAGAACCGGTAGACCGTATCCAATTCCGCATCCGACACATCAAATACCACGTTGTGAGGAGGCAATTGCTCCCGCTTGAAGAATTCAGGCAAAAGATCGTGTTAGTTAGTGAATATGGCGCCATCGTTGAACTCAAGTTCCGCCTTCAGCACCTCTTTCCCCAAATTCACGAAATCATCCGCTGAAAACGGCATGCCATATTTGGCGGAGATCATTTCGCAAATCCCTTCGAGGGCCGTGGGGTCATCCAATACGGCGAACGCCGTGAACAGGCACAATCCCGTGGAATCCAACGCCGCCGTGGCAATTTGAAGATTCTTGGACAACTCCGCCTGACCTTCCGGCTTCAAGGCGTCCACCTTGCCGCCGACTCCCAAAATATTCGCCGCCGTGGCATAACCCGCCGTGTGATCCGCACCCATGGTGGATGTGGCGTAGGTGACCCCCATGCCCTTCACCGCCCGGGGATCGTAGGCGGGCATGGCCTGCCCCTTGACCACCGGAATGCGGTTCACTCCGAAAACCTTTCCGGTCACCAAGGCTCCGCTTCCCAGGATGCGGCCCCGCGGCGTCCCTTCTCCGATCTCCTGGATGAGCCGAATGGCCCCGTCGGCGTCTCCGAACGGAAGTACGCCTCCTTCCATGGCCACCGCCATGGCCGCCCCCACCTCGATGGTATCCAAGCCGATATCGTCGTACAACCTGTCCATCCGGGCGATAGCGTCCATATCGTCGATGCCGCAGTTGGGACCGTTCGCCCAAACCGTCTCATACTCCGGAGCCTTGCTCATGAAATGGCCGTCCTTATCCACATAAATGCCCGAACACCGGATCGTGCATCCCGAGTGACACCCGTGGGTGGGATTTCCGCCCCGGGCTTTCATGATGTCGTGTTCTCTTTCCCCACTGACTTTTTCAGCTCCTTCAAACTGTCCGGAGGAGAAGTTCCGCGTGGGCAACCCCCCCGCTTCATTCAGGATGTTCGTAAGCACATTGGTTCCATACGTGGGCAGTCCCTCGCTGGTCACCGGATGCGAATTCAAGGCGTTAAGAAACTTGCGTTGCGCGGCCTTGAAGGCCTCGGCGTCCACCAAGGGGACCCGATCCGCGCCTTGCGGGTCCAGAACGACCGCTTTGAGTCTCTTCGAGCCCATGACCGCACCCAATCCTCCGCGGCCCGCATGGCGCGTGGGGCGGTTTTCCCGATCCGTGACCGCGATGCTGGCGGCGGACAAAAGCATTTCCCCCGCCCGGCCGATGGAGATGCAGCCTGTCTTGGTCCCGTATTGCTCCTGGAGCTTGGCCACGGTGTCGTAATTGTTCAGCCCCGCCACATCGGAAGCATCCTCGATCCGGGCGCCGTCCTTGGTCACAACGACTTTGCACCACGTTCCCGCGGAAGCGGTCCCTTCCACGACCACCGCCTGAATTCCCAACCGAGCCAGGTATTGTCCGGCCTGTCCTCCGGAATTGGATTCCTTGATGGTCCCTGTGAGCGGGCTTTTCCCGCCAAAGGAAATGCGACCCGAGGTGGGCGCCACCGTACCTCCCAGGAGACCGGGGGCGAACACCAGCTTGTTGTTGGGGCCCAGGGCATCGCACAGGGGATCCACTTCTCGCCCCACGATGGCCGAGGTCAGACCTCGGCCGCCCAGTTTTTGATACGCTTCGGGGACCGGCTCGATCTTGGCCGAGCGATCCGTAAGGTTTATCCTGAGAATCTGCGCCATGGAAGTCTCCTTCTGCTGCAAGGTGTACACAAACTATATCACCATGGAGAACGGAAATCAAATTATTAAGCTAAATCCATAAGTTATATCATGTATGACATAACGCCCCGAACAGCCATCCCCCTTTTCCCGGGACCATGGAGAAAACACGCTTGCCATTACCCGGCCGGACCGGTAAAACTGCAAACATCGTTTCCGAAACCGCGATGCGGCTCCCGGTTCCGCCTCGTCTCACGATCTTGCAGGAAAGGAACGCCGTGCTGGATACCATTCGAAATCGCAGGAGTATTCGGCGGTTCACAGACCAGGACGTTCCGGATTCCTCTGTGGATACCATCATTGAAATGGGAACCTGGGCCCCATCGGGTCTCAACAACCAGCCATGGAAATTCGTCATCGCTCGCAGCCCCCGTCTACGGGAGGAAATGAGCCGTCTAACCCGGTATGGGTCCATCGTACGGCAGGCGCCCGTGTGCATCGTCGTGTTCCTCGACCAGACGGAAAGCTACGATCGGACCAAAGATGTCCAAGCCGTCGGAGCCTGCATTCAGAACATGCTCCTGACCGCACACCATATGGGACTGGGAGCCGTTTGGCTGGGAGAGATTTTGAAGAGCAGGAACGAGGTAAGGTCTCTCCTGGATTTGCCGGAAAGTCTGGAACTTATGGCGGTGGTGGCTTTGGGACATCCGGCGGCGCCGGGGGGCGTCGGTTCCAGAAAACCCTTGGATCAGGTGGTCTTGGGACGCAAGTGAATCCGGAGTCCCGGCGGCCGCCCGCCCTTATTCGGGTCCGGGGTTCCACACCGTGAATCGGCCATCCGAACCATGGCCGATCCTTTTCCTTTGGAGAAGCACAGCCATGGATATCGAGAAGCTCGTGATTCGAAACCGGAGTTATCGAAGATTCCGGGAATCGCACCGCATTACCAGGGACCTTCTCATCGAACTGGTTTCCCTGGCCAGATGCACTGCATCCGCAGCCAATCGACAGCCCCTCAAGTATATCCTGTCGGCGGAACCGGGAAGCAACGATCGCATTTTCTCCTGCCTGGGCTGGGCCGCCTATTTGAAAGATTGGCCCGGACCGCCTCCGGGTGAGCGCCCCTCCGCCTATATCGTCATCCTGATCGACACGGACATCACGAGGGACTGGTGGTGCGACGACGGTATCGCCGCCCAGACCATCCTCCTTGGGGCCGTGGAACGCGGCCTGGGAGGGTGTATGATCGGCGCCGTGGACCGTCGACGTCTCCGAAGTGAGCTGGGGATTGCCGAGCGATTCGAGATCCGTCTCGTGCTCGCCTTGGGAAAGCCCGCCGAGACGGTGGTCATCGATGATCTGGAACCCGGGGGCGACATCCGGTACTGGAGGGATGCGGACGGAACCCACCATGTTCCCAAGAGAAAACTCGATGAACTCATACTCGGGTAGGAACGCGGGCCGGGACTTCATGGGCGCTCGCCGGCCGCGGACACATCTCACCTCGCTGTTCGTTTCGTCCATATGGGGGAATTCGGTGAGATCCACCCATCCGGAGTCGGATCGACGCAAGAAATCCCGGACACGAACCGGATTCAATCCGTCGGATGGTTTCGGATACGTTGGATGAGAGCCGACACCGAGAGCGTGTCCACGATGGGTACCGCCACCACTTTTCCACCGTACCTTTCCACGATGTTTTTTCCCTGGATGCTCTCCGCTTCGTAATTGGAGCCCTTGGTCAACACATCGGGCCGGAGATTCTCCAGAAGCGAATCCAGTTCGCCCGTGGAGAAGGTGCAAATATAATCCACGGAATCCAAGGCAGACAGAATGCGAAGCCGCTCCTCCTGGCTGAGCACGGGACGGCCCTCCCCCTTGATGCTCCGTACCGAGGCATCGTCATCCACGGCCACCACCAGTACGTCGGCAAGTCTCTTGGAAGCTTCCAGCAAACGCACATGACCGGCGTGCAGGAGGTCGAAACACCCGTTGGTAAACGCGATGGTCTTACCCCGTCGCCGCAGTTCGCTCACTTCCCGCTGGAGCGCCGCCGCATCCCGAACTTTGCGATGGATCGGCTCCGGGGTACGAAGCAGGCTTTCCCGCAGTTCTCCGGGCGTTACCACGGCGGTACCCAGTTTTCCCACCACGACTCCGGCGCCGGCATTGGCCGCTTCGGCCGAGACTTCCAAAGAGTACCGGGACGCCAGTCCCAACCCCATGAGCGAAACCACCGTATCTCCGGCGCCGGATACGTCGAATACTTCCCGGGCCGAAGCCGGAATCCAAACGCTTTCCATCCCCGGCTCAAACAGCGCCATCCCTTCGGGACCCAACGTCACCAGAATGGCCGCCCCCGCGGATTGGCGCTGAAGCACCTCCGCGGCCCGTTTCAGGGATTCCCCATCCGACAAATCTTCTCCAGCCGCCTGGGATGCCTCCCTGCGGTTGGGTGTGATCAAAGCGGCGCCGGCGTATCGTTCATACCGCGTTCCCTTGGGGTCCACAACCACGGGCTTGCCTTGCGTCCGTGCGAGACGCATGAGCATACTCAACACGGACTCCGTGAGGACTCCTTTGCCGTAATCCGAAACCACGACCGCGTCGAAACGGCTCTCTTGCGCCTCGATGCGTTCCAGGACAGCGCTTTCGATGTCAGGGGGAACGGGGCTACGGACCTCTTTGTCCATACGGAGCACCTGCTGGTGGGCCGCTATGATCCGCGTCTTCCGAGTGGAAATCCGCGAAGCGTCGCGAACCAACCCCGATACGTCGGCATCCAGGCTTTTCAGCAGGGATATGATCCGGTCTCCGGTGTTGTCCCCACCCAGAACCCCCACCACCGAAACCTCCGCACCCAGGGCTCGGAGGTTGTTGGCCACGTTCCCGGCCCCCCCCAGGGTATCCGTTTCCCGATGCACATCCAGAACCTGAACCGGGGCTTCGGGAGAGATACGATGGACCTGACCCCATATATACCGATCCAGCATCAAATCTCCCACCACCAGGACACGGCATCGAGCAAACCGGGCGAGCGCCTCGTCCACTTCGGACACAGTCCACACCCTGCGAAACGGCGCGCTTTCACACCTCAAAAGAGTTCCTCCTCTCCTTGCTCATCCGTCCTCCCATACTCTCCGCGGACGAAGCGTGTAAAGCCCTTTCTCGCTCTATCCTTCATGCACCCTGGGGAGTGGACGACAGCTGGTCACGACCTCCCGATCACTTCTCATCTGTTTCGGAATCTTGTCGATATTATAAGACGGGTTTGCTTCCAGGTGGAGCGGATCATCCCGCGAGAATGCGTCCGCGTGTTGCCGCATTGTCCGGGCTCCGAGGCCGAACCCGCGGAACCCGCGCCGGCTTCAAGCCGGAACAGGCAAGCAAACGTGGAGTCCATAACCCTTCACACACCCCGGAGTCATTGAGGACAACAACATGCCCCTGCGTTTTCCCCGAAATATCCTGAACGCCCGACGCTACGGGGGTTCCGGCCTGAATCCTTTCCGCGTTCCTCCACCCTGGGCGGGCCAATCCGGAATGGCGTATTGGCGGGAACGCATCTTGTTCGCCATGTACCTCACCGGCGTGGGAATGGGGATCCTGTTCTATCTCCTGATGTTCCGGACCTTGGTGACCGAAGGATATCACGGCCTTCTCTTGCTGAACGGGGCATCCCTCCTCTGGGCGTCCGCCGTGCTCCTCCTCGGGAGCCATATTCGTTTCATCATCCGGGCCGCAGGCGCCTTGGCCCTCATGTTCTCTTTCGGGGTGGTCATCGTCCTGGATACGGGACTCCCATCCGGCGGCCTGCTTTGGCTGTTTTCCTTCTCGGTGATCGCCGCCATGTTGTTGGGTTTCAAGGCCGCCCTGGTGACGTTGCTCGCCAACCTGGCGGTCCTGCTCTTCATCAGTTCCGGGCTGGCCACCCAGGAACTGCCGTGGGAAACGCGATGGGTCGTTTCCGCTCCCCTGTGGATCGCCCTGGTGGCAAGCTTTGTCACCCTGAACGCCATGGTGGTCGCCTGCCTGCTGGTTTTGGGCCGAGGTCTCCAAACATCCCTCAAGGATCAGGCGGAAACCAACCGATCTCTCGAAGAGGACCGCGCGCGGCTCAGAACCGTGAACGAGCAGCTGGAACGGGAATTCAGAGCCCGACAACGGGTGGAGCACGCGCTACGGCATAGCGAGCAACGGTACCGCACCCTGCTGGAAACCCTCCGGGACTGGGTATGGGAAATCGACCGAGACCTCCTGTTCACCTATTCGAGCCCCAGAATCACGGATGTGCTGGGATATGCGCCGGACGAGGTCTTGGGCAAGACCCTCCTCGATTTCATAGCTTCAAAGGAAGAGACCGGAACTCGCGAGACATTCCTCCGATCCATGGAGACCGGAACGGCGGTGAGCGGCCTGGAACACGAGTGCATGCACCGTTCAGGCCTCCGTGTGGTCCTTGAAACCAACGCCGAGCCCGTGTTCGATTCGGACGGCCGGGTGACGGGTTTTCGGGGCATCGGCCGGGTGGTCACTGAGCGGAAACAGGCCGAGGAGGCCCTCCTCCGGGAAAAGGAACGCTTCAAGGTCCTGGCCGAGGAATCCCCCACGGGCATCGCCCTGCTCTCACCCGAAGGTCCCTGCGAGTATGTCAACCCCAAATTCGTGGAAATCTTCGGCTATACCCGGGAGGATGTTTCCCTCGGCAGGGAATGGCTTCGCATGGCGTACCCGGATCCCGAGTACCGGAGAACGGTCATGGCCGCCTGGATAGAAGACAAGGCCAGGTCCGGCCTAGGGGAACCCCGGCCGCGAATCTTCCAAATCACATGCAAGAACGGCGCTCAAAGAGTGGTCCAGTTCAGGGCCGTCCTGCTTTCGGACGGCAAGGATCTGCTTACCTGCGAGGATATCACCGACCGGATCCGAGTGGAAGAAGCGTTGAAGGAATCCGAGGAGAAATACCGGACCCTGGTGGAAAACATCCAGGACGGCGTGTTCATCATACAGGATTTCCGGTTTCGGTTCGCCAACAAAGCCATCGGCGGCATCCTGGGCTATCCTCCCGAAGAGTTGGTCAATATGCGTTTTCACGAACTGGTGGCTCCCGAGGATCTGGATCTCGTCACGGATCGCTATCGCAGGAGGCTGGCGGGGGAGGATGTACCCAAGGAATACGAGTTTCGAGTCCTGCGCAAGGACGGGCGCCGGGTTCTGGTAAGAATGACCGTGGGGTTGATTCAGTATCTCGGCCAGGCGGCCCACATGGGCACTCTCGTCGACGTCACGCAAACCAGGGCGGCGGAAGAGGCGTTGCGGCGCTCGGAGAAGCGATACCGGGATTTGTTCGACTCCATTACGGACCTCATCTACACCCAGGATATGGAGGGTCGATTCCTCAGTGTAAACCCGGCCCTGGGAAAGGTCCTTGCATACACTCCCGAAGAACTCATCGGACGGAAACCCTCTGATTTCATGAAACCGGCCTTGCGCGAAGCCTTCCACACCGAATATCTGGAACACATCAAGACCCGGGGATACCATCAGGGCGTTTCCGTGTACTTCGACCAATGGGGGGAAAAACACTACATCGAATATCGGAGCGTCCTGGTGAACCCGGATGAAGGGGAACCCTATATCAGTGGATCGGGTCGAGAGGTGACGGAGCGCATTCTGGCCGAAAAGGAACTCAAGGCCCTTCACAGCCAGTTGCTTCAGGCCCAGAAAATGGAGGCCGTTGGCACCCTGGCCGGCGGCATCGCCCACGATTTCAACAATCTCCTGCAAGCCATAAGCGGCTACGTGGAATTGCTCTCCATGAACGATGCGATGGATCCGGCCTCGAGACACCAGGTGCGGCAGATCCAAATCGCTGCGGAACGGGGACGTGATCTGATTCAGAGGCTGCTGACCTTCAGCCGTAAGATGGAACCTGTCCTCCAACCCATGGATTTGAACCAGGCCGTACGTCATATCCTCGAGATGCTCGAACGAACCTTCCCCAAGATGATCCGTATCGAGACTCATTTGAGTGACTCGCTGTCTCCCATGCTCGGAGACGTTCGCCAAATCGAACAGGTTCTGCTGAATCTGGCCGCCAATGCCCGGGACGCCATGCCCGAAGGAGGCGCCCTGGTGTTCGCCACGGAACCATTCAGCGCGTCGGAGAACCAGCCCACCGGCCACCTCGGGATGACATCCGGCGGCTACGTCAAGCTTACCGTTTCGGATACGGGTCACGGCATGACGGAAACAACCTTGAACCATGTGTTCGATCCCTTCTTCACCACCAAAGCCATAGGGAAAGGGACCGGTCTGGGCCTTTCCATGGTGTACGGCATCGTCAAGGAACACCGGGGTCACCTATCCTGCCGGAGCATCCCCGGCAAGGGCACTACGTTTGAGTTGTTCTTCCCGGCGCGGGAACACACGGCCGGCCCTCAGCCGGAAAACGAACCCCGGGAAGACCGGTTTCCCCCGCCCGGGCGTGAGACCGTGCTTATCGTGGATGATGAACCCGCCGTATTGGAAATCGCAGCAGAGGCTTTGGAACGAAGAGGCTACAAACCCATAACCGCATCCAGTGGCGAGGAAGCCCTGAACGTCTTCACCAGTCGCCCCAATGAAATCGACTTGCTTCTGCTGGACCTGGGAATGCCCGGCATGGGGGGATTAAAGGCTCTGGAACACCTATTGAAACTGGACCCCGGAGCCAAGGTCGTGGTATCCAGTGGTTACGCTGGCGAGGACAAGAGGCGGGAATCCCTGAAACGCGGAGCCCGACGTTTCATCAGTAAACCATACCACCTGGACGACCTCCTCAAGGTGATCCGGGAGGTTCTGGACGAAGAGACGGACTTTCGAAAAACGCACGGCGCCGTATAGGCAATCCGGAATCTTTCCCGCAATCCCAACGAGTACCACTGATTCGGAATGAAGGACCATCTGGAAATCCTCTTACGAGCCTGGGAAGCAGGCCGCCTGCGCGGCCGTTTCAACACCCCGGGAATCTTTTCGGTTTCCCACGAAACCCGGTTTCTGGATGCGGCTCAACTCGCGCGTTTGGAAGCGGAGTTCAGACGATGGGCGGAAAGTCCGGGCCGTGAAGACATCGGTCTCTCCCGGAAACGGATCCTGCTCATCTTCCTGCTGATCCGCCACACGGGAGCCCGCCTGGGCGAAATTCTCGCCCTGGACGTTTTCCGCCACATGGATTTGGAAGCACTCCACATAAGCCTCGGAACGGATAAAGCCTCGTCACGGCAGGTGCCCATCTCCTCCGATCTGGGGCGGGAATTGCGGCGGATCCTCAACGAGTCGAACCCGTCCGGCCCGAGTCGAGCGTTCTTCCGAGTCGATCCCGGGCATGTGCGGAGAACGTTCTATGACAGAGCCGACGCCTGCGGGCTCCCCAGGAATTTGGGAAACCCGACCGCGTTGAGACGCTCCCGGGCCATTGAACTGCTGCGGAACAACGTGCCTTTGCCTCTGGTTCAAAAGATCCTGGGGCATTCCACCGCCAACCTCACCGCCTCTTATTTGGATTTTTCCGCCCAGGACATGCAGCGGGTGGTCCGCCATTTCATGGAAAAGGAAAGTCGGCGCCGAACGAGCGCCCGGAACACGTTCTTTGGAAGAATCACACGCATTCATACCGGCGATATTCAGTCGGAAGTAGAGTTGACCACTCTCGGCGCCGCCCGTATCACGGCCGTAATCACCAATGAGAGTCTGGAAAGACTCAAACTCGACTTGAATGTCTTCGTATCCGCCGAGATCAAGGCGCCCTGGGTGATCGTGGCTCCCGGTCCCCAGGAGCCCCGAACCAGCGCCGGGAACCGATTCCGGGGTGTGACGGACCGCATCCTCCGCGGCGCCGTCACCACGGAAATCGTGGTGCTCCTGGAGGACGGAACGGAACTCTGTTCCCTGGTCACCGAACAAAGCAGGGTCCGGCTGGGGATCCGGGAAGGCGACACCGTCTGGGTGATGTTCAACGACTTCGCTCCCATCCTGAACGTGGACTAAACCGCAACAGGCCGTTGAAAAACGCGATCCGCCGTCACGCCTTCGGCGTGGCTACCTGTCCGCAATACGGTTCATCAACGGGCCGTCAAGCCCCGGAGCGTTTCTTCAATTCTTCATCTCTCAGCACCCGCCTCAGCACCTTGCCTACGGGCGAGGTGGGCAGACTTTCCCGGAACTCGATCCGCCGCGGTCGTTTATAGCCGGTTAACTGGGATTTGCAGAAATCCAGGATTTCGTCCTCGCCGGCCTGTTCCCCCGGTTTGAGCTGGATGAATGCCTTGACGGCCTCACCCGTATGGGGATCCGGCACTCCCACCACCGCCGCCTGCGCCACCTTGGGATGCGTGTACAGGACTTCCTCGACTTCCCGGGGATACGCGTTAAACCCGCCTACGATAATCATGTCTTTTTTCCGATCCGTGATGACCAGAAAACCGTCTTCATCCAGGTGGCCTATGTCCCCCGTCAGGAAAAACCGTTTACCTTCCAGTTGGCGAAATACCTGCTCGTTGGCTTCAGGCTTGTTCCAATATCCTTTCATGATTTGAGGACCACAGGCTGCGATTTCGCCGTCCTGACCTTGAGGCAACTCTTGGGTTCCGGTTTCCAGATCCACGATTTTCACTTCGGATCCCGGAATAGGCATTCCCACGGAGCCGATTTTCCGCATCTCCACGTGGGTCGGGTTCACCGTAATGACGGGGCCCGTCTCCGTCAGCCCGTATCCTTCGAAGATGACGGCTCCGGTCCGCTTTTCAAACTGGCGAACCACCTCCGCCGGCAACGGAGCCGCGCCCGAACCGCATCCCACGATGGAGGTCAGGTCGAACTTATCCGTCAGAGGGTGATTTACGACGGCGGAATAAATGGTGGGAACGGCCACCACCACGGTCGCCTTGTATTTCTGGATGGACGCCAGAACGTCCGTGAAAGGAGGTTTTCCCGCCCTGGGATCCGGGATGCACACTAGTCGGGAGGCGTTGGCGACGCTCATGACCATGCACAAGGTAAGGCCGAAGCTGTGGTACCAGGGGAGCACTCCCAAATAGGTGTGCTTGCCCCCATGCTCCAGCTTGCGCGCCGGACCCCCGGAAGGCGGAGACAGCCGGATCCATTCCTCACAAGCCATGACGTCGTATACGATGTTGGAATGGGTTAAACAGGCCCCTTTGGGGACCCCGGTGGTCCCCCCCGTATAAATGAGAAGAGCCGGGTCCTCCCTGGGATCGATTTCCAGAGAGGGAGGTTCCGGCCGGGCATTCCCCACCACGTCGTCAAACATGAGATGTCCCGCCTCGATGCGATCCGCCCGTGGGATCTTCTTGAGCACGGATCCCAGAAACCCCTTTAAGGCGGGGAGATAGGATCGGATATTGCATACGATCACCCGTTCCACGTCCGTCCCCTGCACCGCCTCCAACGCAGTGGAATAAAACATGGGGTGATCCATGACAAACACGGCCCGGGCGCCACAGTCCCGCAACTGATAATTGAGTTCCTTGGCTTTGTACATGGGGTTGCATGTCACGCACACGGCCCCTGCTTTCAGGATCCCGAAAAAGATCTCGGGATATTGGGGCAAATTCGGCAGGAATATCGCAGCCCGGTCCCCGCTCCGAATACCCGAGCCGGCAAGAAAATGCGCCACCCGGTCCGCCGTGTCTTTCGCCTGCCGGAACGTGCGCCGAGCTCCTTGAAATAGGGTAAAGGTCGCATCAGGATACGCTCGAGCCGACTCGTCCAGAAACGTGAACAACGGCTTGTCATACCCATGGATGTCATAGGGTACGCCTTCCGGCCATCTGGATCCGCGCCATGGTTTCGAAGTCATGCACACCTCCCGGCATCGCCTGTGATTAAGGTAACTGATAGGAAACTCAAACCTTTACGGTAACCCTATACCAAAGATTGTATACAAACTCCCGCAAAATCCGCGGCCGGTTCAATCGCGGAACGGAAGATGTCCGACTCTTCATGCGGGGGAATGCTTGGAGAACGAGCGACGGCTCACGATCTGGGGCGGCTCCTTGAGGCGAAGGCGAAAACGAGACATTCCGCAGAGCCGCCGGATGGGAGGACCCAGAAAAGGTTTCAATCCGGGGTCCTGTGCTCCAGGGGATCCACGTGGACGGTGACCTCCGCCACCCGTTCCACTTCATCCAACAAGCACCGCTCCACTTCCTTGGCAATGCGATGCCCCTCGACCACGCTCATGGATCCGTCCACCACCACGTGAATCTGGAGTTGATAGCGCCCTCCCGTGCTCCGCACCTTGAGATCATGAACCCGTTGCACCCCCCGAACATTCAGGCTGCATTGAGTCATCCGGTCGAGTATTTCCGGGGATGGGGCCGTGTCCACCATTTCCCGGATGGAATTCCAGCAGATACTCCCCCCCACTTTCAGGATAAACAGGGACACCACCAGCGTGGCATAGGCGTCCAGGATCCCCCACGCCGGGTTGACGAGGGCTCCGCCCACTCCCACGAGCACCGCCACGGAAGAAAGGGCGTCCGAACGATGATGCCAGGCATTGGCCTCCACGGCGGAACTCCCTATACGACGCCCCACCCGCGCCGTATATCGGTACAACACCTCTTTGACGAGAATGGACAGCAACGCCCCGGCAAATGCCAGCCAGTTCGGATGCATGGGCGTTCCGCGCCGGATATGGAAAAATGCTTCGTAGGCCAGAAGCCCGGCCACCAGAATCAACATTCCTCCCACCAGAAGCGACGCCAGGGTCTCTATGCGTCCATGCCCGAAGTGATGACTCGCGTCCGGCGCTCGGCGTCCCATGCGAAGCCCGACCAGAACCACGGCATCCGTAAGGAAATCGGAGACGGAATGCACGGCGTCGGCCACCATGGCCTTACTGTTTCCCAGGATGCCTGCGGCGAATTTGCACGCAATCAGGAAGACGTTACAGGCCATCCCGATCCAGGTAACCCGCTGGCCCGCCCTCATCTCCTCCAAATCCGACCGGGACGTATCGAGACGTTTCCTCGATCCCACTCTCCCGTACATCATCTTGGTCCTCACGCCCGCCCTCCGCAGTCGAGCAGAAACGCCTTCAACGACCCATCGTTCCTCATTCCCAGCCGGGTGAGGACAAAATCGTACCGAATCGGATCCTCCGGGGACAGGAATCGAAACGCCGACGTCACCTCGAGAGCGGTTCGGAGGTCCGCCTGGCGCCGCCGGGTCAGTTTCAGGGCAAGGGAAATACGGTGCATGTGAGTATCCATGGGAACCAAGAGCATGGAAGGAGAAAGAAAACTCCAGCCCCCGGGATCCACCCGGTCCGATCGAACCATCCACCGGAGAAACAGATGGAGCCTCTTGCACGCACTCCCCTTGTCGGGGGCGGGCAGCAGGAAATTCAAATCCTGTCGGGCCGCTTGCCGAAGCCTGCGGGCGAATACGGTAAGCGCGGGAATCACGGTATCATCCCCCGGTTGAACGCCCTGGGAAAAGCAGGCGCCCAACGACCCATGGGCTTCCAGGAGCCGCTTCATTCCCCACATCAACCCTACAAGGTCATCCCCCCTGGTGAACCGGTGGGTGAACCCCCCGAATTGCGTCTCGAGATCGCGCCGCTCCGCCGTTCGAACAAAGGCCGCAGGACTTTCCAGGCAGCCAAGGACCCGGGACACGCTCCCATGAATCTGGGCGACACGCCCGTAAGCCAGCAATGCGGCGATGAGGCCCGCGATCTCACGGTCCTCCACCGCCGCATACGGATACAGAAACCCGACCGGATCAGGATATACGAACCGCCTCTCGCTGTATTGCCTATATAAGCGTTCCAGAGGCTTCCTGAGATCGGGGTGGAAACTTCGGCAATTCATGGCATGGGAATCCGTGCGTAAAGGTTTCAGGGCAGGAAAGGGTTTTGGAGCATCTCAAGAAAGGCGGCGGGTCGAAGAAACGAGATCCTCCAATCCCTGGCGGTCGAGAATTCGAATCCGGGGACCGTCCAGCTCGATGAGTTTGTTCCGGACCATCTTGGCCAGTATCCTGGACAGGGTTTCGGGAATCGTCCCCAGGCGGCCGGCCAGTTGCCCCTTGGAAATGTCCAGCTCGAACTCCGGACTTCCCTCGTCCCGGCGACTCCGGGAGAGCAGATACGCGGAAAGGCGTCCCGGTACTTCCTTCAGGGACAGGTCGTCGATCAGGTGCGTGAACACTCGAAGTCTCCTGGAGAGAATCGCCAGCATGTTCAGCGCCACCGACGGATGTCGCTCGATGAGGGCGATGAAGCTCTTTCGCGCGAAAAAAAGCACCCGGCTCGGTTCCATGGCCATGGAATGCGCCGGAAATCGCCGTCCCGCAAACACGGCCACTTCCCCGAAGGGCTCTCCGGCCCCCAGGATGTGCAGAATCTGCTCCTTGCCCTCCGGGGACACCTTGAAGACTTTTACTCTGCCAGCGACCACCACATAGAAGCCGTTTCCTTCATCGCCCTCGAGAAAAACGGTGTCGCCCTTGGACAGACGTTTCTCCACCACGATGGCCGCCAGACGATCCAACTGTTCCGTCGGCAATGCTTCGAAGAGGGGCACTCTGGAAAGAAACCGCGCAATGTCCATCCATAACTCTCCACGCCTAATGTATAGGTCCCCTTGACCTAAGTCAAAGCCAATCCGTTGTCCGGGGCATATCCTGAGATCACGTGGTTCGATTCCCTCTTACCAGCCCGTTGGTAAACCGTATTGCGGGCAGGCTGGTGAAAAACGATGGGATGCAAGCAAGGCGCGCGCGAATCCTGAGGAATGGGGCGTACCTACAGTGCGCCGCAATGACGAAGGATGAGGCTCAACACCGCAGATCGCGTCTTTCGACGGCCTGTTACGGAGTGTTCGGAATGAAATGGAGCCCGGAAGCAGAACATGCCTTGAAAAGAGTGCCGTTCTTCGTCCGCCGCCGTGTTCGGAAACGGGTGGACGAGGAAGCCCGCCGGTGCGGAGCCGCCGAAGTGGGGCCGGAACACCTGGAAACCTGCCGGCGAAGATTTCTCGAAAACATGGAATCGGAGGTGGCCGGATATCGGGTGGAAACCTGCTTCGGAACTCAGGATTGCCCGAACAGGGCCGTTTCCGACGAGGGGCTCGCGGATGAACTCGAAGAGCGCCTTCGAATTCGAAACCTGAAATCCTTTCTGCGCGGGCGGGTGCAAGGACCATTGAAACCGCATCACGAGTTCTGCGTCACCCTGGCTCTGTGCCCCAACGCATGTTCCCGCCCGCAGATCGTAGATGTGGGACTCGTCGGCGTGATGTACCCCCGGCTTCAACCCGAGGAATGCCGGAATTGCAGGGAATGCCGGGAGGCGTGCCGGGAGCGGGCCGTCGCATGGGACGAAACCGTGTCGCGTCCATCCCTGCTCTCGGACCTGTGCCTGGGTTGCGGGCAATGCGTCCGCGTATGTCCTTCGGGAACACTGGATTCGGGGAAAACAGGATTCCGGATCCTGTTGGGTGGAAAACTGGGGCGGCATCCCCAACTGGGGACGCCTCTCGAAACCATCTACGGGCGCCACGAGGTTCCCGATCTTCTGGATCGTTGTCTGGATGTGTACATGCGCCATTGCACCCAGGGACAACGGTTTGGGGAAATCCTGGCCGGGGTCGGCTTGGAGTTCGTTCGGAAAGGATTCTAAAATAATGTGCAATCGCTTGACCTAGATCAAATCGTTTCAAGGAAATCCACGATACCTTGGTTCTAAAGAAGGCCGGAATACGACTCGTTATAGACGTCCAAGTTTCACCCATTTGATGCATTAACCCAAAGGAGGTCCATCATGTTTTGTTACCAGTGCGAACAGACGGCGAAAGGTCAGGGATGCACTCAGATCGGAGTGTGTGGAAAGACTCACGAGGTGGCGACGCTGCAGGACACTCTGTTGCACGCACTCAAGGGTTTGTCTCAAGTGGCGGTGGAAGGCCGCAAGGCAGGAGTGAGCGACGCGGAAGTCAACCGGTTCACATGCGAGGCATGCTTTTCCACACTGACCAATGTGAATTTCGACCCGGAGCGTTTTCCTCCCTTAATCCACCGGGCCGTCGAACTCAGGGAAAACCTCCGGTCCCGAATCAAGTCCGCGGGAGGCCGGGCGGATTTCGCAAACGCGGCGGCGACCTTCGCCCCCGAGACCACGACGGCCGGTTTGATCCGCCAGGGAGAAAGTCTGGGAGTCAAGTCCGACCCCGATATCGACGCGAACATTCACTCCCTCCAACAGACCACCACGTATGGGATCAAGGGGATCTCGGCGTATGCGGATCATGCTCAGATCCTCGGGCGGGAGGACGAAAAAGTTTACAGCTTCATCCATGAAGGACTTGCGGCCACTCAGAACCCGAACCTGACCCTGGACGATTGGATCGGACTGACACTCAAGGCCGGAGAAGTGAATCTGCGGGCCATGGAACTTCTGGACGCCGGGAACACGGGGACATACGGACACCCGGCGCCTACTCCCGTGCCTCTGGGACACAAGAAAGGCAAGGCCATCCTGGTGTCCGGGCATGACCTGAAAGACCTGGAAGAAATACTCAAGCAGTCGCAGGGTAAGGGCATCTATGTGTATACCCATGGTGAAATGCTCCCCACTCACGCTTACCCCGAACTCAAGAAGTATGACCATTTCTACGGCCACTTCGGAACGGCCTGGCAGAATCAAATCCGCGAATTCGGAGATTTTCCGGGAGCCGTTTTGATGACTACCAACTGCATCCAGAAGCCGCAGGGCTCTTATAAGGACCACATATTCACTTCCGGGCTGGTGGGATGGCCGGAAGTACCGCACATTTCGAACCGCGACTTCTCGTCCGTCATTCAAAAGGCCCTGGAACTTCCGGGTTTCGTCGAGGACGCGCCGGGGAAAGAGGTTCTCTGCGGTTTCGGGCGGAACGCCGTGATGAGTGTGGCGGACAAGGTCATTGACGCCGTCAAGAGCGGCGCCATTAAACACTTCTTCCTGGTGGCGGGCTGCGACGGCGCCAAACCGGGCCGCAATTACTATACCCGTTTCGTGGAACAGGTACCCCAGGATAGCGTGGTATTGACCCTTGCGTGCGGGAAGTTTCGCTTCTTCGACAAGGACTTGGGGACCATCGGCGGAATCCCCCGGCTCCTGGATATCGGGCAGTGCAACGATGCCTACTCAGCCATCCAAATCGCCGTGGCCCTGGCCGGTGCTTTCAACTGCGGCGTCAACGACCTGCCCCTGTCCATGATCCTGTCCTGGTATGAGCAAAAAGCCGTGGCCATCCTGCTGACCCTGCTTCATTTAGGGATCCGGGACATCCGCTTGGGACCCTCGCTTCCGGCTTTCGTCACTCCCGACGTGCTGGACGTCCTGGTAAAAAACTTCAACATCATGCCTGTCACCACCCCTGAGGATGACCTGAAGGCCATCCTGGGATAAACTGGACCCGTCGGGGGGCGAAGGGTTCATTCCGTCCCCCCCACCGGTTCGATCCGAACCTAAACGGCTGCAACAGGAGTTCCTCCATGAAATGCCCAGGACAGGAAACGCAATACTGGAAGCCCGGAGCCATCTACGAGGCCAAGTGCCCCAAGTGCGGGTACGAAGTCGAGTTCTTCAAGGACGAACCTTCCCGGAAATGCCGGAACTGCGGGGAACGCATGGTGAATCCCAGGATGGACTTCGGTTGCGCCGCATACTGCAAATATGCGGAACAATGTATCGGCGACCTTCCTCCCGAGGTATTGGCCGGCCGGGAAGACCTCCTCAAAGACCGGGTGGCCGTGGAAATGAAGCGGTACTTCAAACGGGACTTCAAGCGCATCGGTCACGCCGGCCGTGTGGCCCGATACGCGGAAGAAATCGGCCGCAAAGAGAAAGCCAATCCGGCCGTGATCCTTTGTGCGGCTTATCTGCACGATATCGGCATCCCGGAGGCGGAGCGCAAGTATCAGAGCACCGCGCCCCGATACCAGCATGAGGAAGGGCCGCCCATTGCCAGGAAATTGCTCACCGAGCTGGGGGCGGCGGCGCCGCTCATCGATGAAGTGTGTGACATCATCGGCCACCATCACGCTCCTCGACCCGAGGAAACGGTGAACTTCAAGACCGTGTACGACGCGGATCTCATCACCAACCTGGAAGAGGAGCACAAAGAGCAACCCCTCTCGCCCGACCGAATCGAACGTTTGCTTGCCAAGGCCTTCCTGACCCAAAGTGGAAAGGAACTGGCCCAAAGAGTTCTCGGTTTCGAATCCGGTGGAACGGGCGCCGTCTCCGAATAAGTTGGGGCTGTTAGAGGAGAATTCCATGAACGTAAAACGGAAAATCATAGAAATTGACGACGAATTATGCGACGGCTGCGGAAACTGCGTGCCCTCCTGCGCGGAAGGCGCCATCGAAATTCATGACGGCAAGGCTCGGCTCGTTGCGGAGAAGTATTGCGACGGTCTGGGAGCCTGTTTGGGGGAATGCCCCACCGGCGCCCTCAAGATCATTGAACGGGAAGCGGACGAATTCGATGAGGAGGCCGTGGAGGACTACCTGAAACGAAAGGAGGAATCGGAGTCCAGCCGTCCTTCGGCGATTCCTGCAGGGTGTCCTTCCGCCGCGGTTTCCCTGTTTCGAACTCCCGGACCGCCGGAGCGAACCCCATCCCCCGAGGCCGGCGTGTCCGGAGTCTCCGCACTGACGCATTGGCCGGTCCAGATACGCCTGGTTCCCCCAACGGCTCCTTTCCTCAAGGGGGCTCATCTCCTGGTGGCCGCGGACTGTGCGCCCGTGGCGTACCCTCGATTTCACCAGGATTTCCTGGAGGGCAAAACGGTGCTCCTGGGTTGCCCCAAGTTCGACGATATCAATGAGTACGTGCAACGATTCGCCGACATATTCGCCGCCGCCGAAATCCGGAAAGTGACCGTCGTGGATATGGAAGTCCCCTGCTGTTCCGCCCTTCCGCGAATCGTGCACAAGGGCATGGAGATGGCCGGAAAGAACATCCCCATGGAAGAGGTCGTCATCGCCCGGAACGGGGAGATCCTCCGTAAGCACTCGAAAGCCTCGTAAACCCCATGTCTTCGATGTCCGCGCCCATCCAGGCTCACCGTTCACGTGGGCCTGTGTGAGCCGGCGGGAATCAGGATTACATTCTTCCCATGTTCCTCCCGATCTCCGTGAGAAGATCCGTCGTCCCCAAAAGATCCAAACCCTTCCCGAGCTTTTCGAATCCGGCGATGCGTTTCCACGTCCCGACCTCCTTCGAAGGTTCTCCGCAAGCAACCCTCCCACGGCGCGCTCACAAGGATCCGGATATTCTTGACAGGAACCCGCATGCACGGTTTAAATGAGAAAGAGTTTCGGCTGTTCCCGTCCGTCCTGCTTCCGATGGGGTTGCCGTATGTGGTGAACTGGAAGAAAGAACCACAAACCAAGGGGGAACGTATGAAATGGAAAGGGTGCGTGTGGTTGTTTGCGGTTCTCTGCATGGTTGCAGCGGCAGGCGCCGTGGTGGGCTCGGAAACCTGTGTGGAATGCCATAAGCGGATTACGCCCCAGATCGTTACGGACTGGGGTTTAAGCCACCACAGCAAGAACGACGTGGATTGCGCCGTGTGTCACGGGGATAAGCACAAGTCCGCGGACGACGTGGCGGAAGCTCGTCTCGCCACCCCGGAAACGTGCGAGGCCTGCCACGAACCTCAGGTCACCCAGTTCAAAGCCGGCAAACACGCCCTGGCGTGGGCCGCCATGAAAGCCATGCCCACGGCCCACTGGCAACCCATGACCCTGACCGAGGGCATGAAGGGATGCGGCGGTTGCCATAAGATCGGAATCAAGTCCGAGGCGGAAATGAAGGAATTGGCCGCCGGCGGAGCGGGATTCGGGGTGGGATCCTGCGATGCCTGTCATACGCGCCATCTGTTCTCGGCTCAAGAGGCCCGGCAGCCCCAGGCTTGCCAAACCTGTCACATGGGATTCGATCATCCCCAGTGGGAAATGTACTCATCGTCCAAGCACGGAGTTCGGTATCTCCTGAAGCAAAAGAACATTCTCCCCGAAGCCGTGGCCGCACCCACCTGCCAGACCTGCCATATGAACCAGGGTAATCATGCGGTACGCACCGCCTGGGGATTTCTGGCGGTGAGACTCCCCATGCCGGCGGACAAGCAATGGGCGGCGGATCGAGCCACCATCCTCCAGGCTTTGGGGGTGTTGGACCCCAAGGGGAACCCCACGCCTCGCCTGGATGTGGTCAAAGCCGCGGACTTGGCCCGATTGACCCAGGAAGACTGGCAGCAGGAACGAAACAAGATGCTTGCGGTCTGCAACCAGTGTCATTCCATGAACTTCGCACGGGCGGAACTGGAAAAAGGGGATCGGATGATCCAGGAAGCGGATCGTCTCATGGCGGAAGCCATCCGCGTCGTGGCCGGGCTGTATCAGGACGGTACGCTGAAGAAGCCGGAAACGTACGCTTACGCATTTCCGGATCTACTCGCTTTTCACGATGCCCCTACGGTGATTGAGCAGCGGCTCTTCGTCATGTTTCTGAAGCACCGTATGCGGACCTTCCAGGGAACCTTCCATGCCAACCCGGATTACGCCTTGTGGTATGGGTGGAGCGAAATGACTCGAGACTTGACCGAGATCAAGGAAATGGCGGAGACTCTCCGCGCCCGAACCGCCATGAAATAAGGGGTCCGGGATCCCGAGAGACGGGTCACGGAACCACCCTGTCCGTTTGTTTCGTTTTCCAGTCGGACGGCGGCGCCACGCAGCGCCGCCGTCGCCCTTCCCATCGTCCGCGGCGGACGGCCCCGTCTCCGGCGTGCGTGCATTACAGGCTTCATCCTCCGTCATTGCGGCATACTGTAGGTACGCTTCATTCCTCGGGATTCGCCCGCCGTCTTTATCCTCAAAAGTCGAAGCACACGTTCGAATGCCTTTGCGTTTTACGTGCGCCGCCTGGGGATCCGATTTTCCGGAATCCATCCAGGGGCCGCACCGAAGCGGGAAAGGAACGAAGACCCTTTCCGGGTTGCCGACGAATTGAAAGTATAGTATAGAAGAAATTATTTCCGGACAGTCAATTATTCAGGAGATGCGCCCATGCGTATGCAAAGTAAACTTGAGGCCGGGAAATTCGTCGTTCTCGCGGAAGCACAACCCCCCAAAGGAGTGGATGTCTCCAGAATGGTGTCCTCGGCTTCCCGGGTCAAGGGCGCCGTAGACGCCTTTGTCGTCCCCGAAATGAGCAATGCGGTCATGCGCATGAGTTCCCTGGGCGGCGCCATGATCCTACAGGCAAAAGGGATGGACGCCGTACTGCAGGTCTGCTGTCGCGATCGAAACCGAATCGCACTTCAGGCGGACCTGCTCGCCGCTTATGCATGCGGCATCTCCACCGTCATGGCGGTCACCGGCGAAGACCCGAGCTTCGGCGATCATCACCAGGCGAAAGCGGTTAACGACGTGCAGGTTCTGGAACTGCTTCGAGGTATCCAAAGCCTGCAATCCGGACGGGACATGGCCGGCATCGAACTTGCAGGAACACCTACATTCCTGGTGGGATCCACAGTCAATGCCGGGGCCGAAGGCGCGGCGCTGGACTCCGAACTCCGGGAAATGGATCAGCGCATAGAAGCCGGAGTGCGTTTCTTCGTCATACCACCGCTTTTTGATGTCTCTTCCATTGAACCCTTTCTCAAACGCGTGGATCACCGCCGACTGAACATCATTCCCACGGTAGTCCTGCTCAAATCCGCGGGTATGGCCCGATACATGAACCAGCACCTGAGTCATATCCATATTCCCGGCGCCTTGATCGACCGCATTCAGGAAGCTCCCGATCGGGTAGCGGAATGTATTCGAATCGCCGGGGAAACCGTAGCCGCCGTAAAGCGCGAAGGCTTTAAAGGGGTGCTGCTTTCCACCATGGGTTGGGAAGACAGGCTCTCGGATATCCTGGAACGGAATTGGGGGTAAGGGTATGCAGGGTACAAGCGAGACCATCTCGAGTCCGGGCCTCGGCACAGTCGAAGTCCGCCCCTCGGGATCCGTAATGGTGGCGGGGGGAGGAATCGCCGGCATGCAGTCCGCGCTGGATCTGGCGAACTCAGGCTTCTATGTGTATCTCGTGGAGCGATCCTCCGCCATAGGCGGCCTGATGTCGCAACTGGACAAGACGTTCCCGACCAATGATTGCGCCATGTGAATCATCTCTCCCAAACTGGTCGAGGTCGGCCGGCACCGCAATATCGAACTCTTAACGGGAACTGAATTCTTAGGACTGGAAGGACAACCGGGTAATTTCACCGCTCGAATCCGGCAATCCCCCCGTTATGTGGACCTCTCCAAGTGCACCGGTTGCGGAGAGTGCGCCAAAGTCTGCCCCGTCGAAGTCCTGAGCGAATACGATGAAGGCTTGATTTCTCATAAGGCCGTTTTCAAGCGATACGCACAGGCCATTCCCGGAGCCTTCACCATAGAGAAGAGGGGAACGTCCCCCTGCAAGGCCGCCTGCCCCGCCCACATTTCCGTGCAGGGATACGTGGCCTTGGCCGCTCAAGGCAAATTCCGGGAAGCATTGAAACTCATCAAGGAAGAAAACCCGTTCCCCGCTGTTTGCGGGCGTGTCTGCCATCATCCCTGTGAATCCACCTGCAAACGGGGAGATCTGGACGAACCCGTGGCCATCAATCCCATTAAGCGGTTCATCGCCGATTTGGATCTGAAAGAAGCCACACGATACGTTCCTGCGTGTAAGGAAGCGAAGGCGAAAAAAGCCGCCGTAATCGGTTCGGGTCCGGCGGGTCTGAGTTGCGCCTATTTCCTGGCCAGGGAAGGCTACCCGGTGACCGTGTTCGAGCAACTTCCGGTTGCAGGAGGCATGCTCGTTGCCGGAATACCCGAGTATCGGCTTCCCAGGGATATTATCGAAGCGGAAATCCGGATCATCCGCGACATGGGGGTGGACATCCGAACGGGTGTCCGAATCGGCCGGGACATAACCATAGCCGAGCTTCGCCGCCAAGGATACAACGCCTTCTTCGTGGCCGTCGGCTCCCACGAATGCAAGGATCTGGGTCTGGAAGGCGAGACGCTGGCAGGCGTTGTGCCCGGACTGGAATACTTGCGGAACGCCAATCTGGGAAAACCCGTCTTTTTGGGGAAACGAGTGGCCGTCATCGGAGGCGGCAACGTGGCCATGGACGTGGTGCGCACCGCCCGACGGATGGGATCCGAGGAGGCGTTCGTCGTGTACCGCAGATCCCGTGACGAAATGCCCGCCAACCCGGAAGAAATCGAAGAGTGCGAAGAGGAAGGAATTCCCGTTCGGACTTTATTGCAACCCGTTCGTATTCTGGGCGAGGACGGCCGCGTAACAGCCCTCGAGGTCATCCGGATGGAGTTGGGCGAACCGGATGCTGGCGGACGGAGAAAGCCGATCCCCATTCCGGGATCCGAGTTCACGATCCCCGTGGATGCCGTGGTTCCCGCCATCGGCCAGGAAACGGACTGGGCGTGTCTCACTCCCGAATGTGCGTGCACGTTGACGAATTGGGGCGCCATGCAGGTGGATCCCCTGACTCTCCAAACTTCCGATCCGGACATTTTCGCCGGCGGCGACGCGGTGACGGGACCCGCCACCGTAGTGGAAGCCATCGCAGCCGGTAAGGAAGCCGCCCGGTCCATAGATCGGTTCCTTCAAGGGTTGAATCTGCGGGAGGGAAGAGAAAAGGAATGGAAAGCCGTCGAGGATGTCCCGCAGGATGCCTACGATGCTTCCCCCCGCGTCCGTATCCCGCGCATCGAGCCGGAAAAACGGCGGGGAAATTTCCGGGAAGTGCAGCAAACGCTCACGGAAGAAGCGATTGTCCGAGAAGCCCGGCGGTGCCTCAACTGCGGAATCTGCTCCGAATGTTACCAATGCGTGGAGGCGTGCCTGGCCGGAGCGGTAGTCCACGAGCAACCCGCCGTGGAACGCGATGTGCGGGTGGGGTCCGTCATTTTGTGCCCCGGCGGCGAGGCGTTCGATCCGTCCCCTCTCGAGGATTTCTATCATTATCGCGGCAACGCGGACGTGGTTACGAGTCTGGAGTTTGAAAGGCTTTTGAGCGCGTCCGGTCCGACCATGGGGCATCTGGTGCGTCCCTCGGATGGAAAGGAGCCGAAGAAGATCGCATGGCTGCAATGCGTCGGGTCTCGGGATGTAAATCGCTGCAAGAACGGTTATTGCTCCGCCGTTTGTTGCATGTATGCCGTCAAAGAGGCCATGATTGCGAAGGAACACGCGCACGGAGACCTCGATTGTGCTATCTTCAATATGGATATTCGAAGTTTCGGAAAAGATTATGAGAAGTACTATCTTCGGGCTAGGGACAAAGCGGGCGTCCGTTTCGTCAAGGCCAGAATCCACACCATCCAGGAGATCCCGGCCACGGGAAGCCTGGGGGTGGAATATGTGGATGATTCGGGAGCCTTCTACGGAGAAGAATTTGACATGATTGTACTCTCCGTGGGACTTCAAATATCCGGGGCCACGGTGGAAACGGCCGAGCGTTTGGGTGTCGCGCTGAACAAGCACCATTTTGTGGACGGGTCCCCCTTCGCCCCCGTGGAGACTTCCCGACCCGGTGTCTTTGCGTGCGGTGTGTTCCAAGGCCCCAAGGATATTCCCAGTTCGGTCATCGAGGCGAGCGCGGCTTCCTGCGCCGCCGGAATCCTGTTGTCGGAATCCCGGGGCGCATGCATCAAGCAGGTTGCCAAACCACCCGAATTGGACGTCACGGGTCTGACTCCCCGTATCGGCGTCTTTGTTTGTAATTGCGGAGTGAACATCGCAGGCGTCATCGACGTCCCGGAACTCCAGCGATATGCCGCCACGCTTCCCAACGTCGTCTACAGTGGCCAAAATCTGTTTACGTGTTCCCAGGATTCCCAGGAACAGATGAAACAGCTCATCGCGGAGCATCGTTTGAATCGAGTGGTAGTGGCTTCATGCAGTCCCAAAACCCACGAGGCTATTTTCATGGACACTCTAGAAGCCTGTGGGCTTAACCGGTATCTTTTCGACATGGCCAACATACGGAACCAGGATTCATGGATCCACTCGGAGAGGCCGCAAGAAGCGACCGAGAAGGCCAAGGAGTTGGTCCGCATGTCCGTGGCTCGCGCCTCTGTTCTCGTCCCACTCAACGAAAAGAAGATCACCGTCAATAAGCGGGCGCTGGTCGTCGGCGGTGGTGTGGCCGGAATGAACGCGGCGATGAGCATTGCGGACCAGGGATTCGAGGTGGTCCTGATCGAGAAGGAATCGCGGCTCGGGGGCCTGGCCGGGAAACTGCACGCCACCATCGACGGATATGATGTACGGGCCTATGTGGACCACTTGATCCAAGGAGTCACCGCAAACCCACGCATCCAGGTGCTCACCGGATCCCTCATCGTGGGCTTTTCCGGATTCAAAGGGAATTTCACCACGGAGGTGCTGGTGGGGCCGGGTATGTATGAGCGTAAGATCGAGCACGGGGTCGCCGTTATAGCCACCGGCGCCAAAGAATACCGACCCGTGGAATACGGGTACGGCCAAGATCCGAGGATCGTCACTCAGCTCCAAATGGCGGACCGTCTGGAACGGGAAGGCGCAGACCGTCTGAAAAACGTCGTGATGATTCAGTGCGTGGGTTCACGCAACGAAACGAATCCCAACTGTTCGAGAGTGTGCTGCCAAACGGCCGTCAAGAACGCCCTCCATATCAAGAAACTGAATCCCCAAACCGAAGTTCGGATCCTGTACCGGGACATCCGAACCTACGGAGTGATGGAGGAATACTACACAGAGGCCAGAAAGCTCGGAGTGATCTTCCACCGGTTCGAACCGGAAGTTCCACCCGTGGTGGAATCCACGCCCGAGGGTGTGATGGTCGCCTTCACGGATCACGTATTGAATCGGCCTTTGCGGGCGTGCGCCGACGTACTGGTCCTGAGTGCGGGAGTCGAAGCGGAGGATACGGCGGAACTCGCTTCCATCATGAAACTGGCGCGTAACGCCGAAGGGTTCTTCCTGGAGGCTCACGTGAAACTTCGGCCTGTCGACATGGCCGCCGAGGGGGTGTTTGTATGTGGAACGGCCCATAGTCCGAAACTGGTTTCCGAAGCCATAGCCCAAGCCCTTGCTTCGGCATCGCGCGCCATGACGCTGTTGTCCCAGGACTTCCTGACGCTTTCCGCGGTAACGGCGCGTGTGACTGAAGAGCGCTGCGCCGCCTGCCTCATATGCCTGCGAGCCTGCCCCCGCGGCGTGCCCAGGATCAACCGCGAAGGAGCCAGCGAAATTGACCGGGCCCTTTGCCGCGGCTGCGGTATTTGCGCCGCGGAATGCCCCGCCAAAGCCATTGAACTCGACTGGTACGAAGACGTACAGATTTTACGTGAGGTGGACGCCTTACTGGAGGATGTTGCATGAACAAACCATTTGAACCCACGATTTTGGCGTTTTGCTGCAATTTCTGAGGGTACAACGCTGCGGACCTGGCAGGTTCCATGAGACTCCAGTACCCACCCAACATACGAATTCTACGAGTCCCTTGCACCGGCAAGGTGGACATTCTCCACATTCTGCACGCGTTCGAAAAGGGCGTGGACGGCGTTTATCTTGTGGGATGCATTGAAGGAGACTGTCATTTCACGAGCGGGAATTTGAGAGCCCGCAAGCGTGTGGAGCAAGCCCGGGTAATTCTGGAGACGGTCGGCACCGGAGGGGAACGCGTTCAGATGTATAACCTCTCCTCCGGGGAAGCGCCTCGGTTCGCCCAGATCGCGGAAGAGATGACGGAGCGGATCCGAAAGCTGGGACCTAACCCCATAACAACAGCCGCGATGAAAATCGCAGTGTAGACTTCCGGGAAAAGAGGACAACGAGCATGATTGTCGCCGAGAAGAAACCTATTTCGGAGATCATCGAGACCATCCGGGAACATAGCAAGGTTCTGCTGGTCGGATGCAAGGAATGCGTTACCGTGTGCGAAGCCGGCGGAATGAAGGAAGTCGGAGTTCTCGCGTCCGCGTTGCGCCTGTACTTCCTGAATCAAGGCAGGAATGTCCGAATAGACGAAGCCAATCTGGAACGACAATGTGACCACGAATTCCTGGAAGAACTCCGTGACGTCATCGGAGAATACGATGCCGTGGTTTCCCTCGCGTGCGGCGTGGGGGTCCAGTTCATGGCGGAAAAGTATACGTCCACGCCCGTTTATCCCGGGGTGAACACGTGTTTTATGGGGGTTACGGAGCGAAGAGGCTTTTGGACCGAAAGATGCCAGTCCTGCGGCCGGTGCATTCTGGCAAAAACAGGAGGCATCTGCCCCATATCCCGGTGCGCCAAGCGGCTTCTGAACGGCCCGTGCGGCGGATCCACCAACGGCAAGTGCGAAATCAACAAGGAATTGGATTGCGCTTGGCAACTTATCATAGATCGTCTGACGGCCTTGGGGAAATTCGATCTCTACGAGGAACTCGTTCCCATGAAGGACTGGTCCACGGACAGAGCGGGCGGACCCCGCAAAGTGGTCAGGGAGGATGTGCAGCTATGATCCCGAAGACCCCCAGCAAGCTGGAAAGAACACTTTCCGCCGGACACCTGGCCGTTACCTCGGAATGTGGGCCTCCGAGAGGGAGTGATCCCGAGGTCATTCGATCGAAAGCCCTCAAGATCAAAGATCACGTGGATGCCATCAACGTTACGGACAACCAGACCTCGGTCACCCGTTTGTGCAGTCTCGCTTCCTGCATCCACTTGAAACTCATGGGGATGGAACCGGTTCTTCAGATGGTTACCCGCGATAGAAACCGGATCGCCATTCAGAGCGACATCCTCGGTGCGGCTTCTTTTGACATTCACAACATCCTCTGCCTCTCGGGGGACCATCAGATATTCGGGGACTGCCCTCAGGGACAGAACGTCTACGACATGGACTCCATGCAACTCGTCCAAACCGTGCGGCATATGCGCGACGAGGGCAGGTTTCTGGGAGGCGCGGACATTGAACGCCCCCCCAAGATGTTTGTGGGAGCGGCGGAAAACCCTTTTGCGGATCCTTTTTCGATACGGGTGCCTCGTCTCGCCAAGAAGATCGCGGCCGGCGCCGAATTCATTCAGACTCAGTGTGTTTACAACCTGGATAAATTCGAACTCTGGATGAAGCAGGCCCGAGATCGGGGACTCCACGAAAAGGTCTTCATTCTGGCGGGCCTCACTCCGCTCAAATCCGTGGGTATGGCCCGATACATGAAAACCCGCGTGCCGGGCATGGATGTCCCGGACGAACTGATCAAGCGCCTGTCGGGCGTACCCAAAGAAAGACAGTCTGAAGAAGGGATTAAGATCTGCGTGGAATCCATACAGCGTTTGCGTGAAGTCGAGGGGATACGCGGATTCCATATCATGGCCATCGAATGGGAGGAGAAGGTGCCTGAAATCGTCGAACAGGCAGGACTTTACCCCAGACCTGAGGTTGCCTGATGTATGAAGGAAACTTGCGTCTCCCGGCCATACTTTGACACCCATACCCACTGGGGTGTATCATAAGATCTAGAGGTAAAACCATGACGTTCGCGTTGTGCCGGCGTACACGGAGCCAATCCACTTTGTATTCAACCAGGATGAGATCAACCGGAGGAAATACGACATGTCAGTAAACAAGACCATACTTGTTGTGGACGATGAGCCCGATTTCGCATCCATAGTTAAAGAACACCTCCAACGAGAAGGATTCACCGTGGATGTGGCCTATGACGGCTCGGAGGCCATCGCGAAGGTGGCCCAGAATCCCCCGGACGCCATCGTCATGGACGTAATGATGCCGGAAAAGGACGGCTATCAGGCATGCGCGGAACTCAAAGCGGATAAGCGCTACGCCGGCATCCCGGTAGTTCTTCTTACCGCCGTGGCCGAACATGTGACCTCCACGCGCTACTCTCATCACGACGGGATGACCACGGAAGCCGATGATTATATCGCGAAACCGGCTACTGCGGAACAGATTGTGGGAAGCATCAAGCGACTGCTCAAACTCCCTTAGCGCTTGCCGGCCGATCCTTTTTCCGTTTCGGCGCGGTGACGGAAACCCCTTTCTCCCGGCGGCTCGTTCGAGGCAGGGGGCGCAGGGAGGGTTTTGTGACGCGTCGCAACGCAGG
>CAZQXK010000007.1:0-78294 GCA_964597345.1 uncultured Thermodesulfobacteriota bacterium | reverse complement strand
GGGGAAGTCATCCCAAGGTCTGAAACAGACGCGATCACGACAGCGGTTCAGGCGGCTCCAGATCCGGAACCACCGTGGGGGCCTCGTCCGGGCGCCTGTTTCTGTACGACACACTGGGAGTTCCATTCTGTTCGCGTAAACCGGGCGTCCAGGACACGCCGGAAACGCCGCCGGCGCGCCTGCCTCAACCGGATCGGCCAGCGTGTACTTCTTACCGTACTGTACAAGGTTTTGCAATTGAAAGAACAATATCCACACACGCTCTCGGGGTGTGCGGCCTGCGTCTGTCGGTGTCGGACGCCTTGAACGCTACGGGCGGCAGGTGGGTGTAAAGCAAAAGGTGGTCTTCGAGGTCGATCACTCGTTTTTTGAGGAATACCGCTGAAGCTGTATGCCGGACGGTGGATTTGCCCGCCTTGGTTCCCGCGTTTCCCCACAGACGAGATATTCAGGAGTAAGGGTATTTCCGCGAACGATCCGGCAGGTCCGGTGGCGGGAAGGGCCGCTTCAGGCCCATGCCTGAAGCGGCCGTTAGAAGGATGCGGGGTTATCGGAGCAGGGTCAATAGGGTTTGGGGCAGTGTGTTGGCCTGGGCCAGCATGGCCGTTCCCACCTGCTGGAGGATCTGGAAGCGGGTCATCTCCGAGATGGCCTTGGCCATGTCCAGATCCCGGATGGTGGATTCCGCCGCCACCTGGTTTTCTTCCTGCACGCCCAGGCTGGCGATGGTGTGATCCAGGCGGTTGATGTAGGCGCCGATGCGGGCCCGCTCCGAGGAAACCGTCTGGATGGCTTCATCGATGCGGTTCATGGCCTGGATGGACGTCTGCTGGTTGATCACCAGGGCGTTGCGCACGCCCAGAGCCACGGAGTCCATCTGTGCAATGTACGCATTCATGGTCTGGCCGGGGTTGGCGCCGATCTGGAAGTCCGTCGTGGCGCTCACCACGTGCAGATACGAGGTGGAACTCCCGGGGGAACTGTAAAACTCGATCTCTTTCTTGAAGGGATTCCACGACGAGGAGATGTCCACATTGGAATCGATGAGGACGTCCAATCCCCGGATCACCCCGTGAAGAATGTTGTCGCTTACCGTGTCGGACCCGATAAGGGCGCCCGTGTGTGCGTCGTACACCGCTACGGTGAGCGGGTCCATGTCCTTGCCGGGGTCCCGGATGGTGGCCAGACTCAACGCCTTGAGTAAGTCTTCCTCGGCGCTGAAGTAGAGATATCCGCCCATACCCTGTTTGGGAGACCGAATCACGATGGTCCCCGGAACCGCTTCATCCGTGTTCTCAGTGGGATTGACGATGAAGTCCGTCACGTGGTTTCTTCCCGCCGCATCCAGTACCGTGCCCAGATTCAAACCGAGCCAGCCCTGATCCGTCCGTTGCAGGCTGATGATCTGTTCAATCTTATCCGCCAGCTCTTGCAGCGTATCCCCACCGTCGATGTAGAACGATGCGTTTCTGCCGTCCGCCGTGTATACGTCGATCCATCGTCCGTACTCTCCCAGAACGAAGTTGCCGTTGTTGTCGTAGAAACGGTCGATCTTGGCCAACTCGGTGTCCGCGCCGGCGATATCGCCCCCTCCCATGACCCGAACGTTGGTGCTCTTGCTGCCAAAGGTTCCGGTACCGAATTCCACGTCCATGGCGCCGAACTCGACCCGGCCCTCCGCGTCCATACGAGCGAAGGTGAGCGTGGTCGAGGAGCCGGAAACATCGTCCACGGACCCCAGATCCACCCATAATCCGTGCGTGAACGTTCGGAAGTCCGCGCCGGCCAGTTGCTCTCTGGGATCCCAGTTCCCGTCGGCGCTGTTGATGTTCGTGAAGGACGAGGCCGGCCCCGTGAGACGCGCGATGTTGGAGGCGGAGGTGATTTCGTTCTGGAGCCCGATCAGGAACTTGTCTCCCACCGCGAACTGGCCGGTGAAGGCTGCGATCTGGAATTCGTCCGCGGTGGAGCCGATCTGTCTTTGAATGGCGGCGCCCGCCGTGTAATCCGCGTATTCGGTCCAACTGACCCCCTGGTCCCAAGATACCCGCAGGTTCACGACACCGTCTCCGCCGGCCTCCGTTACCTCGACGATGACGTATCGGTTCTCGGCAACGGTTACCCCTCCGATGGCCGTGATTTCGGCGGTGGATTCCGAGGTCAGATAGGCCCCCATGAGAAACGCCGTGTCCGCCCCGATAAGGGAATCCAGGTTCGTCGCGGAATTGAGATGGTCATTGGCCACGGTGACGATTTCGTAATCTCCCGCGGACAGGCCCTGGGCGTTGCGCACCGAGTGGATCAGGCTGTTGTCCAGGGCCGTGCTGTTGGCGTCTCCGAACACTCCCGTAACGCTTCCGCTTACGGTGGTGAGATCAACGAATTGGTCGAACCGAATGCCGGCGCCCCCGGAACTCCAGAGGGCTTCTCCCAACGCATTGCTGGTCAGTAGAATGCCGTCTCCGGCCCAACTCAGGAGCTGACCCCCCCACGTGGCGACGGCTTCTCCCTGGGCGTGAAAACGCAGCGTATAGCCGTCGCTCACATCGGTCACATCCCGGGTGCGAAGTATGATGGCGCCGCCGGACAACAGTTCGGCCTCCACATATTTGCTGATTTCCGTGTGAGTGTTGATGCCGCGAACCAGAGCTTCCACGTCCGTGAAATCACTTCCTCCCGAAAGGCTGGTCAAGGCCACCGAGTGGGTGGTGACGCCCGCATCAAAGCTGAACACCATGTTGAGTGTTCCCCCGACGCCGGCGCCGATCTCCCCCGTATTGGTCCCGATATGAAGGCGAAGCTGGTTCGGGGACCCCTGTTCTTCCTGGGAGATGGTCCCTTCCTTGACCCGGAAGATGTCGGTTTTCAGAACATGGTTGCTGATGGGTACGGCGTCCTTGACCAACTTGTAGTTGCCCTCGGCCACCTGGCCCCGGATGACGGCCTGAATGTCCCGGGTGTCCGCACTCCACAGGGCCGCCGCGGAGCCGTCCAGGAGCTTCTTGGTGTTGAACTCCGTGGAGTATGCGATGCGGTCGATTTCGTCTTTGAGCTGATCGATTTCCCGCTGAATCTCCTGCCGGTCGCTTCCGGTGAGCACTCCGTTGGCCGCTTGCACGGAGAGTTCGCGCATCCGCTGGAGAATGTTGTGGGTTTCCGCCAGGGATCCCTCCGCGGTCTGCAACATGGATTGGGCGTCCATGGCGTTTTGGGTGGCTCTCGCCAAGCCTCGAATTTGGGTCCGGAAACGTTCGGAGATGGCCAGTCCCGAGGGATCGTCCGCCGCCGAGTTGATCCGCAGGCCGGTGGACAGATGGGACAAGGCCTTCTGCAGATGCTGCGTGCTGCTTCCCAAAGCCTGTTGGGCCTTGAAAGCCGCCAGGTTGTTGACAATGGATAACGCCATCGCTCAATCCTCCTTGATGGAAGGAACGGGGATTCCCTTCCCCGCCGCTGAATAGGATACGATCCGCCCGCCGGACGGGTCCGCCTTGTGGGTTTTACCCGGGGGAGGCCGAAGCGGTACCGGAAGACCGACCCCCGGCCTTCGACCCCGAGTTCCGTGTGGGTTCCGCAAATGCCTCACCCGGATTCTTTTTGAATGCACAATCCGACTTCCTGTTAACGGTTTATTTCGCATTCCATGCCGCTGTTTCAGTGTAAAAGAGCCGTTATAACTACAGATAGCTCAGACCTAACGGCGGTATGTAATATCAATTGACCGCTAACATAACCTGACGTCGCATATAAGATCGGATATTGGCCAAAGAACTTTAGTTTTAAGAACGACCGAACAGGAGAAAAACAAAAATGGGGCGGAGGCTCGATTTCAGGCGGCCTATGCAGGGAGGGGACACGGAATTTCGGGATTCCGGAAAAAGCAGGGACGGGCCAGGCGGTGGAATCATCCCATGGAAAATCCACCGAGAGGAATGAAGGGAATACGGGGCCTGTGGGAATCAGCCCGGCTGATGCACCGGAAGCGTATTTCCCATGGGAGCCGCCCGCAGGCGGCTTTGCAGTGAGGCGTACTCCCATGCGTTTCGCACGGTGAGCAAAAACATGTGCCGATACCGGAGCAAGGGCTTCTCGAAGTAGCCGAAAATGCGAGGATCTTCGAGATCCCTGAAAGAACCCGATTCTTCCATGTCGTACAGCAGGATCATCCGGAAGTCGGGGTTGGCCGCTTGGAGCTTCTTGAGGAAAGAATCCGAATACCGGTGATAGTCCTCACCGGTAAGGACCAGCACGTTCACGTTCCGGATTCCGGACCATTCCGAGGAATGGGAGGGCGGGACGTGGGTTACGGGAAACCCTTTCCGGCGGAGGTAATACGCCAGAAGATCGTGAAATCCGCCGGGCTCGGCGAACAACACGATGGGATCCATGATCGAGATTCCCGATTGCGTCTCAACCATACGGGGTACCCTTGTCCAAAGGTTGGAAGTAGTGTTGCGGCATCCGTGTCCATATCTATAGAGCAACTTTCGTGCCGGACGTGCAGCGCCGATGAGAAAAAGGCTCCCAGGGCCGCCTCATGCCGTGTTCCACATCCTTACTGCGCACCCGAACTGTTTGTCATTCTTGAGGATTCCGTTGCAGCGCAGGTATTACGCCGGTGGGTGATCCCGTCTTCCGAGGGACGGAGAAAACCGCATTCCATCGGGGAGACCCCCTTTCTTTCCAAAATCACGGCCGGCAAACCTTTGCAAGGGAATGGGAGACTGCACAATTCCAGGACAGTGGTCCCTGTTGCCTGTGCAGATTTTGTGCACCTTAGAGGACTCGGGCGCGGTGACGGGGGACGGGGAAACGTGAAGGTTGGAAGAGCGAACGCCGAGGCTTATCAGGCCGGTGAAAAACGCGATCTTCCGGCGCGCCTTGGGCGTGACGCTGCATCCTTTCCGCCCGTGCGTTCCACCTGTCTGCGTGCGGACGCGCACAGGCAGGCGCAGACAGGCGTCATTGCGACGTACCGCATGTACGCCTCATTCCTCAGGATTCGCCGCGCCTTCAGCCACGCCGCCGGCGTGGCTTGCATCTCATCGTTTTTTACCGGCTTGTCCATAATACCGTTTATCCAGCGGCTGTTATGAGTCGGGACGGGCGTGGAGTGCTTTGAGCTTCGCGATCAGGGTATTCCGGCTGACGCCCAAGAGTTTGGCCGCCTGCGTCTGGTTGTTTCCCGTTTGTTTCAAGGCGGCGGCGATGAGTCTGGCTTCCATCTCCTTGAGATTCAGCGATGGGTCGTTTGTTGGGGACGGTTTTACCGGGGGCAGGACCTTCTCGAGATGGATCGTCCGGATGAGCCCTTCATGGCACGAAACACACGCCCGGACGATGGTGTTCCTCAATTCCCGTATGTTTCCCGGCCAATGGTAACCTTGGAGCATTTCTTCGGCCCGGGCCGATAATCCCTCGATGCGCAGCCGGGAGTCCAGGTTGAACGTTTCGATGAAATGCCGGGCGAGGACGGGAACGTCCTCCATGCGTTCGCGCAGAGGCGCTATGTGAATCCGATACGTATTGATGCGGTAGAAGAGGTCTCTTCGGAAGCGGTTCATTTCCAGGGCTTGCCGGAGGTCCTGGTTGGTGGCCGTGATCAGACGGAAATCGGACGGCCGGCGCTGGTTGCCCCCTACACGCTGGTAGGTCTTTTCTTCCAATACCCTGAGCAGCTTGGTCTGCATGGCCGTGGAAGCATCCCCCACTTCATCGAGAAACAGAGTGCCGCCGTGAGCCAACTCAAAATACCCGGTGCCCTTGGTGACCGCTCCCGTGTAGGCTCCTTTTTCGTATCCGAACAGGCTGCTTTCCAGAAGGCTTCCCGGAAGTTCGGCGCAATTCACCGTAAGGAACGGCCCGTTGCGGCGGGAACTGCGCCGGTGGAGGGATCGGGCCACGACTCCCTTGCCTGTGCCGGTTTCTCCGGTGATCAGGACATCGATATCGAAGTCCGCCACTTCCAGGACGGCGGTGCGGATGGACTGAATGTTTTCGGAAACACCCAGGATCTCCCAGTTCGGTTGAAACCCTGAGGCCCGTTCTCTGCGAAGCCGATCCAGTTCGTGACGCTGCCTGCTCTTGATCAGCGCTTCTTCGAGGGTCTTCCAGAAGAGAGCGTGGTTCGCTCGGACGGGTTTTTCGAAGTAATGATAGGCCCCCAGTTTCAGTGCCGATACGGCCTTTTCGGTGCTCCCGTATTGCGTGATCACGATGACTGGGAGCAGGGGATCCAGGTCCTGTACGGCCTTAAAAAGCTCCAGACCGTCCATTTGAGGCATAGAGAGGTCCGTGATGACGGCGTCGCAGGGTTCCCCCGCCAGGAGATTGAGGGCGCATTGAGGCGTGGCGCAGGGAATCAAGGTAAACCCCTTGCGCAGGGCGGTTTCCACCATGAGTTCCAGAAAGTCCTCGTTGTCGTCCACAATGACGATTCTGGAGTCTTTATAGTCCTTCACGGTCCGTGCTCCCGGGCATGGAAGGGAGGAGCGGGCGCCGGCGGGGCCGGTGAGTCGTCCGTCTCGATCCAGGAACTATGGGACGGGACGCCGTTTTCGGCTTGCAGGCAGGGCAGCGTGATTCTGAAATGCCCTCCGGATGGATTGGACACGCATTCCACATCCCCGCCGTGAGCGTCGATGACGGCGCGCACAATGGACAGTCCCAGGCCCGTTCCCGTCTTCCGCTTGGTGGTGTAAAAGGAATCGAAGATACGTGTTCGATCCTCGACGGGAACTCCGGGGCCTGAATCCATGAAATCCAGCACCAGTCGGTCTTCCCGCAGTTGCAGCGAGAGCGAAAGGGCGCCTCCCTCGGGCATGGCGTCCAGTGCGTTGGACAGAAGGTTTGCCAGTGCATGTTCCAGGAGACCGGGGTCCGCCTGAAGGGCGGGCAAGCCCGTCTGTGCTTGGAACTGCGCGTGAACGCCGGACGCCTCCAATCGGGGTTGCTCCTGTTCCAGCCAGGATCTGAGAAAGGATTCCAACGGAAGCGTCTCTTTGTGCAGGCTTCCCGCCCGGGTGAATCGGAGAAAATCACGGCACAGGACATCGATGCGGGCGATGTTCCGTTCGATGGTTGCCGGCAGGCCGGTTTGTTCGAGGGGTCCATGGTCTTCCCGGTACAGTTCGATGCTCATGCCGATGTTGCTCAGGTGATTTCCAATCTGATGGGTGACTTTGGCGGCGGCTTCTCCCACGGCGGCCAAGTTCTCCAAACGGGCCTTTTCTTCCGCGGCCCTGCGCTCCTCTTCCATGAGTCGGATCAAGTTCCGTCGCATGTCGTCGAATTCCGCGGCCAGCTGCCCCACTTCATCCCGACTGCGAACGCGCACCTCATCGGAGAAATTTCCCCGCGAAATGGCCGCGGTCAGCTTTTTCAACTCCTGGATGGGTTTCAACTGGTTCCGAATGAACACCAGGCCCACGGTGAGGCACACGGAAATCATGAAGAAACCGATGATCATGCTGTCCCTGTAAATACGGTTTTTCTGGGGGAAGAGTTGATCATAGGGTTGGTACAGGGTAAAAATCCAATTGACTTCGGGAAATCGGTGGGCTGTAATTAAAAACCTTTTCCGGTGCATGGCCCCCACCCATCCCCCCCGCATGCGGTCCTCCAGGACCTCCTCGAGATACGGGAAGGGGATGACCGACAACTCGAAGGTATCCTGGAGATTGTTGCTGGCCAGGATTCTCCCTGTAGGTTCCAGGAGTTCCGCTTTGGCTGCCGGCAGCCCGGCAAGGGAGGAGAAGACCTCCCAGAGGTGTCGGACATCCACTTCGGCGAACAGGATCCACCGGAGTTCCACCCCGCGTCGGATCGGTGTCGTGATGTGCATGACGGGGCGGCGGGCATCGGTCTTCTTGATGCTCGACATGACGGTGTCCGTAAGCAGGGTCGGTCCGAAGTCCAAATTGCGAAAGGTTTCCTCGATGACCTCTTTTTGCGGAGAACTCCCATGTACCATGGTTCCCTCCGGTTCCATGAGGGAAATGAAGTGGATGAATTCCAGCTTGTCCCGAATTCCGTGCATGGCGAGCATGCGTTCCCATGAGTCCATTTTTCCCAGTTCGATGAACGTACCCATGCCTTCGATGGTGGTTCGCACGCGGTGGAGAAAAGCACGGACCTGGGAATCGATGTTCAAAGCGAGCAATGCATGGTAATCCCGGGCCTGCTCCAGGCTGGATCTCCGGCTGATTTCGGTGACCAGGAGCGCCGGAAGGGTGACGGCCAGGATCACCAGCGGGATTATGAAGGTAAGGAATTTGAGGTATAACTTGCTGCGGATAACCATGAACGGGTCCCGGACGGACGCGGGCAGGACGGGCCGTCGAAAGACGAAGCCGAAGGCGCCCGCGCTGTGCGCCTCAATGCTCAGGATGCGCGATCCCGGCCTTTCAAAGGTTTTTTCCCGCCGGCAGCCCGGCCTGCGTTTCGACGGGTTGACCAAAGCCGTGCGATCCTGCCGATGCAGCTCCCATGAAGTCGTAACCAATCTATTACATAGGATAGGTCGCCGAACGGCGTCAAGTCCTTCGCCGGGAAGCGGGGGATGGTCCCGGTTCGCCGGCGCAGGAGGGAGTAAGAACGGGCCCGGGCGCCGAATGCGTGCCGTTCCGGTCTTGATCCTGTGTTTCGGAGTCCTATGGGCGACCCAAACACCGGCTTCCCCACCGAAACCGTTTGAGTTGGCTCCCGTGAAGGTATGGGCCGACCCCGCTCTGTTTGTTTCCGAGCGGGTCACCGCTAACGTAGGTTTCCTGAACCGGCAGGATTTCCATGAGTTTCCGGCCCGGGATGCGGGCGAGGCCCTCCGGTTTCTTCCGGGCTTGTTCATGCAGTTCAGCGGAGGTTTGGGTGCGCTGTCCATACCCTCGATTCATGGCTCCGAGGCTCGTCAGGTGAAAGTGTACATGGATGGGGTCCGTTTGAATCAATTGGGGAACCCCACGGCGGATCTTTCCCCCGTTCTTCTGAACCAGGTGGAAACCATTCAGGTGATCAAGGGGGCCGCGACCTCCAGATGGAATTCCGCCTCGGGAGGGGTGCTGAATATCTCGACCCGCCGGCCCGACACGGCGCATGGCCCGGTGATCGAGGCCCGCATGTCCGCGGGTCGAAACGATACGTTGCTGGGAGAGTTCAGCGCGTTCGGGGCGCCCCCTATGGGGTCGTATCTGGTGACTGCAGCCCATAGGGAGACCGGCGGTTTTTTGGAGCACGGGGCATCCAGACACGACAATGTCATGGTCCGTTTAGGAAAAACGTTCCAGGATCGGTTCCAGGTGTCTCTGGTCGCCAATTATATGGAGGGCTGGTTTGAAAACCCCCTTCCCACAGTGGCGGCGTTTTGGGAACGAAGCCGATCCCGCCGCTTCTACCAGGTGGTGGAGATGGAGGGCGTCCCCTCTGAACGGTTACTGGTGAGCCTGTCCTTGAGGAACCACCGATTCACGAGCCTGTCCGATCGTCACCACGACGCCGACGTCGGGACGGTACGGGCCTTCGACTACGTGGAAACCACCCGGGGCGGTTCTGCGGAACTGAATTATGCCTGGCGGGAGGACCATCTCTTGACGGTGGGAGCTTCGGGGGATTGGGGTACGTATGACTTCAGCCCCGCCCAGGGGGACGTGGATACGCGCACCACGGCCTGGTCGGGTGGATACGCCCTGAAGGCGGGCGAGGGACTCCTCAATGCGGGGGTTCGCTACGATGAAGATCTGGATTTCGGTTCCCGATGGAGCCCCTCCGCGGGCTGGGCGTATCCTCTGCCATGGTGGGAGTCCGTTTTCAGGGTCCAGCTCGCCTGGGGATTCGATGCGCCGCCCGCCACATGGGCCAAGGATCCGGATTTCGGGAATCCGTCGCTGGGACCGGAACGGTCCATGGATGTCGAAGTCGGGTGGAGGGCCCGTCCCAAGGACCGTTTTCGCCTGGGAATAAACGGGTTTTGGGCCGTCGTCGACGGATTCATCGTATTCGATTTTTCCACCCGCCGGTATCGAAACCTGGACGAGGCGTGGCGGCGGGGGATCGAGGCCTGGGGCGGATGGGACATCGGAGCCGGGTTGGGGCTCGAGGCCGCGTTCACATGGGTGGACGCCGTGGACCGGGAAACGGGTCGTGTGATTCGAGACGTTCCGAGGCAGTATTGGAACTTCGGATGCGTTCACCGTGGGGAACACCTGTTTCAGTCCTTACGGGGTCGTTGGGTGCACTTCAATTCCTCCCTTCCCGAAACCCGGGACCGCCGGTTCCTGCTGGATTATCACGTCCGCTACACCTTTCCACAATACCCGTGGGGGACCCTGGAGCCCTTCGGATCCATTTTGAATCTGTTCAATACGTCCCACTACCATAATCCCGCTTTTCCCGAACCGGATCGGACTTTTCAGGTGGGACTCGCCTGGAAATGGTGAGTAAATGGGGCTCCCCGCCCTCTCCCCGGGGGGAGGACGCCACGGGAACACGATAGGAACCCGGGCCCGGCGGATGCCGGGCGCGATCCTCGGTTGGTCCTCCGGCGCCCCATCTTTCCGTGGGCGCATGTTTCCGGAGCGCCAGCGCGCGCCGGTTTTGACAAGCAGGAGCGGTTCGGGTATGGAATCGGGAAGAAGGTCCGGGCGACCCGACCGGAATTCCTCGGATGCGGAGACCCTTTGGGCTCCGCCGCGCCGGAGCAGCCCTTCCCGCTGGGGCGACCGGTGCTCCGGCCGATCCGGACCCATTCGGGACCGGCCGGCATCGGGACCTGCCCCCAGGTTGCGACGAAGACCTCCGGGTGGGTGCGGAAAGACGCGCCAGGCCCGTTCACGGATGTATCTTCCCGGAGTGGCCCCCGGGAACAACCCGACAGACCATCAAGCAGGAGGGAGGCATGTTCAATCGGAAAGACGTGAGACCGGACCTGGAGCACATGGGATTCAGGAATCTGGGGAACATTTACTGGAATGCCGCCACGCCGATTCTGTACGAGGAGGTCGTCCGCAGAAGGGAAGGGAACGTGGCGCATTTGGGTCCCGTGGTGGTGCGAACCGGCCAGCACATGGGAAGATCCCCCCTGGACAAGTTCATCGTTCAGGAGCCTTCCAGCTATGACAAGATCTGGTGGGGGTCCGAGAACAAGGGTATGGAGGAGAGCGCTTTCTTCAGTATTCTGCACAGGTTGCAGGCCTATCTCCAGAACAAGGACATCTTTGTGCAGGATTGCTACGCGGGCGCGGACCCGGCGTATCGCATTCCTATCCGGGTGATCACCGAGACGGCCTGGCACAGTCTCTTTGCCAGGAACATGTTCATACAGATGAAGCGGTTCGAGGAAGCCGAAGGCCACGATCCGGACTTCACCATCATCAATGCGCCCCGCTTTCACGCGCTGCCCGAACTGGACAAGACCCGTTCCGAGGCGTTTGTCCTGCTTCACTTGGGCAAGAAGCTGGTGCTCATCGGAGGCACGAGTTACGCGGGAGAGATCAAGAAGTCCGTGTTCACCATCTTGAACTATGTGTACCCCCAGGAATCCGTGCTGTCCATGCACTGTTCGGCCAACGTGGGAGAAGCGGGGGACTCGGCGGTGTTCTTCGGCCTTTCGGGCACGGGCAAAACGTCCCTTTCCGCGGATCCCGGGCGAAAACTCGTGGGAGACGACGAACACGGTTGGAGCGACAGCGGGGTGTTTAACTTCGAAGGCGGCTGCTATGCCAAGGTGATCCGGCTTTCCAAGGACGCGGAGCCCGAGATCTACGAGTGCACCCGCCGTTTCGGCACGATCCTGGAGAACGTGACCTTCGATCACGTGTCGCGCCGCCTGGACTTGGACGATGATTCCCTTACGGAGAACACCCGGGCCGCGTACCCCGTGTCCCACATACCCAGTGCGTTGCGCGAGGGGGTCTGCGGGCACCCGAATCATGTGATCATGCTGACGTGCGATGCTTTCGGGGTAATGCCCCCCGTGGCCAAGCTCTCACCGGAGCAGGCGGTGTTTCATTTTCTCTCCGGCTACACGGCCAAGGTGGCGGGTACGGAAGTGGGGATCCAGGAGCCCAAGGCCGTATTCAGTCCATGCTTCGGAGCGCCTTTCATGGCCCTGCCTCCCACGTTTTACGCCGAACTGTTCCGGCAGAAGGTTCGTACCCACGGCGCGTCGTGCTGGCTGCTGAACACCGGATGGGTGGGAGAACCCTACGGCAGGGGGGACCGAATCTCCATCCTGTATTCCAGGGCCCTCATCAGCAGCATCCTAGACGGTTCCCTGGAACAAGCGGAGTTCGCGCCCGATCCCCTGTTCGGGTTCCTAGTTCCCGCATCGTGCCCCGGCGTTCCGTCCGAGATACTGAATCCCGCCTTGCAGGCGTCCGATCCCGCCGAGTACCAGGTTCGAGCCCGCAAGCTCGCGGAGCGTTTCAAGAGGAACTTCGATCAGTTCCAGGGGCGCATAGCCGGGGACATTTTGGAGACCCTGCCCTGAAGGCGCGGGTTTCGGATGGAAGGGCAGGGGTGATTCAGGTTGGATTTTCGGCTGTCGGCGCAAATTCGGTCCACGTTTTCCTTGTAAACCGTGAACCGATGGCGCCTGCGGCCGTTTTTGATTCATTGCCAGACTGTTGAAAAAGGCGATGCGCCGTCACGCCGACGGCGTGACGGCGCATCTTTCCGCCCCTGCGTTTCCCTGTCCCCGTAAGGATGCGCCCCCGAATCCTCCCGCGCTCCGGCGGATTCGGGGGCGGGTCGCCGGATTTCAGTAACGGCCTCCGTGGTCCTGTTTCACCTGTTCCCGGTCGATTTCGCCGTCGGATGTTTCCGGAAGCGCATCCACGAAGACGACGTGCTTCGGCTTCTTGTAGCGGGCGATTCGGGAGGCCACGAATTCGATGAGATCCGCCGCTTCCACGGTTTGATCTTCCTTGAGGACGCATACCGCTTTGACGGCTTCCCCCCAGTGCGGATCCGGGACCCCGATGACGCAGGCTCGGGCGATGGCCTCGTGCAACAGAATGACCTTCTCCACTTCGGCCGGGTACACGTTTTCCCCGCCCGGCTTGATCAATTCCTTCTGCGCTTTTCGTTTCACGTACCAGAGGTATCCGTCCTCATCGAATCGACCCACGTCCCCGGTGTGGTGCCAGCCGTTGCGGAAGGCGTGCTCCGTTTCCGCATCCAAACCCCAATATCCGGAAAACACATTGGGCGACCGGACGCAGATTTCTCCGGGGGCGCCTGTGGGAACTTCGTTGTCGTAGTCGTCGAACAGGGCCGTCCGGGTCCACGGGCAGGGAACGCCGGCGCTTCCGGGCTTGTCGGTGAAGGGAGCCTGGCACACCATAAGCGCTTCGGTTTGGCCGAACATGCTCCAGAAGACGGCGTGGGGCGCCCGGTCCAGAAACCGCCGGATGGTATCGGGATGGTCCAGCCCCATGACGTTCCGGAGCGAGGAAATATCATAGGATCCCTTTTCGTACTGATCCAGCAGGTTCTTGAGGATGGGAGCGAACTCGAAAAACAGGGTCCCTTTCTCTTTTTGGATGAGTTCCAAGGTCATCTCGGGATCGAACCGCTCCATCAGCACGTTCTTCCCGCCGGCCTGCATGACTCCCAGGGAAACATTCAAACCGGCGATATGAAACAGGGGCAGAAAAGCCATGTGTACATCGTCCGAATCCAAACGATACGCGTACATCATCATCAGGTTTCCGGCCAGGATGCACCGGTGACTCAAGATCGCTCCCCGGGGGCGGCCTTCCACGGCCGCGGTATGGATGATGACGAACGCGGATTCGGCGGGAACGGGGAATTCCGTGTGGAGACCGCGGTCCGCGTACAGGCTCTTGAACGGAACGAACGGCGCGCCGGGCTCGTCGCCTCCCAGAAGAAACACTTTCTGGATGCCGGAAACCTCGGAAATCAGGCGCGCCCCCGTTTCCTGGAAATGGGATCCCACGAAAAGGAACTTGGGCTTGGTGTCCTCGATGACGTAGGTTACTTCGGACGGTTGAAATCGCCAGTTCACCGGGACTACCACGGCGCCGATCTTTGCCGCGGCGCCGTAGAGGATCATGAATTCGTCCGAGTTGTGCGCCAGGACGCCGATCCGGTCTCCCCGGACGATCCCCGCCTCGAAGAGTCCCGCGGCGACGCGATCGCAGCGCTCCTTGAAGTCCAGGTGGGTGATGCGCATGTGATTGTATACCATGCAGTCCCGGTTGGGATAGAGCAGGGCATTCCGGCGGATCATGTCGTACAGGGTGTAGTCATAGACGCTCATGCGTTCTTTCCCTCCCGCTTGGCGCGCGCTCAACACTTTACCACGCGGCCGGTTTGTCGGCGGCGGCCCGATGAACCACTACGGTCCCTATGTTTCTTGCGACCCTCAGACGTCCAGTTTTTGACCCTTGGAATCCACCAGGTCCCCGGGGGGCAGCAGCCCGGCCTTGGCGGATTTCATGAAGGACAGCTGTGACCGGAAGGCTTTGAGAGACTGGGAGGAACGCCTGGCGTAGGAGACCCAGATCTCGGGAGCCAGCTTGCGGAACGCGTCCACGTCGAGGAGATCCAGGCGGATGACTTCCAGTCCCTGATCCTGCTCCATGCGTTCGATGGCTTCGAGGTCCGCCTTCTGAAATGCCGTGAACTGATCCCAGGAGTGCTGCTTGACCGCCGCCTCCAGAATCCACTGGAGAGACGGGGAGAGTGCGTTCCATCTGCGCTGGTTTACCACGAGGCCCATCAGATCGGACGGCCGGTGAAGGGAAGGCGTTCCCGGCGGCCCCACGATGAGAAACTTGGCGAGTTCTCCAAAGCCTCTATTGTAGGCCGCCGCCGCGCTCACCGTATCCACGGCGTCGATGGTTCCCTGTTTCAGGGCGTCGTAGATCTTGTCGTCCGGGAGATGTACCGGCGCCGCCCCGGCGGCTCGGAACAAGTCCGCGCCCATGCCGGGCTGAATCTGGATTTTCTTTCCCTTGAAGTCTCCGAAGGAACGGATGGGCGCCCGGGCTTGGATCAGGCGCGGAGGCGTATGAATGGGGCCTAGGAACACCATCTGGTGGGCTCCGAAGGCTTCCCGGCACAGCTCCCGTCCGTCCAGGGCGTCGAACCAGGTCTCCCAAAGATCCGGCCGATCCATGCCCAGGGGATAGGCGGAAAGAAACCAGGAGAGGGGCAGTTTGCGGCGCCAGTCCATGGTGAAGCCGTGCATGGCGTCCAGGATGTTTTGTTTGACCGCGTCGAACAGTTCGGAAGTCTGAACCACGATCCCGGGAGCCACGGGTTCCAACCGGAGTTTCCCGTCGCACATCTGGGTGACGCGGTGGCAGAATCGCTGGAATTGGGCGAATCCCAGCGTGCCCTCCTCCCAGGCGGTTTGAATCTTCCAGTTGGAGACCGTCGCCGCGGAAGCTTCCCCGGCCGCCGCAAGCCCCCAGGCGCCCGCCGATGCCGCCGCGGACCTGAAGAAGGCGCGTCGGGGAACGACGCGGTCCCACCCTGGGTGTGCTTCCTTCTGGTACGGCATGATTTCGACTCCCGATGCTTCGAAAATGAGGGAACCGGACCCCGAATCCCGTCGGGTGTTCTCCCCGTCGGGAGGCGTCCGTGATACGCTCCGCGGGACCCATGGCGAATCATGGGCGCGGAACGGCGGATCCTGTTTCAGCCGAACCCCCCTGGGGCGTTCCGTCAGAAGGCGAGGGCGGTGGTCCGGATGTCGTTGGTGACGCTTTGAACGTCGGGGAAGGACCGCGCCAGCTCTTCCATCTCCCGGCTCTCCCGCTGGGTGGCTACGGTGCCTTCCAGGAGGATCTTACCTCCGGGTGACCCCGTGACGCGCACATTCAGGGAACGCACCAATTCCTTTCGAATCTTGGCCTCGATACGTTTTCCCAGGGCTAGGGCGCGAAGGTTTTCGGCGACGTCTTCCATGGGTTCGCATTGCACGATATGGTCGATGGCTCGGCACAGGAAATCGGCGGCAACGGCCTGACTGAAAAGCGCCGTATTGATGACCAGATCATACAATTCCGGATTGTCCGGATCCCGGTCGTAAATATCCCGAACCAGGTTCTTGCGTTCCAGATCGTGCTTTTCCACGAACTGGAGGGCTTCCTGGAAAGACACCCCTTCCCGTTCCCGTCGTATGCGTTCGGCTCGGATTTCGACGGGGGCCAGGATGCGAACCCGCAGCACTTGAGGGATTCCGGCCAGGATGATCTGTGCGCCCCGCCCCAGCAGGACGACCCGGCGCCGGGAGGCCAACTCGTAAATGAGGGCGGCGTACAGGCTTTGATACACGGGACGGTGGTAGAAAAAGCGCTCCAGGAATCGGGGCCGGGTTTCCGTCTCAAACCGGTCCAACTCTTTACGGAATTCGCGATCCATGGTTTCGGCCAGTTCGTGGATGGCTTCCTGGCCCACCAGGGTGTAGTTGCGCCGCCGGGCCGTTTCGGCGGCGATTTCGTCTCCCAGGCTGCCCACGGCCCTGGAAACGGCGACAATAGCCATGACTTCCCCTTGCCCTGCCGCCGTCTCCGCCGGAAACGGCGGCGGCCCATCCGCCTTGGTAAGAAGTTCGCCTTCCCGGGGAATCCATCTTTCCCATGGAGGCGGAGCTTCCTGAAATGCGTTACGGGTGATCATAGCAAAGTCGGTGTCGTGAGTAAAGATGGGCGATTCTTCCCGCCCGATACGGTGCGGCGTGGGGCGATCCGTTTTGCCGCTTGATAATTTGAAATAGTTATTTTAAATGATGAATTCAAATAAACGACGGAGAACCCGGAATGAAACTCCCAAGAACGAGTTCCGCGAAAACCTATAAAAGGCTCCTGGCCGCCGCCGCCGATATCTTCGCGGAGAAAGGATACCGGGATGCCACCATTGCCGAAATTTCCGAACGAGCCGCAGCGAACATCGCCGCCGTCAATTACCACTTCGGAGACAAGGAAACCCTGTATCGGGAGGCGTGGCGGCATTCCTTTCTCGAATCCATAAAAGCGCATCCACCGGACGGCGGCGTGCCCCATGACGCGCCCCCCGAAGAACGTCTGCGGGGACAGGTGGCGGCTCTTCTGCGTCGGATTGCGGACGAAAACAACAGGGAGTTTCGCATTGTCCAAAAAGAGCTTGCCACCCCTACGGGGCTTTTAAAGGAGGTTATGCGGGAGGTGATCCGGCCCCTGCAAGACCGGGTCCGGGTCCTGGTTCGTGAACTGCTCGGCCCGCATGTTTCAGACCTGAGAGCCCGGTTTTGCGAAATAAGCATCATCAGCCAGTGCCTCAATCCCGTGGTGGTTGGAAAGGGGCGGGGGAGCGGAGACGATCTTCCGGAAATCGAGGATATGGACGCCTATACCGACCACGTCATGCAATTCTCTCTGGGGGGCATGCGTGCCCTGCGTGCGTATGGCGAAAGGAACGAAGAGAGCCCTAACAGCCCCTTGAAAAACAGCATTTCGGACAGGCTGTCCAAAAACGATGAGATGCAAGGCGCGTGAATCCTGAGGAATGAGGCGTACAACCCGTACGCCGCAAGGACGAAGGATGAAGCGTCACGCCAAAGGCGTGAAAGCAGACCGCGTTCTTCAACAGCCTGCTGATCAACGCTGACTGTCAGCCCGTTGATACACCGTTTTGCAGGCAGGGACCGGTCTGCGATAGGATATCTTCATGGAATTCGCCCGTAACGTAACTTCCTTTGCATTCGTTTCATGGCTCCCACTGGGGATGGCCGTCATACTGGCCGCGGGGTGCGCGTCCGTGGGCCCGGATTATGCGGCGCCCAGGACATCGGTGTCCAAAGACTGGCACGCGACCCTCCAGGGAGGTCTGACGGCTCGGGAAACGAATCCCGAGGTCCTGGCGGCCTGGTGGACCACACTGGACGATGCTGCACTCTCCCGTCTCATGGAACGCGCGGCGGCGGGTAACCTGGACTTGAAGACAGCCGGGGCGCGGGTTCGTGAGGCGCGGGCTCGTCGTGGGACCGCCCAGGCGGGCCGTTTCCCCACGTTGGACGTCACGGGTTCCGCCGTCCGGAATCGCGGCAGTGAAGAGACGGGGAGCGGTAAGACCGGCAGTCTTTATACCGTCGGCATGGATGCCGGCTGGGAGCTGGATATCTTCGGCGGGGTCCGACGCTCCGTCGAGGCGGCGGAGGCGGATCTGGGGGCCATGCAGGAGGAACGGCGCGACGTCCTGGTTTCCTTGCTCGCCGAAGTGGCCCTGAATTACGTGGAAGTCCGCACTTTTCAGGCGCGGCGGGCTGTTGCGGAAGCGAATCTGGAGGCTCAGGATGAGACCTACCGGTTGACCGTATGGCTGTTCGAAGCGGGATTGGGCGATGAACTGGACGTGGCGCAGGCCAGCTATAACCTCGAGAACACGCGTTCCCAAATACCGAACCTGCGCGCCGGGGCGGAGCAGGGCATGAACCGCATTGCCGTGCTCCTGGGCGAAGCGCCGGGCGCGGTACATGGGGAACTGGCGACGTATCTGCCGGTCCCGGACATTCCACCGCAGGTTGCCGTCGGGGTCCCTGCGGATCTCTTGCGGCGGCGTCCCGATGTGCTTCGGGCTGAACGGGATCTGGCGGCTCAAACGGCGAGGATCGGTGTGGCCGCGGCGGATCTCTACCCCAAATTAAGACTGAGCGGATCCATCGGACTGGAGGCCTTTTCCGCCGGCAGCCTGGTTTCGTCCGGGAGCACGTTTCTCGGCGGGGGTCCCGGCTTAACCTGGAAGATTTTCGACGCCGGTGCGGTGCGCCGGAATATCGAAGTACAATCGGCTCTGCAGGAGCAATACCTGATCGCCTATGAAGCAGCCGTATTGAATGCCCTGGAAGAGGTGGAAAACGCCATTGTGGCGTACGCCGAGGAGCGGCGTCTCAGGGAGTCCCTGACCGAGACGATCCGGGCGGCTCAGCGGGCGACGGATCTTGTACGGGAAAAGTACCGGGCGGGACTCACCGATTTCATCCATGTCCTGGATGCCCAGCGCTCGCTCTTCTCGTTTCAGGATCAGCTGGCGCAAAGCGACGGAAGGGCGGCTTCCAACTTGATCGGCCTGTACAAGGCCCTGGGCGGCGGATGGACGTCTTGGGCTCAAGAAGCCCAGGACCAGTTTGCATGTGGAGAGGAGAAATGAAGTCGAACTCTGACGGAGTATCCGATGTCGCACGGGTCCTGAACATAGAGGAGTCGTCGGAGCACGGAAAAAAACCGTGGAAATGGATTTTCGTCGCTCTCATTGCGGGGGTGACGGCCGTGGTTGTGATCTGGAACATGACGGGGGCCTCGAAGGAAGTCCGCTATGAAACCCGGGAAGCGCGGACGGGAGATCTCACACTCATCGTAACGGCTACCGGCGCCTTGCAGCCGACCGTCCAGGTGGATGTGAGCAGCGAGTTGTCCGGCATCATCAAGACCGTGGCCGTGGACCACAATGACCACGTGAAGGTCGGGCAGGCGTTGGCGACGCTCGACACCATGAAGCTGGAGGCTCAAGTGATGCAATCCAAAGCGGTCCTGGAATCGGCGGAAGCGTCCGTCTTGCAGGCCCAGGCCACCGTCAAGGAGATGCGCAGCAAACTTGGACAGCTCCGGAAGGCGTGGGCGTTAAGCGGGAACAAAGTGCCGTCGCAATCCGAAATGGATGCGGCGGAGGCGGCGCTCGAGCGGGCCCGGGCTGATGAAGTCAGCGCCAAAGCGGCGGTCTCCCAGGCTCGCGCCACTCTGGAAGCCCATGAAACGGACCTGTCCAAGTCCGTCATCGTGTCCCCGATCAACGGCGTCGTCCTGGCCCGCAGCGCCGAACCCGGCCAGACCGTGGCCGCGTCCTTTCAGGCCCCGGTGCTCTTCACCCTGGCCGAAGACTTGACCCAGATGGAATTGCATGTCGATGTGGACGAGGCCGACGTAGGTCAAGTGAGGGAAGGGCAGACGGCCACGTTCGGCATAGACGCCTATCCGGGGCGTATCTTCGAGGCGCGGATCACCCAGGTCCGTTACGGCTCCAAGACCGCGGAGGGCGTGGTAACCTATGAAACCGTGCTGAAAGTGGATAATCATGATCTCTCCCTGCGGCCCGGCATGACGGCCACCGCGGATATCACGGTCAAAAAAGTCGAGAACGTGGTGTTGGTTCCCAACGCCGCCCTGCGCTTTACCCCGCCGGTGCAGCAAGCAGAGAAGTCGTTCGACGGCCTGGTGGGCGCTTTGCTTCCGCGCCCGCCCGCGTCGCCGTCCAGATCGATGCAGGAGGCGACAAGCGGTAAGCCGGAACAACGCGTTTGGACGTTGAAAGAGGGAAAACCTTCCGCCGTCCCTGTCGGCATCGGAGCCACGGACGGCGTTATGACCGAAATAACCGCCGGAGACATCCAAGCCGGGACGCCGGTGATCATCGACACAGTGGGGACCGGTCTATGAAAACGGGCAATCCCGAATCGGCAAACCATCCCTCCGAGTCGCCCCTGATTGTGTTTAAAGGAGTGACCAAAGTCTATGGGGAAGGGCAGGGAGCCGTAGAGGCGCTGCGCGGAATCGATCTCATCATCAACGAGGGCGAATTTTTGGCGGTGATGGGTCCGAGCGGGTCGGGGAAGTCCACGTTCCTGAACATCCTGGGTTGTCTGGACAGCCCTACCGCAGGGTCCTACCGGTTCAAGGGGGTCGAGGTGAGCGGACTGACCCGCAATCAACGAGCGCTCCTCCGCCGCCATTACCAGGGGTTTGTGTTCCAGGGTTTCAACCTGTTGAACCGCACCACGGCTCTGGAGAACGTCGAACTGCCCCTGGTGTATCGCGGCGCCCCGACCGGGGAACGACGGGCCCGCGCCCTTCAAGCTCTGGAGACGGTGGGGCTCGGCGGATGGGAAACCCATACCCCCGGCGAACTCTCGGGCGGCCAGCAACAACGGGTCGCCATCGCCCGGGCCATCGTCACGGGACCCGCAATGCTGCTGGCGGACGAACCCACGGGCAATCTGGATACGGCCCGCAGCAGGGAGATCATGGAGTTGCTGATCGATTTGAACCGCCGCGGCGGAATCACCATCGTCATGATCACCCATGAGCGGGACATGGCGGCCTATGCCCGGCGCACCGTCCTTTTTATGGACGGTCTGGTGGACTCCGATGAGCACAATGGAAGGGGAACCCGGTGATCGGAAACACGATTCTACTGGCCGTACGGGAGATCCGCCGCAATATGATGCGTTCCTTCCTGACCATGCTGGGTATCGTGATCGGGGTGGGCGCGGTGATTACCATGGTCACCATCGGCGGAGGCGCCACCGTCCAGATCACGAATCAGATTGCCGGGTTGGGCAGTAATCTGTTGATGGTGACTCCGGGAAAGCGCTTGGGTCCGGGCCAAGCATCCACCGCTCCACTCTTCAAGGCGAAGGACGCCGAAGCCATCGCCGCGGAGATCCGCTCGGTGGCGGCCGTGGCCCCCGCCGCGTCTCGTTCCGTTATGGCCGTGTACGGCAATGCCAACTGGACCACCGTGGTCACCGGAACGCGAAACGAGTATTTCCAGGTACGGAACTTGTCCCTGGAAGCAGGCAGGCTGTTCACCGACAGCGAGCTGCGCGCCGGCGCCGCGGTCTGCATTTTGGGGGAGACCGTGCGCAGGAGGCTTTTTGGGAGTCAGGACGTTCTGGGGAGCACAATCCGTCTGGAAAAGATCACGTGCGAGGTAATCGGCCTGTTGGAATCTAAAGGTCAGACCAGTATGGGAACGGATCAGGACGATGTGGTGGTGATCCCCCTCCGCACTTTCCAGCGGCGTATTGCGGGAAATCAGGACATTGGACTGATCATGGTTTCGGCCCGCGAAAACGCGTCCACGGAGAGAGTCCGGCAGGAAATCGAGCGGCTGATGCGCGAGCGCCGCCATGTGTCGCCCAGCGAGGACGACAATTTCAATGTCATGGACATGAAGGAGATCGCGAAAACCCTTACCGGGACCACCAGGGTGCTGACCGCCCTGCTGGGATCGGTGGCCGCGGTGAGCCTTCTGGTGGGCGGGATCGGCATCATGAATATCATGCTGGTTTCGGTCACCGAGCGCACACGGGAAATCGGTATCCGGCTCGCCATCGGCGCTCTCGAACGGGAAGTGCTCCTGCAATTTCTGGTGGAGGCGGTGGTCCTGTCTTCCTTGGGCGGCTTGGCCGGCATGGCCCTGGCCCTCGGTTCGTCGGTCTGGCTTGCCGGCGTGTTGCGCGTGCCTTTCGTTTTCAACGCCGGGATTGTGGCGGTCGCGTTCTTTTTTTCGGCGGCCATCGGGGTGATTTTCGGCTACTTCCCGGCGCTCAAAGCGGCCCGGCTGGATCCCATCGAAGCGTTGCGCCATGAATAGACAGGGGTTCTATTTCCGGGGGGACGTTGTTGGGCGGCCCGTTCATAAAGCTTATGGCGGGCGGGCCGGTCAAAAACGATGAGATGCAAGGCGGGCCTTGGCCGTGAAGGCGGATCGCGCTTTTCAACGGCCTGCGATCATCTGCAAAAAGCGACGAAAGAAGGCAAAACCATGATTCGCGCATTCAAGAGGACGGATCTGCATGCGCTTCATAGTATGATTTGTGAGACTATCGATGCTTCTTATTCGAAAGTATACCCTCCCCGCGCCGTTGCTTTCTTTAAAGAACACCATTCCGAGAGGAACATCGCGGAGCGAAGTCTGATCGGGGACATACTGGTGCTCCTGTCACGGCGCGACGACGCTGTCCTGGCTACCGGTTCATTGGTGAACTCGGAGATACTCGGCGTTTTTGTGCGTCCGGATCGTCAGGGGCGGGGCTATGGAAAAGCCATAATGGCGGAGCTTGAGCACAAAGCGATGGAGCGGGGGATTCCGGAAGTCAGCCTGAGCCTATCTTTGCCGTCAAAGCACTTCTATGAACGTCTCGGCTACGAAGTTCTCGAGGAGTGTGTTCTGGATGTGGGCGGAGGAGAGCGCCTGAAGTACTGGTCCGGGAAGAAGGCGCTGCGTCCGGGGAACAGACGGTAAGGGAACATGATCACTGTGGAGAGGGTAAAAACGGCGGCCGACGCGGCGGAACTGGACGACCTTCTCTGGAGCGTCCTATGGCGGCCTCTCGGGCTTCCCCGTGATATCCGGAGTACGTTCCATATCGACGGCGAGGAAATCGAGTTGGCGGCCAAACAAGACGGCCGGATCGTGGGCGGCTTGGTCCCAATAGCGACGGTCGGCGACGAGATGGAGCTGAGACATTTGGCCGTCGCTTCCGGTGCCCGGGGGAAAGCGGTCGGTCGCCGACTGGTTACGGAACTGGTACGTATCGCCTCGGCCAACATGCGCCGTAGGATTCATACCATCGCGCGAAACACGTCGGCGGACTTTTTCAGAGAAGTTGGATTTAAACCTTCACCGGGACGCGCACCCGAGCATCCGCTGTTTTTGGAGCACGGCATCACGTTTGAACTCATGCAAAAAATCGTGGAACCAGACTCTTCAGCGGACGACTGACCACTGGAAAATCCGAGGTCATCCACCGGCGCGAGGATGATCGACACTTCTCTCCCACTGCGGCTTGTGTTTCGCTGCGAAGCGCCTTCCCGGGAATTTTGAACCAAGGATAATCTTTTTCGGTGATCGTTGTGTTCCATTTGCGTAACCTCATGAATCGTGCATGGATGTCCCATACTCTCCCGATTCTCATGGATTCCACGCAAGATTCACGGGCGGGATTGCCACTCGGCTTCCTGCGGAGTACCCCGCCCTCGATAGGGCGAAGCAGGAGCAGATACGGGGCGCCCGGTTTGCATCGGAGGGGGAGGAGGGACATCTGAAATGGCGGTATCCCCGAACAGGATCGTTTTCCGCAAGAAAAACCTTGAATCCGCCGTGCGAGCTGTTGTAGGGGGGGTTGGATAAGAGGCCGTACTCATAGGCTGTCCGTTCTCGTGGCGGCGAAGATGCCGGAAAAGCCGGTCAGGTGCCTGCACGCGTGGAACCGAAAGGGCCGGGACGTCCGAAGCCCCATGCAGGATCGATAGAGAAGAGTCACGGCAGGTTATGCGGAACTATATATCAAGCCGCTGGAGACATTATCGACGATACAACCTCCTGCAGCCAGACGGCTGATTTCGAGGTGCGGACTGCGTTTCGTGGGCTATAGATTTTATAAAGAATTCATATAAGCATTGTTGGCCGTCAGGAGGCGTATGCAGCTTCCATTTACAATTGAAGATTTTTTTGGCATATTCCGGGAATACAATGAAGCACTGTGGCCCGCCCAGGTGTTTCTAGTTGGGTTGGCGTTTGGCGCAATTTTTCTCGTACTAAGGCCGCGACGCTGGTCTGGCGTCGGGGTATCGGCAATTCTCGCCTTCCTGTGGGCGTGGCTCGCGATTGCTTACCATCTTGCCTTCTTTACGCGGATCAATCCGCTGGCCTATGTGTTTTCTGGCGTGTCACTGGTGGGAGCACTCATATTTGTGTGGCAAGGGGTTGTCCGGCGTCGGCTTCAATTCGCGTGGGTTGGTGGTGGACGCGCGTTCGTTGGCAGTGTTCTCGTCGTGTTCGCGCTTGCCCTCTATCCAATATGGTCATGGTACGCAGGGCACTCTTATCCGCATATGCCTACTTTTGGACTTCCGTGTCCGACCACCATATTCACCATTGGCCTGCTCGCGTTTCTTGTGCCGCCGTATCCGCGCAGTCCTTTTGTCGTCCCTGTTCTTTGGTGTTTCGTAGGTGGGCAAGCCGCGTTCCTGCTCGGTGTTCATCAAGATTTCGGTCTCGTTGCTGCGGTGGTAGTAGGGGTGGTCGTATTGGCACGGTCAAAGAGGCCGAAAACATCAGCGGGCGTTGTATCATGAAGCAGCCGGGTAACCACAGCTTCAACTCGGACCGGCCTTTCCGCTGGTGTCTCGATGCCGGCCGATTAAGCTGAGTGTTAGGCCCTACAAAGCGAATATCCCCATGATGTCGAGACGAAAATTCATTGCCACAGCAGCCGCAGCGGGCGCCGGTGTGGCGGTGGGAGGGTTCGCGTTGACGGCGCGCAATGCCCGCGTCCAATACGAGGCCCGGGTCCAACAGACGTGGCGCCACACCGCGCGCGATACGGGTGCGCCGCCTTTACCAATGCTTGAATGGGTCCGCTATGCGACGCTTGCGCCTTCCAGCCACAACACGCAGTGCTGGAATTTCAGGATCGGGGAGGACATGGTTTCCGTTCTTCCTGATTTCGAGCGTCGTTGCCCGGTGGTGGATCCGGACGATCATCACCTCTTTGTCAGCCTCGGGTGCGCTGCGGAAAACTTCATCCAGGCTGCGGCAGCGGGCGGGGTTCGAGGGGCGGCGTCTTTCAATGCGGATAGCGGCTTCGTCCATATCGCCCTGGAGCCAGCGCCACCCGTTGTTTCCCCATTGTTTGAAGCCATCCCGTTGCGGCAATCGACACGCGGCGAGTACGACGGCAAGCCCATATCCTTGCAGGATCTCAAGTTGCTGGAAACGGCAGGCGCCGGTTATGGCGTCAGTGTTCTCCTGCTCACCGGGCGGCAAGCCATGGAGCGTGTTCTAGAATTCGTGATTCAGGGAAACACGTCACAAATGCGGGACCGCCGGTTCGTGGATGAACTCAAACAGTGGGTGCGCTTCAACGGCGCTCATGCCGCAAGAACCGGTGACGGCCTGTTCGCGGGTTCCGCAGGCAATCCCTCCGTGCCGACATGGCTTGGCAGGCGGATGTTCGACCTGTTCTTTACGGAGGGAGCGGAAAACGACAAGTATGCAAGGCATGTCCGCAGCGCTTCCGGAATCGCCGTCTTTGTTTCGGAACGCGATGACAAGGCGCACTGGGTCGAGGCGGGGCGGGCTTTCGAGCGCTTCGCCCTGCAAGCCACGGCGCTCGGGATTCGGCATGCGCATTTGAATCAGCCTGTGGAAGTGTCGTCGATTCGGCCGGAGTTCGCGGGTTTTCTCGAGATCGGCGGTCAAAGGCCCGATCTCGTCGTCCGTTTCGGCCGCGGTCCGGAACTGCCGCGGTCAGTAAGACGTCCGCTCGATGCGGTCGTCTTGTAGGCCGCGCTGCGTCGGAGGCGCCCGAGCATGCTTGTCCTTAAGTCGGCTGCAGTCTGGTTATTGATCCTCGCGCCGGCCATGCTGCTCCAGGTATCGGACCAGATCACGTTGTTTGACCGACACGCTCGATCTCTATGGGAAGCTGCTCGATGAGGGCGTTTCCGACAGGAACCTCCTGGCCGGTTTGGCGGTAGGCAAGCACCATTTCATGGAGAGCGTCCCGGAGCATGGCCCTGCATTCTTCCAGGTCCTTTCCCTCGGTGACAACCTCGGGCCACTCCACTATCTGGCCCATGTATCCGGAAGGGATCTTTGTGTATTTGGCCGTATAGCTGGTCATGTCAAAATATCCTGAAAAAATAACTCATTAAGTCACAATAAATGCTCTGCTTCCCAAAGTCAACGGGGTTTGACAATAGACAAATACCAAGTAATATAAATAGGTTACAAGGCATCTCATGATGTCGGAATGGAGCAGACACCGGGAAACGTGTGCCTGACAGGTCGTCGACAACCGCGATCCGCTTTCACCCCGCCGATCACGTCTTTGACGTAACTTGTATCCTTCGTCATTGCGGCGTACGGGTTGTACGCCTCATTCCTCAGGATCGGCTACGCCGAAGGCGTGGCTTGCATCACATGGTTTTCAACCGGCCTGCCCCCAATAGTTTCATCAACGGGCTGTTAAGCCTGGGAACCCTTTTGCCGGGATCTTTTTTCGCCCTTGAGCTACGCCTTGCGTAACGGCGAGAAATCAGCATACTTGAGGTAAACCTCCATAGCTACAACATCCTGGTGACGGCTTAGGAAGGACCCAAGATGAAATATATAGAAGTGATCGCCGAAGAGAGCAGTTCGAAGACGATTGTAAAGATAGCACAAAAGGCAAAAGCGCAGGATGTCAGGCTCGGTTCGGTGGGTGAAGACGGCATGAGGCAGATGCGTATGCTGGTAGACGACAACAAGCTCCAGCCCGTTCTGGACATGCTGCAAAGTGTCCTCGGTGCTCAACATACCGCACGAATTGTGGTTTTGGCTGTAGAAGTATCTCTTCCCAAGACGGAAGAAGAGAAGCGAAAGCAAGAGAAATCGGCGACCTCCGCACGGGAAGCGCTCTATCAGGAGGTAGAAAAGAATACGCGGCTGGACTTGAATTTTCTGGTGCTGGTTGTCCTCTCGACGGTGGTGGCCGCCATAGGCCTCATCAAGAACAACGTTGCCGTCGTGATCGGGGCCATGGTCATTGCACCGTTGCTGGGTCCGAACCTTGCCTTGAGTCTGGGGACGGCATTGGGGGATATCTCCTTGATGAGGAAGTCCGTCGAAACATTTCTGGCGGGTATTCTGCTGGCGCTGTTCCTTTCTGCGGCCATCGGATTCGCGGGTAACGGTTCAATCTGGCATCTGGACGTAACCAGTCCTGAACTGATGTCACGCACCGCAGCCAGTATGGATTCCGTCGCTCTGGCCCTTGCATCGGGCGCGGCAGCGGCGCTCTCTCTCACCACGGGTCTATCGAGCGTACTCGTGGGAGTCATGGTTGCCGTGGCTCTGCTTCCCCCTGCGGCGACGATGGGGCTCATGTTGGGACAGGGAAACATCAGCTTGGCGGTTGGCGCCGGTTTGTTATTGGCCGTGAACATAGTGTGCGTCAACCTGGCCGGCAAAATAATCTTCTTCGTCAAGGGAATTCGCCCACGCACCTGGCTGGAGAAGGAGACGGCCAAGCGTGCTATGGCCGCATATATCTTGGGATGGATCGTAACGTTGCTCATTCTCATGGGTATCATTTATGCACGCCGGTCCATAACGGTTTAATCTTGAAGTCCAAGTAACGTTGGGGTGATACAGCAATTAACCATTCTATACGGCGATCTTCGTCATTGCAGCGTACGGTACGCCTCATCACATGGTTTCTAACCGGCCCGCCCGCAATACGGTGCATCGACGGGCCGACACCCGGAGGAGGCTTCCTTTCCCATGGCGGTATCCGTCATTCTCGCCCATCCCGATGCGGACAGTTTCAATCATGCCATTGCACGAACCGCGGTCACGCAGTTGGAACGCAACGGCCGGGCGGTGTTCTTCCACGACCTCTACCGGGAACGGTTCGACCCGGTGCTCACCCGGGACGAAATTCCCCGGAATGCTTCCCTGCCCGAAGCCATAGCGGAGCATGGCCGGCGGATCGCCGAGGCCGAGGGAATCGTCATCGTGCATCCGAACTGGTGGGGCCAACCCCCCGCCATTCTGAAAGGATGGGTGGATCGAGTCATTCGCCCGGGTATCGCGTATGAGTTTCTGGAAGGCGATTCCGGGGAAGGAGTACCCAAGGGGCTCCTGAAAGCCCGAACGGCCTTGGTCTTGAATACGTCCAATACCGGAGCGGACCGGGAACGGGAGGTCTTTGGAGACCCGCTGGAAACCCTTTGGAAAAACTGTATCTTCGGCCTCTGCGGCGTTTCGGATTTCCACCGGCGGATGTTCCGTGTGGTGGTCACGAGCACGGAAGCGCAACGAAGGGAGTGGCTGGATACGGTGCGAGGCGATATCGACGCCCTCTTTCCGAGAAGACCTACAACGGATACCCGATAGCTTCTCGTCCAGGCGATTTCTCCCCCGAGTATTCGGCATCGGTTTCGGAGTGAAGCGATTTCCGTCCCTCGATACGGTTGAAAACGGGGCGCCGTGACCCAAGGTCCCCTTTTTTGCAGAGCAGTTTCCCGGATCCGCTTGACCCCCGGTATCCGGGTGGATACCCTTTCAGCAGGTCGAGGGACCCCGCGGCCCGCCGCCGAGGGGTCCCTCGGGCGGTTCCCGTCGAGCAACCATCGGGCCGTGGAGGGTCGGACAGGCAGATGATGCATCCCATTTGGATCGGTCTCAGGCTTCCTTTTCTTACGGGCTCCATGACGCCCGTGGCGCTGGCCGGTTTGTACGCATGGCGCCTGGACCGTTTCGAGGCGTTGCCCTTGCTGCTCGCCGCGGTGGGCGTGGCCTGCCTGCACGTGGCCGCCAACTTGATCAACGATTACTACGACGCTCCGGGCACGGACCGGATCAACCGGAGAATTACGCCCTTCAGCGGCGGGAGCCGCGTGATCCAGGAGCACGGCCTGTCCCGGAACACCGTGTTTCGATTGAGTCTCGCTTTTTTCGGGACCGCGGTTCTTATGGGGATTCTTCTGGGAATCTGGAAGGGATGCGGGGTCCTGCTGGTGGGGCTTCTGGGGCTTCTTGCCGGTCTGCTGTATTCCTACCAGCCCGTGCGCCTCATGAGCCGGGGAGCCGGAGAACTGACCATCTTCCTGGCTTTCGGCCCGTTCCTTACTTTCGGAACGTTTCTGGCGATCACCGGAGCGCTGGATGCCGGGGCCTTCCTGCTGGGGTTCCCCAGCGGATATCTCATCACGGCCGTCATCTGGATCAACCAGTTCCCGGATTTCGAGGCCGACCGGGATACGGGCAAGCGCAACCTGGTGGTTCGGCTGGGTCTCGATGCGAGCCGGCATGTTTATGCGGTCCTGGTGCTCCTGCCTTACCCCACGGTGATCCTGTTTTCCTTCATGGAGCGCTACACGCCCTGGTTTCTCCTGGCGCTGGGGGCGTTTCCCCTTTCCTACAAGGCGATCCGTCTGCTGGGCCGGACGTACCGGGACCACAAGGGTATGGTGCCGGTGCAGGCCCTGACCATCAAGGCCCACCTGGTGACGGGCCTGCTCATGATGGCCGGCCTGTTGGCGGACGGGCTGGCGGCGTATGTGGCTTCCTTGCGCTGACACGCGGAGGAGGACGGATATCATGCCGTTGAAAAACGCGATCTGCTTTCACGCCTTCGGCGTGAGGTTTCATCCCGGGTCGTTGGGGCGTGCTGCATGTACGCCTCATTTCTCAGGATTCGCCACGTCAAAGGCGTGGCTTGCATATCGTCGTTTTGCACCGGCCTGCACGCAATCATGGTTATCAACGGACTGATATGAGGCGCTTCGGCAAAAGATTCCCGCCGGCGCTGGCGGCGATCCTGTCCCTGTGCCTGGTGTGGCTGCACTGGCGGTCCTATCTGGACACTCCGGCCGGGAACGGCCAGGATGCGGTGTTCCTGGAAATCCGGAAAGGCGTGGGATTCAGCACGGTGACCCGGGAGCTGGCGGATCTCGGGTTGCTGCGTTCCCCCTGGAAGCTGAATGTATACGCCCGGGCCACGGACCGGACCCGGTCCGTCAAGGCGGGGGAATACCGGCTCACTCCGGACCTTAGTCCGGGGATCATGCTCGACATGTTCCTCCGGGGGGATGTGTATCGGGTCAAGGTGGTCATTCCCGAGGGCTCGACGCTCCGGGATATTTCGCGGCAACTGGCCTTGCTGGGAGTGACTTCGGAGGAAGGCTTCCGGAATGCGGCGGGTGATCCGGATTTCGTGTCCTCTCTCGGGGTGCCCGGTCCCACCTTGGAAGGGTATCTCTTTCCGGAAACGTATCTGTTCGAGCGGAAGACCGATCCATACCTCGTCGTCCGGACCATGGCGAACCAGTGGCGCAAAGTGTTTGACGCCTACCGGGAGCGTTCCCGGGAGATGGGATTGTCTCCCCGGGAAGTCGTGACCCTGGCCTCGCTCATTGAGAAGGAGACGGGACTGGACGGGGAACGGGCGCTGGTGAGTTCCGTGTTCTGGAACCGGCTCCGGAAGGGCATGCGCCTTCAGTCCGACCCCACCGCGGTGTACGGGCTGGAGGATTTCGACGGTCCGATCACCCGGGCGCACCTCACCGTGGATTCCCCGTACAATACATACACACGCCGGGGGCTTCCCGTGGGCCCCATCGGAGCCCCCGGCGAAGCATCCATCCGGGCCGCGCTGAACCCCGCGGATACGGACTTCCTGTACTTCGTGTCCGCCAACGACGGTTCCCACCGATTTTCCCGCACTTTGGCCGAACACAACCGATACGTGGCCACATTTCAGAAAAAGAACCGATAGGATTGCAAAAGCGTTTTTAGCTTGACAGCCACCGGGGGCCTATTTATGCTTGCAGGTGGGGAAAGGTGGTATAAAGTGTCACCTGGGTGAAGAAAGTGGGGAGATGTTCCGGGGCCTCAGCATCCATACCATCGATCAAAAAGGCCGGCTCGCCATTCCCGCACGGTTCCGCGATACCCTCAATGACCGTGGAGAAGGCAGCGTAATCATCACCCACGGAACTTCCTGTCTCATGGCCTTTGCCCCGGACCGATGGAAAATCATTGAGGAAAAAGCCGCCGCTCTCCCCATCTTTGATCGCCGCTATCGTGATTTCATTCGTCTTTTTATTTCTTCCGCCATGGAATGCGCGCCCGACAAACAGGGCCGCGTCTTGATTCCCAGCAATTTGAGGCAATACGCACAATTGGAAAAAGAGGTGGTATTGGCCGGCATGCTGAATAATTTTGAAATCTGGGATCGCACCAAGTGGGAAACCACCATTGAGGCAGGCCGGGACAATGAGACTCTCTTGATGGAAGGCGCGGAGAAGCTCGGATTTTGAGCCATTCATGAGAACGGTTCATCGGCCGGTTTTATTACCTGAAACGCTGGACTGTCTTCGTATCCGGGAGGACGGTGTTTACGTGGACGGTACCGTGGGCGAGGGCGGTCACGCCGCCGCCGTGCTGGGAAAACTGGGAACGAGAGGGCTGCTTCTCGGACTGGACCGGGATGAACGTATGCTGAATCGCGCACGGGAACGTCTGTCCGGCGTATCGAAGGAGTTTCTGCTCTTTCAGAAGCCCTACGATCGGTTGGACGAGGTGTTTTTTCTGGCTAATGTTCCCCGCGCCCATGGGATCTTGTTGGACTTGGGGGTCTCTTCCGCGCACCTGGACGATCCGGATCGGGGCTTCAGTTTCCGATTCGATGGACCCCTGGACATGCGTTTCGACCGGAGTCGGACGCGGACGGCCGCGGACCTGGTGAATGACGCCGAGGCCGCCGAATTGCTCCGCATATTCCGTGAATACGGGGAAGAACGCTGGGCTTCGCGCATGGTGCGAGCCGTCGTCCTGGAACGGCGACGCACTCCCATCCGGACTACGGCGCATCTGGCCCGGGTCCTCGCGGAAGCGGTTCCCGCCCGATTCCGAAAGGGTTCCATTCATCCGGCCACACGGGTGTTCCAGGCCCTTCGCATCGCAGTGAACGACGAATTGGAACACCTGGAACGCTTCCTCCAGCGGGCGCCCGAATGGCTTGAGCCGGAAGGGAGACTGGCGGTGATCGCTTACCATTCCCTGGAAGATCGATTGGTCAAGCATCGCATGCAGGATTGGAGCCGGGACTGCGTGTGTCCCAAGTCTATGCCCCGATGCACGTGCAGGGGCCGCAGATTGTTCCGTCTTCTGACTCCCAAACCGTTGAAGCCCTCGGCCGCCGAGAGGGAAGCGAATCCCCGGAGCCGCAGCGCCCGCTTGAGAGCGTGCGAACGGGTGTAACCCATGAGTGCGAAAAGAGCCGCCGCCGCGGATAAGGGACGGAACCCCGCGGGAAAGAAGGTTCGGCGGGAGATACAGTGGGGGTCCCTGGTCGGTTCCCTGCTCTTCCTGGCCATCCTGCTCGCCGCGGCCTTTGCCAATGTGTGGTTGACGGAAAAGTGCCGGGTGTTGACGTACGAGATTTCATTGCTGGAAGAACAGATTAAGCGGGAGCGGGAAAACGGGAGGCGACTGGAAGTGGAAGTGGCCAATTTGAAGTCCCCGCAACGCATTGAACGCATCGCCGTTACGCAACTGGGGCTCAAACCCCCTACCCCCGATCAAATTGTAAGGTTGCCATGAATTCCTCCGCCCATAAACGACAATGGGGCCAACGGCTGCGGACTCGTATGGTCGTCGTTTGGTGCCTGGTGTTGGTTTGTTTCGGGCTTGCGTTGTTCCAGGCAGGCCGTCTTCAGGTGGTTCAGAGGGAACGGTTGGCCGAACTGGCCCGGCGCCAGTATACGGGGGCCGTCACCCTGATGCCGCGCCGGGGCGATATTGTGGATATCAAGGGGAGGAAGCTTGCCTCCAGCGTGGAAGTGTATTCGCTGTACGCCGAGCCCAGGCGGGTGGAAGAGCCGAAACAACTGGCCCGGAAGCTGGCGTCCCTGCTGTACGTGGATTACGGAGAGACTTACCGGAAACTTTCGAGCGATCGGGGTTTTGTTTGGATCCAACGGAAGCTCACGCCGTACCAGAAGGCGGAGGTGCTGAAACTCGGCGCGCCGGGTTTGGGGTTTGTCCCGGAAGCCCAGCGATATTATCCGAATCAGGAACTGGCCGCCCACGCGCTGGGCTTTGTGGGGATGGACGATCACGGTCTGGAAGGTTTGGAACTCCTGTACGATCAGGTATTGCGTGGTGAGGAGGGTCGTATTCGAGTGCACCGGGACCGTTTGGGCAGGACGGTTTCCAGGCACGAAGCCGAGGAACGCCCGGAACAAACGGGACTCCGACTGGTGCTCACCCTGGACAAGACCATCCAATACCGCATGGAACGTGCGTTGCGGGATGCGGTGATCGAACAAAAGGCTCGGGCCGGCCTGGCGGTGATGATGGAACCGGCGACGGGTGAAATCCTGGGCATGGCGGTGTATCCGTCTTACGATCCGAACCGGTTCCGGGAGTTTTCCGCTTCAACCCGCCGGAACCGGGTCGTGGTGGACGCCTTCGAACCCGGTTCCACCATGAAGGTGTTTACGGCCGCCTTGGCGCTCGACAACGGACTGATCGGCACCGATGAACTCATCTACTGCGAGAACGGCAGATTTCAGGTGGGAGGACACACGGTTCGCGATACCCACAAGCATGGATGGCTGACGTTGCCGGGAATCATCCAGGTATCCAGTAACATCGGGGCCCTGAAGGTGGGTATGCGGATGAAGAAGAATCTGCTGTATTCGGGTCTGACTCAATTCGGGTTCGGTTCCCCCACCGGCGTCGATCTCCCTGGAGAATGCCGGGGAATTCTTCGTCCCGAGAACTCCTGGGCCACCATCGACTTCGCCACCATCGCCTTCGGCCAGGGAGTCAGCATTTCACCCATTCAGCAAATCACGGCCCTGTGCGCCATTGCCAACGGCGGCGCCCTGGTCCGACCCCGAATGGTGCGCCGGATCGAAGACAGGGACGGCAACGTGGTTCAGACCTTTGAACCCGAGATCATGCGCCGGGTGATTTCCCGGGAAGCCGCGGAAAACATGGCCGTCATGCTTCAGAAGGTGGTGCGGGAGGGAGGCACCGGCACCCGGGCGGCCATCCAGGGATATTCCGTGGCCGGAAAAACGGGTACGGCCCAGAAAGTGGATCCCAGGACGCGCAGCTACTCCCGTACCGACTTCGTGTCCTCTTTCATGGGCTTTTTCCCGGACGGGAAGCCGCCCGTGGCCTTGCTGGTCATGATCGACGAACCCCGCAAGTCCGTATACGGCGGTCTGGTGGCCGCACCGGTGTTCAGGAACATCATGGAACACGTCATTTCCTATATGGGGGTTAAACCGCAAGGCGTCTATCTCGTTCAACGACAAATCGACTCCGCCGCCGCCCCGGCCCGTGAGCCTTTCCCGGTGATCCATCCGGCGGAGTCGGCAAGTTCCCTGGACGCCGAATCCGGGGTCATGCCCTATCTGCTGGGCTTGGATGTGCGCAGCGCCTTGAGCATACTGAGTCTCCGCGGAGTGGAAATATCCCTGCAAGGCGGAGGATCCGTGATCCGTCAGGAACCGGCTCCGGGAGTATCCCTCAAGGGTGTGGAAGCCTGCACGTTGATCCTCGGGGAAGAGGAGGATTCTTGAGACTGTCTGAGTTGGTTCCCGCCGAAGCGATCCTGGACCGGAGAGGTTCGGGGGATCCCGTCATCGAGGATCTGGCGTACGATTCCCGAAGGGTGGGCCCAAACACGCTCTTTGCGGCATTGAAGGGCGGCAGGAGCCACGGTCTCGAGTTTCTATCCGATGCCGTCCGAAACGGGGCGGCGGCTCTCCTGCTGGACGAAGCGCCTTCGATGGGGTGGCCCCGGTTTCCGGGTCCTGTGTTGAACGTGGCGGATGCCCGGAAGACCTTGGGCTGGGCGGCCCATCGGTTTTTCGGCATGCCTTCGGAGAAAATGGCCCTCATCGGGGTCACGGGGACCAATGGGAAAACCACCACCACCTATCTCCTCGAATCCATGTTGACGGCTGCGGGACATCGTGTCGGGGTCATCGGAACCATAGGATACCGCTATCCGGGCGCTTCTCTGCCCGCTTCCGCCACCACCCCGGAGTCCGTGGACCTTCAACGTCTTCTGGCGCGCATGTCCGACTCGGGGGTGACGCACGCGGTCATGGAAGTGTCTTCCCATGCCCTGCGCCAGAGCCGTGTGGCGGGATGCCGGTTTTGCACGGTGCTCTTCACCAACCTGTCCCGGGATCATCTGGACTACCACCGGGATATGGACGATTACTTCGCCGCCAAGAAGCTGCTCTTCCAGATGGTGCTGGATACGTCCGAGACTCGGGTTTCCGCGCCCGCCTTGAGCAACGCGGATGACCCGTACGGGCGGGAACTCATCCAGGCTTTTCCGGGAAGGGTTCGCTCCTATGGAATGGTTTTCGACAGCGACTATTCCGGGACGATTCTCAAATCGGACATGGAGGGTTTCGATCTCCTCCTCCAATGGGAAGGAAATTCGATACGCCTGCGTTCTCCTCTCGTGGGGCGTCTGAATGCCATGAATGTCCTGGCTGCGGCCGCGGCTGCCTTGGCGATGGGAGTTCCCCTGGACGCCGTGCAGGAGGGCGCTGTTCGTCTAGAGCGTGTCCCGGGACGAATGGAATGGTTTCGGGGAGATCGGGACGAACGGGTCGTGGTGGATTACGCGCACACGCCCGAAGCCATGGAGAAGGTATTGGACGCGGTTCAGGGTTTGTCTCCGCGGAGAGTGGTTACCGTGTTCGGCTGCGGCGGCGATCGCGATCGGGGCAAACGCCCCCTCATGGGCGTGGCGGCGGCGGAACGCAGCAGCGCGGTCATCATCACATCGGATAATCCCCGCAGTGAGAGACCGGAGGCCGTCATACGGGACATCGAAACCGGTGTGAATGCCGCCGGCCTTGTGAAACGCCCGCTTGCGCACGGTTTGGCCGAGGAAGTCGGGTGGTACGCGGTGGAACCCGACCGGCGTAAAGCCATTCAATGGGCCGTGGCCCTGGCCGGTTCATACGACGTGGTATTGGTGGCGGGCAAAGGTCACGAGACGGACCAGATCGTCGGTTCCCAAAGGCTTCATTTCGACGACACCGAGGAGGTTCGGGAAGCCCTGAAACGGAAGGCGGGGCCATCATGAAACGGAAGGCCGGCGAGCTATGCCGGGCCGTCCGTGGGCGCCTGATTCGGGGGCGTCCGGACACGACGGCTCGAGGCGTATCCACGGATTCCCGCACTCTGAGTCCCGGGGAACTTTTTGTGGCGCTCTCGGGGGACCGGTTCGACGGGCACGGGTTCGTGGCGGAAGTCTGCTCCAAGGGGGCCGCCGGAGCCGTGGTGCATGAAGAAAGGCCGGCTTCGGGGGCTTGGGACGATCTTCGACCGGATTTCTTTCTTATCGCCGTCAAGGATACTTTGCAGGCTCTGGGTGATCTCGCCGTCGCGGTGCGAAGCACCTTCCGGGGACCCGTGGTGGGGATCACGGGGAGTAACGGGAAAACCACCACCAAGGAGATGGTGGCCGGGATTCTGTCCTTTCTGGGGCCGGTCCTGAAAAATTCAGGAAACCTGAATAACCTGGTGGGACTTCCCCTGACTCTGTTTCGATTGGCTCCGGAGCACCGGTACCTGGTCCTCGAGATGGGCGCCAACGCCTTTGGCGAAATCAAACGGTTGGCCGATATCGCCCGTCCCACGGTGGGGCTCATTACGAACATCGGACCGGCCCATCTGGAAGGTTTCGGCAGTCTGGAAGGGGTGGCCAGGGCGAAAGGCGAACTTCTGCCCGCGTTGCCGGCCGACGGGACCTTCGTGCTGAACGCGGATGACCCGCGCCTGGTGGAAACGGCCAAAGGATTTCAGGGAAACACGGTGACGTTCTCCCGCCGCCGACCAGCGGCGGTGCGGCTCAAGGAAGCGAGAATCCGGGATAACAATACGACGGTTTTGCTCATGGAAATAGACGGCCGAGAACTCGTGGCGGAGTTGACGGGCTCGGGAGAACCGCTGGAACAGAACGCACTGGCGGCGGCCGCAACGGCGTGGGCGGCGGGTTCGGACATGGACGCCGTCCGTAACGGACTTCGGGATTTCAGGCCCCTGGAGGGCCGCACCCGGCTCTTGGAACTGCCGCGGAACATCCGCGTCCTGGATGACGCCTACAATGCGAACCCGGCCAGCATGGAAGCCGCCCTGAATACCTTGGTGCGACTGAAAGGACGCGGCCGCATTCTGGCGGTGCTGGGGGAAATGGCCGAACTCGGAGAGGAGACGGAAGGAGCCCATTATGGATTGGGTCTTCAGACGGCGGCCCGGAACCTGGACGAAGTCTTTTTCGTGGGGCCGCAAAGGAGGATGATGCGGCAAGGAGCCGTGGACGGCGGCATGGATTCCGACCGGATTCACGGGTTCGCCTCTGTGGAAACCCTGTTGGAAGTCTTGCCTCAGGCGGTAAGGCCCGGTGATGTGCTGTTGATCAAGGCCAGCCGGGTCATGCGCATGGAACGGGTACTGGCGCGCTTGAAAGAGGACGACTGATTCATGCTGTATGAACTGTTATATCCCCTGCACACGCTCCACCCGGTGTTCAACGTGTTCCGTTACATCACGTTCCGGACGATTTACGCCATTCTCACGGCGCTGATGATCTGTTTCGTACTGGGTCCATGGATCATACAAAAGCTCACTGAATACCGTGTGGGACAGTTCATTCGAAAGGAAGGCCCCGTTACCCACAAGCCCAAGGAGGGGACTCCTACCATGGGGGGAGTTCTGATATTGTTTGCGGTGGTCTTCTCCACACTACTATGGGCCCGCCTGGACAACATATATATATGGATCGTGTTGTTCATAACCCTGGTGTGCGGCGCCATTGGGTTCGCGGACGATTATTTCAAGCTCATCCGGAGACGCAACAAGGGTCTCAAGGGAAGATACAAGCTCTTGGGGCAATTGGGCGCCAGTTTTCTCGTGACCGTGTACCTGGTGGTGTTCACGGATTTCGACACGCGATTGGCCTTTCCGTTTTTCAAGGCGCTGAACCCGGATTTGGGATTGGGGTACATTGCCCTATCCATGTTTATCATTACGGGATGCTCCAATGCGGTGAACCTTACCGACGGGTTGGACGGGCTCGCCATAGGGCCGGGGATCGTGGCTTTCGCCACGTATCTGGTGTTCTGTTACCTGGTGGGAAACGCGATCATCGCCAAGTACCTCCAGATCACGCACATACCCGGTACGGGGGAACTCACGGTGTTTTGCGGGGCCATGGTGGGGGCCGCCGTGGGGTTCTTGTGGTTCAACACGTATCCGGCGCAGATCTTCATGGGAGATACGGGGTCGCTGTCCCTGGGAGGCGCCCTGGGAACGTTGGCCGTCCTGACCAAGCAGGAAATCCTGCTCGTTATCGTGGGGGGAATTTTCGTACTCGAAGCCCTGTCGGTCATTTTTCAGGTGGGATATTTCAAGCTCACCAACGGACGGCGTATCTTTCGCATGGCGCCCATACACCATCATTTTGAATTGAAAGGCTGGGCGGAGCCCAAAGTCATCGTTCGTTTCTGGATCATTGCATTCATCCTGGGACTCATCGGGATAAGTACGTTGAAGTTACGGTGAAACGCATGCAACCCAAGTATGACAACCCCAAAAAGAACGAGGTTGCCGGGGGGGGCGGCGGAAGAAGAGTACTCCGGCCCCTCGGCAATGCTGATGGGGATTGGACGCGGTGAGCCGGTTCCGCCGATGGAATGTCCTGACGCCTTTGGACCCTGCACTGGCTCTGAGTGTATGCGCATTAGTGGGTCTGGGCCTGGTCATGGTGTTCAGCGCGAGTTCGGCTCTGGCCTCCAGACAGTATGGGGACGCCTATTACTTCTTGAAACGTCAGGCCTTTTCGGCGGGGCTCGGGATATGCGCCTTGATTTTCCTTTCGCACCTGCCCTACGGCGTCTACAGGCGGTTGGTGTACCCCATATTTTTTGGGGTTTGCGGCTTGATGCTGCTGGTATTCGTCCCCGGACTCGGGGTCGAAGTGGGTGGGGCCAGAAGATGGATTCACGTGTTGGGATGGTCGTTTCAACCTTCCGAAGCGGCCAAGGTGGGGTTGGTCATGTACATGGCCTATTCCATAAGCAAAAAGGGGGAGCAGATTCGGGACCTGGCCACGGGATACATACCTCACATGATTTTTCTGGGCATTGTCGTCCTTCTGGTGCTTTCCCAGAAGGACCTCGGCACGGTGGCGGTGCTGACGGTGGTAACCGTGGCGATGCTGTTCGTCGGCGGGGCTCGTTTGATGCATCTGGCGGCCACGTCGTTGGCCGGCCTGGTGCTCCTGGCCGTAAGCATTTTGGTGGAACCGTACCGCTTGGACCGTCTCCTGGCGTTCCTGGACCCCTGGGCGGATCCTCTGAATCGAGGATTTCAGATCATTCACTCGTTCATGGCCTTCGGTTCCGGCGGGATCCTGGGCGTGGGAGTAGGGGACGGTAAACAGAAACTCTTCTATCTTCCCGAGCCGCACACGGACTTCATACTATCGGTGCTGGGGGAGGAAATGGGACTCCTGGGCGTGGCGCTGACCACCGGCGTATACGTGCTCATATTCTGGAGGGGCATGAAGATCGCCCGGTCCGTTCTGGACCCCTTCGGATCCTTACTGGCTTTCGGCATTACCTTACTGCTCAGTACCCAGGTGATCCTGAATTTGTTTGTCGTCCTCGGATTGGTTCCCACCAAGGGCCTGCCGCTGCCGTTCATCAGTTACGGAGGTTCCTCCATGGTGGTGAGTCTGAGTATGCTGGGAATTCTGTGCAACATTCGGTACCTGAATCGACGGAGTTCCACGTGATGCGCATCGTGTTCGCGGGAGGTGGGACCGGAGGTCATCTTTTCCCCGGGTTGGCTCTGGCTGGAGCGTTGGAGCGGACCCTGCAAACCGTCGAAACGGTGTTCGTGGGGACCGGGCGGCCGGTGGAACGACGCGTGTTGCCGCGAACGGGTTACGGCTACCACGTCATCGACGGTGCCGGATTGGCGGACAAGGGACTCTGGGGAAAGCCCGTTTCATTGTTCCGGGCGCTACGCGGGATCGGGCAGAGCGTGTGGCTCCTTCGACGGCTGAAACCGTCGCTGGTCATCGGGCTGGGAGGATATTCCTCGGGACCCATGGGTGTTGCGGCGCGTCTGATGGGGATCCCCCTGGTCATCCAGGAACAGAATGTGCGCCCCGGAATGACCAACCGATGGCTGGGTCGGCTGGCGCACAGGATTCTGTGTTCCTACGAAGAATCCGCCGGCTGGTTTCCTCGGGATCGGGTGCGGGTGGTGGGAAACCCGGTGCGGGAATCGTTCCTTCACGGTCCCGATCTCCGGGAACCGGGGCGCATTCATCTGCTGGTAACCGGAGGAAGTCAGGGTTCCAGGAAGATCAATCGGGTGACGCCTGCGGCGCTGGGCTTGCTCGAACGAACGGGGAACCCGGTTTCCGTGTTGCATCAGACGGGGACCGATGAGGAAACGGAAACGGCTCGAAACTATGAATCCGCCGGGGTCTCGGCGCAAACGGCGCCGTTTGTCGATGACATGGCCGCGGCGATTTCCAGAGCGGACCTCGTGGTGGGGCGGGCCGGAGCCACTATCCTGGCGGAACTGGCCGCCGTGGGGCGTGGGGCCGTACTGATTCCCTATCCGTACGCGGCCCATAACCATCAGGAAATGAACGCCCGCGTGTGGGAGGTCCGGAAAGCGGCTCGAGTGATCCTGGAATCCGAACTGACTCCGGAGCGCCTGGCCCGTGAACTCGCCGAGCTGATTTCGAGCCCGGAAGAACTCAGGGTCATGGGGGAACGGGCCGGAACCCTTTCCCGGCGGGACGCTGCGGCTCAGGCCGTGGCGGTGTGCGCGGAAGTGATACGAGCATGAAACGCACCAAGATACGAAACATCCATTTTGTAGGTATCGGCGGCGTGGGCATGAGCGGCATCGCCGAGGTGTTGCTCAATCAGGGCTACCGCGTGCAGGGATCCGATATCCGGACGTCGGACCTCGTTCGGCGGCTCATGTCCCTGGGGGCTCACGTGTTTCTGGGACACCGCGCCGAACAGATTCAAGGCGCGGACGTAGTGGTGGTGTCTTCCGCGGTTCATGAGGAGAACGAGGAAGTCCGGATGGCTCGGGAACTGAAAATCCCGGTCATTCAACGAGCGGAAATGCTTTCCGAACTGATGCGGACCAAACACGGTATCGCCGTTGCGGGGGCCCATGGAAAGACCACGACCACCAGTATGGTGGGCCAGATTCTAACGGATGCCGGACTGGATCCCACGGTCGTGATCGGAGGCCGACTGTCCACGTTCGGCAGCAACGCCCGTTTGGGGCAAAGCGATATCATGGTGGCGGAAGCGGATGAAAGCGATGGATCGTTCTTGAGGCTGTCTCCCGCTATCGTCGTGGTAACCAATTTGGATGCGGAGCACCTGGACTATTATCGGGACCTGGATCACGTGAAGTCCACCTTTCTCCAGTTCATCAACAAGGTGCCTTTCTACGGATTGAACGTGCTTTGTCTGGACGACCCGGGGCTGCAGGACTTGTTGCCGCATGTCCAGCGCCGGCGGGTCACATACGGCCTCACGGCCCAGGCGGACCTGCGGGCGTCGGATGTACAGCCGGCGGGGACCGTCACGCGTTTCAAAGCGCAGTATCAGGGTCGGGAACTGGGGCAGGTGCAACTGAATATCCCGGGCATCCACAATTTATACAATGCGTTGGCCTCCTTGGCCGTGGGCCTGGAGTTGGATGTCCCTTTCGAAGCGATGGCCCGCAGTCTGGACAAGCTGGGCCAGGTGGGGCGCCGGCTGGAACTGCTGGGTACCGTGGACGACATCCTCGTCATGGACGACTACGGGCACCATCCCACAGAGATCCGGGCCACCCTGAAAGCCGTGCGCGATTCTTGGGAGCAGCGACGTGTAGTGGTGGTGTTCCAGCCTCATCGGTATACCCGTACCCGGTTTCTCTATGACGAGTTCGTAAAATCTTTCTACCATGCGGATCATCTCGTCATAACGGACATTTATCCGGCGGGAGAGTCTCCTGTTCCTGATGTGAGCGGAAAACGTCTGAGCGAAGGTATCCGAGAACACGGTCATCGGGATGTTTGCTATATAGGACGGTTGGAAGACGTGGCCCGGCATGTGAAAACGCACTGCCGTCCGGGGGACCTTCTGCTCACCTTGGGTGCGGGGAATGTGTACGAGGTGGCCCGGGAATTTCTTGAGGGAAAGCAATCGGGATGAACCGCCGCGTTACGGAATTGCTGCAAACCTCTTTAGGCGAAGGCGTGCAGTTCGGGGCGCCTCTGAAACGGCTTACAAGCTTCCGTGTGGGCGGGCCCGCGGACGCCCTGGCGTTTCCCAAGGATGTGCGTCAGCTCGGGTTTCTTATGGATGTGACCCGGGAGTACGAAATTCCCGTATTTTTCCTGGGAAGGGGGACCAATCTCCTGGCGACGGATGCCGGGTTCCGGGGGGTGATCGTTTCCCTTCGGGGCGGTTTTTCCGCCACCCTGATTCCCGAGGAGCGGGAGCACCCTGGAGATCCCATGATCTGTGAGGTCGAAGCGGGGGTTTCCCTTCCCGCTCTCCAAAGGCAACTGCTGCGCCGGGGTCTGGGAGGCTTCGAGTTCGCCGTGGGGATTCCGGGCTCGGTGGGGGGAGGCTTGTGCATGAACGCGGGGACGCGGTGGGGAGCCGTTGAGGAACGCACCCGGTGGGTGGAGTGGATGAAAACGGACGGCGTCGTGGAACGCGTCCCCCGCCGGGACCTGTCTTTTGCGTATCGACACCTGAATCTGCCTCCGGGTTCCGTGATTCTTCGGGCTGCATTCGAAGTGTTTCCCAGAAAGTCCGAACACATTCGGCGGGACATTCGGAGCCGCTTGAGGGAACGGATGAATACTCAGCCGACACATCCGCGTTCGGCGGGATGTGTATTCAGGAATCCGGGGGAACAGTCCGCCGGCCGGCTGATCGATGAGGCGGGACTCAAGGGAACGCGACGGGGAGGAGCGATGGTCAGCCGGGATCACGCCAATTTCATCCTGAACCGGGGTGATGCCACGGCGGCGGATATCCTGACTCTGATGCGCTCGATACGGCAGGCGGTCCGGAGCCGCTTCGGCGTGGTTCTGCATCCTGAAGTGACGTTGCTGGGCGAAACCGGTGTAATGGAATGGTTGTTGGACGAGACGCCATGATTCCTCCCAAGCCGAAGAGATTCAAGAGAAACCGGTATGTTGCCGCGGGAAACGGGGGAAGAAGGAGAATCCCGCCCACGGCGTTCTGCGTGAGGGTTCTCGGCTGTCTCCTGGGCGGGTTCCTGGCGAGTGTCTCCATTCTGACCCTGTACGACTGGGTGCTCCGATCGCCGTATTTCTTTCTCAGGGGAATCACTCTCGTGGGATGCGAACAATTGGAGGAACAGCACGTTATTCAACTCATGAACGTGGACAGCCGGACCAGCGTACTCGCTCTGGATCTTCAGCAAACGGCCGCCCGGATCGAGACGGAACCGTGGGTTTCCAAGGCTCTGGTTCGGAGGGAGCTTCCCGACGAACTCTGGGTTCGTATCTGGGAGCGCAAACCCCTGGCCCTTTTGAGCCTGCAGCAGCTTTATTATCTGGACGATCAGGGAATACCGTTCCAGAAAGTGCGGCGGGGAGACTCCCTGAACTATCCCGTGATTACCGGGCTGGGCGCCGAGAAGTTTGAAGGCGGGTTGTTTCAGGAAAGCGAAATGAAAGAGCGGATTCTGCTGCTGCTGAATCTGCTCGAGCACAACCGGACGCCGGTTCAGTCGGCCATGGTTTCGGAGATCCAGGTGGAAGGAGAAGGTTCTCTGGCCCTGCTTACCCGGGACCAGGTACGTATTCGGCTGGGAACCACCCATTATTCGGGCAAGTTCCGCCGGCTCTCCGAAGTCATGGAGGATTTGAACCGGAGGGGACACTGGCACCTCATCCAGTCCATCGATCTGGACTTTGAAGAGCAGGTGGTCGTTACCTATCGCGGACCAAGAAAGAACCTGGAGCACGTATGAAGAACCGGCTCGTTGTCGGATTGGATATTGGAACCACCAAGATCTGCGCCGTGGTGGGTGAGGTGTCCGAGAAAGGGGTCAACATCGTCGGGATGGGATCTCATCCTTCCATGGGACTGCGGAAAGGGGTGGTGGTCAATATCGAGAGCACGGTCACGTCCATCCGCAAAGCAGTGGAGGAAGCGGAACTCATGGCGGGGTGCGAGATCACCCAGGTGTATGCGGGTATCGCCGGCGGACATATTCGTGGATTCAACAGCATCGGGGTCATCGCCATCAAGAGCAAGGAAGTGACGCAGGGCGATGTGGATCGGGTGATCGATACGGCGAGGGCGGTGGCCATTCCCAATGACCGGGAGGTCATCCACATCCTTCCTCAGGAATTCATCGTAGACGATGAAGGGGGTATCCAAGATCCTATCGGGATAGCGGGGGTGCGTTTGGAAGCCCGTGTTCATATTGTGACGGCGGCGGCTACCTCAGCCCACAATATCATCAAGTGCGCCAATCGCGCAGGGCTGGATGTATGCGATATCGTCCTGGAACCCATCGCCTCCGCCGAAGCCGTTTTGACTCCCGAAGAGCGTCACCTGGGAGTGGCTCTCATCGATTTCGGCGGCGGTACCACGGACCTGGCAATCTTTTCCGAGGGCAGCATCCGGCATACGTCCGTGCTGGCCTTGGGTGGAAACAATCTCACCCACGACATCGCCGTGGGACTAAGAACGCCCGAGGCGGAGGCGGAGCAGATCAAGAAGCGTTTCGGGTGCGCCGTCATATCCATGATCAACAAGGACGAAGTCCTGGAAGTGCCCAGTGCGGGAGGGGGACCCAGACGCAAGATTTCGCGGCGTATTCTGGGCGAAATCCTGGAGCCCAGGGTGGAAGAGCTTTTCACCTTGATCCAGAGGGAAATGATTCGTTCGGGATTCGAAGACCTGGTGGTTTCCGGTGTAGTTCTCACCGGCGGCTCCTCCCTCCTGCCGGGGATGGCTCAAGTCGCCGAACAGATATTCAACCTGCCGGTGCGTTGCGGATACCCCAGGAACATCGGCGGCCTGGTGGATATCGTGAACAATCCCATGTATTCCACCGGCGTGGGCCTGGTCTTGTATGGGAAACATGCCAAGCCGACGCCGAAGTTGGCCGCCAAGGACAAGAATTTGCTTCAGAAGCTCCTGGTCCGCATGAAACGCTGGTTCCAGGAAATCATATAACAGCCCGTTTATAAAACGTATTGCGGGCAGGCCGGTGAAAAACGATGAGAAGCAAGGCGGGCGAATCCTGAGGAATGAGGCGTACAACCGGTACGCCGCAAGGACGAAGGATGAAGCCCAACGACGCAGATCGCGTTTTTCGCCGGCCTGATAAGGGAAGGAATCAAGCCAACTTCAGATCCACAGGGGAAGGAGATCGGAGTATGAGATTCGAACCGGTGCAAGTGGCGAGTTCCGCCAGGATCAAGGTCATCGGCGTGGGCGGGGCCGGTGGAAACGCCATCAACAACATGATCGAATCCCGCCTGCAAGGAGTGGAATTCATGGTGGCCAATACGGACCTTCAGGCGTTGGAGGTGTCTATGGCCAGTGTTCGTATTCAACTGGGATGCAACCTGACCAAGGGATTAGGCGCCGGCGCCAATCCGGAAGTGGGCCGGGATGCCGCTTTGGAGGATAGTCACAAGATCCGTGAGGCGTTAAAGGATTCTGATATGGTGTTTATCACCGCGGGTCTTGGAGGGGGAACGGGTACGGGCGGAGCTCCGGTTGTGGCGGAGTTGGCTAAGGAGGCGGGCGCGCTTACGGTGGCGGTGGTGACCAAACCGTTTACTTTCGAAGGAAAGCGGCGCATGACCCAGGCGCGGGAAGGGATCGAAGGCCTCAAAGACGTCGTGGATACCTTGATTACCATACCCAACGACCGGTTGGTGGCGCTGGCGCCCAAGGGAGCCACCTTCAAAGAAATGCTGAAAAAAGCCGACGAGGTCTTGTACTATGCGGTAAAGGGCATCAGTGACCTCATCATGGTTCCGGGCCTGATCAACCTGGATTTCGCCGATGTGCGCACCATCATGAGCGAGATGGGGGTGGCCCTTATGGGGACGGGAGTGGGCCGGGGTGAAAACCGCGCCATCGATGCCGCTCAGGCGGCGGTATCCAGTCCCCTGCTGGACGATGTGTCCATCGAGGGCGCCCGTGGCCTGCTGGTCAACATCACCAGCTCGAGCGACCTTTTGATGGAAGAAGTCCAGGAAGCTTCCACGTTCGTTCAGGAAAGCGCTCACGAGGATGCCAACATCATCTGGGGAGCCGTGTTCGACGAGAATTTGGCCGACGAGATTCGTATTACGGTGATTGCCACCGGTATCGAAGACAAAGCGGAAACGAGACTTAAGACCGTGCGCGGAAAGGAAATCTTCACCAATCGGGAATTGGAGGTTCCAACCCATCTGCGGAAGTACAAACGAGTCAGACCCGCCGTAAACGCCGGGTCCCATTACGTGGAAACGGATAACGATTTCCTGTTCGATACGGATGTGTACGATGAACCCACGTTCTTGAGAAAACAGGCGGACTAAGACGAGTCATGTCCTGGGAAATGCGGAAGCGGTATCGGATGAGGCTGTCCGGGGAACGGGGCGCCGTGGTGAAAGATCCCGGCGGGCGGATCCGAGTGGCGGCGGCGTATCCGAACCGGTATCACCTGGGGATGTCCAACCTGGGTTTTCAGTTTCTCTACGGCCGGTTCAATGACGAGGCCGACGTCGTGTGCGAGCGGGTGTTTCTCCCGGATCCCGAGGAGAGAGCATGGTATGAGGAGAGCGGCGCCCCGCTGCTGACCCTGGAGTCCCAGGTGGAAGTGTTCCGAAATCACATCGTCGCTTTTTCCGTTTCTTTTGAAAACGACTACATTCACATTTTGACTCTGCTCCGGCTGGCTCGTCTTCCTCTGTATTCCGCCCAGAGAACTTCGGAACACCCTCTGGTGATCTGTGGGGGTGTGGCCGTATCCCTGAATCCCGAACCCCTGGCCCCATACTTCGACATGTTGGCCTTAGGCGAAGGCGAGTCTCTGCTTCCTGGAATCCTTTCCTTGGTCCGTGAGATCTTCCCCCTCCCCGACTGGCGCGCCGAGTGGTTGCGCCGAGCCTGCAAGCTTCCGGGAATGTACGTGCCTTCCTTCTACCGCGAACACTACGGCGCCGATGGAACCATCGCCGGTCGGGAGGCGGATTTCGAAGCCCCCGATCGTATAGAGTTGGTAAGACGCCCCCGTCTTTTCGGCCCTCCTCCTCATACGACCGTCCTCACGGCGGATACCGAATTCAGCGACATGACCCTGGTCGAACTCGGAAAGGGTTGCGGCCGTGGATGCCGTTTCTGTGCTGCGGGATACGTGTATCGCCCCTTTCGTCCCGCGGATCCGGATCAAGTGCGGGCCTGTGTCACCGCGTCGGCATCGGACTCGAACCGATTCGGCTTGGTGTCTCCGGCCTTGGGGGACATTCCGGACACCGTCCCTCTGATCGAATATATCCGCAATCTGGGCGCATCCGTTTCGACATCCTCCTTGAGAGGGGATGCGGCGGACGAACGCTTGCTCCGCTTGCTCCGTGAATGCGGCCAGACCAGCGTGGCCATCGCCCCGGAAGCGGGATCCCAGAGATTACGGGATGTGCTGAACAAAAAACTCCATGAGGAAGACATCCTGAATGCCCTGGTGCGCCTGGCGGACTCCGGCATGAGCATCGTCAAGCTGTACTTTATGGTGGGACTTCCCACCGAAACCCGGGAAGATGTGGAAGCCATTTCCGAATTGATCAAGCGCATGGTTCATGTACTGAAACGTCGAACCCGGAAAAATCGTGGAATCCCTCGTCTGGCGGCCAGCGTCAATTGCTTCGTCCCCAAGCCGCAAACCCCTTTTCAGTGGGAGCCCATGGATTCGATCCGGGATCTCAAGGAAAAAATCGCCACGGTAAAGCGCCGGTTGAAAGGGATCAAAGGAGTGTCGTTTTCCGCTGAAGTACCGAAATGGGCTTATGTTCAGGCGTTTCTGTCTTTGGGGGATCGCAGATCGTCTCAAGTACTCGATGGGGTTCATGCGCGTGAGGGGCGATGGTTCGATGCGTTTCGTTCGGCGCCCCTGAATCCGGACTTTTTTGTGCATCGGCGCAAGGAAGTCAATGAAACTCTTCCCTGGGACTTCATCGATACGGGTGTCCGCAAAGACTACCTCTGGGAGGAACATGAACGGGCTCTGGACGGAAAGACATCTCCGGACTGCATTCCGGACACCTGCCGGCGCTGCGGCCTCTGTGCTTCATGACATCGATCATGAGAAGAGCATCCGGGCGCCGTCGCGGCGATGGGCGAACGGCTCTCCACGGTACGCCCGTTGGAAGACAGGGCGCCCGTTCGTTACGATGCGTATCTTTCGAACCTTCGTTGACAATTCCCTTTGTTTTTCATAGACTTCAAATCCCGGTTACCCTGAAAAACTAACTCTAGCATGCTCTCCATCATCATTGTTCATTACAGGGACCCGGAGGCGCTCGGACGGTGTCTCGAGTCGGTTTCCGGGGCTTCGCTTCCCGTTCCCGTGGAAATCCTCGTGGTGGACAACGATTCCGGCTGCGAAGGTACAGTTCGCCGGATATGCCGCGACAGCCGTCAACCGCTTCATCTAATTTGGAATCGAAGAAACGAGGGCTTGGCCCGGGCGGCCAACCAAGCCTTTCAAACTTCTCGAGGGGAATACATCCTGCATTTGAATCCGGATGTGCAAGTGCTTTGCAACGCCGTAATGGAGTTGTATTGTTTTCTTGAGAGCCACCCCAAGGTGGGGGTGGTGTTTCCCAAGCTGCTGGATCGTGATGGGGCCGTTCAGCTCTCCTGCAGGAAATTCTATGATTGGCCCACCGTGGTTTTAAGGCGTACGCCTTGGCTGAGATCGCTCCCGTGGTCCCGGGTGGACCGCCACCTGATGAAGGATGCGGACCGCACGAAAAGCATGGAAGTGGACTGGGCTTTAGGGGCCGCCTTCCTAGTGCGCAGGGACGCTCTCCAGCCGGACCGTCTGTTCGACGACCGTTACTTTTTGTATCTCGAAGACGTGGACTTGTGCATGGACCTTTGGAAGCGCGGCTGGAAAGTGGTCTACTATCCCGCAGCGGTCATGCTGCATGACCATCGGCGTCGCAGCGCCCGCCATCCCTTCAGTCGGGCCAACTGGGAACACTTGAGAAGCTACATGAAATTCGTTTTAAAACATTCTCGATTCGGAACATCCCGCGGTGCCAAGTGGAACGGAGAGAAGGCATGCTGAGACAGCGCGCGAAGGCCATTGAAACCGGCTTGTTTGTCCTGGATCTTCTGGTGACTACCGGGGCGTTTCTACTCACTTACTGGATCCGCAACCAGTTTCCGGAGCCGTACTTCAGAGAACTGTTTCCCATCGATCATTACCTGAAGCTTCTCCTGTTGATCCTCCCCACATGGACCTTTTTCCTGCATTACTTCAACATCTATCGTTCCTACAGGACCACCAGGATTCACAAGGAAGCCTGGGCCTTGTTCAAAGTGGTTGCAGTTTCGGGCCTCGTGCTGGGGTTCGGCATCTTCCTGCTGAAGTACAACGATGTGCTCAGCCGTATGTTCATTTTATGCTTTCTGCTGCTGAACCTCGCCTTTTTCGTGATGATGCGCGTCGGCATAAGGGTGTTCAGCCGATGGGTTCGGAGGAAAGGCTACAACTTCCGGAACATGATCATCGTGGGGGATGATGAGCGTGCTCTGGAGTTTGCCCGGATGGTGGAACAGACGCGATGGTGGGGGCTCCGGGTCCTGGGGTTCATCACGGTGGAAGACCAGGGAGCCATTCCGGACATCCGAAAGCGATATCCGGTCTTGGGCCGCATTGAAGAGTTGGAACAGATTGTCATGGCGGAAGTGGTCGATGAAGTAGTATTTCTGGTGACCCGCCAGAAGCTGGCCGAGTTGGAGAACGTGTTCCTGTTCCTGGAGGACGTGGGCGTCAAAGCCCGTGTGGCGTTGAACTTCTTTCCCAATGTGATCGCCCGTGCGGAACTGAGTTCCTTAAACGATATCCCGTTGATTTCCTTTTCGACGATTCCTAGGGACGGGGTGCCCTTGTTCCTCAAGGCCTTGATGGACCGGGTGGGTTCTCTGGTCCTCCTGATCCTGCTGTCCCCCTTCATGGCGATGATCGCAGTATTGATCAAGCTCACGTCGCCGGGTCCGGCGGTGATTCGTCAGATCCGTTGCGGACTCCACGGAAGACGGTTCGTCATATTCAAATTCAGATCCATGGTGCGGGATGCGGAGCGGCTTCGGGAGCAGCTCATGCCGTTAAACGAAATGGACGGGCCTGTGTTCAAGATCAAAAACGATCCCAGGATCACTCCCGTGGGCAAATGGTTGCGGAGAACGAGTCTGGATGAATTGCCTCAGCTCTTCAATGTGCTCAAGGGGGATATGAGTCTGGTGGGTCCCCGTCCGCCGCTCGAGGAAGAATTGGCCCGGTATGAGCGCTGGCAGATGAGACGCCTGAGCATGAAACCCGGGCTTACAGGCTTGTGGCAAGTAAGCGGCCGGAATGAAGTGGATTTCAAGCGCTGGATCAACATGGATCTCGAGTACATCGACAATTGGCGGCTGGAACTGGATCTCAAGATCCTGCTTAAGACCATTCCGGTGATGCTCCTTGGAAAAGGGATGTAGATGGAAGGGGATCGATTCGTCGAAGTCTCGGAAAAAGAATATCCTACCGCGCCCATTCTCGTGGAGGGAATCACTCCTCAATTTATGCGCTACAATCTCCTGGTGCCCGTTGAACACAACAACAGCGTGCTCAAGATTTCCATGGTGCGTCCGGAGGATCGGGATACCATTGAAGCGCTGCAGTTGGCCACGGGATTGAGCGTACAGCCCTGCCGGGGGAGTGAAGACGAGATCGTCGATGCCATCGAGCGCTTGTACGGCCAGGGCGCCTCCGCCATGGAGCGCATTGTTCGTGAGATCGGCAGCGAGGAAGAGAGCCCGGAGGTCGTCGAGGACAGTATAGAACACTTGCGGGGTATGGCGTCCGAGGCCCCCGTGATCCGGCTGGTGAATCTCATCATTTCCAAGGCCGTGGAATTGCGGGCCAGCGACATACACCTGGAACCGTTCGAAAACCGGTTCAAGATACGGTATCGTATCGACGGGGTTCTTCATGACATAGAGAGTCCCCCCCGCAGGCTCCAGTCCGCCATCATTTCCAGAGTCAAGATCATGGCCAAACTGGATATCGCGGAACGGCGCCTACCCCAGGACGGGCGCATCAAAATGTTGGTGCAAGGCAAGCAGATTGATTTCCGTATTTCCACCATTCCTACGCTGTTCGGCGAAAGTGTGGTCATGCGAATCCTGGACCGGGGAACCGTGCGGCTGAATCTCATGGATCTCGGGTTGCCGGAGGACATGCAAGACCGTTTTTCGGCGCTGATTCGCAAGCCTTACGGGATGATCCTGGTCACGGGACCCACGGGAAGCGGGAAAACCACGAGCTTGTATGCGGCCCTGGATCAGATCAACTCTCCGGACAAGAAAATCATCACCGTGGAAGACCCCGTGGAATATCAACTCCAGGGAGTCAACCAGATTCAGGTGAAGCCGCAAATCGGGTTGACTTTTGCCAAGGGTCTTCGATCCATCGTGCGGCAGGACCCCGATGTGATTCTCATCGGTGAGATCCGGGATGCGGAAACCGCTGAAATCGCAATTCAATCCGCTCTCACAGGCCATCTCGTATTCAGCACCCTCCATACCAACGATGCAGCGGGGGCCGTCTCTCGTCTTCTGGAAATGGGAATCGAGCATTACCTTCTCGCATCCTGTCTGCTGGCCATCATCGCCCAGCGGCTGGTGAGAGTTTTGTGTCCCCACTGCAAGAAAGAAGCGCCCGTTGATCCGTCCATTATCAGTCAGATCGACGGAGCGGATTACGGAATCGTCGAGAGGGTGTTCGAGCCGGTGGGATGCGAAGAATGCGCCCACACGGGGTATCGAAGACGTACCGGCATTTATGAATATCTGCCGGTCACGGACCGCATCCGACAACTCATACTGGAGCGCGCCGATTCGAATGCCATCAAGAAGGCTGCTGTGCAGGAAGGCATGCGCACACTCCGGATGGACGGATTCCGGGAAGTGATTCAGGGAGTCACATCCACCGCGGAGCTTTTTCGAGTGACTCTGGAAGAGTAGGTTCATGCCTCTGTACAAATACAAGGCCAGTTCCCGGGACGGGAAGCTTGCCGAGGGGGTCCTGGAAGCGGCTACTCGCGAAGAAGCCGTGCGGAAAATCCAGGCCTCTTCTCAGATTCCCTTGCGTATCGTGGAAAAGGGGTTCGGTAAGGACCTGTCCCTTCGCGCGGAAATCAAGTTGCCCGGTTTGGGGAACCGGGTCTCCCAGAAAGACCTGCTCATTTTTACCCAGGAATTCGAAACGTTGGTGCAGGCGGGTCTCCCGTTGGATCGATGCCTGTCCATTTTATCCGAGGTCACCGCCAACCAAAGACTGGCCAAGGTCATTCAGGATGTTCTGATCAAGGTGGAAGGAGGAAGCAGTCTGGCCGAGGCCATGCAGACGCATCCGAAAGTATTTTCCAAATTGTACGTGAATATGGTGCGCTCGGGGGAAGCGGGAGGCGTCCTCGACTCGATCCTCCAACGACTCGGAGAATATCAGGGCCGCATCCAGGAACTCAAGGAGCATCTGGCTTCCGCACTGATTTATCCGGCTCTGCTGCTGCTGGTGGGCACGGCCTCCATGATCATTCTCATGGCTTTTGTGATTCCCAAATTTCAGGAGATTTTCGAGTCCATGGGACAGGCGTTGCCTCTGTCCACCACCATACTTATGAGCACCAGCGGATTCATCCGGCACTACTGGTGGGTCCTCGTGCTGGCCATGGCGGCGGGATCGGCCTTCTTTCGGTCTTACGTGAGAACCGAGGCCGGGAGACTGGCATGGGACAAGGCCAAGCTCAAATTGCCGCTGGCGGGAGGGCTGGTACAGAAAATCGAGACATCGAGGTTTGCCCGGACACTGGGAACCCTGCTTCACAGCGGGGTCCCGTTCCTCCAGGCCTTGGATATCGTCCGGGACGTCCTGCAGAACCGGGTGATATCGAGCGCCATCCAAGGCGTGACCTCGGATGTGCGTGGGGGAAAAGGCATTGCGGGTCCCTTGGCCAAAGCCCGGGTGTTCCCGCCCCTGGCGCTACATTTGATACGGGTGGGCGAAGAAACCGGCACCCTGGATCGTATGTTGTTGCAGGTGGCGGAAAACTATGATCGGTACTTTCAGAATGCGGTCAAACGGTTGATCGCGCTCATGGAACCGGTCATGATCTTGGTGATGGCGCTGGTCATCGGATTTGTGGTGGTCAGCATGCTGGCGGCCATTTTCAGTATCAACCAAATGCCCATGTGAATTTAGGTCCCGGAGGAGTGTCTGTTATGCAAAGACGGAAGGCATCAGGAGGGTTTACCCTTATCGAGCTGCTGGTGGTTATGATCATTCTTGCGCTTCTGGCGGCGCTGGTGGGACCCCAGCTGTTCGGCCGGGTGGACAAGGCCCGCCAACAGGCGGCCCAGACACAGATCGAGATTTTCTCCAGTGCTCTGGGCGCGTACCGGTTGGACAACGGCAGGTACCCGTCTGCGGATCAGGGACTGAACGCCCTGGTGGAGCGCCCCTCGGACGCCCGAAACTGGGCGGGTCCCTACCTGAGCAAAGCCATTCCCAAGGATCCCTGGGGTAACGACTACGTGTACAAGTCCCCGGGAGACCACGGAGATTATGACATTATCTCATACGGCGAGGATGGTCAGCCCGGTGGTGAAGGCAACGCCACGGATATCGTCAGCTGGAAGGGTTTGGAATAGGATCCCCTTCCAGACGGGATTCACGCTCTTCGAGCTGCTGGTGATCCTGATCATCTTGGGGCTGGTGACCTCCATCACAATCCCGAGACTAACGGGAAGTCTGGATTTTCTGTACGAACGGAACGCCCTGCGGGGAACTGCGGCCATGATGCGCCAGGCCAGACTCGAGGCGGCGTTCCGTAAGGAGACCATGGTGGTCACGGTGGATAAGGAAAAGGGCTTCCTCGTGTTAAGCCGCGAGGAGGACGCCGCCGTGGTCGCCAAGTATGGGGGATTGGACCCGTCTTCCTCCAAAGGCGCCTCCGGGAACCGGGAAACCGGTAGGCTCTTCGTGCCGATCCGCCTGGATCTGCCCGGGGGACTTCGGATCCTTTCGGTGGACGTCCGCGCCCTCGGCGAGGGAAGCAAGGGTATATACATGTTCGTGTTTTATCCGTTGGGTACGAGCAGCGGAGGACAAATTGAGTTCGAGGATTCCAACCGCACTGTGCGGCGCATCCGCATCAGCTCCCTCACGGGCAAAGTCCGAATTCTGCAAGACGACGAAGACGTTTAGGACCCATGGATTCACGCTTCTGGAGGTCCTGGTGGCGCTGGCGATCCTGGGAATCGTGATCACCACGGCCCTGGAGCTGTTGTCGGGATCCATGAATCTGGCGGCCGTTTCCAGGGAATACGCGGAAGCCGTGCAGTTGGCCGGACAACAGATGGATCGCATTCTTGACCGGGACGAGATGTTCAAGCAGGAAGATTGGCCCCAAGGGGGGACCTTCGAAAATGGGTATAATTGGACGATTCAGATCGAGGCGCTCGAAATCCAGGGAGAAGACGAGGGGCCGGCCCTCCCTTTGAAAACGTATATCTGTTACCTGGAGGTGAGATGGCAGAGCGGCCGTCATGAACGAACCGTGGTATTGGACGCCGTCAAGACCGTTGAACAGCCTCAGTTCACCACCTCCCCATCCCGGCGGGGTCGTGGATAGCCCGAAGGACAACGCGGGGTTTAGACTTCGAATGGAACAATCCGCCCGATCGGCCGGTTTCACGTTGCTCGAGATGCTCGTGAGCCTGGTGATCCTCGCGCTCATGGTGGCGGTTATTTTCGGTGCGTTTCACCTGGGTGTCCAGTCCTACGAGCGGGGAGAGCGTATGGTGGAAATCACCCAGGAACGCGTTTATGGATGGGAGCACGTGTCCAGACAGATACAAAGCGCCTATCCCTACACGGCCCAGCAAGGGAAAATCTATTTCCTGGGAGACTCGGACGCCATGGATTTCGTCAGCGCCTATTCCATCCGCTGGGGTGGGAGACGCGGATTCATGCGCGTGAGCTACCGGGTCCGGGAGATTGCGGACGATGGGTATGCCTTCATGGTCTTTGAAGAACAACTGCTCGATAACGACCGCCTGAAAGAGGATGTGAACCGGGACGAGTATGAAGTTCTGTTGCGGACGGATGAACGTCCCGTGTTTCATTACTTCAAAAAGAAGGCGGGTGCTGCAGAAGAATCGGAAGGAACCTGGGAGGAATCCTGGAAAGAGGATTCGGGATCCACACCGGGCAAGGTGGCCGTCTGTTTGGGGGATGTTCAGCCGGATGAGGAAGGCGGGGGGATCTTTCACCTGCGTATCGCGTCCCGCGGTTCCGGGATGCGTGCCGGCCGATCATCCGTTTCCGAGGTCTCGCCAGCCCTCGAAGGCGTAGAAGGTGTTCCGGAAAGCTGACAGGGAAGCGTGGGCGAAACGAATGCAACGCCAGGATGGATTCGCCTTGATCGTTGTGCTGTGGGTCGCCGTGTTCGTGACCGTGATCGCGTTTGAATTCGCGGCGAACATGAAACTGGAAGCTCGCATCGTTCGGAATTTTGTGGATGAGCGACGGAGCTACTATCTTGCCCGCTCCGGATACGAGCTGGCCAAGGTGGAGATTCAACGGAGACTGGACTACGTGCGCAGGAACCGGGGCAAGAGTCTGAGCGAGTTGCAGCAGGAGACGCGAGACCTCTGGTTTTTCGATGGAACGGGAAACACGGTGTCCGTGGGATCCGATCGCATAGAGGTCTGGATTGTTCCGGAAACGGGGAAGATTGATTTGAACAAGTCCGATGCCAAAATCCTGCGAGGCTTCCTGGAGACGCTGGATCTGGAGCCTCAGGAGTCGAGCATCATCGTGGATTCCCTGGAGGACTGGAAGGATGGGGATGAATTCCACCGCCTCCACGGCGCCGAGAGCGATTACTATCAGAAGCTGGATCCGCCCTACAAATCGAGGAACGCGCCGTTGGAAAGCGTCGAGGAATGGCTGATGGTGCGGGGTATGAGTCAGGAACTTCTGTACCGGACCCTTTCCGATGTCCGGCAAGCCGAGGGTTGGTCGGCGGAAGAAGGGAACCGGCAATCCGAAACGCGCCCTCTCCGAGTGGCGGACTGTTTTACCGTAAACAACACCGGTGGGCGCATCAATCTCAACTTCGCCCCGGAACCTGTTTTGCGGGCGATTCCCTTCCTGGGTCCCGGGTTGGTTCGCCGTATTATGGAGCTCCGCACGTCGCGGGGGTCGGAATTCGTTACGGCGGACGAATTCCGAATCGTGCTGGGGGATGACATTTACAACGCCGTCCAGCCTTACGTCACCATCGATCAGAATCTATCGACCTTCACCCTTCGATCGCGTGGGGAGACGGAGGGAGGCGTTTTTCAGGAAATCCAGGTCTTGGTCCAAGTCGGCGGACGGAGGCAACAGGACCTGTTTCACATCATACGATGGCTGGATGCCACGTATTAAACCACGGGAGTGGGAGTTCTTTTGATCGAAGCATTGGGTTTGTACTTTGATTCGGAAGCGTTATCCTTGGTCCATGTGCAGAAACGGGGTGGACGAGCCCCGGTGTATGGTGCGGCCAGCTTCCCGCACCCTTCTCCCGACTCGCCGGATCGCGCTCGCGAGGCGGCCGTGCCTCGGATCAAGGAATACCTTCTGCTGAACCGGATCAAGACGGACGAAGTATGGGCCGTGGCGCCCGCGGATGAGGTCTTGTTCAAGACCGTTCATCTGCCCCGGGCGGCTTCCGAGAATTTGAGCGATGTGCTGGAGTACGAGTTCGAGAATTTCTTTCCGTTCAAGAAGGAAGATGTGCTGTATGACTATCTGCTCCTTGGAGACAAGGAAAAGTCCGATTCCGAGTTGCGGGTCCTTCTGGCGGTGTTGAAGCGGCAGCGCTACGAGTTTTACTGGAACCTGTTGCAGAAGGCGGGATTGACTCCGGTGGGGCTGGAGGCCCCTTTGTCGGCGCGGATTTCCATGGTCTCATGGCTGTACCGCCGAAAACGTCTTTCCTTTCCCTTGCTGGCGGCGTACCCCGGGCGGCAATCCTGGGAACTGTTACTCTGCTTGGGGGCCAACCGGTTCCGATTTTTCAGGTTCGGGCGCAACGGACCATCGGACGGCATCGCCGACGTGCTCTCATCCCATGGAAAGACCATCTGGAACGGAACGCAGCCGGAAGTACTGTATTCATTGGTCCTGGCCTCGGGAAACGTCCCCACGGAACCCCTCGATGAGCCGTACAAACAGGTGGATGGAGACGAATGCTTCCGATACGCCCGATTGCCGCGGTTCTCCCCCGCCGTTTTTCATGCTCTGGGCGCCGCGCTGAGAGGAGTCGATCGACCGGCTCCCATCCTGGATCTGCTCGCTCCCGAGAAACGTAGAAAACCTAAGCGGGCCCAGATGTACGCGTTTTTTCTTCTGGCCGCGTTGGGGATGATTCTTGGAATCGCCGCCGTATCCACTCCTTACCTTCAGGCCCGATTCAGTTTGCGGGAACTGGAACGCAGGTATGAAGCCCTGGCTCCTGAAATCCGGGAGTTGGAGGCCAAGCGCGCCAATCTGGATCGAGTTCGAAGCGATATGGAAGTGTTGACGCGGGTCAAGCACTATCACATCTTGAATATGCTTTTGGAACTCACACCCCTGGTGCCGGAGAACACTTGGATACGAAATCTGGATTTGAAGGGGGATGTCATTCAAATCCAGGGGTATTCGGAAAACGCCTCCGAGCTGATACCCCTTCTGGAAAACTCCGCCTACTTCAAGGATGTGGAGTTCACTTCCCCGGTGGTGAAGCGGGGAAATCTCGAGGATTTTAACATCACGATGAGAATGGAAGAATAGCGTGCTGTCCCGCCTGAACGAACGAATGCGCACGATCCTCCTGGGCGGAGCCGCGGCCCTGCTTGCCGCCGTTCTGTATACCTTTGCGTGGACGCCCCTGTATGACGATTACCGTTCCACCCTTACCCGCATGGAGATGCTGCTCAGCCGGATGGAACAGGTGGAACGACAGCTGCAGCAGATGGAGCTTCTGGATCGAGCCTATAGAGATCATCTGGCCCGCATGGAAGACCTGGAACGCCGTATGTTCACCGGAGACCGCCCTTCCCTGGTGGGAGCGGAGATCCAGCAGCTCCTGAGCGAGGTTTGCCAGAAGCAGGGAGTGTCCATCCGGAGAAGCCGGATGCTTAAGGAGGGAACGGCGGGCAATTATCGCCAGATCCAGGTGAAAATCGAGCTGGATGCTTCCCTGGAGGCCTTGTCGCATATTCTCCATGAATTGTTTGAAAACAGGTATTTGTTTATGGTGCCGGAATTCAAGGTGGCTTCCGTGGGACGGGGAACGCAGCTTATTCGAGTGGACATGACCGTCGCTGGATTGATGCGGGGAGCCTGACGTCATGATCTACAGGTATGTGAGACTGGTGAACCTGTTGCTGCTGGCCGGTATCTGCGTGTTGGGTCTGATCGTGTATCGCCAGTGGGAGGAGTTCACCCCACCCGCACCCAGCTTGGAGGCTGCGCATCCGGTCCCCGGCCGGGTCAACCCGGACCCTCTTCCCAGCGCCGGCCTGTTCTCGTCGTTTCCGCCTCGTAAATTCGATTTCTACGCTCAGGTGGTCGATTTGGATCTGTTCCGTCAAGATCGCAGGAAGCCCGAGGAGCAATTGGCTTTGGCGGAAGAACCGCAGAAGCCGCCCGAGGCGTTTGATCGCAGGTTCAAGCTGTTCGGAGTGGCCGTGGCCGGCAAGGAAAAATACGCGCTATTGAGCTTTTATGACCAGGATCCGCAAACCCGGCAGATCAAGCAGGTCAATCGCATGGTTCAGGAAGGCCAAAAGATACGGGATTTCACCGTCGAACGTGTTGAGACCGACTATCTGGTGCTTTCGGTGCGTGAGGAGAAAGTGGAAGTGCATTTGAATCAACCCGAGGCGACACGTCCCTCGGGCCGGAGATGATCCAGGGGGGGCGCCTGCGGTCTTGAGTCTTTTTCCGGGGAAAAGGGTTCGGGGTTCTCCCCCGGAAAAGACCGTGTTTTGTGCTTGGCGCCTCTAGTAAACATCTCGAACCGAAACTTTCAAAAGGCGTTGTCTATCCGTCAGTTGAGGTGATTCATGAAGAAGCTGGGAATCGGACTTCTGGCCGTGCTCGTGTTGGCTTCCTGCGGTTCGGTGCGAGAACGGCGGGCGGCCCCCGCGTCCGGGGAAACGGATGCGCAGCGGATCGAAGTTGCGCAGAGGAGCCTGGAAGCCTTTTCTCCTCCCGAGATGACCCTTTCCAGTAAGCCCCGGAGGGCTCCGGAACCCGGGCTATCTCCGGCGACGCCCGAATCGGATCGCGACCCGAAACCCGTTTCCGGACCTGAGGAGTTGGAGAGCGCTCTTACGGGTCTGTCGGAAGGACTTAAGAGAACCCGGGTTCGTCCGGACGAACCCACGGTGATCGCACCCCAGAAATCCCGCCGCGCGGAAGCTTCGCCCGATGTGGTTCTGAACTTCGAAAATGCGGATCTCTACGAAGTGCTGCAGGTGTTTGCGGAGATCCTGGGCATGACCTACACCGTGGACCCGAGAGTCCGGGGGCGTGTGACCATCCACACCAAGAGCAATTTGAACCGGGAACAACTGGTCACGATCTTCCACAAGGTCCTCGAGTTGAACGGCGTAGCCGCCATCGGTCAGGATGGATTTTATGAAATTATCCCCATGGCCGAGGCGGTCCGCCGGGGCGAAGTGGTTCCGCAGGAAATGAGACGCGTACGGGGCGTGGGGCCGGATCGCAGGATTATCGAAATCATCCCGTGCCGGTACATTGACGTCACTGAAATGACGAAGATGATCAAGCCCTTTACCAGTGAAGGCGCGGGACTGTACGAGTTTCCCCTGCTGAACATGATCATTCTCGCGGACAGTCTGAATCATATCCAACGGGTGCGGAGTGTGGTGGAAGCATTGGATGTGAACACCTTCGAAGGGGTGCATTTCCATTTGTACACCCTGCTGAACGCCAGCGTGCAGGACGTGGGAGATGATTTCAAGGCGGCCTTCGAATCCATCAAGCTGACCGAACGGTTTGGTAAGAACCTCGTTTTCAGCTTTACGCCCATTCCCAGGATCAATTCCATCCTGGTCATCAGTTCCATGCCGGAACTTTTCGAGAAAATCGAATCCCTTATCCAGACGTTGGATTCGGAAGCCGGCGAGACGGAGGAGCGGGTATATGTATACCGGGTTCAAAACGCCAAAGCGGAGGACATGATTTCCATACTGGAAGAGGTGTATACCGGAGAGAAGACGGACCGGAATAAGCGGGGGACTACAGGGACGTCGGTCATTCCGCATCGCCCCGGCACCCAGCCGGCGGTCCAACCGCAAGCCGCGGCTTCTTCCACCCGGGGGGCGGGCGAACTTACCGGGTTCATCACCGGGGAAGTGAAGTTCGTACTGGACGACATCAACAATGCGATCTTGGTGCGCGCCAATCCCCGAGACTATCGATTCATCCTGAACACGATTCAGGCGCTGGATCTCTATCCACGCCAGGTTTTGATCGAGATACTCATCGCCGAAATTTCCCTGGATGATTCCACAGCCATGGGGTTCGAGTGGACCAAGTTGGGCGCCCAGGGTACGGGTTCTCAAGTCGGCTGGACGTCGGGTCTCACGGGAACTTCTCCGAGGATTTCCTCCGGGCTGGTGTACACGGTAAATTACGTGGACTCCTTCGTCAGCGCCCTCAGGGCCTTTGCATCGGAAAACAAAGTGAATGTGCTGTCCTCGCCCCATGTGATCGCCTCGAACAACAAGGAGGCCAAGATCGACATCAGCCGCGAAGTGCCCATCGTGACCAGCCAGACCACCACGGTGGCTGCAACGACCACGGTGACGGGAGGCACCACCACGCGGGACCAGACCATCTCGTACCGGGACACAGGGATTATTCTTACCGTGACTCCGTACATCAACGATCAGGGGCTTGTAAAACTCGACATCAACCAGGAAGTCAGCAACATCGACACCACCACGGTGGTGGAAGGGGTCACCTCCCCCGTCTTCTTCAAGCGCGTGGCCACCACTACGTTAACGGTGCAGGATGGGCAGTCCGTGCTCATTGGGGGACTGATCAGCCAGGATAAGACCCGGAACCGATCCGGCGTTCCCGGCTTGAGCAAGCTGCCTGTAGTGGGCTGGTTCTTCGGGTATATGGAAGAAAAGATTACCAAGACGGAACTCATGATTTTGCTGACCCCCCGGGTGATCGAACATCTGGAGGAGGCCGATCTGGTGACCGCCGAGTTCCGGCAGAAGGTGGCTTCCCTGAGGGCTTCCGTGGAACGGGCCTTGGGCGATTAGCCGGCGTGCAAAACGGGTTGGACCACCGACGCTTCATGAGCCTTGCCCTGGATTTGGCCCGCAGTGCGGCGGAGGCCGGGGAAGTTCCCGTGGGAGCCGTGGTGGTGTCCGGGTCCGGCTCCGTGCTGGGAACGGGCTGTAACGCACCGGTATCCCTCATGGATCCTACGGGGCACGCCGAAATCCTGGCTCTTCGCCGGGCCGCTCAAACCGCCGGCAATTACCGGTTGATCCACTGTACGCTTTATGCCACTATGGAACCTTGCATCATGTGCGCGGGGGCCCTGCTCCACGCACGCATCCGGCGGCTGGTGTACGGCGCTCCGGACCTGCGGTTCGGAGCCGTGGATTCGCTGCATCGGCTCCTGTACGATCCCCGGCTCAATCACCGGGTGGAGGTGATTGCGGGCGTGCTGGAAGAGGAATGCCGGCGTGTCGTGCAGGGATTTTTTGAAGCGCGGCGGAGATAGATGCCGGCGCGTTTGTTTTGGTTGCCTTTTACGGCGCGGAGAGGTACCGAAGTGGTCGTAACGGGCCCGACTCGAAATCGGGTTGTCGGCTCATAACCGGCACGTGGGTTCGAATCCCACCCTCTCCGCCATCTCCCCCGCGGCGAAGCCGTGTTTCGGGTTGCATTCCCGATCTTCATCCGCCGGGAATAGGAAACCTCTTGCCTTTCGTCTCACAACGCCGCGCGAACGATTCTCCTGAAGCAAGGGATTGAGCTTGGATCGGAGGGCTGCCGGCTTTCCGAACAGCCACGGCCCCGAAGGGGCGATCAGACGGCTCCGAAGGATCTCCTCTCTCCGGCGGTCGCCTTCCCCCGGCATAGAGCCGTGCCGCTGGAGAAAAGATCCGGTGTTCAGGCGACATGACCCCCTGAATGGACGGCTTGTTCGTCCAGATCCACGAAGCGGGTATTCTGCCGGCAGGAAGGGCACCTGCCGGGGGGGTTGTCGGCGTATTCCAGGATGTGGCACCCTCTGCAGTTGGCGTATTTGCAGGAGGGGCATCGCTCCGATTCGGTGGTATACCCGCATGCGGTGCATTTCCAGTTGTACACGTTAACCTCCTCGCCATGCCGGAAGGGAACGGCGGTTACGCAGGCGCATGACTCTGTATATACATAATTTATGTCAAGATATACCCGCACTCAGGGAACGTCAAGAGTCCTCGCCATTCGCGCCCTTTCCCTGAGTTGTGAATCGATCCAGCCGATGTCGCTTCAGGCCCGCCGAAGTTTGACAGTTTGTGCGATATAACCATAAGAATATCAAGTAGTTAAGTATTTCGGTGGGGCGGTTTCTATACTACAAGCCTTTCATCATGGCAGGGACGATGGAATAGGGGGCGCTCCGATCAAGGCGAGCCTGTGTTTCTGTTCATCCGTGCGACGGGTTACGACACGGGTTTTGGTGGCGCTGGTTTCCAGTTCCCCCACTTTGATTCTTTGGAGTTGAGAAAGGAGCGTGGGTAGGGAGACGGTTTTCAGTTTCGAGCGCATCTGAACGTACCCAGGCTGGTAAAGCCCGAAAAAGACCGCCATGAAAAGACCGGCCATCGAGTACGGCGTTAGGTAAGCCATCTCGAAACCTCGAAGCAGGAAAGCCTTTGTTGCAGGCTATACGATGGAGAAAAGGCCTTGTCAATCCGGGAGCTTAGATTAAAGCCCTGGCAACGGCTCGGGATCACGAAGAAACAGTACCTCTCTGCACGGCCGTGGAAAGGAACCGGCCTGTCACGGGAACGTTACGAAGAAATCATCGCCATCGTCCCGCAGGACGCCTTGAACGAACTGAAGATTGAAGCCGAGGCGGACGCGCTCGTAGAAAAACGCTTCGGCGAGAAGGTGTAAACGCGAAAGCATTGCCACTGTTGTCGATTGTGCAACAACCTGTTCTGCAGCCTTCTTCAACCATGCGTTATGCAGTTTGTGAGGCTCAGGCCAATGACGAGCAAAACCCCGGCCGAAAAACCTATGCAATCCCTCATCGCCCGGCTCGAGTCCCATCTTGCAACAATCAGCCGCAGATACCCGCACGCCTGGCGTATGATGGACATGTTCCGCGCTGAGCGGAAAAAGCTCGGCGACTGGCCGCACTGGTGCTTCGCACCCTTTTCAGCAAGCTACGCCATTGTAAGCGGCGGCGGGGATAACCGCATCCCCTACGGCTCAAAAGCCGGCCTTGACATCGGCAGGGTCGCTGCACTTTCCGCCTGGCGCATCACAAAAGGCATCTACCATTTCGACGAGACACTGTTTGAGAGCATCGCAGCAACACCCCTCGATGGAAAACTGCCGGTCCATTTGCTCTACCATCTTCCTGAATGGTGCGTCTATATCCCTGCGCCCGGACTGGAATTCTACAAATACAAACTCGTAGGCTTTTTCGCGCAACTGGAATACGACGTGAATGAAGGCCATTCAGAGCTGCGCCTGCTTTTTGACACCGACGACAGCCATGCTCCGTATAGGGCGGCAGGAATCGAGCTACCGAACGGCCTTGTCCCCTTCCCGATACATCTCCGCGCCGAGGGCCTTGTTGAATCCATTGAAGACGCAATGGAATACTCAAGAAGACAGAACATGCGCTTCGGCTCACCGGAACAGGATCATTTGCTGGTCATGAGCAAGGACGAGCTTGATACCGCATCAAAAGCAGTCGCGCCCATGGTAAACTTAGTGCTGTACTTATGCTCCATAGGAGCCGATGTACGATCAAAGGACAACAGCCGCCCGACTCGCCCAATGCCTGTGAAGACGAAAAAAGGCTTGCGGCTCTTTGCAAAAGAGAAACCTGTAATCTGGGAGACAGGCTACCGGCTAGGCGTTGCGCTCCGAAAAGCTGAAGCAGAAACACGAAGCGAATACAAAGGCGGGACGCATGGAAGCCCTAAACCCCATGTCCGGGTTGCGCACTGGCACAGCTTCTGGACAGGCCCGATGAAAGAACCGGACAAACGCCGCCTTGTCCTTAAATGGCTGCCACCGATCCCTGTCGCTGTGGGCGAAAGATATGAACTGATCCCGACACTAAGACCTGTAAAATGATTCAGCGGCTATGACATCAGCACCGTGGAGGAACTTCTCCGCCACAATGACGTGAAGAGTACGATGATTTATACCCAATTTCCCTCCAGCTATGCAATATCTTGAGGCGTTTTGTGCGGCCAGAAAGCAAAAAGCCTCCATCTTATAGGGATCCCTCTAATTATTGTTATGCCCAAGAAGACATCGACTGATGACACACTCACACAATGAGCGTTGCAGAGACTGTAAACAAACCATTCGTAGTTTGCTTGCTACGATCTATGATAAGGTTCACGTTGACTACGACATTCAGTTCGCCTCCAGGATAGAGGACTTAATGAATACCACTATTTATGCAGACCTATCACTCGTTTATCAAGCACTTCAAAAACACAGGGGCCATTACGAGTTTGTGAAAGCCAAGAGGTTGCCAAGAGTCGATTTCTTCATCCCTAACGAGCGTACCATCATTGAATTTGACGAATCACAGCATTTCACTAAACTACGAGAGATTGCGCTCAGTCTTTATCCAAATAAGGTGCATTATGGCTTCTCCATTGATAGATGGCGCAAATTATGTCGAGAGCTGAATAAGCGGGATAATGACCCTCCTTACCGAGATGAACAACGGGCTTGGTATGACACTCTCAGGGACTTTGTACCCCAGCTTTGGGAAACAGGGAAAACAGTCCGCTTGTATTCACGCGACTTGGTGTGGTGCTCACTTGATCCAAAAAAGAAATCTGATCTTGAAGCATTCAGAGACATTATCTTATACAAAACCTATGGAGGCTGACTGTGACAAAGCATCGAAGCACTATCGTCCAATCGACAATTGCTTTATCCGGACCGAAGCCAGATCTCCACATTTGCAAGATCGGTATAGTCTCTCGGAATTATCAACTACAATTTCCCAATAGGCGCAGGGATTTCAGTCATTCGTTCCCTTGTGTACTAAAGCGACTTGACGATAAAGGCTGCGACACAGTTTTATTTTCATCGTTCAGCATTATTCCACGGAATGACTATAATTGTCGTGCTGCGCTTAATGATTTAATGAATATAAGAACCATTCTTCTTGAAGAGTTTCAGGATGGGGCAACTCGAAAGGCAGATCGCTACGTCGTCTATTATCGTTCCGCATCGAGTTGGGATGAGTACGAATTTTGTCAGTCATTCGGAACTATTACGGGCATGCATCAAGATAAACTTGTCCACTTCGTAAAACATGAAGTGCCAAAACGTATTATGGGCAATTGTTGCGTACTGCTCTGTGGAGAGACAAACGGCGTCAAGTATTCAAAAGAAGATAAAAAGATACATGACACATTCGGGTTGCGAAAGGCCATCCCCGATCAGGCCAATGTTATCCTTAATCCCATCCATGACCGTATGACGCGGTTTGAAATGGAGCTCAAAAGGAAATTTCTATCCGAAAAACATCGTTGGGTCATTTCTGTGTGGAATAAAGGCAAGCAGGATAAAAACGGGAAGACTAAAGATGGTGATGGCCCACCATGGACTGTGTTTCATGACGGAAAAGAAATAGATCCTCCAAAGATTCAAAACGAGAATGGAGTTGAAATTGGAGTCCTGAATGTCAGAAGGGCATAACAACCGCATCAACTCGGTCTGGCAATTCCGTTGCACTCCATTGCCAGCTGGTTAATTGGGGCGTTGGAAGGAAAGATAGGACGTTGAAAGTATTGGTGCTCAACGGAAGTCCCCGAAAAGACGGAACGGTTTCTTCACTCCTCAAAGCCTTAACCGAACCTCTATCAGTCGAGCATGAAATCGAGTGGATTGATGTATGCAAACTCAATATGAAGTACTGCACAGCCTGCATGGTCTGCCGAGAAGAAGAGTCATGTATCCTCCCTGAAGATGATGCGCACATAGTGGGTAAAAAGATTCAGGAGGCCGATGCCTTGGTCATTGGTACACCGACGCACTGGGGGAACATGTGCGCACCGCTGAAGCTTCTTTTCGACCGTAACATTCCAGTATTCATGGGGGAAAGCCCAGGTGGTATGCCAGTTCCAAGGCAGAAAGGGAAGCGTGCGGTGGTCGTTACTGCATGCACGACACCGTGGCCCTTCAATTTCATTGTTCCCGAGAGTAGGGGGGCCATACGATCCGTCAAAGAGGTGTTACACTACGGAGGTTACAAGACTGTGGGTACTATAACGAAGCCAGGAACCAAGAAGTCAAAAGAGGTTTCGTCATCCTTGACGGCAAAGGCAAGGCGTTTGGGGAAGAAGCTGATTCAAATATGATCTTCAACAACCGCGCCAACTCGGACTGGCAGTGCCTCTGCGCTTCATTGCCAGCCGGTTATGCGGAGCGTTGTTTTCACGCACCTTTTGTCAATGATCAGGTTACTTATCCCCCTCGGAATCACTTTATGTCCCCCCTTTTGGGCTTGAGGGTGGTGAATAAGTTGGTTTGAGGGAGTCGCCGCATGATTCCGGATTGCTTCATTTAAAAGGGGACCATTTCAGTAGGTAATGGACATTTGAAAGGGGACCACCGTAGAAGCCCTTTGGCCGATAGGCTGTGTAGATGAGAGCCAAGGCCAGGGGGTTGGAGGAGATGCTTACGGTGGAGCAGAAGGACGTGATTCGGAGGGAGTATTTTGTGAAACGCAAGTCGATTCGCCGGATAGCACGGGAGACGGGGCACAGCCGAAAGACGGTTCGGAAGGCGATTGATGATCCGGGGATTCCGGTGTATACGCTGGAGAAGCCAAGGCTGAAGCGTGCGATAGGACCGTTCGTGGAACTGATCGGGCAGTAGATGGAGGAGGACACGAAGCGGCCGGTCAAACAGAGGCATACGGCCAAACGGGTTTATGAGCGGTTGCGGGAGGAGTACGGGCGCGCCGCCTGATATCCGGCTTTCCTCACACAAATCGAGACCTTGCGCCAACGGATATTCAACCCGTCATGGAGACCCATCTTCTCGTAAACCGACCGGGGAACCTACATGGCTCTAAACTTTAGTAAAGAAAGAACAATAGAAAAGGGGGATGGATTGAAATGAAACTATTGCCTGGGAAACCTTATCCCTTAGGCGCCACCTACGACGGTGTGGGGACCAACTTTTCGGTATTTTCGGAGGTGGCCGAGAAAGTAGAATTATGTCTATTTGATGAAGCCGGGGCTGAGAACCGCGTGGGCCTTCCCGAGGTCACCGGTTTCTGCTGGCACGGATACCTTCCGGACGTGGAACCGGGGCAGCGCTACGGTTTCCGTGTTCACGGCCCCTGGTCGCCCGAGCACGGCCACCGGTGCAACCCCCGTAAACTCCTGCTGGATCCCTATGCGAAGGCGGTGGAAGGCGAGGTCCATTGGAATGAGGCCGTCTTTCCCTATCAATTCAAGGACCCGGAAGGATCCCTCAACGAGGATGACAGCGCGCCTTTTGTTCCCAGGTCCGTGGTGATCAATCCTTTTTTTGCCTGGGAAAACGACCACCCGCCCGGAAGATCTTTGCACGAGACCATCATCTACGAGGTCCATGTAAAGGGTTTCACTGCCCGCCATCCCGGCATCCCCTCTGAAATCCAAGGGACATATGCGGGACTTTCCCATCCGGCGGCCATCGATTACCTCGCCAGACTGGGGGTGACGGCCATAGAACTTCTTCCCGTTCATCAGTTCATTCACGACGCGCACCTGCTGGAACGGGGCCTTCGCAACTACTGGGGATATAACTCCATCGGATATCTTGCCCCCCATAACGGATACGCGAGCAGGGGCCAACTCGGTCAGCAGGTCCAGGAGTTCAAGCAGATGGTCAAGACCTTCCACGAAGCGGGCCTGGAGGTGATCCTGGACGTTGTGTATAACCACACCGCAGAGGGAAACCACCTGGGACCGATGCTTTGCTTCAAGGGAATCGACAACGCAGCCTATTATCGCCTTATGGATGATGATCCCCGCTATTACATGGATTATACAGGTACCGGAAACAGCCTGAACATGCGGCACCCCCACGTGCTCCAGCTCATCATGGATTCCCTCCGTTACTGGGTGATGGAGATGCATGTGGACGGATTCCGGTTCGACCTGGCTTCCACTCTCGCCCGGGAGCTCCACGAGGTGGACAAACTCTCCGCCTTTTTCGACCTGGTCCAGCAGGACCCGGTGGTCAGCCAGGTGAAGCTCATTGCCGAGCCCTGGGACGTGGGGGAAGGGGGCTATCAGGTAGGTAATTTTCCTCCCCTGTGGTCGGAGTGGAATGGCAAATACCGGGACTGTGTCCGTGATTTCTGGCGCGGCGAGGATCGGACCCTGGCCGAATTCGCCTTCCGGTTCACGGGTAGCTCGGACCTCTATGAAAGCACCACCAGAAGGCCTAACGCCAGCATAAATTTCATCACGGCCCATGACGGGTTCACCCTCCACGACCTGGTCTCCTACAACGAGAAACATAACGAGGCCAACGGGGAGGATAACAGGGACGGGACAGACGACAACCGCTCCTGGAACTGCGGGGAGGAGGGCTTTACGGATGATGCCGACGTCCTGGCACTTCGCTCCAAACAGGTGCGCAATTTCCTGTCAACCCTTTTTCTCTCCCAAGGGGTCCCCATGCTCCTTGGCGGGGATGAAATGGGCCGCACACAAAAGGGAAATAACAACGGCTATTGCCAGGACAACGAGATCTCCTGGTTTGACTGGGAGAAAACCGATGATACCCTTCTGGCGTTCACCCGGGATCTCATCCGGTTCAGGTTGGAGCACCCGGTCTTCATGCGCCGGGGCTGGTTCTTCGGCAGGGCCATCCACGGCAGCGGGGTGGAGGACATCGGCTGGTTCATACCGGATGGCATCGAGATGGCCGAAGAGAACTGGGGCGAGGGATTTGCCAGGTCCATCGCCGTTTTCTTGAACGGCAGGGCTATACCCTATCCGGATGTACGCGGCGAGAAAATCGTTGACGACTCTTTCCTGGTTCTTTTCAACGCCCATTATGAATCGATCCCCTTTGCACTTCCCGGCCCGGAATGGGGCAAACAGTGGGTCCGGGTGCTCGACACCGCGGATGGAGGCTTCATCGAAGAAGAAAAGGCCCTGGTCGCCGGTGAGGAAATCCCTGTCCAAGGCCGATCCCTGGTCTTGCTCATGAGGAAGGAGTGAAATGATAAAAATTCCTCGGGCTACCTACCGGCTCCAGTTTCATCCCGGCTTTACATTCCAGGACGCCGCCGCCCTGACGGATTATCTCGCGGCCCTTGGGGTCAGCCATCTCTATGCCTCTCCCTATCTCCAGGCCGCAAAAGGGAGCACACATGGATACGACGTGGTGGACACCGGGCGCGTCAACGAAGAGCTGGGCGGTGTAGAAGGGCATCAGACGCTATGCTCGGCCTTGCAAGAGTGGGGTTTGGGGCAGATCCTGGACGTGGTTCCCAACCACATGGCCATTACAGGTCCGGAAAACGCCTGGTGGCGGGATGTACTGGAAGACGGTCCCTCCAGCCCCTATGCCGCCTACTTTGACGTGAACTGGAATCCCACCGAAGAGCGGTTAGCCAACAAAATACTTTTACCCATTTTAGGGGACCATTACGGTCGGGTACTCGAGGCGGGAGAGATCCAGCTGGTCCATGAGAAAGGCTGTTTTTCCATCCAATACCATGATCACATGCTACCCGCGGCCCCGGGCTCGCTTGCAGGAATACTGGATCAGGCAGTCAGGGTTTCAGGCTCCGAAAAAGTTGCATTCATCGTCGATGCCCTGAGCCATCTTCCCATTCCAAAGGCCCATGAGTTTGAAAACACCCGTCGCCGGCGCCGAAACTGGACCTTTATCCAGAACCTGCTTACCCAGGCGCTCGATGAATCTCAGGAGACCTGCATCGCTGTGGATGAGGTTGTTGAGGAGGTCAATGCATCTCCCGATCTTCTGGACGCCTTCCTGGATGAACAGAATTATCGCCTGGCCTTCTGGCGCGCCGCAGCCCGTGATCTGGGCTACAGGCGCTTTTTTGACATTAACACCCTCATCGGTATGCGTATAGAAGACAAAAATGTCTTTGCCGACACCCATCGGCTTATCCTTAAATGGCTGAATGAAGGCGTACTTGACGGCGTTCGAATCGATCACCCGGACGGGCTCAGAGATCCGGAGCAATATCTTGAACGGCTTCGGGAAGCGGCGCCCGAGGCCTGGATCGTGGTGGAAAAGATCCTCCATCCGGGCGAACATCTACCTGACCCATGGCCGGTGGAGGGTACCACGGGTTATGACTTCCTGAACCTGCTGGGAGGCCTTTTCATCGACCCCGCAGGGGAAAAACCCTTGACGGATTTCTACGCGGCATTTACCGGAGAGCAGACAGACTACACCATCATTGCCAGGGAGAAAAAACATCGCGTCCTGCATGAGCTTCTTGCCAGCGACGTGAACCGTTTGACCGACCTGATGGTGCAGGTCTGCGAGCGGCATCGCCGCTACCGAGACTATACCCGCTGGGAGATCAACGAGGCCATCAGGGAATTTATCGCCTGCTTTCCTGTCTATCGAACATATGTGAGAGGGAATGAAGACGTCAGGGAGGAAGACAGGAGGGTCATTAGCGAGGCAACAAAGACCGCCAAAACCCTGCGCCCTGAGCTTGATCCCGAACTGTTCGATTTTCTCAAAAGCGTGCTTCTCCTGGAACGTCGGGGAGACCTGGAAACCGAATGGGTCATGCGCTTTCAGCAACTGAGCGGACCTGCCACGGCCAAAGGGATCGAGGATACGGCATTTTATTGTTTCAATCGTTTGATATGCCTCAATGAAGTGGGCGGAGATCCCTCCCGGTTCAGGGTTTCCTTAGAAGACTTTCACCAGGTCATGATTGAGTCTGCAAACTGCCACCCTCATGCTATGCTCGCCACCTCCACCCACGATACCAAGCGGAGCGAAGACGTGAGAGCCCGGCTGACCCTCCTCTCGGAAATCCCCAGGGCATGGAAGGAAGCGGTCAGGCACTGGTCAATACATAATGAGAAATACCGCCAAGGGAATGTTCCGGATCGAAACGCGGAATACCTTCTCTACCAGATCCTGGTGGGGGCATGGCCCATCGAGACAGAGCGGGTTCTCACTTTCATGGAAAAAGCGGCCCGGGAGGCCAAGGTCCACACTTCCTGGACACAGCCTGATACAGACTACGAAAAGGCCTTTCTCGAATTCGTGAAGGCGGTTCTTGATGATCGGGAATTCCGCTCCGACCTGGAAAAGTTTGTCTCTTCCTTGGTTGAGCCCGGCAGGATCAACTCCCTGTCCCAGGTACTCATAAAATTGACTGCGCCCGGTGTTCCCGATTTCTATCAGGGTACGGAGCTGTGGGACCTGAGCCTGGTGGACCCCGATAACCGCAGGCCCGTTGACTTTGACCTCCGCCGCCTGCTTCTGTCTGAACTGGGGAAGCTTTCTCCGGAGGAGATCATGGCAAGGATGGATGATGGTTTACCTAAGTTGTGGGTTATTCATAAATCCCTGGAATTGCGCAAGCGGTTGCCGGAGGTTTTTCTTTCAGGGGACTATCGGCCCATGAAAGCATTGGGCCAAAAGGCGGACCACGTTGTCGCCTTCTTCCGGGGCGAAAACGTTGGGGCCGTGGTTCCCCGGTTAATGCTCACCATGGACGGCGAATGGCAAGACACATGGCTGGAAATCCCTGAAGGTCAGTGGCACAACCATTTGACGGGTGATAGGATCAAGGACGGGAAAGCGATGCTTCGGGATATCCTGGCCCGTTTTCCTGTGGCCCTTATTTCAAAGGAGTAGATTTATATGGGAAGGCTCAAGGTCTGGGCGCCCGATGCCCGGCGCATAGAGATCGAGATCGAAAGCAGCCGCCTTGACATGGAGAAAGGTCCAAACGGATGGTGGCAGGTGGATACCCTTCTTGCCGAACACGGGGTGGACTATGCGTTTGTCCTGGACGAAGGTACGACCTTGCCCGATCCTCGATCCATGTGGCAGCCTGAAGGGGTTCATGGCCCATCCCGAATCGTGGATCATAGAAAATTCCTCTGGACCGATGCGAACTGGCAGCCGCCTCCCCTTTCTGCGGCGATCATATACGAGCTTCATATCGGCACCTTCAGCCCTGAAGGAACGTTCGACGGCGCCGCAAAGCGACTGGACCATCTGGTCAACCTTGGAATCACCCATGTGGAGCTCATGCCTGTAGCGGCATTCTCAGGCGAACGGGGTTGGGGTTACGACGGGGTAGACCTCTTCGCCCCCCATCACGCCTATGGCGGACCCGAAGGACTCAAACGGCTGGTGGATGCCTGCCATAACCGCGGGCTCGCCGTGATTCTGGACGTGGTCTACAATCATCTCGGCCCGGCAGGCAACTACCTGGGCCGATTCGGGCCTTACTTCACCGGACGCTATGCCACGCCCTGGGGTGAAGCGGTGAATCTGGACGGTCCTTTTAGCGATGAGGTGCGGCGTTTTTTTATCGATAACGCCTTGATGTGGTTCCGGGACTATCACCTGGACGGGCTGCGGATCGACGCGGTGCATGCGATAATAGACACTTCTGCAATCCATTTTCTTGAGCAACTCGCGAGTGAAGTGAATGACCTGGAATCCCACCTGGGCAGGCACCTGAAGCTCATCGCCGAGAGCGACCTCAATGATCCCCGGGTAGTGCGTCCGCGGGAGCTTGGTGGATATGGAATCGACGCCCAATGGAATGAGGACTTGCATCACGCCCTGCATGCCACCCTTACCGGCGAGCGGGACGGATACTACATGGACTTCGGGAGTTTGGTCCACCTGACCAAGGTCCTGACCCGGGGACTCGTTTATGACGGGTCCTATTCCCATTACAGGCGCCGGACTCATGGCCGGCCGGCAACAGGGCTGTCCGGCCACCGCTTTGTGGGCTGCCTTCAGAATCATGATCAGGTGGGCAACCGCGCCATGGGTGAACGAACCAGCCATTTGCTTTCGCAGGGCAGGCTCAAGATCGGGGCGGCCCTGGTATTGACCGCCCCCTTCGTGCCCATGTTGTTCCAGGGGGAGGAGTGGGCTGCTTCAACCCCTTTTCTATATTTTACTGATCACCAGGATCCGGAATTGGGCAAAGCCGTGAAACAAGGACGGCGTGAAGAGTTTGCCGCCTTTCTTCGGGAGACCGATAAAATCCCCGATCCGCAAAAAGAAGAAACCTTTCTCCGCTCCAGGCTCGATTGGGACGAATTGAGGCGGGATCCCCATGACAAAATCCTTGATTGGCATCGGTCCCTCATCAGGCTGCGCCGCCAATTACCGGCATTGAGCGATGGGCGGATGGACCGAATGGACGTGCGCTTCGACGAGACGGCTGAATGGCTGATCATGACGCGCGGATCTGTATCGGTGGCCTGTAATTTCGCGGATACGTCCCAACGGATTCCATGTCCGGAGCTTGGGAAAAAGGAAATCGTCCTGTCTTCAGAGGAAGGGATAACATCAGAGGATAATGCGATTTTCATGCCCGGAGAAACGGTTGCCATATGGGCGGGATGAGAAAACCAGGACAAACGAAAGGAAGGGGAGGTGAATAGCATGCCGAAACAAGCAGCCGGTCTCAGCTATGCGGTCCGCTTCCCGGTCCTGGGAAAGTATTTCGGACAGCTCTGCCTGGTGGTCGCTGCGCTGACGGTGGTGCCGCTTGTCGTATCGCTGACCCATGGTGAGACGCCGATCGCTTTCAGGTACGCGATCGTCATTGTCGCACTGGCAGGCACTGGCGGAATCCTCGGGAGGATGCCCGCACCCGGGGAGGTTCAGATCAACGAAGCCATGGTCCTTGTGGCGTTCATGTTCCTCGTAACGCTGCTGGTGATGTCTTTGCCTATGATGGGTTCCGGGCTGTCTTTTCCCGATGCCTTCTTTGAAGCCGTCTCGGCGGCCACCACCACCGGTCTCAGCACGGTGAAACGACCGGAGGGGATGCCGCAGACGTTTCTTTTCGCGCGCACCTGGATGCAGTGGTACGGCGGCCTCGGCATCGTGGTTTTCTCTCTTGCCCTGCTTTTCCGGCCGGGGACCACGGCCAAAAGAATCGCTTTCACCGAAGCCATGGAAGACGATCTGGTGGGCGGCACGAAAGCCCATGCGCACCGGGTGCTGGTCGTTTATGCCACGCTGACCGGAGCCGGCATTCTGCTTTTATGGGTCGAGGGGGTCGGATTTTTCGACGCGATGCTCTATACGATGGCGTCGGTCTCCACCGGAGGGTTTGCACCTCATGAGACCAGTCTGGCTGCCTTGGACGGTCCGATTGTTCATTATTCCGTTATCCTGGTCTGCCTGGCGGGCGCGGTGCCCCTGAGTTTCTATTCCACGCTGTATAAAAAAGGCCCTCGACCGGCCACCGACGCGCTGTAATTGCGCGGGCTACTGATCATGGGCGGGTTGATGAGCCTGTTGCTTGGCATCTGCCTGGTCGCGACACAAGACGTCGGATGGATGCAGGCGCTTCATCATGCACCGGTTGCCGTTTTTTCCGCCCAGACCACAGCGGGTTTCTCAAGCATGGATGTATCGCAGCTCCATGCCTCCGGCAAGCTTGTACTGATCTTAACCATGGCAGTTGGCGGCGGTGTCGGCTCGACGGCCGGCGGTTTTAAGATCCTGCGCCTTTTGATAATGATAAACCTTTTGCGCGTGTTTCTCAGGCGTACATGCGCCAGTAAGCATGGAGTGACTATAAATCAAAATGAATCCCGAAAAGGAGGAGAAGGATGAAGACATTTGTTATCGGCGTTTTGGTTGGAATTATTATAGGCGGCGCTGTACTTTGGTATTTTGCCGTCGACAGGAGTAACCCGGCTGTTCAGCAGGCAGAGGACCGTGCTGCCGCGCAGACTGAGAAGGCTATGGAATCTGCCCGCGCGGCCTCTGAACAGGCCAAGCAGGCACTGGCCGCCAAGATCGAAGCGCTGGAACTGCGACCCGAGGATATCCGCCAGGAACTGGTCGAACAAGGAAAGGTGTTGCGGCGGAAAGCGCGAGACATTGGAGAAGCCGCAAACGATGCGGCACTCGATACGCGAGCTACCGCGGTCATTAAGACCAAACTGGCGGCCGATCCGGATCTTTCGGCCCTCAGTATTTCGGTTGCCACAACAGAAGGCCGCGTTACGCTCTCCGGCACGGTCGCTTCTCCCGAATTTATCGGCAAGGCCATCGCTTTGGCCTTGGAAACCGAAGGTGTTCGTGAGGTCGTGTCCACCATCCAGGCAAATTGATAAGATGAAGGCAAAAGCCGACAAGGCAGATGCCAACGTAAAGATTGAGTATTACAAGCGAACAGAGGAGTTACGGGCAAAACAGGAATACGCTCAAGAGAAACTTAAGGAACTCAAGGAAGCTGGCGAAGGCGCCTGGGAAGATCTTAAAACAGGCGTTGAGCTTGCGTGGCACTCACTCGGGGAGGCTGTAAAATCGGCCGGTTCGAGGTTTAAGTAAAACAAGGTACGCACATGACGCCTGAAAGCGGGAAAAATCAGTAATGTCGAAACAATCGGATGCTGAATACGGCATGCGGCAACGCGTGGGGCTGTTTCTCGGACCGGCGGCTTTTATGCTGATTTTGCTGATGCCCGTACCTGACAGTCTGGCGCAGGAGGCATGGGCAGTGGTGGGTGTGGCCTTGTTTATGGCTATCTGGTGGGTGACGGAGGCAATTCCCATTCCTGCCACTGCTTTGCTGCCCATTGTCGTGTTTCCGATACTGAAGGTCGGATCGGTCGCCGAGGCCACCCGACCGTTTGCCAACCCTTTGATATATCTGTTCATGGGAGGATTTATCCTTGCGCTTGCCATGGAAAAAACCAGTTTGCACCGGCGAATCGCACTGAATATCGTCAGTCGGGTCGGTACCCGCCCGAGCTCGATCATCCTCGGCTTTATGTTGGCGGCAGCCTTTCTGAGCATGTGGGTCAGTAACACGGCCACGGCTATGATGATGCTGCCCATAGCGTTATCCGTCATTTCACTGGTTGAAGACGAAAAAGCGTTGAAAACGGGTCATTTGAATTCGCAATTTTCGCTGGTGATGCTGCTGTGCCTGGCTTATGCTTGTAATATCGGAGGCATCGGAACGCTGATCGGTACGCCCCCAAATGCCCTGATGGCCGCCTACATGCTCGACAACCATGATGTGGAAATCGGTTTTGCCCAGTGGATGATGATCGGCATACCCATCGTGGTCGTAACATTACCGGTTGTTTTTTTTGTGCTGACCCGGGTCGTTTTCCCGCTGCGACTGAAAGAAATTCCGGGGGGAGCGGAGATGATCGCAAAAGAACTTCAAAAAGCCGGCGCCATGAGCAGATCGGAGAAAATGGTGGGTATCGTTTTTGGAATTACAGCCATTCTCTGGGTAACCAGGCCGATGCTTGAAACTTACATTCCCAATCTTTCGGATACTGGTATCGCGATTTTTGCTGCCATCGTAATGTTTTTACTGCCTGTTGATTTTAAAAAGGGGGTGTTTGTTCTACGCTGGGAGGATGCCAAAAAGCTTCCCTGGGAGGTGCTGATATTGTTCGGGGGAGGGCTGAGTCTGGCGGCAGCAATAACAAACACCGGTTTAGCAGAATGGATTGGGATGTCACTTGGTGGACTTGACCGGCTTCCGACAATCGTTCTGATCATGTCTTCACTTCTGGTTATTATTTTTCTCACGGAAATAACGAGCAACACGGCAACGGCCGCTGCTTTTTTGCCTGTTCTCGCCTCAGTGGCGATTGCCATGGGTAAAGACCCTTTGTTTCTTGTGATTCCAGCCGCTGTGGGTGCCAGTTGCGCATTCATGCTTCCTGTTGCCACGCCTCCAAATGCCATTGTCTATGGCAGCGGACTAATAAGCATACCAGAGATGGCACGTGCTGGATTCATATTCAACATTCTGATGGTATTTATCATCACCGGTATGATGTATTTGCTACTAGGGCTTGTGTTCAATGCGCTTTTTTAGCACTTCGTTAGCCGCTCAGCCCAAGGCGGCCTGAGATTTACCCACAAATTCTGCGGAAGAACCAAGCAAAAGAAAGTGACCTCCAAAGCAAATGAAATAGAAAAAACAAATGAAAGCGTCTGGGCAGAGTTCAAGAGCGAACTCGACGATCTGTTCAACGACATCGATGATGACATGAGAAAAGCAATGGCTCATTTCAAATAAGGAATGATGATGCCCTCGTAAGAACCCCCTTTTCGAACAGGGCTGGTTTTTGTAGGATCGGA